>NZ_JAAKXY010000001.1:0-600000 GCF_011043775.1 Natronolimnobius sp. AArcel1 | reverse complement strand
CCTCGTCCTCAAGTGCGAGCGCACCGCTCAGGACGAACTCCTGATTCGGGCCACCCGCACCGGGGTCGTCGCCGAGCGTGACCGTCGTTTCGCCGCCCGAAAGCAAGACCGCTGGCGGGGTGACTGGTAACCCCGTTTTACGGCATTCTTCTGCAATCGCGACGTGTGTCAGTGCGGCCTCTCGAGCCTCGCCACGAACACCCGAGGCAAGTATCAGTGGCTCGTAGCCAGCCTCGAGTGCGCTTTCGCGGGCTGCCTCGAGTGCCGTTCGGCCGTTGCCGAGAACGTGCGTGTGGGTGCGGTCGAACACCGGGTCTGTTGCCGTGGGTGTTTCCGGTCGCTCGTCGTTCGCGCCTGCCTCGAGATGGTCCCAGACGGCCTGTGGGACGGACAGGTCGTAGCGCTCGAGGACGCCGAGCGCGTCGCGGTACGTCGAGTCGTCGGGAACGGTCGGGCCGCTGGCGATGACGCTCAGATTGTCGCCAACGACATCGCTCAGGACGAGCGTCACGAGGGATGCTGGTGCCACAGCGCGAGCGAGGTGGCCGCCCTTGATCGCCGAGCAGTGTTTTCTGACGGCGTTGATCTCGTCGATTGTGGCGCCACAGGCCAGCAGTTCGTTGGTGACGGCTTGCAGGTCCAACAGCGCCAGCCCTGGTGCGGGGGCTGCAAGCAGTGCGCTCCCGCCGCCTGTAATCGTCGCCAGCACGAGGTCGTCCTCCCCGCACGCGTCTGCAGCCTTGAGGACGCGCTCCGTGCCCGCCACGCCGTCGTCGCTCGGAATCGGATGGTCGCCCGCGTGCACGTTGACGATGCTCGTCTCGGCTGGATCATCCGTGACGACCACCCCGCCGGTGAGCCACTCGCCGAGTTCGTCCTCGAGCGCCGAGGCGAACTGCGCTGCGGCGTTTCCGCCGCCGAGCACGACCACGTCATCGTACGCCTCGAGATCGTACTCGCTCACCTCGTCAGTCTCGACGGTGAGCGTTCCGTCGTTGACCGAGAGCGTCTCGGCGACTCGAGCGGACGGCTGTGCGGCTCGAATGCCAGCGAGCAGGCACTCGAGTGCGACCTCGTGGGCCGCACTTTGGCAGATGGCATCTCGGCGATGACAGCGGAGATCGGTCATATGTCAGCTTCGCATCCCGCAGGGTATGTATCTACTGCGAGGATTGCTGGGCTTCGACCGATGCGACAGCTGCCAGATTTACGATGTCTTTGACTTCATCATCACGCTGGAGGACGTGGACCGGTTCTGCCATTCCCGTCAGCATTGGGCCGACCGCTTCCGCGCCGCCGAGTCGCTGGAGCAGTTTGTAGGTAATGTTGCCCGCCTCGAGATTCGGCATGACCAACACGTTCGCCGGCTTCTCGAGGTTGGCGAATTCGTAGGTTCCCTGTAGGGTTTCCTCGACGACGGCAGTGTCCGCTTGCATCTCTCCGTCGACGGGGAACTCAACTTCCGAGTCGGTGCGAAGCAACTCTGCTGCGCGCCGTGGCTTGCGGGTTCCCTCGTTGTCGACGCTGCCGAAATCGGAGTACGACAGCAAGGCGGCGCGTGGCTCGACGTCGAACCGCCGGGCGATATCGGCCGTGTGGCGGGTGACTTCCGCGAGCGTTTCGGCATCGGGATCCTGGTTAACCGTCGCGTCCGCGAGGAAGACGACGCGGTTCTTGAACGTCAGCATGTAGACGCCAGCGGCGTAGTCGACGTCGTCTGCGGTGCCGATGACCTGCAGGAGCGGGCGCAGTGCGGAGGGGTAGTGATGGGTCAGTCCGGTCAGCATCGCGTCGGCGTCGCCCTGTTCGACCATCACCGAAGCGAAGTAGTTGCTGTCCTCGATCAACTCCGCGGCCTCGCGGCGAGTGATTCCTTTTCGTCGGCGTCGCTCGTAGAGCGCATCGACGTACTCGTCGTACGACCCGCCTTTCGGGTCGACCACGGCCGGCTCGAACTCGAGGCCGAGTTCCGTGGCGATGCGTTTGATTCGCTCTTCGTTGCCGATCAGCACCGGTTCGGCGATGCCTTGTTCCTCGAGTTGGTAGGCCGCGCGGACGATCTTCTCGTTGTGGCCCTCCGCGAGTGCAACGCGCTGTGGATCGCTCTGGGCTTTGTTGAGCACGACGCGCATCATCTCGCGGGACTTTCCGAGTCGGGCCTCGAGATCCTCAACGTAGGTGTCGACCTCGAGATCGGTTCGGGCGACGCCGCTGTCGATGGCGGCGTTTGCGACCGCTGGCGCGACCTCGAAGAGCACGCGCGGGTCCATCGGCTTCGGGATGATGTACTCGGAGCCGAACTGCAGGGGCTGGTCGCCGTAGGCCTTGCGGACGGCGTCTGGCACGTCCTCTTTTGCGAGTGCCGCGAGCGCCTCGGCGGCGGCGACTTTCATGGCCTCGTTGATCTCGGTCGCGCGCACGTCGAGCGCGCCACGGAAGATGAACGGGAAGCCGAGAACGTTGTTGACCTGATTCGGGTAGTCAGAGCGCCCAGTCGCCATGATGACGGTATCGTCGCGCGCCGCTTTCGCCGCGTCGTAGCTGATTTCGGGCGTTGGATTCGCCATCGCGAAGATGATCGGATTGTCCGCCATCGACCGGACCATCTCCTGGCTAACGATATCGCCCGCTGCAAGCCCGACGAACACGTCCGCGTCGACCATCGCCTCCTCGAGTCCACCCTCGGGAGCGTCGCGAGCGAACTCTCGGTTGTAGGCGTTCAGATCGCCATCCTCGGCCCGCTCGGTCGTCAGAATCCCGTCGATGTCGACCATCGTGATGTTCTCTTGCTTGACACCGAGCGAGACGTAGAACCGCGCGGATGCGACTGCGGCAGCGCCAGCGCCGGCGAACGTCACCTCGAGGTCAGCGAGGTCCTTGCCACTAACTTCGGTGGCGTTCAACAGCGCCGCGCCGCTGATGATCGCGGTGCCGTGCTGGTCGTCGTGAAAGACCGGCACGTCCATACGCTCGCGTAGCTGGCTTTCGATGGTAAAACACTCGGGCGCTTTGATATCCTCTAAGTTGATTCCGCCGAATGTCGGCTCCATCCCTGCGACAGACTCGACGAAGGCCTCTGGGTCCTCGTGGTCGAGTTCGATATCGAAGACGTCGATATCTGCAAATCGCTTGAAGAGGACGCCTTTGCCTTCCATGACGGGTTTCGATGCCTGTGCGCCGATATCTCCAAGTCCAAGCACCGCAGAGCCGTTCGAAACGACACCGACCAGGTTCCCTTTGACGGTGTACTGGTAGGCCGCATCCGGATCCGACGCAATTTCACGACACGGGCCCGCGACACCCGGCGAGTACGCGAGACTCAACTCGCGCTGGGTGTTCGTCGGCTTCGTCGTCGTTGTCTCGAGTTTTCCTGGCGGGCGCGCCGCGTGGTACTCGAGGGAATCGTCTTCAAGAGTCATATGCAGTAGTGCGCGTATCCGCTCAAAAGCCTATGGAAACCGACCCAATTCGCGTCAATCGTCGCTATTTCCTCGTTATCGACTCTTGCTTGTCATTCTCGAGTGATATTGTTTGATCTGTATTGGTGTACTTTCGATCTTGTGAGGGCGAACATCTGTTCGTGAGCGATGAACGATATGTGTGTCTGATAAAGCCAGGGAATTACCATTGTGCAGAAAACATATTTCTGCCACATATATTTGCACTTTTATTATAGTTCTATTCCATTTATATAGTGTGAATATTCTGGCTGCATACATCGGACTATTTGGTAATAACTGTATAATTTTCAGTATTTACTCTAATAAGGAGTGATTTAACCGCATTATGATAACGACCCTACTTATGAATTCATAAATTCAAACCTTCATTTCTAATAAAATGATTAGAATATGATATGATTGTGGCACCTAGTTCTGATGCCTGGTTGCTGTCCACTCTCGAGCTATGTTCGTTTCTCTGCGTTGTAGTACCGATTCACAAGCAGTAGCCCACTCGAATTACAGCAGTATTGTTGTAAACACAGGCGGCAAGGCAAACCCAGTAGTAGACGTCCGTTTATTCCTCACGAACGCATCTATGAAACTGACCGCAGTGTATATACGAGCATAGTGGCTGTATCGGCGTATGACAAACCGAAACAGTTCGTCCATTCAATCGGTCGAACACTCATTGCGAATCGTGACCTGCCTTCGTGAGCACGGTCCAATCGGAGTTTCAGCTCTCGCAGAACGTGTCGATATGCCAAAAAGCACTGTCTACGTCCACCTCCAGACACTGCGAAACAACGGATACGCAATTCAAATAGACGGAACGTATGATCTTGGACTTCGCTTTCTCGAGACAGGGAGCATTGTTCGTCGCCGAAACAACGTTTATCGGGCTGCTCGAGAAGAGGTTGATCAGCTTGCGACTGATGTCGAGGAGGCGGCAAATCTCGGTGTTGAACAGGACGGAAAGCGAGTTATCCTGTACAAGGCAGAGTTAGGAGAGGCGATTTACGATAATACGTCGACGGGTGAGTTCACGTACATGCACTGGACTGCAATCGGAAAGTCGTTACTCGCGAACTTCTCATCAGATCGGGTTGAGGAAATCATCGACCAACACGGCTTGCCACAGGCAACGGATCAGACGATCACCGAGCGCGAACAGCTGTTCAACGAGCTTGAACAGATTCGTGAACGCGGCTTCGCTGTTGAAAATGAAGAGCATCGAAACGGATTGGTTGCCATTGCGGTTCCCATCTTTGATACGGACTCGGACACTGTCGTTGGCGCACTGTCCGTTTCAGGCCCGCGCCAACGACTCGTCGATACTGCTGATGAAACCGAGATCAAATCAGAGATCATCAATGCAGTCAGGAACCGTGCAAACGTCGCCGAACTTCGGTACAATCACTACTGAGGCCTCCTGTTAGTGACTATACTATGTTTTGGAGTCGCAACAGCCGGATCAAAACCCTCTGTTCCATGCCGGTCGAAACAGCGTGACAGCCGAAGCGCGAAACCTTTATTCGCATGTGCACCTGCGTTAGTGGCATACGCATGGCTCGCAGAGATTCGGGATTATCCCCACTAGCTGAGGGTTTTGCCTACGCTGGAGGGCAAAATCTATGAGCGCGATTGATGACTTCTCGAGCGCCGCAACTGCGGCCGGTGCCTCCGTACAGAGGGTTTCGAGAACGGCTGCAACGGAGACCCTCAAGGAACTGACTGAACAGCCGGCGGTCGGTGTTCCGCTCGAAATCGAGGACGTGTCATTGCCAGACGACCTCGAGACGGCACCGGATGAACAAACGTTGCGGGCCGCTCGAACCGGAATCACTGCGTCACCACTTGGTATCGAATCACTTGGGAGCGTTGTGATCCCGTCTTCGGATGACGGTACTGGCCCGATCAGTCTCTTTCCGGAGCGACAAATTGCCGTCGTCGAGCGCACAAATATCGTCGCTGATGTCGAATCCGCGTTCGCCAGGCTCGCCAAGCGGTACCAAACTGGCGCGAATGACGCCGTCATTGTCACTGGCCCAAGTTCGACTGGTGACATGGGTGCGCTGGTAACCGGTGTTCACGGTCCTGCAGAACTCCACATTGTGGTGATCGACGATGAGTAGTGAACCCAACTCGAGAGGCGATACAGCAGCACACATCCGTCACTTGATGGAAACAGAGGGCGAGGCCGTCGCGGATAATACGCGGCTGTTCAATGACCGGCGCTACGACTCCTTTGACGAACTCGGCGAGGAGCGACACGACCAACTGCGCGAGCGAGCGCGCTCGATAAAAGAAGACGCCATCGAACGCCTGCCGGAACTGATCGAGCAACTCACCGAACGCGTCGAGCAAAACGGCGGGACCGTCTACGTCGCCGACGACGCTGCAGACGCAAACCAGTACATCGAGACGGTGTGTCGGGACGCCGACGCCGAGACGGTCGTCAAGAGCAAGTCAATGACCAGCGAGGAGATTGCGGTCAACGACGCGCTCGAGGACGCCGGTATCGACCCCGTTGAAACCGACCTTGGCGAACTGGTGATCCAAATTGCCGACGAAGAGCCCTCTCATATCGTCGGTCCCGGGCTTCACAAGTCTCGCGAGGATATCGCCGAGTTGTTTAACGAGCACTTCGATCACGACGAGCCGTTAGAAACGGCTGAGGAACTGACCGCGTTCGCACGAGACCATCTTGCCGAGCGAATAGACGAGGCGAATGTCGGCATGACCGGCGCAAACTTCCTCGCGGCCGATACGGGAACGATGGCCCTCATTACGAACGAGGGGAACGCCCGAAAGGTCGTCGAGGCGACGGACACACACATTGCGGTCGCCGGAGTCGAAAAAATTGTTCCTTCGCTCGAGGATATCGCGACGTTCGTTCAGCTGGTCGCCCGCTCTGGTACCGGCCAGGCGATTACCTCCTATACGAGCCTGTTCTCGCCGCCCGTCGATACGCCGCCGGTCGAGGCTGACAAACGCGAGTTCCACCTTGTGCTGATCGATAACGGTCGGATGGATATGCGCGAGGACGACCAGTTGCGCGAAACGTTGTACTGCGTGCGCTGTTCGGCCTGCTTGAACTCGTGTGCAAACTTCCAGTCCGTCGGTGGCCACGCCTTCGGTGGCGAGACCTACACCGGCGGTATCGCAACCGGCTGGGAAGCCGGCGTGCACGGCCAAGAGAGCGCTGCGGAGTTCAACGACCTCTGTACCGGCTGCTCGCGCTGTGTCAACCAGTGCCCGGTCAAAATCGATATTCCGTGGATCAACACTGTCGTCCGCGACCGGATCAACCGCGGGAAAGATCCAGCGACGTTCGATCACCTGGTCGATGGACTGACTCCCGATGAAGAGCCTGCTGGGATGGACCTCGGCAAGCGCTTCTTCGGGAACTTCGAGACGATGGCGAAACTCGGTTCCGCAACGGCTCCTGTCTCGAACTGGCTTGCTAATCTGAAACCGAATCGGCTCCTCATGGAGCGTGTTCTCGGAATCGACTCTCGGCGCGAACTGCCGTCGTTCGAACGCGAAACCTTCCGTGAATGGTTCGAGGCTCGAGAGACAACCGACCCTGATGACCCAATCCGGCGCGCTGTCTGCTATCCCGACCTCTACACCAACTACGTCGACCCCGGCCGCGGGAAAGCTGCCGTTCGGACGCTCGAGGCACTTGGGGTCGCCGTCGAGATGCCGCCGGTTCGATCGAGCGGACGCGCCCCGCTCTCACAGGGGATGGTCGAGACGGCAGGTGAGCACGCTGAGGCGGTCTGTGACCGTCTTAGGCCGTACATCGAAGCGAACTACGACGTCGTCGTGATCGAACCAAGCGACCTCGCGATGTTCAAACGCGAGTACGAAAAACTCGTTGACACCGACGACTACGATGCGCTGGCCGAGAACAGCTACGAGATTATGGAGTACGTCTACGGGCTTCGGGAAAACGGTGCTGACCTCGACGCACTCGCCACTGGCGGCGACGAACAGGTGTTCTATCACAGCCACTGTCAGCAACGAACGCTCGGCCTCGAGCCGTATACGACGGCGATTCTCGAGGATTGTGAGTACGACATTACGACAAGCGAAACCGAGTGCTGTGGCATGGCAGGCTCCTTTGGCTACAAGAACGAGTACTACGAACTCAGCATGGAAGTTGGATCCCGACTCAAAGACCAGCACGAAGACGCTGGCGTTCCCGCAGTTGCGAGTGGAACGTCCTGTCAGGACCAACTCGCTGATCTTTCAGGCGACCGGCCGCCCCACCCAATCGAACTGATCGACCCCACATACACATAGGGCAGCGGTCTGTCTGCGCTCTTCGTTTTGCGACTTTTCGGATGACAGTGGATTGGCGTCTTCCACTGAGAAAATTCGAGACACAGTGTGGGGAGCACTCGAGTGTATTGGTGCGATCTCTCACGCAGTGAAACAGATAACGACTCATCTGAGACGGTTCAGACAGGCAGTCGTACCGATCTATTGGCATACACAATACGTCGCCGTTGCACAGTCTATGACTTACAACTGCCCGTATCAGGTACTCTCCACTCGATTGGGTGACGCGAAAAAAGCGATGTGACGCAGATTCAAGCCTTACTGGCCGTATTCGTACGGGATGTACGTCGCCAGTTCAGGGACGAAGATGACCAGGATGAGCACGAGGAACAGCGGGATGTACCACGGAATAACCGCGTACATGACTTCCTCGAACGTCGCATCAGTCACCTTCTCGAGGACGAACAGGATCACCCCCAGCGGCGGCGTCAGCAGGCCGATCATGAGCGTCAGGATCATAACGATCCCAAAGTGGATCGGGTCGATGCCGACCATGTCGATAACGGGCATCAGGACGGGAACGAGAATCGAAATCGCAGCGATGGTTTCCATGAACGTTCCAACGAGCAGGAACAGAAGGACGAGCAAGAGCAGAACCATCGTGGGGTTCTCCGTTACGCCCGTGATTGCATCCGCCATCAGCATCGGCAGACGGAGTTCGAGTGCGACAAGTCCGTATGCCGCGGCAACGGCGATAATGAACGTCAACGCAAAGGTCTCGACTGTCGCATCACGGATCTCCTCGAGGACTGCGGTGGTCGTAAGGTCGCCCCAGACAGTGCCAACAATCAGCACGTAGACAACGGTGATTGCGCCGGCCTCAGTTGCGGTGAACAGTCCGGAGAGGATTCCGCCAACGATCAGCACCGGAATTACCAGCGCGGCAAACGCACCGGAGAAGGTTCGCAGGACGTTCATAATCTCGAATGTCCCGGTACCACCGTACCCACGGCGCACGGCGACGATTCCGACCATTCCAAGCAATACAGCGCCAATCAGCAATCCGGGGACAATTCCCGCGAGGAATAGATCACTGATCGATTCTTCGGCGAGAACGCCGTAGATGATGATAGGAACGCTCGGCGGAATAATCGGGCCAATGATGGCCGAACTCCCGGTAATCCCGAGTGCAACGTCCTTATCGTAGTCGTACTCGCGCATGGCCGAGTACTCGATGCGGCCAAGGCCTGCAGCGTCAGCGAGCGCAAGTCCAGACATCCCGGAGAAGATCATCGATGCTGTCACGTTGACGTAACCGATGCCACCTCTGATATGACCAACAACAGCATTGGCGAAGTCGAAAATATCCTCTGTCATCCCGCTCCGGTTCATCAACCGACCGAGAACGAGATAGAACGGAATCGCCAGCATCGTAAAGGAGTTCAACCCAAACAGGAGCTGATTGCTCAGCAGTGAGGGGTTTAGATCCGGACCAAACGGCGAAACCATGACGGTGAGGACCGTTGCCCCCATTGCGACCGCTACTGGAACGCCGAAGGCATACAACACGAGCAACGTCCCGAGGAACAACAGCGCAATTAGTGCCAGTTCCATCGTCACTCACTCTCCTCACTTGAACGGGTGAACCGTTTCTGAAGGTGTTCGTTGTACAGTACCTGTGACTCGTAGATGAGCATACACGCAAGGCCCACCGAAATTCCAAGGTACAACAGCCCACTGGTGACGAAGCCAACACCGCCAAGATTCGAGTTCCAGTTGTTGACTATTGCGGGGACTGTCCCTGAGAGTGCGAACACAACGAAAACAACAACGACGACCGAACTAATCAGGTCAAACACCTGCCTCACGTCCGGGCGCTTCTCCTCGAGTTTGTTAAGGACGAACGTCATTCGAATGTGCTCGCGGTTCCGTGACGCCACAGCTGCGCCGAAGAACGTTGCAACGATCAGTGTAAATCGCGCTGCTGGTTCAGTCCACTGGGCGGTAATCGGTAGGTTCAGGGTTCGAATCAGTACTTGCATCGTTGCCAGCACGATCATCAGCGTGAACATGCCGGCCGCAAGGAACAGGACGACCCGATCGAAGAGGGACTCCTGTGAGATGTCTAGTGACTGGTCGACCTCCATATCAAGCGGATTACGTCGTGGACAAATAAGCATTATGTTCATCGCAGGCGCGGAAAACCTGTGATCGAGACGGTTTCACTTCACTTTTGTATGACAGATCTCGCTCGAGTCAGTTGGATAGTGAAGTTGCAGGTGATACATTTCCAAGCCTATTTTGTGATCTTTTTTTGCGCTCTTGACTAGTGACTGCGAGCTAACGGCACGAAACAACGCTCTGCTAATCGAAACAGTCATGAGGAATCAGGCAAAACCACCGAGTGACGTTATGAGCGGTAACTACACGAGCAGTACCCGGCGGGATGTATTGAGTCGTTCAGCAATTGGTCTCGGTGCACTCGGCGTTGCTGGACTTGCTGGGTGTATGGACGACGACAACGGCGGCGAAGACGCAACGTTAGCGAGTTCGTTCGAAGAGGGACACGTACTCGTCGACGCTGCCGAAGACTTCGCTGAACAGGTTGAAGACGAGACGGATGGCGCTGTTTCGATCGAAGTGATCCCCGGCGGATCCTACGGGGCAGAGGATGAAATCGCCGAACAGGTTCAAGAAGGCGTCATCGAAATGCACTCCGGTGGCGGCGTCCCATACGAGATGTTCGCGTCTGAGTACTACTTCTTTGACAACCCATTCGTCCTCGAGGATCTGGATCACCTTCGCGATATCGAAGACAGCGAAGAGTTCGAACCCGCCCAAGAGACGTTGATTGACGAAGGAAATCAGCGCCACGTCGGCTCGTTCATCTTCCGCGGTCTCCGCCACTTCACGGCAAATCAGGCAGTCACCGAACCTGATGATCTCGACGGAGTCGACCTGCGCCTTCCTGAACTCGATCCATGGGTGACGATCTGGGAAGAGATCGGTGCATCCGCAACGTCTGTTGCACTCGATGAACTCTACAGTGCGCTCGAGCAGGGTGTTGCAGATGCCTCCGAGGGTGACATCGCGCAGATCAGTTCACACAATCTGCAGGAAGTCCAGGACTATCTCAGCCTGACTGGGCACCAGGTCCAAGCGGGTGGTCTGTATGTTAACGACGATTTCTTCGAGGGTCTCGACGAGGCACACCAGGATGCAATCCTCGAGATTGCCGAAGAGGCGTCGTTGGATGCCAGCGATCGGGCGGAAGATGAAGAGGATGACTTGATTGCAGAACTCGAAGACGACGGTATGGAAGTTGTCGACGATGTCGATCAGGATGCGTTTGCTGATCTGGCTGAGCCGGCTGTCGAAGACCTGTTCGACTCTACATGGGAAGGCTCCTGGGACGACTGGCAGAACCTCTGAATTCCGGTACCCGACAACGACCCAGCGTCCGTCACGAGTCTTGTCTCTCTTAAGCCCTGTCCGCTCCCGTGAGAATAACAGGCACTTTGCGTCGCAAGTGCTTTGCTTCTACCGTGAATTACAGGCGTTCGTTGTCCCCTGCGTTACGCTTACTCGTCGACGGTCGTTACTGTTACTGGTCCATCAAACTCGAGAAGAACGTGCTGTGCAACGTCTCCGAAGAGCGCCTTCCCAACCGGTGATCGCTTACGGCCGGTCACAAAGATGTGTTCACACTCGTGTTCGGCCGCGAACTCGAGAATTGCATCTGGGATGTGACCAACGATTCCATGGGCTGTGACTGCACTGTCGTCGTCGAACGTCGATGCCACGACGGCTTCAGCCGTCTCGGTCGCATCGGCTTCGAGTTCGTCAATGCTCGAGAGTTCGTTTCCTGAGCGGGCATTTTGCGGAAGTTCGCTCTGATACTGGCTCTCATCGATGAGTCGGCAGACGACAGCAGACATGTCGGTGCCAGATATGTGTTGATTCGCTGTCTCGAGTAGTTTTTGATCAGGCGTGTCGTTCAGTAGGAGTACGAGTACCGAGGCCATAGCAAACATGACGAGGGTCGTGATTAAAAACGTATCCCCACCGTCAGTACACGACGATTGCGATGCTGTTTGTGAACTTGGCGGACACGAGGTACACCTGTTGCAGCGTACTGTCTACCGAGCCATACTGTATTTCGTTCTCTGACTGAGCAACGAATCATCTACAACGGATCAACAGGAGTCGAACCAGTTTGGTATCCTAACAGCGTCCTTGAGCAGATTCTATATCGCACGATACGATTTACATTGGCTGTTACTCCTGTACTCTGTTCTGGACAGCGTATCGCTCTCGATACAATTCATACACTGTTTCGTTACTTGTCACCAGCTGTCTCCTCCTGAATGAAACCGGCTTTAAACTATATCGGAATTTATTATCAGGGAAGTGAACAATAGGCTGAAATCAGATACTTCTAAATACAAATTGCTGTTTAACCCCGCAGGAACCGTTTCTGGACCCCCAATTCGCGTAGTAACTCGAGTCGAGTTCCCTCTCATACGATATTTGGGCCCTAATTTTAGGAACGCATAGTATATCCACACATTCTCTATTCCATCTCTCCAAAACATACCTTATCCGAGCGTTATTATCCTATTGCTACCAAAATGTGGTATGGCCAACAACACATCATAACTACGACATCTTTAGATATGTCTTCTCGTCCCTGGTAATATAAACTGAGACGAATTTATGAACGTGTCCAGAACGATACCAGTATGGCCGCAATGAGCGGGTCAGTTTCGCGTGTCGATTCTGCAACCGATACAACGGCTCCGTCGATTAAGCAAAAAGCCAAATTGTATGTTCTCTTGCGCACCTCCTGTGAACTAGGATGACTGAAGTCTGCGTGATCGGTTGCGGAAACATGGGGGCGTCCTTACTCGAGGGACTCTCCAAAACGGATGATTATACGCTGACAGCGTGCGATATCGACGAAGATGCGCTCGCTGCAGTCGCACCGTACTGCGAGACGACGACAACCGACCTCAGCGTGGCCACAGAGATCGGACTCGTCGTCATCGCAGTGAAACCGTCGGTCGTCTCTGTCCTCCTCGAGGAACTCGAGTTGTCCGCTGAGCAGACACTCGTGACGATCGCGGCTGGCGTCTCGACGGACACCGTCGAAAAACAGACACCGGCGACGGTCGTGCGAGTGATGCCGAATCTCGCGGCGCGGACACAGAACATGGCTGCGGCAGTCACGGCCGACAGCGTCACCGACGAGGTTCGCGCAATGCTCGATGCTGTCGGCGAGTTCGTCGAAATCGACGAGTCCCAGATGGACATCGCGACTGCGGTGAACGGAAGCGGCCCGGCGTTCGTCTTCTACTTGCTGGGTGCGATGCAATCTGCGGGCGTCGAGGCTGGGCTCGACGACGACGACGCCAGAACGCTCGCCGCACAGACGTTCAAAGGCGCTGCTGAGACGGTGTTGCGCTCTGACGAAGCAATCGATGATCTCATCGACGCTGTCTGCTCGCCAAACGGGACGACAATCGAAGGCATGGACGTCCTGTGGGACAGCGACGCAGATGAGGCGGTCACTGATGCGGTACTGGCAGCCGAACGCCGCTCGAGCGAACTCGCGGAGGCATATGGCGATGAGTGAGGGCGTTTCCCAATCCGAACTCGAGGAGGCACGGGAACTCGCTGCAGACGCAGATCGCGTCATCGTCAAAGCTGGGACGAACTCGCTCACCAACGCGGCCTCGAAACTCGACATCGAGAAACTCGATAAACTCGTCGATGATATCGCTGCGCTCCGTGACCGAGGCAAAGACGTAATTCTCGTCTCCTCAGGAGCCGTCGGTGCCGGAAAGGGGCGAATCGTCTACGATGGCGACACCGTCGAAGCGTCCCAGGCATTATCGACGGTTGGTCAGAGCCACCTCATGCGTGAGTACACCAAGAGCTTCGAGCGCTACGACCAGAAAATCGCCCAGTTGCTTCTCACCCAGCACGACCTCGAGAACCCCGAGCGATTTACGAACGTCCAGAACACGATCGACACGCTGCTCGAGTGGGGCATCGTTCCGATTATCAACGAGAACGATGCCGTCGCTACGCAGGAGATTCGCATTGGCGACAACGATATGCTTTCGTCCTCGCTCGCGGTCGGTATCGAGGTGGATTTGCTCGTGACGCTGACCGACGTTGGCGGCGTCTACACCGGGAATCCGAAAGAAGACGAGACGGCGACGCTCATCGAGGGAGTCGGTCGCAACTACGACGAGGTGCAAGCGATTATCGACGACAGTTCCACCAGCGAGTTCGGTGGCATCCAGACGAAAGTCCAGGGCGCACGCGACGTCAGCGAGTACGGCATTCCAGCAATCATCGCCAAGTCCACCGAACCGGATGTGCTCGAGAAAATCGCAGCTGAAAAGGCGGTTGGAACGCTATTTATCCCAATAAACGGAGTCATCAATGACTGAACAGACAGCACGAGCCAAAGTCGATGAGGCACAGACTGCCGCACGCAGGCTTGCAATGTGCTCGGCGGACGAGCGCAACGCGGGTCTGCGGTCGATTGCCGACGCAATCGAAGCGCGCACGGACGAAATTCTCGAGGCGAACGAGAAAGACGTCGCCGCGGGCGAGGAACTGCTCGAAGAAGGCGAGTACAGCCAGGCGCTCGTCGACCGACTGAAACTCTCCGAGTCGAAACTCGAGGATATCGCGGAGATGGTTCGGAGCGTCGCCGAGCAGACGGACCCGCTCGAGAAGACGCTCGTCTCGCGACGACTCGACGAAGACCTCGAGTTGTACAAACTCGCCGTCCCAATCGGTGTCGTCGGGACGGTGTTCGAATCCCGCCCAGACGCGCTCGTCCAGATCGCCGCGCTTAGCCTCAAATCCGGCAACGCCGTGATTCTGAAAGGCGGAAGCGAAGCAAGTCACTCCAACCGCGTGCTGTACGACATCATCCGAGAGGCGACCGACGAGTTCCCGACTGGCTGGGCACAGCTGATCGAGGCACGCGAGGACGTCGACGCCCTCCTCGAGATGGACGATGCAATCGACCTCCTGATGCCACGGGGCAGTTCGGCGTTCGTCGAGTATATTCAGGACAACACGAGCATCCCGGTGCTCGGCCACACTGAGGGAATCTGTCACGTTTACATCGACGACGACGCAGACCTCGAGATGGCGTCCGATATCGCGTTCGACGCGAAAGTGCAGTATCCCGCTGTCTGTAACGCCGTCGAGACGCTGTTGGTCCACGAATCCGTCGCTGACGAGTTCCTTCCACAGATCGCCGAGCGCTACGAGGATGCCGGCGTCGAACTCCGCGGCAGCGAGGCGGTCCGGGAGATCATCGAGGCGGAGCCAGCAACCGACGAGGACTGGGCGAGCGAGTACGGCGATCTCATCCTCTCGATTACACTCGTCGACTCACTCGAGGACGCAGTCGATCACATCGCCGAGTACGGCTCGAAGCATACGGAATCCATCGTCACCGAGGACGACGACCGCGCCGTCCGATTCATGCGAAGTCTCGACTCGGCGAGCGTCTTCCACAACGCCTCGACCCGATTCAGCGACGGTTACCGCTTCGGTCTCGGTGCCGAGGTTGGCATCAGCACCGGTAAAATCCACGCTCGCGGCCCCGTCGGCCTCGAGGGGCTGACCACCTACAAGTACCATCTCGAGGGAGATGGCCACATCGTCGCGACCTACGCTGGCGAGGATGCGAAACCGTACCTCCACGAGGAGTTCGACGGCGACTGGCTCGAGAACTAACTGATTCGGGTTTCACGATTCGGGGCGACACTCATCGACCGCCGCTGCGCCAACGTTTATTCATCTCCTTCGAGGCCTATACACATGGACGACATCGGTGTCATCGGCGTCGGGCACATCGGCAACGGATTCCTCGAGAACCTGCTCGCTGATGGCTACGACGTCACGGTGTACGATATCGACGAGACGAAACTCGAGCGAGCCAGTGAGCGGGGTGCCAGTCGCGCCACCTCGCCGGCGGCACTGGCAACAGCGGTCGATGCCGTCGTGATGGCTGTTCCAGGCACGCCCGAAGTCGAGGCGACGATGGGGGGCACTGATGGCATCCTTGCCAGTGAGTCGCTTCCCTCGCTCATCATCGACGTGACGACGACGCTCCCCGAGACAAGCCTCGAGTGCCAGACACTCTGTGCCGACGCCGACATCCGATTTCTCGAGGCCCCGATCACGGGCGGCTCTCCACGCGAGGGCATGCACATGATCGTCGGCGGCTCCGAAGCCGACTACGACGCCGCGAGCGACCTCCTCGATTCGCTCTGTACGGACCACACTCGAATCGGGCCGGTCGGCGATGCGACGATTTTCAAACTCGGATTGCAGGTGCGCTATGCGGGCCACCACGCCATCGACGCCGAGATTATCGAGTTCATGCGCGCGAACGATGTCGACCCAGACCCACTCGTGGACTTCCTCGAGTTCGATATCTGGGAGCGATACTTCAGCGGCGACTTCAGCCAGGATATCGAGGGGCTGGGCGGTCTCGCAATCTGGCACAAAGATATCGGCTACGCCAGACAGGTTGCTCGAGAAACCGAGACGGCGCTGCCGCTTGCCGGTGTGTTGGCGGAAGCGTACAAGGCAACCGTTCGGCGAACCAGCGACGAGGAGGGCCACGCCGCAGCGCTGCGTACGTACTGGCAGGTGCTCAATGGGATGGAGGATGGCGAGAACGACAGCTGAGATGCACAGAGCGGCGACTCGAGGACTACACCTCCAGACTGTGTGATGCGCCAGCACGTTTACGACGATGACGGTCGATGTTCTGCTATGGCGCTTTCAGCCGAGCAGGAACTCATCAGGGACACGGTGCGGTCGTTCGTCGAACGGGAGGTTGAGCCTGCAGTCGAGGAGGCGGATGCGAACCAGGAGTTTCCCGAATCCGTCTGGGATAGCCTCGCAGACCTCGATCTGACTGGACTGACCGTCCCCGAAGAGTACGGCGGGTTCGACGCTGATCAGCTCACGGCAAGTATCGTCTACGAGGAACTGGCTGCTGGGCACCTCTCGCTTGCGACGGCGCTGTCGGTCCACTCGCTCGCAACGTCGTGTCTCCGCGAGTTCGGCACACAGGCCCATATCGAGGACTGGCTCCCGGAGATGGCTGAGGGCCGGCCGGTTGGTGCGTTTGCACTCTCAGAAGCCGAGGCAGGATCGAATCCGGCCGAGATGAGCACTGAGGCACGCTTCGACGAGGACGCCGAGGAGTACGTGATCAACGGCACGAAACAGTGGATCACCAACGGCGAGCGCGCAGGCGTCGTCATCCTGTTCGCGAAAACCGACCGCGACGACTCCGAGACAGTCACCCAGTTTCTCGTCCCGAAAGACACCGACGGCCTCGAGGTCGGGAAGAAAGAGGACAAACTCGGCCTTCGGGCGAGCGATACGACGACGCTCATCTTCGACGACGTTCGAATCCCCGCAGAAAATCGACTCACCGAGGTCGGTGACGGACTGAAAGCCGCGTTTTCGATCCTGACTGGCGGGCGAATCGCCATCGCGAGTCAGGCCGTTGGCCTGGCTCAGGCCGCCCTCGATGATGCCGTAGCCTACAGCAAGGAGCGCGAGCAGTTTGGCCGGCCAATCAGCGACCATCAGGCGATCTCGCACAAACTCGCGGAGATGCAGACGAACGTCCAAGCCGCTCGCCTGCTGACTCGCGACGCCGCACGGAAGAACACAGCGGGCGTCGACCCGATGGCCGCGAGCATGGCGAAGTACTTCGCGAGCGAAACCGCCGTCGACGTCGCAAACGAAGCCGTCCAGATCCACGGCGGCTACGGCTACACGACCGATTTCGACGTCGAGCGCTACTACCGCGACGCCAAAATCACCACAATCTACGAAGGCACCAGCGAAATCCAGAAAGAAGTGATCGCTCGGCACGTCCTCGAGTGAGCGGTACTGTCGGCTGCTGCCCAGTCGTGTCCACTTCCGTCCACTCTCGCCGTGTGGTGTGGTACCAACACTTTAGCTTCCGGACGCCGATAGAGCGTGCATGTTCGATGACGACGACCTCGAGGCGGTCCGCAGCGGGCGCACGCGCTGGGAACGTGAGACACTCGAGCCAACCCTCGAGCGCCACGGCGAGCGCCAAGAGCGGTTCGCCACGGTGTCGAATCACGAGGTCGAGCGCCTGTATACGCACGACGATATCGCCGACCTCGAGTACGACGAGGATCTCGGATTCCCCGGCGAGCCACCGTACACGCGCGGCCCGTATCCGACGATGTATCGCGGGCGGACGTGGACGATGCGCCAGTTCGCCGGCTTCGGAACGGCAGAGGAGACGAACGAGCGCTTTCAGTACCTGATCGAGGAGGGCCAGACCGGGCTGTCGACGGCGTTCGACATGCCCTCGCTGATGGGCCTCGACTCGGATCATCCGATGAGCGAGGGCGAAGTCGGCACGGAAGGCGTCGCGGTCGATACCCTCCGCGATATGGAGATTCTATTCGACGGCATCGACATCGGCGACGTCTCGACATCCTTTACGATCAACCCCTCTGCGCCGGTGATCTACGCGATGTACGTCGCGCTGGCCGATCAACAGGGCGTGCCTCGAGATGAGATTCGTGGCACACTTCAGAACGACATGCTCAAAGAGTTCATCGCGCAAAAGGAGTGGGTAATCCCACCCGAGCCCTCACTCGCAGTCGTCACAGATACAATCGAGTTCGCGGCCGGCGAAACCCCGCGCTTTCACCCAATCTCGGTGTCGGGCTATCACATCCGCGAAGCCGGTTCGACAGCCGCACAGGAAGCCGCGTTCACCCTCGCCAATGGCTTTGCCTACGTGGAGGATTGCCTCGAGCGTGGCCTCGATATCGACGACGTTGCCCCGCTGCTGTCGTTTTTCTTCAACTCGCATAACTCGATCTTCGAGGAGGTCGCGAAGTTCCGTGCTGCTCGTCGCGTCTACGCCCGCGTAATGGAAGACCGGTACGACGCAACCGAACCCGAATCCAAACGTCTGAAATTCCATACACAGACGGCGGGCCAGTCACTGACTGCCCAACAGCCGCTCAATAATATTGTCCGCGTCACGATTCAGGCACTTGCGGGCGTGCTGGGCGGCACTCAGTCACTGCACACCAACAGCTTCGATGAGGCACTGGCGTTGCCGAGCGAGAAGGCCGTCCGCGTCGCACTTCGAACCCAACAGATCATCGCAGAGGAATCCGGTGCGGCTGATATCGTCGATCCAATGGGCGGTAGTTTCGCCATCGAAGCGCTGACGAACGAACTTGATGAGGAGATCATGGTATATCTCGAGGAGATCGGAGAGTTGGGCGATGGGTCGATTCGCGATGGCGTCCTCACCGGCATCAGCGACGGCTACTTCCAGCGTGAAATCGGCGACGCCAGCTACGAGTACCAACAACGCGTCGAACGCGGCGAGGAAACCGTCGTCGGCGTCAACGCGTACACGATTGCAGAGGACACCGCACCGGACATTCTCCAGGTCGACGAGACCACTCGAAACAGGCAACTCGAGCGCCTCGAGTCCGTCAAAGCCGAGCGCGACGATGACGCCGTTGATGTCCGCCTCGAGGCGCTATCTGACGCAATTGCCAGCGATGAGAACGTCATGCCCCCCATTATTCATGCGGTGAAAGCATACGCGACAATGGGCGAAATTATGCAGGTCTTCGAGGACCATCACGGCGCGTATCAGGAGGAACTCAGTCCAGTATAGTCCGCGCCGGGGTGACAGTCGTTCAGCGAGACGCTCTTGCGTGCTGTGTGGTGTTGGTTCCCTGCCGATCAGCAGTTACTGGTACTGATTATCGAACTATAATTTTATATGGTTGTCACGAGTACCAACAAATAACCCTATGTCCATCGGTCCCCGCCTCCACCCGCACATCCAACCACCTCTGCTCGAGTCCGGTGTCCATGAGTGAACGGCGCCCACACACTCGAGCCTACGTCGACCTCGGACTGCGATGCTCACACAGAGTCGTCGATATCCTTGCCTCGAGTGCGATCATTGCGACGAGTGTGACGAGCGTCCTCGCACTGATCGTCGGTGCCATCTACGTCGCCGGTGGTCCTGCATCGGCCGCGGTCCGCGAGATCGCCATCGTGTTCACTGCATTTGCCGGCGGATTCTTGCTCCTGACGCTTGGTACCGTCGGGATCTACTTTCTGCTCTATCGCATCCGAGGCGAGCACAGCCACGGCGGGATCATCGCCGGCCGATAGGTACGCTGCTCGCGAACGTCCCCTTACCGCAACGACAATCTTTTTCGTTCTCTCGCGGCGGTGTACGAACGATATGGATCTGCAAATCGACGGCAACGCGGCACTGGTAACAGCTTCCTCGAGTGGACTCGGCAAGGCCTCGGCAACGGCGCTGGCTCGCGAAGGAGTCAACGTCGTCATCAACGGCCGCGATGAGGACCAACTCGCCGAAGCGAAAGCCGAAATCGAAGACGTTGCAACGGGCGAGGTCGTCGCCCAGCCGGCTGATCTCACCGACGAAGACGATATCAAAACACTTGTCGAGACAACTGTCGACGAGTTCGGTGGCCTCGACCACCTCGTCACCAGCGCCGGCGGCCCGCCATCCGGCCCGTTCCTCGAGACCGATGACGACGACTGGTATCAGGCCTACGACCTGCTCGTGATGAGCGTCGTCCGCCTCGCTCGCGAAGCCGAGCCACACCTGAAAGACGGCGATGGCGGCACGATGGTCAACATCACCTCCCGCAGCGTCAAGGAGGCAATCGACAGCCTCGTCCTCTCGAACTCGGTCCGGATGAGCGTCATCGGCCTCGAGAAGACGCTCTCTCAGGAATTCGCGCCAGACGTTCGGGCGAACGCAGTGCTTCCCGGCCCACACGAGACGGCTCGTATCGAGGAACTCGTCGACCAGGGCGTCGAGCGTGGCGAGTACGACTCCTACGAGGAGGGACTGGCAAGTTGGGCGACCAACCCACTCGAGCGCGTCGGCGATCCGATGGAACTGGGCAACACCGTCGCGTTCCTCTCCTCGCCACAGTCTGGCTTCATTAACGGCCAGAGCATCGTCATCGACGGCGGCACGACCGGGTCGAACCTCTAACGGATGGAGCCAGTTTCGTTCGACGACGCTGAGACGTACGAACCCGACGCCGGGTGGCAACGCGCAGCGTTAGCCGGGAGCGACCGCTTTAGTTTCGAGTGGTTCGAGAAACCCCCAGGCCACAGTTCGCCGATGCACGACCACGAACACGAGCAGGTCTGTTTCTGTCTCGAGGGCGAACTGACTGTTCGAACCGAAGACGAATCGGTGACGTTCGAGCAGTACGATTCCGTCTGGCTCGACGCCTGGGAATCGCATGCGGTCGAAAACACGGGCGACGAGCGGGCGGTCGGACTCGATGTGTTCGCACCTGGTCGGTCGTTCGAGTTCTGGACGGACCGCGAGGACGACGCAGATGACTAACGAACGTACCACGTGGTCTGTCGTACCGGTTCGCGGTTGAATCTGACTACTCGTCGCCGGTACTGACTGTCATCCAGTACGGGGTCGACTTCCACTGTGGCGGTGTCATCGGAACACCTGCCACTGCTGGATACCGATTGCACAGTCGGATGCGATTCGGACGTCCATGCTGGCACTGACTACTTTAGCTACCGTAGCTCGACCTCGAGGGTGTTCTGCCGCTCGTCTGTAGCGGTTCGCCACAGTCGGGACAGGCGGCACGGTACGAAACGGGATGAACCGTTATCTCGCATTCTTTGCATTCGTAGTTGCTTTCCCATCGTTTCATACGGCTTTCACAGACGTGTGTGACAATGTCTGCCAATATAAATGTTACTCTCAAGCGAATGTCTGTTAGGAGTCGCCTGTGGATGATGTGTCTCAACAACCATTGTGTTGTCCGTTACTAGTGTACAAAATATCACGACGACGAGGCTGTTTGCCATCCGTCTCGAGGCTCGAATCGATTCGCGAGAAAGCGCTGTTTTTGGTCGGTCTCAGGGTCGTTGTGGGGCCGACCCAATCGCGAAGATTTCCTTGTACAGTCCGGCAGCGAGTTTGTCCAGATTCTCCTCGGCGTCACTCGCGTCCATCGTATCGCCGACGCCCTGCCACTCGACCGAAAGACGAGCAATCGGCACCAATGCGAGCCCGCCGATGACGATGTCACCGTCTGGCGTCTCGACGGTCCACTTCGTCTGTAACCCGTCGGACGAGCGCGTTACGTCTGTGATCTGCCCGCCAGCATCGACCCAGCGTTCGACCAGTCCGGCCGTAATTCGCCGGAGTTTCCGCTCACCAAGTATATGAACGACAGCGCCGCCTGCTGCGATGACGACGAACGCACCGGCTGCCATCGCTCCCCCACCAAACGGAATATTCAGCGAGGCTGCCAGCGCTGCGACGACACCGACCAATCCAAGCACGCGCACGTCGAGCGCGCTCGGCACTGTCCCGTGCCACGCGGCCGCATTTGGCGTCGCCTCCGTCTGTGTCTCCCGTCGTTGCTCCTCGAGTTGCATATTCTCACTCTGAACGAGACTCGGATAGCCTCTTGCCTGTCCCCGTGTACGCTTTATATACAATCGCGGCAGTTTACTCGTCCTCGAGTAACCGTTCGTCGCCGTGTTCGGCTCTGTACTGCTCGAGGGTCTTCCGCTGGCGCTCGAGTCGTTGTGTCGGCGTGTCGTAGACGTGTTCAAAGATCGCCCGTGGATCGGCTGTCACCGCTTCGGCGCGTTCGATCAGTTCAGAGAGGGTCGATTCGATGTTGGCTTCGATCGTCTCTATCTGGCCGTCATCGAGGAGGTCCCGTCCACGAAGATACGATTCGAAGCGGTCAATCGGATCCCGCTTTCGCCACCGCTCGACCTCGGCTTCGTCGCGGTATGCGGATGGATCGTCAGCTGTCGTGTGTGCGCCGTAGCGGTACTGGACGGCTTCAATAAGTGTCGGTCGGGCGCGCCCATCGGTCGGCTCGAGCGCCTTTGCTCGTGCGGCCTGTGTGACAACGTAACAGGCGAGCGGATCCATGCCATCGACCTGAACGCCCTCGAAGCCGTAGGCGTGTGCTTTCTGCGCGATCGTCTGGCTCGCGGTCTGTGCCTTTCGTGGAACCGAAATCGCCCACTGGTTGTTGTTACAGACGAAAATCGTTGGTGTGTCAAAGACGCCAGCGAAGTTGAGCGCCTCGTGGAAGTCGCCCTCGGAGGTCGCCCCATCGCCGAAGTGGACAACACCGACGCGATCATCGTCTTTCAACTGTGCCGCCCACGACCAGCCAACGACGTGGGGAAGGTGCGCCCCAATCGAAATATTGAGCGGAAAGATCTCGAGGTCGGCAAGCGCAGCGTTTCCGGCTTCGTGGCCGAGCCAGTATAACAGATACTCCCACGGAAGTCCCCGTGCGATTACCGCACCGTGCTCGCGGTACTGATAGGAGAGCAAATCCGCATCCGCAAGTGCATACGTCGACCCAATCTGTGACCCTTCCTGGCCCGCAAGCGAGGCGTACGTTCCAACTCGCCCCTGCCGCTGGAGACTAATCGCTCGTTCGTCGAATCGCCGTGCAAAGCGCATATCACGATACATCGCCCGAAGCGTTTCATCCTCGAGTACTGGCTCGAGTTCGGGACTGACGACGTTGCCGTCCGTATCGAGCACCTGCAACTGGTCGCACGGCGCTCGGTCGAAGACGACTGACTCGAGCGAAGCCTGTGACATGTACCCACGATCGGAGGCAGTTGTAATAAACACTCGTTTGGTGAGCCGGAGATGATTAAATACCAAATCCTAATATATGAGTGGTAGGAAATATAAAACAGATTATAATATGTGTGTGGATAGCCAGAAACCCACCAGAGATGACTATAGGGCACGTTAAATGGGGTCTCTGGTGATACAACTGAAAACTTGCCTTACTTTCCATTTCGCTATGATGGTGCAACAAGAACAGCACTATGGTCCAGTTAGGGGACAATATGCTGGCTACTCCCTGTTTGAGCTATGTCTCTTCTTTTCTTCACAGATAGTATTTTGCTCCGATAAAAAGGACAAAATATATTATGGTTGAAATATATACGATTGACCTCATAATTGCCTCGTGAACAGACCGACAGCCTGTCTTTTCGTCCGCCGGAATCTCTCCAACGACTATTCGGCTTCCGTTTACAACTATACAACTGTAATTCACTTCTCGAGCGACGCTCGACTCGAGGTTGCGTTCACTTGGCCAATTGCTGTTTTGATATCATCAAACAAACTGCACAGGAACCGACGATTGTGTGCGAGCACCCTGCACCAGTGCGCCGGTTCGGTACTGCGATGAGTGGTCACGCCAAGTATGGTACGTGATGCTGAACCTTTATTTCGTCTGCGTTACTCGAGGGTTCTATGGACGATCGGCAGCAACTAACGATCGGGATCGTGGGGCTGGGAAGCCACGGAACGCGACACTCGCGGGCGCTTCAAGAGTTAGGTCACGACGTGCTGGGGGCTGATGCGGACCCGACGATCCGGGCTGACTTCGCTGCGGAGTTTGAAACGGAGACGTTCGAGCACCCGTCAAATCTGTTTGACGAACCAATCGACGCCGTGATCATCTCGTCGCCGACGAAATTTCACGAACCCGTCGCGACGAAAGCGCTCGAGGCCGGCCTGGACGTGTTACTCGAGAAGCCACTGGCACATACCGTCGAGAGTGCAGAACGCATTGCACAGGTCGCTGAACGGACGGAACGGGTGTGCATGGTCGGCTATCACCACCGATTTCGCAATCCCTGCACTGTGTTGAAAGACTACATCGACCAGGGCTACCTCGGCGATATTACCCACATTCAGGCGAAATATATTCGCCGGCGCGGGGTGCCGGGGCGTGGCACGTGGTACACGTCTCGAGAGATTGCTGGTGGCGGCGCACTCATGGACCTCGGCAGCCACGCGCTGGATATGGTGCTGTACTTTTGTGGCTGGCCAGCAATCGACAACGTTCTTGGTCAATCGAATTCGGAATTTGGGCCGCGAGAGGACTACTCCTATCTGGAGATGTGGGGTGAAGATGGCGAGGCGCGGATGTACGATGTCGAAGACTCGGTGCATACGTTCCTCGAGTTCGAAAATGACTGTACAGCGAGTATCGAGGTTGCATGGGCAACGAACGCCGAATCAGTTCACTCCTACGACGTTCGAGGGACGGAAGCAGGTGCGTCGCTCGATATTACGAACACTTTAGACGAGATCGATCCGTGGATCGATCAACGAAACGACCTCACGCTGTATGAAGTGCGTGGTGGTGCGGCCGACCACTTCGTTAACTCAGAAATCGTTTGCGAGCAGAACGATCCTTTCCGTGATGAACTTGCAACGTTCCTCGAGACGGTCGTCACTGAGACACGCCCAGAGCAGTGTAATGTTCGACAGGCACTCACGACCCAACGCGGCGTCGATCGCATCTACACAGAGACCGAGACGTAGTCGGTTCCCAACGCCCAGCACTTATTTGTACTCGCCCATGGATGAAAGAAGTATGAACGACCAACGCTCGGGGTCGGAGACGGGGAAAACGATCAAATCGATCGAGACGATGCTCGAGATCCTCGAGTCGATTCGTCGCCGCGAGGAAGCCGGAGTAACCGAAATCGCGTCCGATATTGGGATGTCAAAGAGTACGGCACATCACTACGTGAAGACCCTCGAGTTGTACAACTGCCTCGAGAAAACAAATGGCCGCTACCGACTTGGGCTGCAGTTTCTAACCTACGGCGGCCAGGCGAGGGCAGGACAGCGACTCTATCAGCTGGCGAAAAACGATGTAGACAGACTGGCCGCCGAGACGGGCGAAGAGGTTCGACTCGCTGTCGAGCAACGCGGGCGCGGAATTACGCTGTATCAGTCGACTGGTGCACACGTCGATCAGGCTCGTTCGTACGTCGGTCAAGTCGAGGAACTGCACTGTACGGCCGCTGGGAAGGCGTTTCTGGCTGCGTTACCGGCACAGCGTGTAGAGGCCTTGCTCGATGACCTCGAGTTGCGAGCGTTTACGCCGGAGACGATTATGGACCGCGATGAGTTGGTGGCTGAACTCGAGGAGATTCGCGCCCGCGATGTAGCGTTTGACGATGAGGAACGACACGAGGGTGTTCGCTGTGTCGCGGTGTCGATTACGAATCGATCCGACGAACTGTTGGGTGCGATCAGTGTCTCTGGGCCAACGTCGCGACTCACCGGTGATCGATTCTCGACGACAATCCCAAATCAATTGCAGAACATCGTCGGTGTCGTGGAAGTGAATACGACCTACTCTGAGTGGGAAGAGAACGTTCCGCAGTAGTCAGTTCGAGAGGTTTGATGATGTGAAACCACTGTCGCCGACTGACTGGTTGCACGTCGTAGGCAATCGCCATGGTAGATGACTGTTCCCCGACTGTTGGCGGTTTTCACAAGCGTCTCGAGGAGGCTACTTCTCTCACGACAGTCACTTTGACTATCTCAAACACTGTTGTTCTATGCACCTCATAACATATTTGTATGTGGCCTGGTGGTGTATAGAGACGATACAGCCGGAACAGCGGATGATTCCAGTTTGTCTGCCGTGGCGCGATCGCGGCAGACCGGCGCTACTTGGCAACCATGGCACGATCTGATCCGACACGGACGCAACAGCACAGTCACCGTTCACTCACTGGTACCTGGCAGTTTCGGGCAGCAGACGCAGATATCGCTGAAGCTACCGAATGGGTACGCGCCACTGTACCGGGCGATGTCTACACTGATCTCTTCGACGCCGGCATCATTTCGGATCCCTACGACGGTGACAACGAACTCACTCACCAGTGGGTCGGCAAAACGGACTGGGTGTACCAGCGGACGTTCGACGTCGGCGAGTCACTGCTTACCCACGATCGACTCGAGCTCGAGTGTCTCGGCATCGATACGGTCGCCGAAATCGCAGTCAATGGGACGACGGTCGGCGAGACGGACAACATGCATCGCCGATACACGTTCGATCTTTCCGAGGTGCTCGAGCCCGGCGAAAACCGAATTGCGGTCCGGTTTCGTTCACCAGTCGAGTACGCGGCCGCCCAGCGAGACGAGTATCCCTACGACGTGCCACTGCTTCGCTACCCGGTCGACCAGCCGGGACGAAACTTCATCCGGAAGGCACAGTATCACTTCGGCTGGGACTGGGGGCCGTGTCTCCCCGGCGTCGGCATCTGGCGCGATATCCGAATCGTCGGCTACTCGAGCCCCCAAATTTCCTATACGACGACCGAACAGACCCATCACGAGGACGGCGATGTCACACTCTCGATTCGCGTCGGTACGGACGCGCCAACAGGCGGGACCTACCAGCTCGAGGCCAATCTCGACGGCGAACGGGCGACGCGGGAGGTGACGCTTGCATCAGGCGAGGACGAGGCGACGATAGCACTCACCGTCTCCGACCCCGACCTGTGGTGGCCGAACGGCTACGGCGAGCAGCCACTGTCGACGCTCGAGGTGACGCTTCGGAATGGAGCGGCCGCCCACACCGTCACCGACCGAATCGGCTTTCGTGACCTCGAACTCGTGAGAGAGCCGACCGAGGACGGCGGCGAGACGTTCGCGTTCGCGGTCAACGGCAACCGAATCTACGCGAAGGGGGCTAACTGGATTCCGACCGAGACGCTGCGTGGCCGCGTCGACGACAAAGACTACGAAGAACTCCTCTCGAGTGCTGTCGCGGCGAATATGAACATGATCCGGGTCTGGGGCGGCAGCTACTACGAACTCGAGCGGTTCTACGATCTGTGTGACGAACTCGGAGTGCTCGTCTGGCAGGATTTCATGTTCTCATGTGCGCTGTACCCCGCAAGCGACGAGTTCCTCGACTCTGTCGAAGCGGAGGTTCGCTATCAGGTGCGTCGGCTCGCAAACCACCCCTCGCTCGCGCTCTGGTGTGGGAACAACGAAAACGAAATGTCGCTGGTCAACTGGTTCGACGACAATCCACACATCGAGGCGTTCTACACCGATTACGAGCGCCTCAATGACCAGACGATTGCGCCCGTCGTCGCCGCGGAAGACCCATCCAGAACGTTCTGGCCGGGATCGCCCTCGAGCGGCGGCCTCTTTGCAGACACCGGCGAACTCGAGCCACACGACCACTCTCGCGGCGACATTCACTACTGGGATGTCTGGCACGATGGCGAGCCCTTCGCAGACTATCTGACCGTAAAACCGCGGTTTGTCTCCGAGTTCGGCTATCAGTCCTTTGCCTCGAGTGACCTGCTTTCAACAGTTGTTCCGGACGATCAACTGAATCCGACCGCGCCGATCATGGAACACCACCAGCGCAATCCCGGTGGGAACAAGCGCATTCTCCAGCGAATGGCGGATCACTTCCGTGTGCCCTTCGAATTCGACGATCTCGTCTACCTCAGTCAGGTCCAGCAGGGACTGGCGATGCAGACGGCCATCGAGCACTGGCGGCGGCTGAAACCGTACTGCATGGGAACGCTGTACTGGCAACTCAACGACCTCTGGCCCTGCGCCTCGTGGTCGTCGATTGAGTACGGCGGCGAGTGGAAGGTGCTCCACTACATGGCGAAACGCTTCTACGAGCCCGTACTGGTCTCGTCGGTCCGGCCAGGTCTCGACGACGGCGAGAAAGAACTGAACCTGAACACCGACGGTGAGAACGGCGAGCGCGACTGTTCCGTTGAGATCTGGGTGACCAGCGACCGACTCGAGCCACTCGAGGGGACGCTCACGATTGAAGCCTATACGTTCGATGGCGAGTGCGTGTTCACTCGCGAGGAGTCGGTCTCGCTCGAGGCCCAAGAGAGTCGCGCCGTTGCAACAGTGCCCGATTCGGCGTTCGGCGATGCCGACCCGACCGCTGTGTTCGTCCGGTCGACACTCGAGACGGACGCGCCGGTCGAGTCGTCCCCCGATTTTGCCTTCTTCGAGCCGTTCAAACACCTCGACCTCTCGGAGCCGGACCTCGGTGTCGACGTTACCGACGGCACAGTGACTGTGGAGTCGGATTCCACAGCGCTGTTCGTCGAACTCGAGGCGCGGTCACTGCCCGGTCGCTTCGCGGACAACTATTTCCATCTCGTCCCCGGCGAGGAGGTTCGCGTCCCGCTCGAGGAAGTGGATGTGAGCGATGCAGACCTCGAGGAGGCGTTATCAGTGCGCAGCCTGTGGTCGACGTACTCCTAAAGCACAGCCGTCCCAAACTGGCTGGAATCGACAGCTATTCGGTTCGTACAGCCGTATACTGGCGGTATGACAATCAAACGAGTTGCGGTCACGGGCGGCAACGGAAAGATTGGCGAGGCGATTCTCCGCGAACTGGCGGACCACAGCTACGAGACGGTCAATATCTCCCGTGGGCGGCGTGGCGAAGACATTTCGGACGCGTTTTGCTCGGCGGATCTCCTCGATGCGGGCGACACCTACGGCGCAATCGCACGCAGCGACGTGGATGCAGTGATCCATATGGGCACGATTCCAGGCCCGACCGAGCATCCCGGATTCCGGACCTACGAGAGCAACGTCATGTCCGCATATCACGTCCTCGAGGCCGCCACCGAACTCGGACTCGAGTCGATTGTTCTCCCCTCGAGCATCAACGTGATGGGGGCGGCCTATCAGGACGCGCCGACGGACGTCCGATACCTGCCGGTTGACGAGGACCACCCGCTCACGCCGCGAGACCCCTACGCGATGAGCAAGCACGCGATGGAGGTCACCGCGGACGGCTTCGGACGCCAGCCCGACGCGCCGACGATTACCTCGCTTCGGTATCCGTGGGTTGCGACCGACGACGAACTTCGCGAGGAGTTCGTCGAGCCGGATCGTTCGCTCGAGGGCCTCGAAGACGCCTGGCATCATACGACTCGAGCTGTTGTGTTCTCCTACATCCATATCGACGATGCGGCGTCGATCGCTCGTCATGCGGTCGAAGCTGCGTTCGACGGCCACGAGGCGTTCTGGGCGGTCGCTGGAGATACGTCGGCCGAAGTCGACGCTGCAACGCTGGCTGCGGAGTACTTCCCTGACGCAGAGATTCAGTCCCCACTCGAGGGTCACGAGGCACTGATCAGTACCGAGAAGGCCCGCGAACTGCTCGGTTGGGAGCCGGAACGGAGTTGGCGCGACCTGTAGGCGGGGCCGGCGACGCAAACCGATACGTCGGCAGTCGAACCGGCGGTCCCGGCCGCCGTCACCACCTTTATCGTCTGGGCAGGTCGTTGTCACAGCATGGCACGAACCGCAGTCCAGCTGTACTCGCTCCGGGATATCGACGCACCATTGCCTGACATTCTCGACCTCGTCGGGGAGACCCCACTCGAGGGCGTCGAATTTGCCCTTCGCATTCGCGAGGACGAGACTGATGTCGACGCCGTTCTCGACGCACTCGAGCGCAATGACCTCGACGTTGCTGCCGCCCACGTCGGCCTCGAGGATCTCGAGGAGCGCTACGACGAGATGGTCGATCTGTACGGCCGACTCGGCTGTGAGACGCTCGTCGTTCCATGGCTCGATCCCGAACACTTCGAGTCCGAGGAAGCCGTCGCAGCCGCAGCCGACCGACTCGAAGCTGTCAAATCCGCTCTCGCGGACGACGGCTTCGACCTGCACTATCACAACCACGACCAGGAGTTCGTTTCCCTCGGCGAGGCTGCGGCGATGGACGAACTACTCGCTCGAGCCGAGATCGGCTTCGAGATCGACCTCGGCTGGGCGCAGGCAGGCGGCGTCGACCCAGCCGAGTACGTCGAGGAGTACGCCGACCGCATTTCGCTCGCTCACTTCGCCGACGCTGACGGCGAGACCATGGAGTGCGTCGAACTCGGTGCAGGCGACCTCGACCTCGAGGCCGTCACCGAGGCCGTTGCCCGCGCCGATGTCGAGTGGTACATCTACGAACACGACAACCCCGAAAACCCGCGCGAGTCACTCGAAAACGGTGCCGAGACGCTCGAGTCGCTTCGCTAATACTGCAAAATAGCGGGCCGACTCACTCCTCTGCGGGTTCGGGCGTGAGCGTCCCGTCGTCGATCATCGCTTCGAACGGATTGTCCTCGATCTCGAGTGGGAACTCGACGCGACCGCGTTTACGAACGGATTCGTAGCCACCGAAGAGGATTTCGGCAGTGGTGAGTCCGATTCGACCGCTGAGCGCCGGTTCCGTGTCGGTCTCGAGTGCGTCGACCAGATCGCTAATCGCGCGGTCGTGTAGCAGTGAGCCGTAGCGACCGTCGGGTTCGGCATTGGTCCGGTGGATTCCTTCGCCGTCAACGTCGACTGGCGTTCGGTCGCCAGCCTGCTCGAGTTCGAGCATCGGCCCGTCGTCGGCGTCGATGCGGATCGTGCCCTCACTCCCGCGGAGGACGAACGCGGCGCCGACGACCTCGGTTCGCGCACCGGTCGAGAGCACGGCGTGAACGCCGTTGTCGTAGGCCCACTGCGCCCACATCTGATTTTCCTGATGCGCGCCGAAGCGAACGTCTTCCTCGCGGTAGTCGAGTTGGGCGATGATCCACTCGGCAGGTTGGTCGCCGGCGAACATCGTGGCGAGGTCGACCGTGTGTGCGCCCGTATCGTAGAAGTCGCCCCAGCCGATTTCGATGCGCTCGAGGTCGCCGATTGCGCCGTCCTCAAGCAGTCGATTGGCTTCGATGAACGGCTTGGCGAAACGGCGTTGGCGATTGAACGTCAGTTGGGTGTTGGAGCGCCAGCAGGTTTGGACTAGCCGCTGGGCGCTCGCCCAGCTATCGGCCATCGGCTTTTCGCAGTGGATCGCCTGCACAGCGTCGTGTTTCGCACAGTCGGTGGCGATGGGTTCGTGAATCGCCGGCGGGACCGCGACGCTGACGATATCCGGTTCGACCTCTTCGAGCAGTCGGTTGTAGTCTTCGTAGACGTACTCGGCGTCGATCTCGAACGTCTCGGCGAACGCCGCGCCGTTTTCGGGGACGATATCGGCACAGGCGACGACCTCGCACTGGTCGTGGCTTCGGTAGCCTTCCGCGTGTCTGTAGCCCATCGCGAACCCCTCGAGTGTTGGATTAGCTGGGTCGGGGCCGGTACCGATGACTGCCACTGTGTACTGGCTCATATCCTCGCAGTTTCCGAACGCGGCGGTTAGCGTTTTCGATTCGACTGACGCCGAAATACGATACCGACGCAACACTTTAGGGAGGAGGGTGCAACTACACCGGTATGCATCTGCGGGGATCGAACCGACAGCGAGGTGTGTGGGTCAGATGAGTATGAGTGGCCGGGAGAAGTTCTGGGACTCCGTCTGTGATTACCGTCCGTACCTGCGCTTACTGTTGATTTTTACGACGACGTTGCTCACGCTCACGGTGGTGGCGATGGCTCTCGGAGACCAACAGACGGACGCGTATGTTATCTCGCTGACCACCATCGCGCTTCTCGGATTGACAATCGTTCCCGCCGCGTACTGTGTCTGGCGTTGCGGGCAGGTAACCAACGAGTTCGAACAACCGGAGTAATGGGCCGTCTGATTATTTCACAGGAGACATCCCCGTAACCGCCAACTATATGCCGATCTATCATCATCGTTGTGAACGATGTCGACACAGCAACGGCACGTGACAGCACTGCGAGCCGCGGTACAGTCCAATCCTGACGCGATCGACCTCGAGGTTGTAGAATCGTGTTTCGATGCCGATCTGGCAAGCGACCGGACAACGGCGTTACAGGCTGTTTCGGTACTCGCCACGTACGACCTCGAGCAGGCACTCGAATACACCGACCGTGTTCACGCGCTTCTCAAGGACGATGTCCTTGCTGTCCAGAGCGCCGCGGCGATGGCGGCGATGACGCTTGCCCGCCAGCGGCCATCGTCGATGGTCTCGGCTCTTCCAACGCTCGTCGAACTGCTCGAGTGTGACCCGCCCTTACTTCGGTTTCGGGCTGCCGGTGCGCTCGCGCCGCTGACCGACTCGCACGCATCGGCGTTCGTCCCTCACACTGACCGACTCCTCGAGTTACTCGTCGATGGCCCAACGGTCAATGATCCACAGGAACTCGTCGACGCCCCAGACCTCTCCCCGGCTGAAAAGACGGCTCGAGTGTCGATGTTGACGGGCCGTGGGAGCGAACTCTCCCGCAGCCGGATGCGGTCCGTTGGGACGCGAGAAGTGATCGCGAATATCCTTGTCGAAATTGCTCGCATCGAGCCGGCGACGTGTGCACAGCGTCTCCCGGCCATTGTGCCAGCACTTGCTGATGCGGAGCCGTCCGTTCGCGGTGGGGCTATCGAGATTGTTCGACACATCGCTGAGGCCGACCCCGACAACGCCGCGGACGCGATCGGCCCGCTGATTGCTCGACTCGAGGACGATGTCTCGTTTGTCCGCGCTCGAGCGGTCCGTGCGCTCGGATACGCGGAGGCAACGACGGCAATCGGTCGGCTCCAAGAGTTTGCCGAGAGCGAGGCGAGCGACGATGTTGCTACACTCGCGACGGAGACGGCAGACTGGCTCGAGAGCGAGAGTGAGTCGTGACCGGACTCGAGGTGACTGATCGCCCCAATCGGTGAATCCCGGAAAAGAGCGCTGCTGCGGGGTGTTTTGACACGCAAAGCCAGCTATCCGTGCCCAACTATTGTTTGTTTACAGTCAACAAACCCAATCATTTATGTGGGTTGGGTTTACATTGGAAATTGCATGGTAGACTATGGCAATATAGTGTCACGTCGAGACATGCTTGCTGTCACGGGGACAGCGGGCGCAGCCGCACTCGCAGGCTGTTTCGGCGGCGATGACAACGGAAATGGGAACGGGAATGGGACCGATGACGAAGACGCTGTCAATCCTGATCAGGAGGTCGTCGACCACGCCGACGCGTACTTCCGGACGGCCGACGGCGAACATCAGATTACGGACTTTCAGTATAATCCGCATCCATGGGCGGGCTACTCACATATTTCGTTTGCACTGTTCGCCGAATGGACGAAATACCTCGTCGGACAGGACGATTACTACCCACACGCCGTCGAGGACTGGGATATCGACGACGGCGTCATGACGCTGCACATCAGCGACGAGTTCACCTGGGCTGACGGCGAGGAAATCACCGCCGAGGACTTCGTGATGCAACTCGAGCTTCTTGAAGCGCTCGAGGACGACATCTACGACTTCACCGATGCCGACGACATCGAAGCCGTCGACGACTACACCGTCGAAATCGGCTTTGATGAGGGGACGAACCACGACGTCATGCGCCACGTCGTCCTCGACCGCGAGCTCGATCACCCGCCAGCCGATTGGGCCGAGGTCCACGAGCAGGTCGTCGACTCCGATGACCCTGCTGATGACGAAGATATTGACCTGTTCGGTCACGATGTCGATGAACCGACGCCGTCCGGACCCATAGACCTCGAGGAGGTCCAAGAGGGCCAGGCACTGTTCGGCGTTCGCGATGATCACCATCTCGCAGACAACTTCAACTGGGATGGCTACGAGATGGGCCACCAGTCTGGTGGCAACGAAGGGTTTCATCAGGCCTTTGCTGCACAGGAAATCGACGGCATTCACAGCCTGTTCGCCGGTCCTGGCGCACTTGAACAGTTCCCGGACACACTGGAGCAGATCCAGATTCCCGGCGGCTTCGGACTGGGAATGGTGTTCAACTTCGAAGACGAGCATTTCGGCGACCGGGAAGTGCGACAGGCGTTTGCCTACGCAGTCGATACCGATGCCGCGATTGCGTCGGCCGGTTCGGACACCAAAATGGAGTTCCCGGTGCAGGCTGGCCTGACTGTTCCTGCACTTGACGACTGGGTCGACACAGACGAGTACAAGAGCTACGCACAGGATCTGCAGATGGTGACAGAGCTGCTCGAGGAAGCTGGCTACGAGCGTGAAGATGAAGACGATACTTGGGAGCGAGACGGCGAGGCACTCTCGTTTGAGATTATCGCTCCGGCGGGATGGGGTGACTGGGTGACGCCGACGAGCACCATGGTCGACCAACTCAATAGCGCCGGTTTCGACGCAGAACTCCAGACTGAAGACCAGGGTGTCTGGAGCGATAACCTGGCCAATGGTGACTTCTCCGTCGCCGCCTACAACCACACCGAGGGTGGCAACGCCTCGATGAATCATCCGTACTTCTCGTTCCGGTGGAAGTTCGAGAATCCAGACCACGGCCGACCGAACTTCTTCAACTACCCCGAAGACGAGGAGATTACCGTCGACGACGGCGATGGTGGCGAACTTAGCGTCAATCCACGCGAGGAAATTTCGACGATTGCAAACTCGAACGACGATGACGAAATTCAAGACCGCGTCGAGAACCTCGCACGACTCTTCAACGAGGATCTGCCGATGTACCTTGTCGACGAGAAGTACGAACAGTCGTTCCTCTCTCGAGACGGCTGGGAGTTCCCACACACGGATGATTCGGAGCATTTCATGGCGTTCTGGCCGCTGTACTGGCTCGCAAAACAGGACGAACTCAAAGCGACAGCCGCTGCAGAGAACTGACGACAACGCGACACGATATCAGCATATAAACGCTCTATGAAGTGGTTTATCAAGCGGACGGGACAAGCACTCTTTACGCTCTGGGCAGTCGCGACGCTTTCGTTCGGCCTTATTCGACTCATGCCCGGCGGTGCGGCGGACATGATGGCGACCCAGATTCAGCAAAACTCACCCGGGACGAACATCCCGCGAGAACAGTTACGAGAACAGATTGCCGCACAGCTACAGGTTGATCCGGATGCACCGATCCACGAGGCGTACTATCAGTACATGTCGAGCCTCGCACAGGGTGACTTTGGTTACTCGATTCGCTACGACGAGCAGGTCAACACCTTGATCGCAGACGTCCTGCCGTGGACCTTGTTCCTGATGGCGCTTGCAACGCTTGGCATGTTCGCACTTGCACTCTCGTTGGGGGCGATCATGGCCTATAAGGAAGGGTCGTACTTCGACCTTGCCAACACGGGCGTTGGGATCTTTCTTAGCTCCGTGCCGTACTACGTTGCTGCAGTCGTCTTCATCGCACTGCTTGGCTATCGGACACCGCTGTTCCCAACTGGTGAGCGCTATCCATCAGGTGTCGATCCCGGACTCTCATTTGAGTTCATCTTCGGTGCGCTCCACCACGCCATGTTGCCTGCGCTGTCGTTCATCATCACCGGCTACGGACTGCTTGCCCTGACGATGCGCGGAAACAGCATCCAAACACTCGGTGAAGATTACGTCAGAGTCGCACAGTTACGTGGCCTGTCGGATCGGCGCATCGCACTTCGGTACGTCGGCCGCAACGCCGTGTTGCCGCTGTATACCAGCCTGCTGATCTCCATCGGATTCATGTTCGGTGGCTCGATCATCCTCGAGATCCTCTTTAATTACCGGGGGATCGGCTTCATCATGGAGCAAGGGATCATCTACCGCGATATGCCGCTGATGATGGGGACGTTCCTCGTCATCACGTTCGGGGTGGTGATCGCTATCTGGATCGGTGATGCGACGTATGGCAAACTAGATCCGCGGATCAAATCGGGTGATGAGGGTGAAGCGTACTGACGACACCGCCGACGGGAGTGACGCACGGACGGACGGGGGAATGTTCTCCCAATCCGAGATCACACAAGTAACGCACAAACAACGAGCCCAAGAGTGGGTCAACGAGTCGATCACCAAGCCGTTCCATATCGCGTGGTCGGACTGGCGAACGAAGATCGGTCTACTGATCATTTTCGGATTCCTCGGGATGGGACTCGTCGCCTGGATCTCGTCGTCGACGTGGTGGCTGCTGGATCGACTCACGCTGATCGAACAACCGGTTGCCGGCCAGGGAGAGCCCCGAACACAGCCGTTCGAGGATATGAGTCATCCGCTTGGCACCGACATGAGTGGTCGTGACATGATCTCTGGTGTCGTTCACGCGACGCCGACGATGATCCAGATGATCCTTGCCGGTGCCGTCTTTACGATCATCGTCGCAACGATCGTCGGCACTGTCGCCGGCTACAAAGGCGGTCGGACGGAGACCATCCTCATGACCGCAAGCGACATCGCAATGACGATTCCTGGCCTCCCGCTGGTGATCGTCCTCGTCGTTCTGATCGAGCCACAATCGCCAGCGCTGATCGGGATCATCATTACGATCAACGTCTGGGCGGGCATCGCCCGAACGATTCACTCACAGGTTCTGTCCCTGCGTGAGAACTCCTACGTCGAGGCTTCGCGGACGATGGGCATCGGGACGGGAACGATCATTCAGAAGGATGTGCTCCCGAATTTGATGCCATACATTCTGGTCAACTTCGTGTTCGCCTCGAGACGGGTAATCTACGACAGCGTTGCGCTGTACTTCCTCGGATTCCTCTCCTTTAGAGGAGTGGAAAACTGGGGTGTGATGATGAACCTCGCGTACGAAAACGCGAGTGCGCTGCTCAATCCGAACGCGACGTACATGTTGGTCGTCCCGATGTTGCCCATCGTAATCCTCTCGTTTGGCCTGATGCTGTTCGCACAGGGGACCGACCGGCTGTTCAACCCACGCGTCCGCACGCGACACGAAGGTGAGACTGACCCAGATGAGAGCGACGAACCAGATCCGATGACGACGGTGACACAATGAGCATGCAACACGACTCCACAACTGACCGCGAACTGTACCAGACGGCCGATCCAATCATCGAGATCAGAGACGCCGAAGTGGTATTCGATATGGAACGTGGCGTCTCGAGAGTGCTCGATAACGCCAATCTCGACCTCGAGCGAAACGAAATCCTTGGTGTCGTTGGCGAGAGCGGGAGCGGGAAATCGATGCTCGCGTCCGCGTTGCTCGACGCCGTCGTCGATCCGGGGATTCTCTCGGGCGAGATTACCTATCATCCCGAGGACCGCGACCCGATCAACGTCCTCGAACTCGACGATCAGGAACTGAAACAGCTCCGGTGGGAAGACATCTCGATGGTGTTTCAGGGTGCGATGAGTTCGTTCAATCCCACGATGTCCGTCGGCGCACACTTCGAGGAAACTCTCAGTGCACACCACTACGACATCGACGAGGGGATGGCCCGCGCCCACCAACTCCTGTCGGATCTGTATCTCGAGCCAGAACGCGTCCTCGAGTCGTATCCACACGAACTCTCGGGGGGGATGAAACAGCGCGCACTGATCGCGCTCTCGGTGATTCTCGAGCCGGACGTGCTCGTCATGGACGAGCCGACGGCGGCGCTTGACCTGTTGATGCAACGGTCAATTCTGTCCCTGCTCGAGGGGTTACAAGAGAAGTACGATCTGACGCTGCTGTTTATCACACACGACCTACCGCTGGTTGCAGAACTCGCCGATCGAATGGCGGTGATGTACGCCTTCGAGATGATCGAAATCGGTGCGACTGACGAGATTCTCGGCAACGCAGCACACCCCTACACGCGGGCACTACTGAACTCGACGCCGAATCTCGACGCGCCGCTCTCGGAGATGCAGGCCATCGAGGGCTCGGCACCGGACCCTGTCAACGTGCCCGCGGGCTGTTCGTACCATCCGCGCTGTCCGCTTTCGGACGAGGAATGTGAGTCGTCTGACCCGGACTATCAGGCGGTTTCCGACCAGCACAACGTTGCGTGCTATCACTGGCAACAGGCAGCCGCGGAAATTCCGTTCAACATCGACGGTGAGGTCGAGACAAACACGACGATGCACAACGACACGACTGAGTACGGCCGTGGGGACCCACCACGACCCGATACTGCTGATCCAGCAGGTGATGACCGATGACAGCAGAGACACTCGTCTCACTCGAGAACGTCGAAGTACACTTCGAAGAAGAAACGGGACTGTTCGATTTCGGCGACCCAGACGTTGTTCGCGCCGTCGACGATGTCACGCTCGATATCGAGGAAAACGACGTGGTCGCGCTGGTCGGCGAATCCGGCTGTGGCAAGACCACGCTCGGAAAGACTTCAATTGGCCTGCAGCGACCGACTGGGGGTCGCGTCCGCTATCGCGGCCAAGACATCTGGGATGCCAAAGACCGACGCGGCGATGTCGACATTCCCTACGACGAGATCCGACGCTCGTTGCAGATCATCCATCAGGACCCTGGCAGTTCGCTCAACCCGAATCGGCGCGTGATGAAGATCCTCGAGGCACCGCTCAAACGGTGGCAAACTGAAATGAGTGCCGGTGACCGTCGCCGCGAAGTCCTCGAGATGTTAGAGCGCGTGGGGATGACGCCGCCGGGCGATTACGCCGGTCGGTATCCACACCAGCTCTCAGGCGGCGAGCAACAGCGGGTTGCACTCATCCGGGCGCTGTTGATGGATCCCGATCTCATCCTCGCTGATGAAGCGATTTCGGCACTCGACGTCTCGTTGCGCGTCGAGATGATGGATCTCATGCTCGAGTTACAGGAGCAGTTCGATACATCGTTCGTCGCGGTGTCACACGACCTCTCGAACGCGCGGTACTTTGCATCTCATGGTGACGGCAGGATCGGGGTGATGTATCTCGGGCGACTCGTCGAAGTCGGGCCGCCCGAGCAGATCATCAACAACCCAAAACACCCCTACACGAAGGTGCTTCGCTGGGCGACGCCGGACTTGCGAGCGGGTGCCGACGGTGGCGAGCCGCCGGTTCGCAAAATCGACATTCCCGACCCGAAGAATCCACCAGCGGGCTGTCGATTCCACACCCGCTGTCCGAAAGCACGCGAGGCCTGTCGCGGCGAGACACAGCCGCCTGCGTACCAACTCAGTACGGATCACAAGGTTGCGTGCTTCCGCGAAGATGACGGCCACGAGTACTGGTCGAGCGACCCGCTTCCGGGGACTGACGACGACCCACGCTCTGGAGAGTCTGCACCTGCGTCCTCATCGTCGGACTGACGGCGCAGTGTCTCGATTCGGCCCCTGGTTATGCTGGTACGATCACTGGCATGTCGACAATCCCAATTTACTATTTTTCGAGTAAATACTAATGATTTATGTACTGGCTGGTGTAAGTGGACGGTATGACTGCGCAATTCGATGGCGAGTCGAGACCGGAGTCGGTCGCGACACTGCGATCCGAACTCACGCTCTCGGAGAAGGTCGGGCAACTGGTTGGCACGTTCGTCGGGTCGATGGGTGAACGGGATGTCTCTGTAGACGATGCACAACGGGAAGTCGTCGAAGACAACGTCGGCACCGTCGCAGCGTTCGGAATTGGCGTTTCCCGCTACCACGACCCAGAACGCGTCGCCGAAATTGCGAACGACCTCCAGCGCACGGCACTCGAGGAGACCAGCCACGGCATCCCGCTTCTGTTGCCCGTCGACGCTGTTCACGGGCACGCGTACGTCCACGATGCAGCAGTGTTTCCCCACGGCCTCGGTGTCGCTGCAACCCGCAGCCCCGACCACGCACAGACGGCTGGCGAGATTACGGCAACCGAGATGCGAGCAACGGGTGCGAACGTCAACTACGGGCCGACGTCCGACGTGGCTCGAGACCAGCGCTGGGGCCGAACGTTCGAAACGTACGGCGAGAGCCCGCTTCTGTGCGGGCAGTTTAGTGCGGCAGCAATCACCGGATTAGAGTCGACGACCGACAGCCCGCAGGTCGCTGCGACGGCAAAACACTTCCCGGCCTACGGCGACTCGGCCGGTGGCGAGGACGCCGCCGTCGTCGACCGCTCGAGTACAACCATGTACGGCCAACTGCTCGCGCCGTTCGAGGACGCCCTCGCAGCCGATCCCTCCATCGTGATGCCGTGTTACAATTCGATTGATGGTGAACCCGCCCACGGCTCGCGGCGCTATCTCACGGAACTGCTTCGCGAACGGCTCGGCTTCGACGGCGCTGTGGTCTCCGACTGGGGCGGTGTTGACCATCTCCATGACGACCACCGGGTGACGGCCTCCCAGCGCGACTCGGCGAAACTGGCCGTCGAGGCCGGTCTCGATCAGGTCTCGGTTGGCCATGGCGAGTACGCTGCCCACCTCGAGTCGCTCGTCGAAACGGGGGAACTCTCAGAGGAACGCATCGACGAGGCAGTTGATCGCATTCTCGCGCTGAAAGTCGACCTCGGGCTGTTCGACGACCCGTTCGTCGACCTCGAGCGAACGAGCGAGGTGGTCGGCCGGGATGAGCACCGTGAGGCAGCCTACGAGGCGGCCAAAGATTCTCAGACGCTCCTGAAGAACAAGGATGGCCTGCTCCCGCTGTCGCCGTCGGTCGAGTCGCTCCTCGTGACCGGGCCGAACGCTGACTCCTTGCGCCATCAGTACGGCGGCTGGAGCGTCCAGCATCCCGAGCCAGACTCCGGAACGACCGTTCTCGAGGGAGTCCGAGACCGCGTCAGCGAGGCGACGACAGTTCGGTACGAACAGGGTGCAACGATGACCGGTTCAGTCAATCTCGAGGCTGTCGAATCCGCGGCAGCCGACTCGGACGTTGCGGTGGTTGTCTGTGGCGAAAACTGGTACTTCCACGAGTTCGGACCGAAGCAACTGGTCGGCGAGACTGGCGAGTTCCCAACGCGTTCGCAACTCGAGTTGCCCGCCGCACAGCGGGACCTGCTCGAGACCGTTCACGCGACGGGGACGCCGACTGTGCTGGTGACAATTACGGGTCGTCCGCTCGCGATTTCGTGGGCCGACGAGCACGTGCCAGCCATTTTGCAGTCGTACTACCCGGGCAGCGAGGGTGGCCGTGCTGTCGCAGACGTCCTGTTCGGCGAGCACAACCCCGCAGGACGCCTCCCGATCAGTGTTCCACGGTCGGCCGAGCAGTTGCCCTCGCGGTTTAACTACTACGCTCACCCGACACCGATTGGCGCTGATGAGCACCCAGATACGTACGATCCGCTCTACGAATTCGGCCACGGCGAAAGCTACACCACCTTCGAGTGCTCGAGCCTCGAGGTCGAGGACGACGAAATTGGCCCTGCTGAGTCCGTTCAGGCGACGATCACCGTCGAGAACACCGGCGACCGCGCCGGCGCTCGCGCGCTTGATTTCTTCTTGCGCGATGAGGTGAGTTCCATCGTCCGTCCGGTCCGCGAACACGTTGCCTTTACGCGCGTCTCGCTCGAGGCCGGCGAGTCGACGACCGCGTCAGTGACGATTCCGAACGCTGCACTCGCTGTGACTGACGCTCGAGGCCGCCGAACTGTTGAGCCAGGAGCGTTCGAACTGACCTGTGACGAGTGTTCGACGACGTTCGAGGTTCGGTAAGGGCCAGGCGCTGATTTCAGGATTTGTCGTGCCGTATTCGGGTTTGCAGTCTGGTTTGCTCGTTTATTCTTGATGACTAGCAGCCATTGCAATGTGGCTGTGCTCTACCGAGTATATATTCGTAAAGTATAGTATTATATATTCTGGTAGTTATTTTGGACTTGAATCTGTCCTCGAGAGCCGGTAACCCGCAGAAAGTCAATTTAGACGGCCAAGTGGACGGCAGATCTATCTCAAAACAGGTGCCTCCGAAATCCCTTCCAGGATTCAAGTTCCGGCACTTCAGTATCTTTAGAGGCAATTTCTTCTCTCATCCCTATGAGTGCGTTTCATAAACTGATTCTGAGTATTTCACTGTAGTATATTCACTCTGGTATGTTAGCTCCCTTCTCGAGTACTCACACTCACTGATAACTACTGAACGTGTGAAGCCGGGCGACTATAGCGAGGGAGTCGGCTAGTCGAGCGTACGACGAATGGGACGAGAGTACGTACGCGACCTGCGGTGGGGGTGGCGGTGTCCACGCTGTGAAACCGATGTGCCGGTCTCGAGAGATCCATCGACAGAGACGTTCCGGTGGGAGTGTCCAACCGAGTCGTGCCTGTCGGTCGGATTTGGCTTTTCATCGCGCCGAAATGCCCGGATTGCACTCCGTGAGTATCGCGAGCGCTATCAGGAAATTTATCGCTGAGCAGATCTGCCCACCGCGTTTGTCTATCGGCGAGGTTTGATTCGGTGTGTCTTCTCGAGAGCCATTTATTTCCCGTAACTCGGTGCTGTGGTCGCTGACGCGTCAGTCGCTGCTGTCGGCGCAGTCAGCGCAGACTGAGGTGGATCAGTGGTGGTTGTCTCGTTGGACCCTGTGTTGGTCTCTTCGATCACGTAGCGCTGTCCAAGCATTGGATCGAGGAGGCTATCGACTTCGCCACGGTCGTCTTGCAAGACCGGCGCGTCGTCGGTATCAGGCGATGACATTCGGTTCTCAATTGCGTCTGAGAGGTCGACGCCGAGGTCACGCTCGTCGTTTCGCTCGGCGAGATCCGCAGCCGACAGCTCTCGTGGCTCGTTCGAGGCGACAATCTGAATATTCTGGATCGCACTCGAGTCAGAGGTTCGGTAACTCTCGAGTTCGGGGAACACCTCCGCCATCGTGTGGTACTGTGCCTGATAGAACTCGGCGGCGGGCCCGCTTGGCGCGGCGATGACATTTGCGTGGAGCATGCCGTCGTCGCTCAATCGGTCCGAGACGAGGTCCATGAACTCCGTCGTCGTGAGGTGGAACGGCACCTGATCCTGTTTGTACGCGTCGATCACGATCACGTCGTAGGTGTCGTCAGTTTGCTCGAGGAACTGGCGACCATCTTCGGTGTGGATGTTCATCTCGTCGCGCTCGAGGCCGAAGTACTCGTCTGCGGCGTCGGTGACCTCGGGATCGAGTTCGACGACGTCGATCTCGGCGTCATACTGGTCTGCAAAGTCCTGTGGACCGGTGTAGCCACCGCCGCCGATGAATAACACGCGGTCGACGTCATTCACATCGTCGGCCATGAGCATGGGCAGGTGGAAGTACTTCGTGTAGGTGAAGACGTGGCGATCAGGCTCCTCGAGATCCATTGCGCTGTGGCGAGCGCCGTCTAAGTACATCGTCCGTTCGCTCCCGCTGTCGATAATCTCGAGTTGCTGGTGGGCGGTTCCGGTTTCGTAGACGATGTCGCCGCGATGGTCGAACTCGACGGGTGTGCCGCCGGCCGCGCCGACGAGCAATAGAACGACGAGCACGCTCGCGACGGTCGGCTTTCGTGGGGGTGTCGGGCCAGTAAGTGCGAGTGCCGTTCCGACGAGGATGAGGCCGAACAGCAGTCCGATCTGGCTGACGGTGAGGACGGGAATCAGGAGGAACGTCGTCGCCCCCGAGCCGATGATGCTGCCGATCGTTCCAAGTGCGTAGACGTGCCCAGAGGCCTCACCAGTGCCTTCTTTCGCCGAGAGCTCAGCCGCATAGGGACTGATAAAGCCAAGGAGGTACGTCGGCGGACCGAACAGGACGATGACCGCCGGGAGCGAGGCATATCGCGGCGGCAGCGCAAGCACTGACGTATGTGTCAGCAACAGGTCACTCGCGTAGATGACGACGCCGATGTAGACTGCCGTCCCGAGCATGAGCCAGGACATTTCCCGGTTCGTGGCGAACGCCGCCCGTTTGCCACCCTGCCAGTAGCCAAGACTCAACGCCGCGAGACAGACCGTCAAAATGCCGCCAACGGTGTATATGTGGCTGCCGAACTGCGGCGCGACGATTCGGACCGCGAGAATCTCGAGGCCCATACTGGTGATCCCCGAGACGAATACCGCAAGCTCCGGCTTCGTTGGCCGGTACGCAACGGCACTCCGTATATCCATCACCTGTGTGAAACCGGTCCGGCGCTGAGTACTTGTCGCCTCGAGAGCACGCAACTCATGGAGACGTCACAACGTACGTCAGCGCGAAGACACCCACTGCAACGAGAGCGACGTTTACAGCCGAAAATTCGACGATATCGATAATATCAGCAACCCAGACCAACAACCAGGCGAACAGCACCGAAAGGAGTGCGTTAATGGCAAACAGGACACGAGGGTCACCACTCGAGGACTCGAGTCCGTCGCGAAACCCGTCTCGGTTGTCGTCAGAACTCGGCATGTCCAGACACGAGACCGTCTGTCACTTAGCCGTTTCTGTCGGCTGGTTCAGTCGTCGGGGTTTATATAAGCCGCGACGCATGGTGGCATATGCGTGAAGTGACGGTTTCACGAGCGATCACCGCCCCAAAATCTGCAATCGCGGACTGGCTCGAGCCAGCGACCATTGTCGACGCCGAGGGAAGTTTTAGCGTCTCCCACGTCGAGGACACGGCTGACGCCACAGTTGTTGTCGCGAGCGGGCCAGGCATGGAACTGCCACTCCGATTCGAAGAACACGACGATTCGATTTATTATACACAAGAGGGCGATCACGGCCCGTTTTCGCACATGGAGACTTGGATCGAACTCACCGAAGAAAGCGCAGGAACCATCGTGACGCTCAGGTCTTCCGTCTCGCTTGCTGCGCCCCTTCCGTTCGGGGATCGAATTGCTGCCTGGAAACGCAGCGGTGAACTACGACGCGCCGCCGACGCACTCGAGTCGGCATTCGAGTGAGCGGCCTCAGAACCTCATTACGGCTCGCGAACGACGACTGCCTCGCCGGCCTCGGTCGGGAACGGATTCTCGAGTGCGTCGGCGTGTTCCCACTCACCGTCGTCGACCAGACAGTCCGTGAGACGATTCCGAAGCCGTTCTTCGTCGAATTCGGTACCGATGAACACCAGTTCTGTTTGTCGGTCGCCATGGTCGTCGTGCCACTCGAGGCCGGGTCGATTCGCTCGGTACAGCTCCTGATCAACCGCCGGGAGTGAGGCAATCCACGGCCCTCGAACGGTTGCACGGACTGACTGGCCTGCCTGTGAGAGCCCGACTTTCACATCTCGACCGGCGACCCAGGCTGTTCCCTTCGATCGGACGACCTCTGTCGGCAGTTCCCGATAGAACGAGACGAGTCGCTCCGGGTGAAATGGACGGCGGTTCCGGAAGACGAACGAGTCGATACCGTAGCGTTCGTCTGGATGACGATGGGCGTGACCGTCATCGTGATGCCCGTCGCCTCCGTGGTGGTGGTCTGACTGGTCGTCATCGCTCTCATCCAGCGCACGTTTCCAGCCGGCCAGCTCAGCCAGTTGACCGGAATCAAACAGATCTGTATCGAGCACGCTGTCGGGGTCGACGGCACTGAACTCTGTTTCAATCGTTTCGGCACTCGGTTGTAACGCTTGCACGAGCGCTGTTGCTTCCGTGAGTTCATCGGGATCACACAGATCAGTCTTGTTCAATAAAACAACGTGTGCAGTCTCGAGTTGCTCGATCAGGAGATCCGAAAGCGGGCGCGTCTCCCCATCGGTGCTCGAGTCGTCGGTTTCACCGGTTCGCTCGGGGACCTCGTCACCAGCAAACGCATCGAGAAACAGACGTGTATCGAGGACGGTCACCAGCGCGTCGATTTCATAGCGTGCAGCCACGCGCGAGGCTGTCGTGAACAGTTTTGCAACTGGTTCTGGCTCTGAAATACCAGAGGACTCGACGATCAGGTGGTCGAACTCGCGCTCGCGGGCTAACCGGACGACAGCGGTCTCGAGATCATCTGTAAGTTCACAGCAAATACAGCCGTTTGACAGTTCTGCGACGCCATTTTCGACATCTAGGTCGGATCCTTCGGCGACCAGTTCGGCGTCGACGTTCACCTTGCCCATGTCATTTACAAGCACGGCAAGATCGCGCTCGTCTGCGGTTCGAAGAAGGTGGTTGAGCAGTGTCGTTTTTCCCGCGCCGAGACTCCCTGAGAGGACGGTAACGGGGATCGTCGCGTGCATGCCGGTGGGTCGTGGCTCGACAGAAAAGAACCATCCCTTCCCGGCGAAACGAGACGCTATCTCCTGCGATCTTGCTTGTCCGTCAGTCGTCCCTCGTAGACTCCGTGTCGGCGAATGTAATAGGAAGATACTTGTTAGAAGAAAAGAGAGTTTAGCTCGCATGGAATATCCCCGCCGAACCCTCCTCGGTGGTATCGCTACGACGGCAACCATCGCGCTCACCGGTGCCAGCGCGAGCGCCACTGACGAGTCCTCCACTGACACTGATACTGACGGTGCAACCGATGCCGATACGGTCGCGCTCGAGTCGGTTCTTGCGTATCTCCCAGCATCAGCCGGTGGTGAGTCACTCGTCGTCAACGCAGTCGACTACACCCGACGGCGTGAGGCCGATGAACCACACGAACAACGACCACACGTCCCAGCTATCGATGTCGATCCTGATTCGATCGCTACTGAGGTCTCTGTCGCCAGCTTCGATGACGACGACTACCGCCAACCGATTCGCATACTCGCCGGAGCGTTCGAAATCGAAGACGACAGCGAAACAGCCGAAACCGACGACGGCCACGAGTATGACCGATACGAAGTCGACACAGGCGACGGATTCGTCGCCAGTCTCGACGACCTCCTGTTCGTCGTCGACGATGAGGCTGTTCTCGACGATGCGCTTAGCGCAGTCGATGGCGACACCGATAGTCTGCTCGAGACCGACGACGAACTCGCCGACGCGATCGATCGCGTCGGTGACGCCGATAGCTACACAGTCCAGTTCACCGACGAATCGCTGCTCGCTGACCCCGACGATGACGGGGGCGACATAGTGTACGTCGCGTACGGCGAAACTGTCATTGACAGCGACACGATCGAGTTGTCCTACGTCATCGCCTTCGACGACGAGGACGAGATCACTGACGAAGTCATCGAACTGATCGAAGCAGACTTCGCATACATGTCAACCGAAAGTGAACCGACAGCTGACGTTGACGGTCGATTCGTCTCGCTTACCGTCGAACGCGACCTCGAGGCCGAGCGTGAGATTCGAGACCACGAGAGCCCCGGTTCGTTCCGGGTCGATGAGGTCGACCCCGACGACGACCTCCTCGAGATCGAACTTCGACGCGGCGATCCGACGCCAGTCGAGGATCTAACCCTCGAGGTTAACGACGAGGAGTACGATGCCGACATCTGGGCCGACGGCCACGGAACGATCGAGGAAGGCGATACGATCGTCATCGAGATGGATGCTGTCGAGCCCAACACCTCGATTCGAATGCAACACGATCACGAGATGGGGTCGAGCGGCAGCGCAACGACCATCTTCAACTCCTTCCACTTCGAGTTCGAGTACGACTACGAGGCTGAAACAATCGATGTTACGTACCTCGATGAGTTCCCGCTCGAGGGTGAGGACATCCATCTCGTCGTCTACGATGAGTCTCCACACGGACACATCACAGACGACGGTGAACGGGTCGAACCTGAACCACAATACAAACACCAACCCTGGGACGGCGTGCTCGAGGCGGGTGCCGAGACGACGCTCGACGAGATCAAACCTGGTGACCAGCTCCTTGTCACCTGGGGCGGCACGTCGAGTCAGGACTCACTGAACCAGTACCAGATCAACCCACCAGGCGTCGTTGACTTCGAGTACGAGTATGCGGACGAACAGCTCGTCGCGACTCTCGAGACCGATGTCGAACAGCCAGCTGAGGCGTACGAACTGCTCATCGAGGACGAACCCGCCGACACACAGTGGGCCGACGAGTACGAAACGCTCACAGACGGCGACGACGCAACGATTGCACTGTCCGTCGAAAGCAACCATCGAGTCTCGGTTGTCTGGGGCGATGACGACTTGCATGTCGGCGCAACACAAACCAGCCCGTCGATTGAACTCGAGTATGATGACGGGAGCGTCGAACACGCCGGTGGCGACGAACTCTCGGCTGCAGACCTCGAACTCGATATCTGGAGTGATGATGGCAGCGAGCAACTCTCGCTTGCAGACGAAGTCGACGGGACGTTCGAAGCGGGCGACACGGTCGACCTCGGTGTCGACGATGCCAGAGACGTTACGCTCCGATACGACGAGCAGTCACACGTCGGGTCGGTGTTCGTCGAGCAGTAATCACAACCGATACGCTGGAATCTCCACTGATCCCAGTTCCCGGTTGTGTCGACAGCCAGCCGATGTGTCCACTATGCGGACGCGACACCTTTTTGGTCTCATACTCGAGCATGTCCAGTGATGACTCTTGCCGAACGGATCGCTACTTTCAGGGCCCATCTCGAGGAGTGGCTCCGCGGACTGTATCACGGGATGATTTCGCATCCAGCGTACGAAAAGATCGAATCGGAGGCTGAAGATCTCGAGGATGCGTTCATGCTCGCGTGCTTTCCTGATGCGTTCGGTGTTCCATCGCCGGTATCGTACTACACCGCCGAACTCCTCCCGTATCTCGAAGACGAGTTCGATGCGTGGGAACGACGTCTCTGGGACCGCAGTACACTCCTCGAGCGAAAGGGCCGCCAATATCACTTCTAATGACGGCGATGGATCGGTACGTTTTCTTCGGCGGGAAAGGCGGTGTTGGTAAGACAACAGTGTCGGCAGCGTACGGGTACCGGTGCGCAGCGGCGGGTCTCGAGACGCTCGTTGTTTCGACGGACCCAGCCCACTCGGTCGGTGACCTCTTTGATCAATCGTTCGGTGATGACCCACGAGCGGTCGACGGCGTGGATAATCTCTTCGCACTCGAGATCGATCCCGAGGAGGAGGTCTCACGCCATCTCACAGATATCAAGCGAACGCTGTCTGATCAGGTGTCAGCGGCGATGGTCAACACGGTCGATAGGCAGATCGAGATGGCACACGGCACGCCCGGTGCATATGAGGCTGCGCTATTCGATCGGTTCGTCACCGTGATGCGCGATACCGACCGCTTCGATCGGATCGTCTTCGATACGTCTCCCACCGGCGGGACGTTACGACTGCTTTCGCTTCCCGACTTGCTCGAGGGGTGGATTACCCGGCTGATGGCGAAACGGCGCAAGAGTATCGACCGCTACGAGAAGGCCGCACTCGGCGGTCGAGAGCCCCGTCGCGTTCTCGAGGGCGATCCCGTTCTTGCCCACCTCGAGCAGCGAAAGGAGTTTTTCGAGTACGCTGGTGAGACGCTGCGCGAAGAGGCGTCGTTCGTCCTCGTGTTCAACCCCGACTCGCTATCCATCAGGGAGACAGAACGCGCGATCGAGGATCTCTCCGAGCAGGGACTCGAGGTTAGCGGACTCGTTGCAAATCGGCTGACACCTGCACCGGATCCCGATGAGGACGGACGCGGAGCACGCTATCTGCGGTCTCGAGTCGCGACCGAACGTGATCGCCTTGAGAGTGCGCACACCGATCTCGAACCACCGGTTGTTGCCGAACTCGAGACACGCGTTACCGAGATTGGTCTCGACGAACTGGACGGTGTCGCCGCCGAACTCGAGATTACTATCTGAGAGACGCGCTCTCGTGCCATGGGCGTTGATCACTTAAATCGCCTGAGAGCAGCGGTGGTGTCAGTATAGCCTCGATTATTCAATACTGACACACAGTCAGTAGTATGAAGGCGAGAACGTACAGAATTGGTGATTTTATCCACACAATTTATATTGTGCTACTCAAATAACCCCCTTGGAAAGGTATGACAGGGGTAATCTGGATCGTCGCGACAATACTCGCGATGTTCACCGTCGGTTATATCGGGTATGGGCGATACCTCTCACGATTCGTCGAACTTGACGACTCGCGCGAGACGCCTGCGCACAAGTATCAGGACGGTCAAGAATACGTCCCATCGAAGAAACCGGTGTTGCTCGGACATCACTTCTCGAGTGTTGCAGGTGGTGCACCAATCGCCGGCCCAATTACCGCTGCGTTCGTCTGGGGCTGGCTGCCAGCAATGTTGTGGGTCGCGATTGGGAATCCTCTGATGGGTGCCGTTCACGACTTCATGTCACTGTCCTCGAGCATTCGCCACGAGGGGAAGTCGATGGGGTACATCATCGGCGAGTATATCGGCGAGCGGGGGAAGAATATGTTCCTCTGGTTTGCGTTTCTCGTCATCATCCTCGTCGTGGCAGTGTTCGCGTTGCTGGTTGCGATTATTCTCGATACGTACCCACCGGCGGCGACGGCGAGCGTGTTGTACATTACGCTCGCGCTGTTTGCCGGGGTCTGGCTGTACCAACTTAACCTGCCGTTCCTCGGTGGAACAGTGTTGTTCGTCCTTGGTGTTTTCGGGAGTATCTGGGTCGGGATCCAGTATCCGATTGCGCTGTTCGAACCGGGCGGAATGGCGGAGAATACGATCGTCTTGTTCCCCGGCGATGGAATGTGGGTCCCCGGTGCGACCGTGTTAGAGAGCGGCAACACTGCCGCGTGGATCATCGTTGGCTTGTTGTACGCCTTCGTTGCCAGCATCCTGCCAGTGTGGGTCTTGCTCCAACCGCGTGATTATCTCTCGTCATTCCTGCTGTATGCAGGTGTCGGCGGAGCGCTCGTCGCAATCGGGATCGGGACGTTCTTCGGAACGTCCGATGAGCCCCTGACAACGGAGCTTCCAGCGTATACGAGCTTCTTTGGCGGCGACCTCGCGCCTGCAGCGATGCCGCTGTTCCCGCTGTTGTTCATCACGATCGCCTGCGGGACGATCAGTGGCTTTCACTCGCTTGTCTCGTCGGGAACGACCTCAAAGCAACTCAACCGCGAGAGCGATGCTCGTCTGATTGGCTACGGCGGAATGCTTGCTGAAGGACTGCTCGCGGCAGTCGCGCTAGCAGCGGTGTCCGTCATCGCTATCGAAGTCGACCCAGAGGATGTAGATGGAATCGGTGCGGCACTTCCCAACTTCGCCGAGGGTGGTGGCCTCATCCTGACGAGTCTCAACATTCCGTTCCAGTACGGTGAGATCTTCATGGCGCTGGTCTTCGTTAGCTTCCTGTTGACGAGTCTCGACACTGGCCTCCGTCTTGGCCGGTACATGATCGAAGAACTCATCGGAACGCCCGAGACCGATGTCGAGAAGACCGCCTCGAACAAGTACGTCAACACCGCAATCGCAACGTTCGCCGCGTTCATCCTCGTCTCGAGCGGCCAATGGGACGAACTGTGGCCGCTGTTTGGCGGCGCAAATCAGTTGCTTGCTGCGCTCGCCTTGCTAACAGCGACGGTTTGGTTGGCGAACTGGAAGGATACCAAACAGCTCGTGAGTACCGGTGTTCCGGTCGTCATCATGACGATCATCACCATCTGCGGTCTCCTATGGCTGGTTGTCTACGATAACGTCTACCAGAACTTCATGGACGGAGACTGGTGGGCAGAGGCGACATTCCTCGAAATTGCGTCGGCTGGGACCAGAGTGCTTATCGCGTTGGTTCTCATCTGGCTCGCAATTTCGATCCTTCGAATGGGGTACGAGCACCTCCAGACGAAGCGCGATGACTTGCTCGAGACAGATCCTGGCCAAACGCCGGGAGACGACGACTAACGGAAGACGGTCTTCCGAAACCGGGTCAACAATCCGCTTTTTTCCTCAGGTGCGTCCCAGAGTCGAAACGCCTCGCCGATCTCCGTTCGGTCGCTCGCGACGAGATGCTCGCGTTCAGGGGCAACAACGCAACAGTGTATCTCGTAGTGTCCGTAGAATCCGAAACGGATCAGCGTCCGATCAGTGAAGCCATCGACGAACGCCTTGACGTCGTCAGTCACTTTTGGCGCGATCAACACGAACGTAAACTCCGTCGCTCGATGCTGGTCGTTCGCCTCAACTCGTTTGTCCGCCAGTTCGTGGCCGAGGTCAATTACACGCTCCAGATCGTGAACGGTTACACTCGAGCGCCGGTCCGCGTAGAGAAATTCGCGCATATGATGATTTGCGTACTGGACTGACGGGTGAAACAGGTGTTTGCTGCTTTCGACTCTGAGTTCCCCAGACAGGTCGAACGATTCGCCGGCGACACGAGTGTCCTTTTCGAGATCATAGGTATGCATGAGCCGATCACTCACGCGATCAATGTACTCGTCATCCCACACAGGGACGTTCTCGAGTAGTTCCGCTGGAAGGTCGGTCTGCCTTGCCCGTTCGTCCTCGGCATTGTCACCGGTTTGTTCGCGCTCGGTTCCGTCCATGGCTGGTGATGCCACGGGGGCGAGAAAAGTGCGTCGGCGTTAGACGAGTTCGTCGACAGTGAATTTTAGTGGCGCAAATCGTTTCCCATTGCGAGACGTACGAAAACTCATGGCAACCGACCGCGAAGCCTGCGGCCGCTGCTCGATGTCGACCGCCGTCGACGTTGCGAACGCGGGTCGAGACGACGACGAACGAAGTGAACGCGACCCTTACGGCGACGAACGCGACTTGCGAATGGTCTCGCCCGGCTATTGGCTCTTGCGACTCACTGACCGGGCCCATCGAGCAGTCACGCGATTTGTTTGGAACCACTAGCACAACTCACACTCAAGGTACTCGAGCGATCAGTTCGTTGTGATAATCTCGATGACGTCACGCGATTCGACCTCGTAATCCTTGCCGAGCTGGCGGTTTGACCGACAGTCGATGGCGTGGAGAAAGCCGTCGCCAATGTCGGAGTGGAGACTGTATGCGAAGTCTTCGGCGGTCGAGTTCGGCGGGATCAAGTAACAGTCCGGCAGGACTTCGCCGCGTTCGTTCCCCAGTCCATTCGCACCGCCAGGGAAGACGGGCGTCACGCCAAGAACGTCGAACAAGGCCGTCTCGAGGGCTGCCTGGACGCCCGTCGCGCCGTACTCGGAGAGGAAGTCACGAATCTGTTCTAAGCCTTCCTCCTGGTCACCTGAGACATCACCCGTGATCTCGAAGTCAGAATCGCCGGGCCGGTAGTCGACGACACTGGCTTTGTCGGCGGACTTGAGCGCTTTTTCGGCGTGGGCGCTACAGGGGACAATCGTCAGGTGCTCGTACTCCGGATCGGTCGTGATCTCCTCGTAGTTCGCCTGCGCCTCGGGCGTGTCCATCTTGTTCGCCGCGATGACCATCGGCTTGGTCTCCGTTCGGATTTCGCGGGCCAACTCGAGTCGGTCGTCGTCCTCCCACTCCTCGGGGTCGAAGCCGATGTCGACGCGCCGGATCAGGCGTTTGATCTCGTCTTCGTTGGTCTTGAACGCGCTCATCTGCTCGGCGAGTTCTTCCTCGATGGCGTCGTCTTCGGTCGTGTAGCCCGACTCGTACCTATTAATTCCCTTCTCGAGGATGTCGAGATACCACTGGTCGAGTTCCTCCTCCAAGAAGGCGATATCGTCGCGCGGGTCGTGGCCCTCAGTGGCTTCGCCCTCGATGTCGGTTTTGCCGGAGAAATCGACGACGTGGACGAGGACGTCGGTTTCGTTCAGGTCAGAGAGGAACTGGTTGCCGAGGCCGGCGCCTTCGTGTGCGCCGGGAATGAGCCCGGCCACGTCGACGAGTTTCGTTGGGACGAAGCGAGTGCCGTGGTCGCAGTAGCCGACATTCGGCGTGCACTCCTCATCGAATTCGGGGGCGGCACAGTCGACGCGGACGTAGGCTTCGCCGACGCTTGGGTCGATCGTCGTAAACGGGTACGCGCCCTCTGGCACGTCGTTCATCGTCGCCGCGTTGAAAAAGGAGGACTTGCCGACAGAGGGTTTGCCGACGAGTCCGATTCGGTAACTCTTACTCATTACCCCGTCTGCGCGAGCGCCACCTAAACGGGTTTCTCTCCGCTCCAGCAGTGCTAGGTTGTCTCATCACACAGGCTTGCTGAATCGGTGTGCGTTACTTCGGGCTGCTCGTAATTGCTCGCCAACTCCAACCGGCAAGGCCGAGCCAGACGAGTACGAGCACGCCAAACAGTGCCCATTGCTGGGTCGCCGTGTCCGCGACCGGCGCAAAGATGCTCACTAAGCCAGTTGCTTGCATCAAGGCAATCGCGACGAGTAACAGCCCAAAAATCGAGACAGCCGCGATTCCCAGCCAGTTGCGAGCCATCCACTGTCCCTCGCGTTCGGCTTCCTGCCTATCATTGGTCGGCTTCTCCGTCGGCTCTTCGTCGGGACTGGACATGACGAATACTACCACCGACCGCCGGGAAACGGTTGCACCTGCAGCTTCCGGCCCGACGCTGTCACTCGAGGATGTCCTCGAGTGCGTCCATCGTCTCCGTTACTCGCTCGAGACGGGCATTGTGACCCATGTGACCGATACGGAGAATGTCGTCAGTCTGCTCGCCAAGCCCAGTTGCGAGGACGATATCGTGCTCGTCGCGCATCGCCTCCTGTAGCTCCGTGGCGCGACCGTCAACCTCGAGTGCGGTGACGGTCGGGGAGGCGGCTGACTCGGTCGCGTACGTCTCGAGCCCCATCTCGGCACCACGTTCGCGACAGTACTCGGCAGCCGCTTCGTGGCGCTCGAAAACGTTCTCGAGGCCTTCTTCGAGCACCAACTCCGTCGCGGTCTCGAGACCAGCAATGTTCGCCGAGAGGTGCGTATACGGGAACCACTCGTCCTCGACGGCGGTCCGCCAGGGCTCGAGATTGGTGTACAGCGAGTTTGTCTCGGTGGCTTCGATGCGGTCCCATGCGCGCTCGCTGATCGCACAGGTTGTCAGCCCCGGCGGCGCGCTGAAACATTTCTGGCTCGCGCCGAGACAGATATCGATTCGATTGGTTGGCACCGGCGTCCCGCCGAGTGAGGAGACGGCATCGACGACCGAGAGCACGCCGTGGTCGTCGAGTACATCCAGAATTGGCTCGAGGTCGTTTAGCATGCCGGTGGGCGTCTCGCAGTGGACCATCGTCGCCACGTCGATGGGGTCGCCAGCGTCGGCCGCGCGCTCGAGTTCGGCGGCGACGGCGTCGGGCTCGAGCGGCTCACGCCAGGACTGTTCGCAGACGACGGCCTCACCGCCGTAGTCGGTCACGAAGTCGGCGAATCCGTCGCCGTAGAGGCCATTTGAGAGACAACACACGCGATCACCCGGCGAGACCAGCGAGGCAATTGCAGCCTCGAGACCCAAAATCCCTTCGCCGCCGAGGACGACCACGTCGCGGCCCGTTTTCTCGCTGCGTTCGCCCGTAGTCGACTCCTCGCCGCCTGCACCGTAAATTTGCTCGAGGCTGTCAGTCAGCGAGCGATAGGTATCGAAGAATTCGGGTTCGACGTCGGGATTTGGCATTGGTTCGGCCATCCGCTCGCGAACTGCGGCTGGGACGGCGGTCGGACCGGGGGTCATTCGAAGTGGGTCGTCAGCCATGGGAGTACTCAGGGTTGGACAGCGTTAAATCCCGACCGTCTCGCGTCTCTTGTGCAGGGTTCCGCGTACGAACGGCGTCGCAGGGAAGACACCGAACGAAAGCCGTTCAATCTCGTCGACTGCGAAGCCATCGTGGCTGACGAACAGCCCAACAGTGTCGCGATTCAGGTGACAGCCACCGGCAGCGCGCTTCCATACCGGAGTCAGGAGGTTCTGCCCAGTTTCACGCCAGCCATCTGCTCGGACGTGCTCGAGAAAGCGAAACTCGCCACCCGGTCGGAGGACGCGGAAAACCTCAGAAAGAGCGGCTTCGGGCTCTTGGACGGTACAAAAGACCATACTCGAGATGACGACGTCGAAGGCGTCGTCCGGGTAGGGCAACGACTCGGCGCGGGCATCCCGAAGCTCGACCGCAAGCCCGGTTTCTTGCGCTGTGGCGACTGCTCGCTCGCGCATATGTGGATCCGGCTCGATTGCGTGATACTCGAGTGTGTCGGTCGCTGCCTCCTCGGCGACGAATGGGAACATCGCGCCGTTTCCGGCCCCAATCTCGAGGACGCGTCCGGCCAGTTCGACGGCGAGTGACTCGCGATGTGGGCCAAGCAATAGTCGCTGGGGAAGCAGGTCATAGAGCGCGGCGAAACGCGGGTGAGCGATATCGTGTACCGTCTCGCTGTCCGAACCGGTGTCGCTCGAGTCAGTGTGGGAGGACATATCTCTCCATACGTGCGGAAACCGGGTAATCGTTTGCTCGTCGCTAGCGAATCGTCTTCGGAATCCGATCAATGACGTCCGTCGCGACCATGCCGGGGCCGTACTCAGCCGTTGCCAGTTCGCCGCTTTTGCCGAGAATCCAGGCAGCCAGTTCCGCGGCCTCCTGTCGATCAAGGCCTTGCCCGAGCAACGATGCAGTGATCCCGGCGAGTGTATCGCCCGTTCCAGCCACTGCCAGTGCCGATGTTCCCGTCTCATTTGTCAGGCGCTCGCCCGCGGTGACGATTTCGTCCACCTCGCCAGTCAGGGTAATCACTGCGCCCGTCTCCTCGGTGAACGCCTCGAGTGAGTCGTACGCGTCGTAAATCGGGCCGTCTTCGGACCCACTTGGGGTCAAGACAGCGTTCGAGAGGTCGGCCTCGAGTGCGGGTTTGATCGCGAGCGCGTCGACGACGACGGGGACATCGGTTGCGTCGATTGCCTCGCAGATGGCGTCGGAATCGGCATCGACTAATCCGGGGCCAATGACGAGCACGTCGGCCCACTCACTCCACTCAGTGACCTGCTCGATGGTGTCTGCGGTGAAGCGTTCGCCCGAGTACCTGCTTGCAAGGAGGTCTGGTGACTGGCTTGCGACGATTTCATAGATGTGTTCTGTCACTAGCGTGCGGACGTGATCTGAGCCGGTCCGGAGTGCTGCGAGACCAACAATTGCTGGCTGCGTCGGATAGTCGATACTGCCGCCAACGACCACAACACGGCCGTTATCGACGCCGGTCATCTCAGAAACGTTCGAAAGCGTTCGTTGCAGTCGTCCCATACCGTTCCTGGTGGTGCGGGCTGGGTAGGCGTTTGGCAGGCGTGTTCGGGCACCTACTCGAGACCGTTACCTCTTTCATCGGTCTCATCATGCGGATCTCTTATCGGTGTGAGCCGCGTCGAGCGCGGGCAGTGCCAATCAGCACGTCGGAGACGCAGTCACAGTCCGTACGTCTGACCGATGTCCTCATCGACAACGACCACGTTCTCGAATTCGAATCGTGCACCGCCGTCCGTGCCGGTCGCGGCCGACACACTCCAGCCATGAGCGTTGGCAATATCACGAACGATTGAAAGCCCAAACCCTGTCCCGGTTCGTGCGGTCGTATACCCCCGTTCGAACAGCAGTTCCAACTCGTCACCCGACTCTGACAGGCCGGAGCCGTCATCGACAACGGCGAACCCAGTTCCGGTCCACTCGAGGCGAACTGTCAGCGACGGGTCCGCGGCAGTGTTGTCCGCTTCGTTCCTCGCGTCTGAGGAGTGGTGGTCGGGCAGTCCGTGTTCGATTGCATTTCGAAACAGATTCTCGAGTAACCGCTGCAGGCGCTCGGGGTCAGCGTACACGCGGCGTGTCGTCTCTACCTCGAGGGTGGCATCCTTGGTGTCGACCGTCTTCCAGGCTTGTCTCGCGACCGCACGCAAGCCGACGGGCTCTGGCGATTCGACGGAGCGACCCTGCAGGACGAACTCCCGGATTTCGTCGATCAGCCGGCTGATGCGCTCGAGCGATCGTTCGCAGGCATCGATTGCCTCGCGGTCGTACTCCGTCTGCAAAACGTCGATATAGCCCTGAGCGACGTTAACCGGATTTCGCAGGTCATGGGTCAACACTTCGGCGAATTCCGAGAGGCGCTCGTTGTGGCGCTCGAGTTCCTTCCGAGAGGTGACGCGATCGGTGATATCGAGCGTGACACCGACGACGCCGGCCACACGTCCGTCCGTGTCGTACCATGGCGCTTTCGTCGTCGATGTATACAATTCCTGACCCGTGCCCGTTCTGGTCGCCTCAATGCGTCCCGTGATCGTCGCTTCGTTGTCGATGACCGTTCGGTCGTCCTCGATTGCCTCCTCAGCGAGCGCCGTCGCGTAGAGATCGAAGTCCGTCTTCCCGATGAGGTCCTCGGCATGAGGGTGAATCTTTCCCTCGTTGTTCTCGATGAACGCTTCGGGGTTGTTCTTCGTCATGTACTCACTGACTCGCTCGTGTCGACTCGCTCTGTCCTTGAAGTAGATCGAAATCGGCAGGTGCTCCAGTAACGACTCGAGCATCGCTGCGTCGCGTTCTAAGGATTGTATCCGTCGAGTTCGCTCGGTATCTTCGATAACGGTTCCGACGAGTTCTTCGCCCGCTGGCCGCCATTGTACGTGAAACGTTCGCCGCCCGCCGTCGTCTGCGGCGACTGAAAACTGCATCTCTCGAGGCTGCTCGACCGTCGCCAGTTCGTTCGCCACCCGGTCGCGATGGGCTGGCGTGATGAGGTCAGTAAACGGACTCCCCTCGAGCGCAGCGGGATCTGTTCCGAATAGTTTCCCGAGCGATGGCGTCACGTACGTGAGAATGCCATCGCGGACGAGACACTGCCCTGCTCCACCAGCTTTCGCCACTCGAGTTGCATCCCGACAGCGTCGGTACTGATCGACAGCCGACCGACACGTCTCAACTAGCGTCTCCGTGGGCGCGTCGCGTCGAACGTAGGCCGTCGCATCCACGTCGAACAGCACCGCACCGACTGCCGCTTGCGGTTGCTCCCCCACGACGATGACCGGACACGCCTGATCACGTGCTCGGATCGCCTCACAGATCTCGAGTCTGCTCTCATCCGCTTGCTCAAACGCCATCACGACTCCCTCGAACGGCTCCGCATCGAATCGCTCGAGTGCCGCTGTCGCGTCGGCCACTTCCTCGAATGTGAAGCCACCAGCACGCAATGCGTCGCGCTGTGATCGCCGTCGCAGTGGCTCACTGACGACCAGGAGTCGGTCACTTGTTGACACACTTCACGTCCCGCTGTAGAGCACTAAATAAGTATGGATAAATAGTGTATTAATTATGTGTCGACATCCAATTATCAACCGGGTAAACCGATCAGTGGGGCCCGAGTGCGGATCGTCCTCGAGCAAGCCGTCCGTTCCGATGGGTACACCGTGAGTAGGAGACTGCACCTCATCTCAGGGCCAGAGTCCGCGCGCGTCATGCGCCGCGGCGATACGCGAGAGAGCAACAACGTAGGCTGCATCTCGCCAGCGAATGTCCTGGTCGTCGACTTCCGAGCGCACGTCGTTCCAAGCCCGAACCATCTCTGTCTCGAGTTCGTCGTTGACGCGCTTGAGACTCCACGATCGCCGGTTGATGTCCTGCAGCCACTCGAAGTAACTCACCGTCACCCCGCCGGCGTTCGCGAGGATGTCGGGGACGACAGTGATACCGCGTTCCTCGAGGATCGAATCGGCAGCGAACGTTGTCGGCCCGTTCGCGCCTTCGACGACGATATCTGCCTGAATCTGACCGGCGTTTTCGGCCGTGATTGCGTTCCCAACGGCCGCTGGAATCAACACATCGACGTCGAGTTCGAGCAGTGCCTCGTTCTCGAGGACATCGTCTGCGTTGCGAGTGACGGCCTCGGGTTCCTCATCGTGGGATGGGATCGAGGCGACATCCAGCCCGTCCGGTTCGTAGACCGCGCCGTTAACGTCTGAGACGGCGACGACGGTTGCACCCCACTCCTCGAGCAAGCGGGCGGCGCTCGCGCCGACGCTGCCGAAGCCTTGGACGGCGACGGTGGTCTCAGAGAGCGGCTGGTCTTCGTACTCGCAGGTCTCACGGGTGACGATCGCAACGCTGCGGCCGGGGGCTTCCTCGCGGCCGTAGGAGCCGCCGACTGCGGGCGGTTTCCCGGTAACGACGCCCGGAATTGTCTCGCCTTCTTGCATGCTGTAGGCGTCCATAATCCAGGCCATCGTCGCGGGATCGGTCCCCATATCAGGAGCCGGAATATCTCTGTTCGGCCCGATCGCATCGCGAATTTCCTGTGTGAACCGGCGCGTGAGTCGTTCCTTTTCGGCTGCTGAGAGCGATTTCGGGTCGACGACGATGCCGCCTTTCGCGCCGCCGAAGGGGAGGTCCATAACGGCACACTTCCACGTCATCCACATCGAGAGGCCGACACATTCGTCGCGGCTCACCTCGGGATGGTAGCGCAGTCCACCCTTGTACGGACCGCGCACGCTGTCGTGTTGGGCGCGGTAGCCAGTAAACACCTCGACGGTCCCGTCGTCGCGCTCGAGTGGAATCGTCACCTCGTGGACCTTTGCGGGATGGGCGAGTCGCTCTCGAATCGCCTCGTCAATCTCGAGTTGCGAACCTGCGCGAGCAAGCTGTCGGCGCGCCGTCTCGAGGGCGGTTTCGGGTTCTGTCTCCGTCTGTGACTCCGCATCCGTTGCTGTCGTCGATGCGTCGCTCGTCGATGCCGACTGCTCGTGAGAGGCCATTGTATTACTCAATCGGTGTTTGCCGGTTTCGCATGTCTGCACCGCAGTTCGGGCAGGATTTCGGGGTTGCTGTGTTCACAACGGTTCCACACTCAAAGCACTCATACGACGATTCCTCACGTGGGTCGAAATAGACGTCTTTCATGGATGGAGTCAGGCCGACTTCGATTTAAGAATAATAGGGATATTAGGATATATGTGGCCGTTGACTATCACACCAGACTCGACGATGAGGGTTCATTATTCAACCCCTTATTCGTCGACCGTCGGAAGCCCCCACTCGTCGAACACCAGTTCGAAGAGTTTCCGCTGGACAGTCCGGTTGTGCTGGTAGAACGCTGCCGGCGAAATATCGAGCGTCTCGGCAATCTCCTCGCCGGATTGCTCGCGTGGCGACTGGAAGTAGCCGCCGTAGTACGCGAACTGAACGACCTCGAGTTGTCGGTCGGTCACTCGCTCGAGCAGTGTCGATCGCATGTCTCGCCCGGTCGTTCGCTCAACAGATTGTTTCGAGCGAAGAGTGACGTCTGCGAGCGTGTGCGAAACGACGTCGGCGGTCTTTCGCTCGTCGACGCCGTGAGGGACTTCGACGACCAGGCGAGCATGCTCCGGCGTCGCCTCAACGTGGCGCAACACCGCACCGTGGTCAGCGAGTTGTGAGGCAAGCGACGGGCCAGCGAGTGCCAGGACGACGGTCGCGCCATTACCGTCGTCGCCGCGATTACTGTCGCTCTCGCCGACGCTCTTGTCTGGCGTTGTCTCGGTACGGTCACCACCCAGAACCCACGCGTGCTCGATCGCAACGAGGTCGTCGGCTGCGCGAACAACGTCTCCAGCGGACGCGCCCTCGACTGTCGCAAAGATCGTGACGCCGGTTTCGCGCTGGCGAACACCGCCGTCGACCGAGAGCGTACACTCGCTATGACTGGCCAGCCGTGAGAGGACGAACCCCGGATCGGCAACGTCGAACTCGAGGCGTGTACTCGACTCGGAAAGCAGCGCGCTCTTGCGCTCGATGCCAGCGATTGCCGAGGCAACGATCTCGCCGAGTTCCGCGAGGACAGCCCGCGTCATCTCGTCAATGGCGTCCGGCCGATCGGCGTAGACGGTCAACACCCCATAGGTGAACTCATCGTAGGCGATTGGGACGCTGATTACTGAGTGGTACTCGCGGGCGAGTGCTTCGGACCGCCAGGCGGCGTCGCGCAGGTCAGTCGCGACGTTGTCGACGATTGTCACCTCACGATTGCGGGCTGTTCTGACCGCCGGTTCGCTGTGTGAGTCATCCACGTCGTCGCCGTCACGCTCGAGGTGGAGTGAAACGCCATCGAGGTAGTCGCTACCGCGTCCAGTTTCGGCGCGCGTCCGCGGAACGAGTTCATCGCTGCCAGCGTTGACAGCACCGATCCAGGCGAACGAGAACCGGTCGGCCGTCGTCAACCGATCGCAGACTGCGCGTTCGATCTCCTCGCGCGTCTCAGCGCGAACGAGTGCGACGTCGATTTCGCGGATGATCTCGTTGACTCGATTGAGCCGAGCGAGCTGTCGATTCCGCTGTTTGAGCGTCCGATCTCGTTCGCGGAGCCCGCGCTCGCGTTTGACCCGATCAAGTGCCGCCTCGGCTGTCGTCGCCAGCAGATCGGTCAACTCACACAGTACCTCATCGAAGGCATCCGGTTCGTCAGTACCAACAAGGAACACGCCGTGGTCGCCGAGTGGAACGATGCCTACGCTTTTGATATCTGTCGTCGGATTCGAAAACAGCGGTGACTCCTGCACGTCACGGTAGAAATGACTCTCCCCCTCGACGAACACGTCGCCCGTAATGCTGTCTCGAGTGGCTCTCCGTGGCGCGAGCGGCCCGTGTAGAGCGGTCATCTCGCGGGAGTGGGCGACCGGACGCAACACGTTTTCGTCGGTATCGAACAGAAACGCGGCGCTGGCGTCCAGGTCGAGGACGTCCGCCGACGCCTCGACGATAGCGGTTGCGATTTCGTGGTCTGTTTCGGCGTACAGCAAGTCCTGTGAGGTCCGGTGCAATGCCGTTAGCGCCTCCTCGCGGCGCTTGCGTTTCGTGATGTCACGACAGCTATACAGTAACGTCCCGTCCTGAATCGACACTTCGCGGACGGTGACCAACAGCGTGTGTTCGCGGCCGGCCTGATCCGTCGCCGTACACTCGATATTTGTCAGGACGCCCTCGGCGGCGAGTTCCTCCCGGTCGAACAGATCAGGCTCGAGCAAGGTATCAATGGTTCCCATTTCGTGGATTTCGTCGTCCGAGTAGCCGAAGATAAAGTGGACGTTCGGGCAGACATAGGTGAACGCACCCGTCTCGTCCGTAATGAGAATCGTATCGGTCATGTTGTTCAGCGTCACCCGATGGAGTTCCTCGGACTCTCGGAGTTCGGCCTCGAGACGCGCACGTTCGGTGACGTCGCTCATCCGTACGAGGACGGCGGTAACCGTCTCACCGTCGATCACCGGCCGCATGGAAAGTTCGAGCGTCTGTGGCCCCGCGTCGTGCATCGTTCGCCGAAGCTCCTGGCGGACGACGCTTCTCTCCTCGAGTGCGCGCTCGAGTACCTGCGATACCGTGGTCTCGCCCCCGTCGACGGCGTCGAACCACGCCAACTCCGGAAACGTCCGCTCGTTTCCATCTGCGCTGTCCATCACCTCGCGTGCAGCCTCGTTCGCCCGTCGAATGTGACCATCGGGGGCGAGCACCCACGCTGCCGTCTCAGGGTCGTCGAAAATCGCATCGAACTGGCGGGCTCGAGCCTTCGTTTCGGCGCGTTCGTGGCCAGTCTCGAGGGCGCGCTCGAGTGCCCCCGCGAGGGCGTCGGCTGCGGCGTCATCGTCTCGTGGAACGTATTCTGTCACTCCCGCTGCGACCGCATCGCTCGCCAGTGACTCGTCCCCGTTCCACGGGGCGAGGACGACTGGCACCTCACTGCGTTCGCGAACGCGCTCGAGCAATGCGAGGCCGGAGCCGTCGGTGAGACGCTGTGGCGTAACGAGACAGTCGAGATCGCCGCTCGAGATCGCTTCGAGGGCGTCTGTGGCCGTTGGGACTGTCGACACGCTGGCTGCGAACTCTCGCTCGACCGTGATTGGTTCGACGTCCGCGGCCGGTTCGACGACGATGACTCGTGGCTCGTCGTCGGCGTATGCAAAACCCATTCGATGGCTCTACGACGGCCGGTGGATAGAATCCATCGGTCGCGATGGGAGTCCCTACGAGCGGGGCTGTTCATCCCGGATACCCGCAGCAAACGCCTCTACACTGCGATAGAGCACGTACGCCCCAGCGAGGCCGATCAACAGGCCGGGCTCGAGGGAGTCCCCACGAACGGCCCCAAGCGCAGCCGAGAGCCCAATGCCGGTGACTGCGAGCAAAAACAGGGCGGTTGCGCCAGCCACCAGCGACACGGCGACGTATCGTGCGGTCGTTGCGGGCGGCGAACCGCGACGCAGTGCGTCGGTACCGCGTTCGGAAATGGCACTGACTTCGACAGCGACCTGCAGTCCGATCACGAGCGCACACGCGGCCAGTCCGACGAGGCCGAGTGTCGACGAGAGGAGCGTTGTTTGTCCTGCGATCTCGAGGGCCACAATGAGGACGAGAAAGACGGCCATCGCTGCCGGAAGACCGATGGCGATGGCGATTTTTGCCTGCGACAGCGCATCTGCACACGCCGACCGCAGTGGACTCGACATAGGAAACCTGTTGTTCTTCTGAATAATAGTGATTCCGGTCGCTCACGTGAACAGGCCGGCGTACTTCGACCAGACGCCCCAGAGGGGGACCCAGCCGTCGTCGGGCGAGACGCGATCTGCGAGGACAGCGTTGAGGACGGCCCCGAGTAACAGACAGAGGCTTCCGAAGTAGACCCACGTCAGGATGAGCAAGATTGCGCCGGCGATCCCGAACAGGGCGACGCTATCGGAGGTTGCAACGTAGAAGCGAAAGCTCGCGGCGAGGACTGCCCATGACAGCGCCGCGAAGATCGTTCCTGGGAACACCTCCCGGACTGAGACCTCAACCTGCGGAAAGAGGTAGTACATCGGAAGGAAGACGACCATCAGCAGGCCGGTCAAGACGACAGAGCCGGCCGCTGTCGCGGCGAGCCCACCGCCGCGAATTGAGACGCTGATGCCGACGATACTGACCAGTGCCACACTGGCGACCAGCGTGAGCATCATCAGTACAACGTTGAATCCCGTGACGAGCGTCACTGTCGCCGCCGTCGTCATGTACGACTCCGTCTTGCGTGAGCCATAGACATCGGTAAAGGCGCTGTTGACTGCCTGAAACAACCGGATGGCGCTCCAGAGCAAGATCACGAGCGCCAGAATCGCCGCGTACGTCCGAGCAGTGTTCCCCTCCGCAGTCGCCGCCTCGAGGCCCTCCTCCGAGACCATCCCCTCGAGTCCGGTTGCTTCCTCGAGCGCGGTGAGCAGGGGCTCGAGTGCGTCGACGAGCGTGACGCCGACGAGCAACAGGATGACGAGCGGGACGAGCGTGTTGAACCCGTGATAGGCCAGACCAGCGGATTTGACGCTGATCTGGCGCTCGCGGGCGACAGCGGCGACGTCTCGAGCGAGGGCAAAGAGACTCGATCTCGAGTCCGACTCGGCCATACGGTGGCCTCAACGGGGGGATACAAGTCCGTTTGGCCGGCACCGCAGTGTTCAGTGGTGGATTGGGGTTCTCGAGCACTCGAGTGGCCCTATTCGTCGTGGACGATCGACTGTACGTGGCCGACTGCGCCGTTTTTCAGTTCGACTTTGGGGCCTGCTGGATCGTCCTCGTAGATCGTGCCGATTTCGCCGATGAGTGGCTCGCTGTCCTCGGATTGGATGTCCTGGTCGCCCTGGACGAGTTCGACGGTGATGCCCTGGCGGAGTTCAGAAGCGGTGGGGCATTCGCTTGACATACAGGTGGGTGTGAGCCAGTGGCGTCAAAAAGGGTCGTGCCTGCATTCGCGTCGGCCGGTGTTGGCAGCTTACGCCCCGTCTTCGTCCTCGAACTCGAGGGCAACGGAATTGATACAGTAGCGTTTGCCCGTCGGTTCGGGGCCGTCCTCGAAGACGTGCCCGAGGTGGCCCCCACACTCGGCACACAGTACTTCGGTGCGGCGCATGCCGTTGCTGGTGTCGAGACGGGTCTCGATGCGGTCGTCGTCGGTGTCGTAGAAACTCGGCCAGCCACAGCCGGAGTCGAACTTGGTTTCGGAGTCGAACAGTTCGGTCCCACAGCCGGCACAGGCGTAGCTGCCGTCGTCTTTGTGATCGACGTACTCGCCGCTGAATGGGGCTTCCGTGCCGGCTTCGCGCAGGATGCGATACTCCTCGTCGCTGAGTTGCTCACGCCACTCTGCGTCGTCTGCTGGACGGTCGTCAGCGTCGCCTCGTTGTCCCATACGCTCCGTATGGCGGTGACGGCAAAGAATCTGTCCGCACCGATCGCAACCGTCTCCTATCGGTGGGTCATCACGTCTGTACTCTCACACTGTGGGCATTGGGTCATCCGGCCGAGTTTCGGCACCTCGAGGCGGAGCCACTCGTCGTCTCCGCCGGGTGCTTCGAACCCACAGTTGCGACACCGCGAGTAGTTCGTGGTGGCTGTGTTACTGGCCATGCGCGAATGTATGCTATTGAGTCTCATATAGGTTCGTTCAGCGTGATCGGAATTGTCAGCCTGTGCGAGTATCAATTGCCAGCCCACAACGCACACATTCACGGCCCTCGACCGCTAACGCCAATCAATGACTGTCGCGCGTACCGTCGAACTCGAGGGCCACATCATCGACTCGGGGACGATGGGCCATTGCTTCGGCGTCGTCATGGACATGGGCGGCGAGTTCGACGTCGAGGAGTTCGAGGTCGGCCGCCACAAACACGCGGAATCGTACTGCCGGCTACGGGTGATGGCCGAGACCGAGTCCGATCTGCGGGCGATTCTCCACGAACTCAACCAGCAGGGTGCGACCGTGGCTGACCCTCGAGATGCCACGCTCGAGGAGGCACCGGAAGACGGTGTCGTCCCGGTCGAGTTCTACTCGACGACGAATCACCCGACCGCCGTTCGCGTCGGGGGCGAGTGGATCGACGTCGAAAACGTCGAAATGGACTGTGCGCTCGTGGTGGAACCAAACGGCGAGTCGTCCCCACGAGTCACGACCAGAGTCTTAAACGCCGTCGAGGAAGGCGACCTGGTCGTCACCGGCGAGACTGGCATCCGGGTCGAACCGCCTGAACGCCCCCGCGACGGCGGTGGCTCCTTCGGATTCATGCAAGGAGGCGTCTCGAGCGAGCGACCATCCGCATCGTTGATCGAAGAGATCGCCGACGAAATGCGTGACGTGCGTGAAGCCGATGGCACTGTGCTTGTCGTCTGCGGCCCGGCAATCGTTCACTCCGGTGGTCGGAACGCGCTGGCAGACCTCGTTAGCGCGGGATTCATCGACGCACTCAGCGCCGGTAACGGCTTTGCAGTGCATGACTTAGAGCGAGACCTCTATGGGACCTCGCTGGGCGTCGACACCGAGAGTCTCGAGCACCCGCGGAACGGCCACAAACACCACATCTACACGATCAGCGAGATCGTCCGTCTCGGTGGAATCGAGGCGGCCGTCGATGAGGGCGTCGTCGACGAGGGCGTGATGTACGAGTGTATCGAAAACGACGTGCCCTACGTCCTCGCGGGTTCGATCCGCGACGATGGCCCGTTGCCGGATACGATCACCGACGCACTCGAGGCCCAGAACGCTATCCGCGAGCAGGCCCACGAGGCCGACCTCGTCCTCATGCTCTCGACGCTGTTGCACTCCGTGGCCGTCGGCAACTGCCTTCCCTCGACCACGAAAACCGTCTGTGTCGACATCAACCCCGCGACCGTCACCCAGTTACTCGACCGGGGCAGTGCACAGGCCGTCGGACTCGTCACCGATATCGGGGCGTTCCTGCCGATGCTCCGAGACGAGTTACTCGAGTGACCTGCGGTATCGTCTCCCATACGATGTGTTGACTTGATTGATAGATCTTTGAGCGAAATTGTAACTCAAAAATGATTCTTCAGCGAGAGGTATTTACGGAGCCGATTACATAACCTGCTATGGAACGACGACAGGTCTTAACTGCTCTCGGGGGAACGGCTGTGACCCTTTCGATTGCGGGATGTCTCGACGACAGTGATACCGGTTCGACTCCCAATGATTCGGATACTGGTCAGTCCGGAACCGACGACGAGTCAACCGATGACGAAACGGGGGGAGAGTCGGCGGAACTGATTGAGTCGAGCGATAGAACCCTTGGCGAGGCTGCTGACGAGTTTGAGGAAGCGCTCGACGAAGCCGACGATCCAATGAGCGAGTCATATGCAATCGAGACCGCGCCGATCAATGCACGGATTGACGACGCTGAGAGCGACCTTGAGGACGCTCGTGATGGGGCGACCGACAACCAACTCGAGACGATCCACGCGCTCGAAGACACAGCAGACTTCTTCCGCGATTTTGTCGGTGCGATCTCGGCAGTTAGCGACGCGTTCGACGAGTTTGAGGTCTGGGAACAGTACTTGGATCAAGGGCGGTGGGATGATGCGGTCGACGCTGCAGCACAGGCGAGCGCGTACAACGACGAGGCGAAGGATAGCGTGACAGTCGCTCAATCGACGTTCGACGACATCGATACGGCGGCGCTCGAAGATGTCGACGAGATTGACCGCGTGGAACTGGAGACTGATCTCAAAGAAATCGACGAAACGCTGGCCGTTCTTGACGTGTTCTTTACCGGGTGCGAACAGCTGACAAAAGCAATGATTCCGCTCGAATCCGGCGCCGATGCCCTTGAACGGGAGGACTTCACCACGGCATCAGACGAGTTCTCGTCGGCGGCGGGAAAATTCGACATTGCGTATACTACGTTCAACGACGCCGAAGACGATGCACCGGCTGCGTTCCGTGCAGATCTGATTGATCTCTCCTGTCAGATGGAGGCGTTCAGTGACGCGGCGGATTACTACTCCCGCGGCGCCGACGCGTACGCGAGCGGTAATTTCGCTGAGGGTGACGAACATTTCGAAGCCGGCGAAACGGCCGAATCCCGCTGTGAAAATGACGACGTCGCCTTCGGTCTCCGGTAAGCGATCGGCGAAAACTGCGGATGTCCCAAGACAGCGAGCGGACCGAAAATGAGTATCGGTGCCGACGCAGTCCAGATTCACAATCCGCCGATCACTGAACCGAGAACTCACCGTCGGGACGAGTTCGTGATGAAATCCTTCGTCCGTGTCCATTATAGTCGTCTGCACCTTATCGTGTGCAACGATGGATTCCCGGGATAACCTCGCCGCTGCCGCCCTTGAGACACTCCCGATCACCGTCGCCATACTCGACGACGAAGGGGAGATTCTACTCACAAATCAGTCGTGGCGCACGTTTGAGGGCGAAGAGATACCCAATGATCACATTGGCGTTAATTACGTCGCAACCGCGGCGATGGACCGTGATGACGACGAACACGCCGAACAAGCAGTCAACGGTATCACAGCCGTTCTCGCTGGTGAACAGGAGACGTTCTCGATGGAGTATCCATGTCACTCTCCGGAGGAGAAACGATGGTTCCTGATGCGTGCGAGTCGATTTACCGTCGATGATGAGACACGGGTTTCGGTTGTCCACCTCGACATCACTGAACGGAAACTCGCCGAAATCGCCGCCGAAGCCTCAGCCGAACAGGTACGTGAAGAGCATCGCGCCTTAGAGCACGTCCTCCATCGCGTCGACGGCCTCATCCGTGACGTCACCGATGCCGCTGTCGGCGCAGGCAACCGCGATGACATCGAACGACGCGTCTGTCAGCGCCTCGTTGATACCGAGCCGTACGTCCTCGCTTGGATCGGCCGCGTCGACGTCGCGACACAGCGAATCACGCCACAGGCATGGGCTGGCCACGACGACGTCCCACTCGAGGATGCCGACCTCGTCCTCGACGCTGGCGATGCCCAGAGCCACCCCGCCGTGCAGGCGCTCGAGGGTGGGGATTCACACGTTATTCAGGATATTGCGACGTTCGATGACGCCGACCGCTGGTGGCCCACCTGTGCCGGTGAGCGGTTTCACTCTGTCGTCGCGATTCCACTCGAGTACGGCGATGTGACTTACGGCGTACTCGTCTTGTTTGCCGACGAACCGAACGTCTTTGACGGCCGCGAACTGCCAGTTCTCGAGTCGCTCGCGGGAACGGTCTCGACCGCACTCAATGCGATCGAAACCCGACGTATGCTTACGACTGAGACCGTCGTCGAACTCGAGGTGGCGATCGAAGATTCGTCGCTGTTCGTCACGGCGCTTGCCAATGCACTCGAGGCGACGCTTACCTATCGAGGAATAACCTACGACGAACACGGCACGCCGCTTGCGTTCTTTCATGTCGATCGGACAGCGGGCGTGGTCGATGCGGCCGCGGATATCGATGCCATCGAGCGGGCGTCTGTTGTAACCGAGTACGAGGAAGGCGTCTTACTCGAGGTCGCACTCTCGTCTGGGCTCGTAACGGCGCTTGCGAACCACGGCGCGATGATCCAGCGCCTTGACGTCGACGATCGCGTCGCTGATCTGGCACTCGAGTTGCCAAACGGGCAGTCTGCTCGGTCGGCGTACAATACCGTCACGGAGCGCTACGACCGGGTCGAGTTACTCAGCTACCACGAGACTGACCAGCCAACACAGACGCCTCGCGACATCACCGCACAACTCGACGAACGCCTGACTGACCGCCAGCAGATGGCGCTTCGAAAGGCCTACTACGCCAACTATTTCGAGTGGCCACGTGATGTCTCGGGTGAGGAACTGGCTGATTCGATGGGCGTCTCCCGATCGACGTTTCACCAGCACCTCCGCGCCGCACAGCGAAAATTGCTCGAGGAACTGTTTGCCGCGGACCCGACTAGTGAGGGCTAGCTATTTTATATATACTTGTTGTAGGGGAGACACCAACCGGTGCGTCCGGATTACTAGTCACCAATGAAACAGGAACACATCGACGCCGGGAAGGCGATACAACGCCGCACCGGAAAGACGTTCTATCTTGCCACAAAATTCCTCCCGGAGCGTGTTCGACACTCGACACACGTCCTCTATGCGTTCTTTCGGATCGCAGACGAGGTTGTCGACGATGCCGACGGCGTCCCGCCAGCACAACAACGGGCCGAACTCGAGTCGCTTCGTGAACAGGCACTTGGTGAGACGGATCCCGACGACCCGGTTCTCGAGGCGTTCATCGAACTTCGCGACCGGCACGGCATTGCCGATGAGGAGGTCAACGAGTTCATCGATGCCATGGCGACTGATATTGAGACGAGTCGCTACGACACGTATGCTGATCTCGAGGCCTACATGCGCGGATCAGCGGCTGCTGTCGGTGTGATGATGACGGCGATCATGGAACCCGACATGGAGGAGGCGGCGCTTCCACACGCGGTCAAACTCGGCGAAGCCTTCCAACTCACGAACTTCCTCCGTGACGTTCGCGAAGACATCCTTGACCGGGATCGTATCTATCTTCCGCAAGCGACCCTCGAGGAACACGGCGTCAGTGACGCACAGATCGAACGTCTCGAGTACTCCGATGACTTTGCGGCGGCGATGGCACACGAACTGCAACGAGCAGAAGAACTGTATCGAGAGGGCGTGGCTGGAATTCGGTACTTGCCCGAAGATTGCCAGTTGCCGGTGTTACTGTCGGCCGTGCTTTACGCGGAACATCATGCACTTATTCGTCACCAGGAGTACGATGTACTCTCCACTGAGCCCGCTCTCTCGACAACGCGCAAACTCTGGTGTCTAGCGAAAACGCGCTGGCACTGGCACTGGAATCGAGACCCGGAAGCGGTATTTCACCGCGTCTCGGCGGTTCCGACCGTTGATCCCGACCCCCATGGCCGCAGCCCCGGTCACGGTGACAGCGTCCCGACGCAGTAACCTGCTTATCAAGGCCGCAAATATCGTAGCCATCCGTTTGTGTCTGGTTCGTCCGAACACAGAGGTATGAGCAACAGTACGCAAACGCCGTCCTCGTAGGCACACACCCAGCGTGGTTCGAACAACGCCTCGAGAGAGTCGCAGTCGCCAGCAGCACCGGATTCGGAGAACGACCTGCTCGCAGTTGAAGCGAGTGAGCAGGAATTAGGACGGCGGTGGTCTCTCTCTCGGCGTCTGGCTGGTACTGACGCTCGCTGCTGTCGGTCTGCTCATGCTGACCGGCGATTCGATTTCGGCAGTGTTCGTCTAATCGACCCGCGAGTTCGGTTTGCAGTTGTAGACCGTGCTGTTACCGGTACCAGCTGTGTCTGTGTTCGTAGTCTCCCTCGTTTTTTTCGTTCGCCCGCTCTTTGCGAGACATGGGAGTCTCAACCGACCGCGTCCGATAGAGGTACAAGCCACCGACGAGCAGCGGTGTGGCCAAGCCACCATAGGCCTCGAGTCCGAACGCCACGACTGCGAGGCAGGTACTGAGCCCCATCGCTACGGCCCAGGGAATCGCCGTCGAGAGGCGCTTCCGGCGGGCGTTGTAGTACACCGCTGCCGTCGGCGGCAGGACGATGATTGCGCCGATCAATCCGAGCGCCAAGATCATAGTTCCAATTTCGGACATACTCGGTCCAATAACGCCCTTACGTAAAAATCCTCTTCAAATTTAGCCAAAGAGAACTTCTAAGAGATATTTTACCGCATATTTATTGACGGAATCGCGGTTCGAACCATCTCCCAGTCGTACCGATCCGTACTGAACAGTCCAAGACAGAACAGCCCGGCGACACCTGCTGCAATCCAGTTGCCATAGAGGAGATTAATCGCGCCCCACAGCAATACGAAGCTCACGAGGTCGTCGAGGATGAACACGCACTCTTCGACGCGCTCGAGGAGTGCTTCTCGGTCGAAGGCCAACTCCACGAGGAGGATAGCAACAGTTCCGGAGAGAACCCATCCAAGGTAATTTGAGAGCGGAACGCCGTAGAATCCACCCGAGTCGAATTCCCAGAAGCCGATAGCGACGGCAGCAGGGTCCAGGACGACGTCCACTGCGACGACGGCAGCGATGGCGACCGGCACTCGGACGAACAGCCGATCACGCCAGTCACCGAGTACCAACAACGTCAGCAGATATGCGTTCAAGACGAGTGGGATAAAAAACAGCGGGAGCGCTATCGGGACCTCACCGAAGAGCATCGGCCCGAGTTGAATCGTGTACTCGAACGCGCCATAGGGCCAGTCCGTCCGAACGCCAATCATCTCGATTGCGTACGTATAGATCGTCAACACGCCGAGACAGCCAAGCGCCCACCAGCCAATCCGTGGTAAGAGGCCGACCAGCAGCGGTGAGCGCATAACTGCCGTACCAAAGAGGATAAACAGCGGATTGTACGCAAGCGGCCCCGTCAGCCAGCCTTCAGCACTCGCAACGAGCGTCACCGCGCCAACGAACGGGAACACAACCGCGATCGTAAACCGATTCTCCCGAATAATTTGCTCGAGTCGATGCTGTATGTTCGCTCGTGTGCTGTTGCGGTCGTCGTGATCGTGTGCTCGAGTGTTTGTATTATCCATAGAGCAACCTCCAGAGTCCGCCCATCGTCAGCACTGCGCCGACGACGGTGTTGATTGCCGGGAACCACCAGTACGCGCGGTCGACGTCGACGCTCGCGGTGGCAATTGCCCCCACGAGGACGGGGTAGACGAGCATGACCGCGCCCAGTCGCACGTCGAGTGCGCCAAAGGCGAGTGCGCTCGCGAGCCAGCAGGCCCCGCAGTAGGCGTAGGTCCGTTGTGCTCCCAACACGGTCGCCGTGGTCCGAATACCCGTTTCACGGTCGGGTTCGATGTCTGGGATCGCCGAAAACGTGTGCATGCCCATCGCCCAGAGCCAGCCGCCGACAACGGCGAGGACGGGTGGCTGCGTCCCAGCGACGGCCGCGTAGGCCGCCGCGCCCGGGAGGATGTACAGGCCGTTCGAGACCGAATCCAGTAGGGGAGTTGTCTTGAATCGCACTGGTGGCGCGCTGTAGGCGGCCCCAAGCACGACAAATGCAGCGAGCCACGGCCACGCGGGAGTCGGTACAACCGGCGCGAAAACGAGCGGGAGCGCCCCGCAGAGTCCGACCAGCAGTGGGACGACTCGCTGCCCACGATACCGGCTCTCCTTTTCGTCTTTCTTCGGATTTGCAGCGTCGATCTCGCGGTCGTAGATGTCGTTGATTCCGTACAGAAACACATTCGCCGGGAGCAGAAAGTATGCAAACAACACGACCGCTGCAGGCGTGACTACCTCGGCTGGAGCGGCCGCCCCGTAGGCAACCCCAACCAGCACCGGTCCCGCGAGGTAGAGCCAAAAACGCGGCCTCGAGAGCGAGAGCAGATACACGAGAGAGCCTGTCTGCGTCTTGTTGCTGTCTCCCATCAGGGCCACCCGTCCTCGCGAATCCAGTGGCTCCGTGCCCGCTGGCGATGCGTCGATCGGGACGCTGTACTCACGTGTCGATCACTCCGCGCTCGAGTGGTGCTGGTGTGATGCGTGGCCGTAATCCGCTTCGACTGCCTCGGCCGTCAACCCGCCGCTGATGAGACACATTGGGACGCCGATTCCGGGGGTCGTATCCCCACCGACGAAGTAGAGACCATCAACCTCCTTCGAGCGCCGCGGCGGCCGAAACAGCGCCGTCTGGCGAAGCGTATGCGCGAGTCCAAGCGCCGTCCCGTCGTAGCTGTTGTATCGTGAGGCAAAATCCTCGACCGAGAACTGTTCCTCGAGGACGATCCGGTCACGAATATCCGTCCCAGTGTTGGTCGCAATATCCGCAAGCACTTCGTCGCGGTACTCCTGGCGGATCTCTGGGGTATCCTCGAGCCCTGGCGCGATCGGCACAAGGACGAACAGGGCGCTGTGGCCATCAGGTGCAACGGTGTCGTCCGTTTCGGATGGAACGCAACAGTAGTACGCCGGATCGTCGGGCCACGCTGGCTCATCGAAAATTTGCTCGAAGTGGCCGTCCCACTCCGTCGGCAGGACGAGCGTATGGTGGGCCAACTCTTCGACGTCGCCTTCGACGCCGAGGTAGAGCAAGAACGCGGAGGGAGCGTACGTGCGTGAGTCCCAGTAGTCGGCGTCGTAGCCACGTTGTTCTGCTGGCAGCAGGTCCTGTTCCGTGTGGGCGTAATCGGTGTTGCTCACGACCAAGTCGGGGCGAACCGGCCCGTCGGGCGTCTCGACGAGGAAGGCACCTTCGCGGCCTTTGATCGCTGTTGCTGGCCGGTCCGTGTCGTAGGTAACGCCAAGTTCGGTTCCCAGTTCAACAATGGCGTCGATGACCGCGCCGATACCACCCTCAGGATACCAGACACCGAGATTGAAATCGACGTGGCTCATCAGGTTATATAACGCTGGCGTGTTCGAGGGCGACCCCCCGAGAAAGACCAGCGTGTACTGCATGATCTGCTGGAGTTTTGGATGGTCGAAGTAGCTCTCGACGTGGCCCTGCATCGACCCCAACAGCGACAGGCCGCGGGCCTGACGCGCCACATCGAGGTCGATGAAATCCCGCAGTCTCGAGCGATCCTCGTAGACGAAGTGTTCCATCCCAACCTCGTAATTCTCGCGTGACTTCTCGAGATAGCGTTCTAACTGCTCGCCAGCGCCCTCCTCGTACTCCTCGAACAGTTCTTTCGTGCGCTCGAGGTCTGGCGTAATGTCGACCTGATCCCCGTCCTTGAAGAAAATTCGATAGTGTGGGTCAAGATGCGTCAACTCGTAGTAGTCCGAGGGCGTCCGGTCAAAATGGTCGAAAAACCGCTCAAAGACATCGGGCATCAGATACCACGACGGTCCCATATCGAATCGGAAGCCATCGCGCTCGAGTCGACTTGCTCGGCCGCCGAGTTGCTCGTTTTTCTCGAGGACGTGGACGTCAGCGCCGGCATCAGCGAGATAACACGCACTCGAGAGGCCACCGACACCACCTCCAACAACGACTACAGACTCATCGGTCAGCGGTTGCATAGGTATTCGTGACTGTCGCCGCAGTGAAAAGCCTATACCATACTGTGTAGGGTATCGGACCGAACGGTGCCAACACGCGAGAATCGAACACTCATCTGTGGTGGTCGCTCACGTCATCGATCCAATCTGATGACTGTCATCAGCATAATTAACTCGATTCCGTATCTGCGTACCTTTATATTCAATGCTGGTATACACCCACATGATGCCAGAAGTCACCGTCTCGGAGCAATTGTACGCAAAGCTCGAGGAACAGACCGACGAGTCCATCGAGGATGCGCTGTGGGAACTAATGTATCAGACACAGCGTGGCTATCAGTAATATCGCTCACACTTTGGCCTGCGTATCTAGCGCCCTCTATCGTCTACTCCGCCTCGAGTGCAATCGCTCGGCCCCCGTCGGGCAGCAAGCACGCGGCGGTATCCGCACGTAGAAATCAGTCGATGTGGCCTTCGCGACGGAGCTGATCTGCGTCCTGGCTGGTGTAGCGCCATTCAATCGTTGCTTTCTCGTCCTGCCAATCCCAGGGCTCGGCGACGACGATGTCGTCTTGCTCGATCCAGGTCCGGTATTTCATTCGTCCCGGAATGCGTCCGAGACGCTCCTCGCCGTCTGCACAGCGGAGTTGAACGTGGTTCCCACCGAGGTGCTCGGTGACGACGGCGAATACTTCATCGTTGTTGGGCATACGGAGATTCCGACGCCCGGATTCTTCTGTCACACTTGTCCTACGAACGGAAGACGTTTAAAAGATTGGAGAGCCGTGGTAACATGACTCTTGAAAAGACTGCTCACAGCTCTCGATCAGAGTCCGGATTCTCGAGGTCCCACAGAATTTCTGGTAAGAACGCCTCGAGATTGTCGATCACGCTGCGTTCGCTGACGTTTAACCCCTCACAGTGCTCGTGGGCCGACTCACGGATATCGACGTGGAGGTCGCCATCCTCGAGCCAGACGCCCAGCGGAAACACCGAACAGCGGGTGGGTTTCCAGTCCTCCTCGAGATGCAGCGTACAGAGGCCGTCCTCCCGGAGGAAGGCACAGGCACAGCCGTCCTCGGCGACGTGTTCGTCGCGGCCTTTCTCCTCGCGGGTGACGAACTTCTCGCCGCGAAAGTCCGTCGTCGTCTCCGCGAGGTTTGCCCGCTGGGCTAACTCGAGTAAGTCGCGGTCGTAGAGTAAGACGCCGTGGTGACAACACCACGTACAGTCGTCGACGCACTCGAACGTGAGGGTAGGATCGAACTCGACGACGACCTCGCGGTCGGGATAGACTTCGACGCGACGGGGGGCCTCGCTGCTCACGAACGAGGGGAGGAAGCGCGTGCGGAAGTGCCTTTCTTCCCGAGTCGAGGCGTTGGATCCGCTCGGTCAGTCGTACTCATTTACTCGGGTCAACAACCGTATTTCGGAGTGTCCCGACGCCTTCGTAAGTTATTTCGACCGCCTCACCTGGTTCGACTACTCCCGGATTCGCCGGGCTGCCAAACGCCACAACGTCGCCCGGTTGGAACGTAAATCGCCGCGAGAGATACGAGATGATCTCGTCGGGTTCGAACAACATCAATTCCGTGTTCGCCTCCTGACGGCGCTCGCCGCCAACATCTGTGTACATATCGATACCCGTCGGATCGAGGTCTGTCTCGAGCCATGGCCCGAGTGGCCCGGAGCCGTCGAATGCCTTCCGTGCGGTGCGGCCCTGCTGGTCGAGTGCATCCATGTCGTTCATGATCGTATAGCCGCGGACAACGTCTGATACCTCGTCCTCACTCACGTCGTGACACTCCTTGTCGATGACTGCAGCGAGTTCACCCGCGTATGTGAGTTCGTTCGTGAATTCTGGATAGAGAATGTCCGTTTCGTGGGCCAGCACCGAGACGGGTGGTTTGATGAAGAAGTCCGGTTCGTCGGGACGGTCGTACTCCATCTGCTCGAGCGTTTCGGCGTAGTTTCGCCCAACGCAATAGAGGGCAGACGGCTCACAGGGAGCGCACAACTCGCCATCTTCGCCGACCTCATATATCTCGTCGTCGCCGTACACGACGCCGTTTTCGTATCGTCCGGTCACTACCCCGTCGGCCGTCGCGATTCTCGCGACTCGCATACTGGTGCTGTGGTCGCTGACGGATTAGTCGTACCGATACCGGTACTGTGTCCACCTCGAGTCCATGGCATGTGCAACCCGGCCGACTTTTCGGCGCAGGTTCGTATGACGCCTATGGCAACCACAACCGACCGGACGAAGCTGCTACAGAACGCAGGCGTCGTCACGACGCTTGTCGACGCGGGCATGGAGTTTCTGAAGGGGAGACGAAAGAGCGGCGCGCTGTTGCTCGGTGCAGCCGCCGTTTCCTCGCGCATCCCCGGCTTCGGAACGGCCGTCTCAATTGGACTGCGTGCGTACCGTCGGCTCCGATAGCGTGTCGGTTGGCTTGTGTCCGGTATTTCGGGACCGAGTGCGTTACTCTTCGATGAGCAGGTAGGTTCGCGCGCCGCAGTTCTCGAGTGAGACGCGATGCGTGTCGACGTTTTCATCGACGAACCCTGCGATATCGTCAGCCGGCATCTCGGTGACGTCGATTCGACGGCGTTCTCGAGCGTTCGCTGCTGTTTCAGTCGAATCGGCTGAGGAGTCCTCGCTCGAGGCGGCCGTCATCGTGGGGTCGGTCGTGGCGTCGACGATCAGTGTCATACCGAGTAGTTAGACTGTTTGTATGTCAAACCGATCCGTCCGCAGTGAAAGTGAAAGTAGACGACAAATCGCGTGACGCCGGTGAATTGGTGGGTGGGTCGACTCTATTCTCAGCCGAGTCGTTTGATCGACACCTGCTGTGAACCGGCGGGCGTCTCGAGTGTGATGGTCTCTGCAATCGCTTCCGTTGCGTTTTCGCGCCACTGCTCGTGTGAATCGGCGTGGCGCTCTCGGATGCGTTCGGTGTCTGTCTCATCCACGGACGTCTCGGCGGCATCCTCGAGTTGTGGATACGCATCGACGATCTCGTCTGCAATGAGTTCGGCGGGCCGGATGTGGAGTGCGCCGGTCATGTGGGTATCGTCGACACGGTAGGCGTGGAGACGCGCTCGCATTCGGCCGTGAAACGGCGGTGTGACGCGGAGGACGGCCTCGCCGGGGTTTTCCTGCGTGTAGATATAGGCGTTGACGACATCATCGGGTGAGACGGCAAGCGAGCGGATTGCGGACGGATCTGGCCGTGTCTTAGGTTCAGGCTCGGAGTTGCCGTCTGCTTCGTCCTCGTCCTTCGGCGCTGTATCGTGGTCCCCCATTGGTCTCTGTTACGCTCGAGGACGTTTATCTGATCTGTTCTCGAGGGTCGCTGTTATGACGGGCGCTGCTCGTTGTCGCCGTCCGTGGTGGCGTCTCCCGGTCGAAACACAGTCGCTCGCTCGGTTGTCGAGACGCCGTGGGTTGCCTCGTCGACCGATGCAGGCACCTGTTCTGTCCGTTCGGCGTAGTGTGCCTGCAACGAGGCGCGAACGGCCTCACGGACACAGGCACGCGTTGCGCCACCGACCTCGGTTCCGGTCCCCGAGAAGGGCACCGACTCACCCTCCAGATCGTGGCCGACGACAATGGCGTCTGTCGTGGTCCCCGGAAAACCGGTCTCGGCGAGTAATGTCGCCGCTTTCGCCTCCGCTGCCACGGCGATCAAGTTCGCTAATGCGCCCGACGCAAGCGCACGCGTTGTCCCAACGATGAGGTTGACAGTGCCCGTTCCGGGCCGGGTCGGTGCGTCGTCGCCGCTCGAGTTCGAGCCAGATTGATCCGATTTGTCGGGGTTCATCGGCAGCGCCGCCGGGTTCGAAATCCCGGCAGTTGCGTAGGCTGTGACCGACCCACAGCGTGCGCCTCGAGCATCGGCGATGTCGACACCGGTCAGCAGAACCGGACGCTTGGAATCTGCTTCGTTGAATCCGGCCCGTCCGATCCGCTCGCTCGTGTAGGCCTCAAGATCGGTTCGCGCCCACTCTTCGGGGACGGAAATGTTGTACGCTCGATCAGCTTGACACCGCCCACCGTCCCAGCCGGTCGAGAGCCACTCGGTTCCAGAGCGACGAACACAGAGCACGCCGTCTCGTCGGACCGCAGCGTATGCGGGCTCATCCACCGAGTCGGTGTCGGCCTCGTCCATCAGTCAGCCCCTCCGCTCGAGTCGTTCGTCTCGTTTCCATCCATCTCAGCACCGAGCGCGGCGAGCAGTTCGTCGTTCGCGTCGCGGTCTTTGATCGCAACCCGAATGTGTGACTCGAGGCCGGGGAAGGTCGTTGCGTCCCGGATGACGACACCCGCTTCGCGCGCAGACGCGAGGATGTCCGTCACCGAGCGTTCACCGACGTCACAGAGCAGATACGGCGCATCGGAGTGGTCCACGTCGAATCCGCACTCGGTCTCGAGTGCTCCACATACTCGAGCGCGCTCGCTGGCGACGCGGTCGCGCGTCTCACGGACGAACGCCTCCTGTCGCAAACAGTAGGCACCAACTCGTGCGGCTGGCGTTCCCAGCGACCAGGCGCGCCGGGCCGTCTCGAGGGCATCACGTTGCTCTCCGTATGCGACGGCGAAGCCGGCGCGTAATCCCGGCAAACCGAACAGTTTGGTCAGCGACCGGGCAACGATGACGTGCTCGCGCTCGAGTGTGGCTGCCGACGGCAGGTCAGTAAAGCCAAGAAACGCTTCGTCGACCAGCAGCGTCGTTTCGGCGTCGTCACAGCGAGCAGCGAACGCAGTCAGCGCGTCCGGATCGGCGGCCGCTCCCGTGGGGTTGTTCGGCGTGCAGACGACCGCGAGCGCACAGGACTCGAGGAGGTCGGTCTCTACCTCGAGCAGTTCAGAGGCGTCGATATATCGTGGCGTCGCGCCCTGCAAGTGGACCTCCCGAGCGTACTCGCCGAAACTGGGCGCAGGTACCAGCGCTTCGTCGCCGGGCTCGAGCGTGAGTTCCATCGCCAGTCTGATCGCAGCCAGCCCGCCGGGCGTCGGGATGATCTGCGCGGGATCACAGCCAACGAACGCGGCTGCCGCGTCTCGAAAGTCGGCGTAGCTATCGTCGGGATAGCGCCGCGAGGCCTCGAGTGCGTCGGCGTACACCGCCTCGACGCCGTCCGGCGTTTGCGGGTTCGTGTTCGCAGAAAAATCGAGCAGCGATTGATCGGGTTCGCCGCCGTGTGGGACGCGCTCGCCCGTCCGTATCGACTCAGGGTCCATGAGCGCCCTCCGGTGGGTCTGTCGGCTCAGTCCCAGCACCGTCGCCGCCGTCGACACCGAGTCGATCACAGACGAGTTCGATTCGGTCGAGTACCGCCTCGAGCCGTCCGTCTGGAACGAGCGAGAGCGCCCCACCCATCGCGACGCCCTCCTTTGCTTCGCCGACACAGTAGCGTTCCATCGAGACGTGATCACGGTCGTCGAAGCCCGGATCAGTCACCGTTAGCTCACACTCGAGGCGGGCGCAGGCGTCCGCGAGTTCGTCCCCTTGCTCGGCGGCGACGAACGACGTGGTGGCAACCGAGAAGGGTGCGTCGACGCCGGATTGGCGCAGAAGAGCCGCGACAGCGACCATCTGCGTGCCGCCTGCGAGAGTGAGGTCGGTTCCCGACTCGAGTGCGCCAGCCGAGATACCCGCAACGGTTGCCTGTACTGGGTCGCCAACGGCGCGGATTGCTGCGAGTGGCTCCGTCTCACAGTCGCCGGGATCGAGCCCGCTTCGCTCGAGGCCAGTCTCGACGACCCGGCGTTTTTGCTCGAGCGGATTTTCGGGGAGCGACGAGGACACGCCAGCAGGCACGCCAAGCGCGGTGAGAACGCCGAGTGCGGTCGTCGTTCCGCCGGGGATGGTTTCGCCGATCAGGAGTTCATCGTCAGGGAGACTCGCGCCGTAGTCGTACGCGCGGTCGAAAATCGCCGCCGCGTCGGAAACGGCCTCAGGCACGCGAATATCAGTACCGGGAGCCGCGCCGAGTGCGACTGTGGGGGCCATCGTCGGCCGGGCGAGTCCGGCGTCGACGACTGTCAGGTCGAAGCCAACGACCTCCCGCACCGCGCGGGTGATCGCCGCGGGCGTCGGACAGCCGGTCGGGCTCACCGGCGTCACGGGTGCCCCCGTCGGCTCGCCATAGGCGAGAATTTCTGCATCTGCTGCGGGCGTGTAGTTCATCAGGTCCGGGGTCGCGCCAGCGGCGCTAATGCCGTCGATCAGTGCCGTTTCGGTCGTTCCAGCGGCGAGAAGTACGCGCATCATCTAAATCTGGGTGTCTTACAGGAGTTGGGCCGCACGGTGGCTGTCTTCGCGTCGATTCACGTTTACCGCCAGTCGCGGGTTGTAGCTTCGCATGTGCTCGGTCAGCTCGCCAGCACCCACGACGTTGAGCCCCGTTGGCGCGAGGTGGGGGGCCTCCTCGAGTCGCGTCTCGACGCTCACGCCGAGTCGACGCTTGAGCGCAACGGGCACGCAGATGGTCAGCGAGCACTCGCGCGGGCCGCGTTCATGCGACTCGAGCACGCGGTCAATCGTTGCCGCCTCGAGCAGCGGCAGGTCCGCGGCGACGGTCAGCACCGGTCGGTCGATCTCGTCGCGCTCGAGTAGTGCCACGAGGTCGGACACGTAGCCATTGCCGGGCGTCTCGAGCAGGTGGACGCTTGCCTCGTCGCTCGCGATGGACTCGAGGTGGGTCCGTGTTTTTGGCGCGTTTGGCGAGACGGCAGCGTAGTTCGTTTCGATGTGGCTTGACTCGAGCGCTGCGAGCACACGCTCGACCATCGGAACCCCGTCAATGGGGTGCAACGGCTTTTCGTGGGCGCTCTCGAGGCGGGTGCCGTCGCCGCCACACATCACAAGAGCATCCATGCGATCACCCCCGCGTGCGCGCCGACGACGCGGCCGAGTTCGTTGGCCGCGCCGAAGATATCGCCGTTAATACCGTCGAGTTTGCGGTTCGCCCAGTACCAGGGGAGTGTGATGCCTGCGAGTGCACCACAGACGGCAACTGCAACCGGCTGTGGCCAGACGAGTGCTGCCGCGCCGAGGACGACCCCAGCGGGGAGGATGAATCGCCCGGGAGACGCCGCGTCGATGACCTGTTTTCCCATCCCGTCGTGGCTCGCCTCGCCGAAACAGGCCATTGCGGTCATGCCGAGTTTCGCGCCGACCTCGGCACCGACGGCGATGCCGACGGCGACGAGGACGGGGAGTCCGGCCAGTCCGAGTCCTGCGAGGGCGAGTCCGATGATGACGACGGCGACTGCCAGTATCGCGCCAACGCCGGTCGTCGTCTCTTTGAGCACCTCGCGGCGTCGCTCTCGGTCGCCGTGGACGACCAGCGCATCGCCCAAATCTGCCACACCGTCGAGGTTGTGAATGCCCGCGACGGCGTACACTGCGAGCACGTAGCCGAAGGCAACGGTCGGCCCGGGAAGCGTCTCGGTCGCGAGTAACGGAATCGCCGCGAGAGCGCCGACAATCAGTCCGACGAGCGGAAACACGGCGGGTCGCGACCGGAACGCCGCCCAGTCGCCTTCCCGATGACCCACCGGAAGCCGCGTCAGAAAGCCAACGCCGCCGCGGATCGCGCCGATCCAACCGGTTTCCGGGTCGCTCGAGGCCGGATCCGATCCCGCCGAAGCGCCGTTTGCGTCCCCTTCAGCGTCCACATTCTCACTCGGCTCTGTTCTCTCGGTCATCGCCCGCTCACCACCGTCACCGCTGCTGACTCCGTGAGTGTCGAACCGAGCGTTGCGGTTCCGAGCGCAACCCCGAGAGCGACGACGACTGCGACGACTGCCGCGACGCCAACGACGGTGATCGCGCGCTCGCCATCTGCGAGCGTCGGCAGGTTTGCGTCGGGGTTCAGATCGTACACGCCCGGCTTGTGCAGGCGCACCGAGAGCACGCAGGCGAGCGTCGCCATCGGCCACCCCGAATTCGGAGAGGGTGGTTCGCGCGCCCACGCTCGAGCGCGTCCAAGTGCGAACGGATCTGCCCCACCAATCGCGAGTGTCACGGCTGTTACTCGTGCGGGAATCCACATGACGTAATCGTCAAGTTTCGCGCTCGCGGTGCCGATGGGCTTCGAGGGGTAGCCAAGCATCGAATCAAGCGTATTGACGCCTTTGACCCACGCTGCAGCGGCGGCAGCGAGGGGCAACGAGAGCGGTGCGAACAGCGCAAACGGAAGCAGCGTCGCGACGAACCCGTCCGCGAGGTTTTCGCTCGCGCTCTCAACCGCGGCGCTGCGGATCTCCGCCGGGGACAGACTCGAGGCGTCGCGGCCGACCAGCCCCCGAACGTCCTCGCGGGCAGTCTCGAGGTCGCCCTCGGTTGCTGCGATGACCGTTTCGGTCAACTCGAGCAAGGCACGCAAACTGGTCGTCAGAAAGAGCACGAGGCCAGCGGCGACGGCACCGATGAACGGGTGGAGTGCGGTTCCCGCGAGGACAACGCCTGCGGCGACGCCAGCGGGGACGAGCGGTGCGAGGACTGCGATTGCGACGCCTGCCAGTCGCTGGCCTCGTGCCGTCGCGCTCCAGTCACGCTCGAGGTGATCGACCAGTCGGCCGAACCACGCGACGGGATGGAGGCCGGTCCGTGGCTCGCCGACCAGCAGGTCGAGGCTACAGGCGAGCGCGATCACCCCGAGCGTGGTCAGTATCACGACTGTTCGTTGTCTGCTGGGCTACGGTTGTGGAACCGTTCAGCAACGGTCGTCAGTGTTCGGTCCTCGAGTAACAGCGCTGTCCCACCAACGTCTTCGATCCCGCCATCAGTTTGGGGGTCGTCTCCGACGTGGGTCAGTTCGTCGGCAGGGACACCGAGTTCCTCGGCCGTCAGTTCGAAGATTTCGGGCGCGGGCTTGCGCCAGCCACAGCCGACGCTCGTAACGACGGCATCGAACGCGTCGCGGTCTACGTCAGCGCGAATGAGCGTGCGAGCGACGAGTTCGGGGACGCTGCAGTTCGAACAGATAGCGATTGGTCCTCGCTCGCGGGCGGCAGTGACCGCCTCGAGTGCGCCGTCTCTGGTCTCGACGTCGGGATCGAACGCGGCGACGACGGCGCGTCTGACAGCGTTGTGTTCGAAGTCGACGCCGCGACTCGCGAGTGCGTGGCCGACGTGTGCGGGGAGTGGCACCTCGGCGTGTTCGGGCGCGTCGACGTGAGCCTCGGTGTAAGCGTCGGCCCAGTCGGCAGGCACGTCCACATCGCGTGCGGACAGTTCCGTCGCAACGGCTGTTGCCGGGTCATCCGGCGTCTCAACACGAACCAGCGTTCCAAAGAGATCGAACGAGACTGCCACAGCAGTGTGACTAGCACAAGTGGACTTTACTGTCGCGGTTCAGGCGCGTCTCGCGTTCGCCTCGGTCTCTTCGCTCACGTCCTGGCTCACTCGAGTGAAATGATGTTCGACTCGAGGTCGCGTGGATAGTAGGTAAGCCACTCGATGCCGTCTTCCGTGATCGCAATCGTATCGGAGTGACGGTAGCCGTCCGTCTCCGTGTAGATGCCAGGTTCGATTGTCCAGACGTGGCCGGGTTGCATCACTGCGTCGTCGGAGTTGTAGGTCGTGTGCTCGCTCTCGCAATGGTCGCCCCAACCACGGTCGATGTAGGGCGGTTCGTGGCCACCAAGTCCGATATTGTGCCCGACGTGGTGCTGGGCGAGGTCCGCGATTCCCTGTTCCTCGACGTACTCTCGCACCGCGCGGTCGACGGCTGCGATCGGCACGCCAGGACCGAGTTTGTCAATTGCAATGTCTTGGGCCTCACACATGAGCTCGAAGTAGTGTTCTTGCTCATCTGTTGGCTCACCAAGAAACATCGTTCGCTCGAGTTCGGAGTAGTACCCATCGACGGTGGCAGTCGCGCCGGTGATCATCGCGTCACCGGCCTCGAGGCGACGGTTCGCTGTGTGGCCATGGGGGAGGCGCGTCTGCTCGCCGGTGATGTAGCCCGCATGAACGGGACCACCACCGCGAGTGCGTGGAGCGTACTGATCGCCAAGTGCGTCGAGCATCGCTCGCGACGCGTCCATCGAGGCGCGCTGGCTCACTGTCGCCGGGTGTGCGCCGACCTCGGTGTAGTCCGCAAGATACCGGTGGCCAAGGTTTGCCCATTTTGCGGACTCACGTATCAGCTCAACTTCTGTCTCGGATTTCTCCCAGCGCATGCGCGAGACCCAACGGTGCGTCTCGACCTCGAGAAACTCCGTCAGCGCCGGCCCCTGATACCCCATCGTCCCCGGCGCGCCCTCGGCGTCGGCCGCAACGCTCTCTATCGGTCGCTCGAGCCCCTCGAACATTTCGATTGCGGTCCGAACCGGCTCGCCACCGGGGTAGTCGTCGTAGTGGGCGACGATGTCGATCCAGGGATTCTCTTGGACGCGGTCGACCTCGAGTCGGGGTACCGTGAGGGCGACCTCTTCGTCAGTTACTGCGAGAATAACTGGCCGTTCGGTCTGGATATGGTCGAATCCAGTGAGGTACTCAATGCTCGTCGCGCCGAACCAGATGCCCGCGTCAGCGTCGGTCTCAGCGAGGTGTTCGCGGATGCACTCGAGGCGGCTGTCGAACTCCTCGGGTGGAACTCGTGTGGGTGTCGACATACGCCATCAACAACGGACGGACGATAAAAACGTTCAGGAGGCGGCAGTCGGTCGGTTCATCCCGACACGAACGCGTCTCGCTGTGTCCGAAACTCAGGCCTGTCGCGCGAACGCCAGATTGCCCGAGATGTTCTTGATGTAAATCTCGACGACATCGCCTTCGGATGCGCCGGGGACGAAGATGGTGTACTCGCCTTTCTCGGCGACACCGTCGCCTTTGCGGCCCGTGCCGGTGATTTCGACGGTGTACGTCTTGCCCTCTTCGACGGCGTCGGCCTGCTGTTGCTGCTGGCTTGCCGCCGAGCGTTTCGTAACCGGGCGGAACGCACCACAGGCGTCACAGCGAAGCATCGGTGTGCGGTCTTCGCGCACGAGGCGCGTATCCGGCAGTCCACACTCCGAACAGAGCACGTACTCATCAACGTAGGCATCGACGGCCAGCTCGAAGTCCCGATCCGAGAAGGTCCCGTTGTAGCGGGCGCGTCCGTCCTCGAGTTTGCCGCTGGTCCCCATCTCACGCTGGACGAACCGGTGGAGGTGTTCGTCCTCACGCGAGAGCACATCGGCAATCTCGCCGAGATTCCGGAATCGGGTAAACGCCCCGTCTTTCTGGGCTTTGGCGTCCGGGATCTGCAATCGCTGTTCGTCGCCCCCAATGTCGGGAACGTCCTCCATCGCACGGTCGAGACTCGATTCGTAATCCATACGCGAGACCAAACGACGCTGACGTAAATCGGTTCTGCTATCGTGGTCCGGCGACCGGCCGACCCTCGAGAGCGCCGCTAGTGCGGCGGTTTTGCTCGCACTCGCGGCCCACGGCAATCGCCACTTACAGCGAGTCGCCGCCGCGTTCGCTCGGCGACCCCTGCGTGCTCTCGTCGACCGCCGACAGATCGCGTTCCGGATTGGCTTCGTTTTGATTGCCAGCCTCCCCGGTAATCTCTCCGTAGACGGCCTCGCGAACCTCCTCCGGACTGTCGTACTGTTCTCCCGCGAGCCGGTCAAACACGCTGCCGAGTGACTCCGTCTCGTTCGGCATATCGATTGGCTCACTCCCATACTCCGCCGCTATCTCCTCGCTCGTCGTCGGATACTCGAGGTCACCCAGGTGGCGCTCGACGTCCTCGAGAATCGATTCTGTAGTGTCTGCACGCTGGGATTTGCGTTGGGCAGCGCGATCTTGCACACGGTCTCGAGAGGGATCATCGTCGCTCATACTAGGGCGTTTCAGGACTTGACAGAAAAGAAATCGGCTGGCGTTTGCGTGGTGATTGTCATTACTGACGTGTCACTAAGGTAGCTATGTGATACGGCCACTTTGGCAGTGGTATTTCGAATGTATTGACATTCAAAAGACAGTATTTGGGAGTGTGTATGAGACACTTGCACACTCCTCAAGAACAATTTATGTGCCCTGAGTACCAACTGATACCTGCCCCTGGAAAACGGTGGCGCGTTGCCCAACGGCTACCTCTTATCCAGGGTCATTTCCCACAACCGAGAGCGACGGCTCCGTGAGAAGCAGTCGTTCGTTCAAAAATGTGTGCCGGGCACTGAGCGTCTACAGGTCGGCGTCGCCCTCGTCGAAGCGCGGGAAGACCTCTTCCTCGAGCACCTGACAGAACGCTTCCTGATCGGGGCTGTGGCTCTGATAGACGATGTGGTTGAAGCCAGCATCGACGTACTTCTGGGTGACGTCGACGATGTCCTGTGGGTCGGTCGTAATCGTCATCTCCTCGCGGAGGACGTTCGGGTCGACCTTGTCGCCGTGGTCCTGAACGACGCGCGGGTCGGCGATATCCGCCTGGAAGAAGATATCGAGCATCGTGCCTCGCCACGGGAGACATGGCTCGAGTGCGGCCTCCTCGCTGTCGGGGTCGTAGGAAACGTGCAAGTGGATCGAGCGATCGAGGTCGTTAATCGACTCGTTGCGATCGGATTTCTCGACGCCCGTTTCGACGGCCGGGAACAACTCGTCTTGGACGCGCTCTGGGTGTTCAAAGACGGTCACGTAGCCGTCGCCGAGATCGCCGGCCATTCGCGCAAGCGTCGAGCCGTTACTGGCGATGTAGATCGGCGGTGCCTCATCTGGCCCCGTATAGAGGTTTGCCTCCTCGAGCGACCAGAAGTTGCCGTCGTAGCTGACGAACTCGTTTTCGAACAGTGCGCGGATCATCCGAATCGCTTCGGCGGTTCGCTTTGCGGACTCGCCAAAGCCAGGCATTGGCAGCCCCAGTGGGCTCTCGTTCAGTGCCTCGCCGGAGCCGACGCCAAGGAAGACCCGATCAGGGTACATCTCCTCGAGCGTGGCCAGTCGGTGGGCGACGTTACCGGGATGATAGCGGTGGATAATGCCCGTGACGCCCGTCCCGATGACGAGGTCGTCAGTGCGGTCGAGCGCGGCCGGCAGCCACGCCCAACAGTTCCCGCCGTTGGCCGACGAGCCATCCTGTTTGTGATCGAACCAGGGGTGGAAGTGATCATTAACCCATGCCGTGTCGAACCCGTACTGTTCGGCGAGCTCGACCTGTTGCAAACACTCATCTGGCGTGAACTCCTCGAGAGAGGCAAACCAGCCGAATCGAACCATGCTCGTAGCTACGTCGAAGCCCCACTAAGTCCATTCGTCTCGGCGAATCTAACCGCCATCCGTGACAATCTCGAGAAAATCACTGCGGAAGCTCAGTGTTTGCGACGCGAGGGCTCCTGTAGATCCGCTGGCGGCCAGTTATCTAACTCCGCAGCCGTCTCGAGCAATCGTGTCGTATTCTCGCCATCACACAGTGTTATCGTCTGTGTCGACCACGAAACGTTAATAATGCCCGCATCGGCCAACGTCGGCAGGTGTTCATGAACCAGTCGAATCTGTGCCTGTTTGACCATCGTCTCGGTGACGCTCTCTGGAGAGAGTTTGTGCCGACGGGCAGCGACAATTTCCGAGAGCGTCTCGACAGCCAACTCCTCGTTGCGGACGAGTAACTCATCGAGGACGATCTGGCGGTCCGCACTGGCAAGAATGTGCACTGTATCCGTCCGGTTCATACGCCCATGAGAAGTCAATCGGGCTGGTATATAAAAATCACATCGGCTAATCACGTTGGATATGCCACTCTCGAACTGCAATAGCACGTCGCTTGACATCTCTCTTTCGCATGTATACGCGTTTTACTCGCCGCTCATCACCTATTGAATCCGCAGTACCGTTGTTCTTGTTGTAACAACAATACGGTTATATTTGACACTACCAATCGCTTCGTCAATGGAACAGGGAGAGTCCGAATCAACCGATCGAACAATGGTGCAGTGTACCACCTGCGGATCTGCTTACGCTGCGCGCCGCCTCGATGATGAGAGATTCGTCCCAATCGGTTCTCGCAACGGGTGCTCGTGTGGTAGTACGTCGTTCGACGAGCTCACCGATACGACACTCGAGTTCGATGAAAACCTCGAGGACGATGAGTAACGTTTTTGGAGGCACGAATCCCGCTGGTGACCGCGAGGAGGTCACGCATACCTGTCTCTCATCCGTGTTGTCGTTTCGGAACGTTCAATTGAATTGGGTTTGACACCAATCGTATGTCTACCACACAGACGAGGCGAATGCAGCCACAGACTGTTGGTATCATCGTTGCGTTCTTTGCAGTGCTCGGTGGTCTCTGGAGTGTGCTTGTGGGCGGTGTGTTTCCCCTTATCGGACTGAGTTTACTCGGAGTCGCACTCGCTATCGCGTATCTTCTGTTCTATCTGACGCTCGCCGTCGAGGAGCTTGCATACGAATCCTGACTGAGTCACACAGGTCTGGCTGATCGCCCAGCAACACACTGTCCTCGAGTTGGCCCGCGTCTACGGACGGTTGATCGAACATCGCTCCGTATCAACCGCACCGCTGTGAACTCTGTCTTAGCCAATTCCCTCGAGTGACACAGCGATGATGGGGTGGCGGATGACGAACCCAACGAACTCCGTCACGAGCAACTGGATATCGAACTCGAGGTGTCGAAACAGTTCGAGCGGGATGACGATTCGTAGCGCATCCAGGAGCACACGGCACAGCCGACGCGTGGTACCAGACGTACCACTGGGCAGATCACTCACGTCCGTTCGGTGTCCAGCGACCAGCCGGTCAGCTGGCTCGCCCGCGGCTGGCGGCGGAACGAACACCCACAGATAGACGCAGTCGGCCTCATCGTCGACCGCCAGCATCGTCACCTCGTGGTCGGAGTGTGTTGCCCGATCCGCACTCAGTGCGGACCGGATGAGAACCACGACTGGCATTACTGGACCCCCTCGAGTCCCCATCCGGGTCCCTGTCGTCCTACCCCTATCCACGATGGGAGGGTGGTCCCGCTGTGCTGTCTGGTCTCGTCGTCAGTGTCCACCCGCAGTCTGTATACCGTCGCGTACGCTGGTTCAATCGACATACATCACTGGACACCGGGTGGCCCGATAAGCCCAGAGCGGAGGTGAGCGGAACCAAGTCGCTATCGGCGCTCGAACCTCTGATCAGCACAGAGAAGCGTTCTCTCGCGGTGAGCGGAACCCGAACGGAACGAGCGGAACTGCTCAAAACTCGGGGACGGCGTAGGCTTTCCCCTTCCCGTTTCCGCTCGAGTCGATCAACCCGTACTTGTCCTCGAGATTCGAGAGATACCGCCGGCGGGTGCTCGTTGCCTTCGGGGTCTGTGCTCGCTGCTCGTAGGCCTCGTGGAGTTCAGTCGCCGGAACTTCGCCCGCTGCCTCGATAATATCGTACAGTAGGCGCTTGTGCGTCCCCAAATCCTCGACGCGATCCAGATGAATCTCTTCGCGAGCAGCGGTTCGGTTGTCGTCGACGACGGCCGTCGTGATCTGCGAGCGGTCGTTCTCACGCATGACTGCGCGTGCAGCGCTCCGGAGGATGCCAATCGCTTCTCGTGCATCACCCGCGGCGACGTCTGCGGTGTAGTGGATCGCGTCGCTGGTGATCGTCCCTGGTCGAAGCCCGGCACGGATGCGCGCCTGAAGGATATCAACCAACTGCGCGTGCGTAAACCGCTCGAGGCGGAGCGTCTCCGCGCTCCGCAGGCGACTTCGCACTCGGCTGTCGATATGTGCGAACAAGTCGTCTTCGTCGATGGTAATCGCGACAATCGTCACGTTCGGCAGTTCATACAGCGCCTGTAGTGTGGTATCATCCTCGAGGACGTCCACCTCGTCGATGATCGCGACGACGCGGCGGTCACTCTCTCGAAGTCGGTGGATAAATTCACTCGTTGGCGATCCCGCTTTACGAAGATCCGCACCAAGGCCCGCATCGCGCATGATGCCGTAGAGAACCGCCGCTTTAGACGACCCGGAAATACAGTTGTGGTATCCCCAGCGGAAATCCAGCGTTTCACGCTCGAGTTCCTGTACGACGAACTTCGCGAGCGTCGTCTTGCCAGTTCCGCTCGGGCCGAACACCAGCACGTTTTCGCCACGGTCTCCGTCTGCGATTGGCCGCAAGGCGTCCGCTAACTGCTCGATCTTGGCGTCCCGGTGGTGGAGGTCACTGGGGATATGAGAGGGACGAAGGGCTCGAGCGTTGTCGATCATATGTATTGGACAAAGGGGTTTCTGCTGCTATGATTAATCACATATGTCTCTCTGTGCCATTGGTATTAATTCAATTGATCAAACCCATCTTCTCGAACATTGAATAAGGTTGGATGAAGGATAGCTTCGCTTATTATAGCAGAAATAAGCGGACCAACGAACAGTAAGAGGGTAAACCACATTCCAGTACTATCAGACACCACAATATCATTATTTAGACTAATTGAAAGCCCGTTTTGAATCACATGGGTACTCATACCAAAAAAAGTCATAAAATAAATAGTGAGGATAAAAGAATACCCAAAACTAAGTGACCTATCTACAATATTGTCATAATAGTCGGTTTGTAACTCTAAGTCGGCTAATGACGAAATCCTCAGACTCATATTCATTATAAGAGTAACAAAAATAACTGCAATCCATATTTCTAACCCAACATCAAGTGAGGCACCCAGAGGTGATACAGTATATAAGAATAAGAAACCTGTTGTTGTTATCACAACAATGAAATTATAGACAGACAGTAGTATGATTTTCATGGATAGCTTTTCATAATCTTCTCCTGGAGTCAATTCATCCACATCAACACCTTCATATTTCAGGTGGTACTTTGCTCGGTGACAGGTAACGAGTTTAGCGTATAGGAAGTGTGCCCCCCTTACCACACCAATTGATATAATGCCGCCTGCTAATAAGAATGCAAGAAAAGGCCCCCAACTTATTTCGGCCATATAATCTAAGCTTCTATTGAGGCCTCAATTGATTCAATGTAAACGCCAACCCATAATAATGCAATGGATATAAAGAGGACTGCAGGTCCAATATTACCTACTGAATTAATAATTTCTGTTCCGGTGAGTGTTGTAAAAACACCTGCACCACTCCCTACGGTCCCTATTGTATATAGGACGTAGCTAATTTGGAACATGTTATTATCGTCACTTTCTCTGAAAGTCATAAATATCTAACGGTTGTTGCTCTTTTAGAGATTGACTGTGCCTCTATTCTCAACTTATGAGTTCGGTGTGGTTGGGGGGATCTCTCAGTTCCCATTAGCCAGAAAATCCTGATACGAGGGTTTTAGTAAGAACACCATTATCCTCGAAACGAATCTATTCTATCTCAGATATTGTGTAAATATATTATTTATCACTCCCGAATATGAGTGTAAATAAATACAATTTTGATTCCCTGTTGATTTGCATGAAAACGTATTTGAGATAAGCATGTAATACATAGATCATATGTGTTGGTATAATGGCTATTAATTGGTGGGTGCAGTGATCTTTCGTTAGTAGACTAGGCGTAACCACGTGATATCTAGCGACGGCAATGCTCAGAGTTCCATCTCCGTTAACACCTTTCCTAAATTCCACAATTAGACATCTATTCCACTCCAGCAACAGTAGATATAAGTCACATCACGTCAATAATACAACCGGAAGCCAAACCGGGCATGAATGAAATGCCCCGGGTGTAGCAGCACCCGAGACGGCTTCCAAAACCCGCCAGGGGTTTTGCAAGCATGATTCCGTTCATTCTACCGGGATATAAACATCCCGCACGACAGTCGAATCGCACACCTCGAGCGCCAGCACCCTCTCGAGTCGCATCAACACCACCACCTACCGCAGTCGCCGATCACGGGCGAACACAACGCCTCGAGCCTCGCAGCCATTCCACAACTAGGCAGAGGCGATGACTGACGGGGACAATTCCGACGACGCATCGGCCCTCGGAACCTGCCCCGCCTGTGGCAACCCGATGGCGATGACCGTCGTCCTCGGCCCCGGCGATGCCTACGCCAATCCCTGTGGCTGTCGAATCATCCCCGACTCGAGTCGGGCGTCCGACCCATCAGGGGTTGGCTCCGATCTCGAGTAACACGGGTTCACTTTTTTCGACGAAAACTGCGGGCTGCTGGCCTGATTTGAATATAGGCATAGTCCCGTCGGTTCGGATTCGCATGCTCGTACACACGATCCACAAATTCTAGTTTCCTCGACTCACTGAAAGTCCATTCAGCCCAAAATGGGAGTATTCCTATCACTCTGTCACAGTAGCTCGAAAGATCGGCGGCCCGACCACCGACCAATATGCACACGGGGTTCGTTGTCTCGTGTGCATATTTGGGCAACGTCTTTTGCCAACGTGCAACCTCAAGGGGATGCATCAATTACTGATAAAGTACATATGATCCTACTGACCATCTCCTAATCATTCACTTGTTCAGAATTCTCTACAAGTACTCTGATCATGGAGAACTGGTAAACCGTAGGTGAATCCGGAGCTGTATGTGTCGCGCGGGCAAATTGGCGGTTTATATCTTGGACCACATATTCCCTATCCCTCTTCTCGAGGGTGCTGACTAAATTACTTATATCCTCGAATTCAACATCAGCAAGTACTATCTCTTCTCCTACCGATGGTATATCAACACCTTCTGCACCATCTAGCTTTGTAATTCGCTCTCCAGTATCAGCATCTATAAAAAGCATTTGCTGATCTACGTCTTCAATCTCTTTTTCACTCATTCCAGTCACCCAGTAATTGCCCTGGCCACTTGCTGTTTCACTTCGTCTTTATCGGTTCTGTCGGAACGATGACTTTGATCATCTTGCTCGATTGAGTTTTCAACCGATGAGACAATCTCGACGGTGGCCTGACTTTGTGACGAATCTAAGATCTGGGTGGCATGTTCGAGGATATCAGCATGTGCACTTGCAAGCGCTTTCGCCAGTTCGCTATCCTTGTTAAGTTTGAACGTCTTTGTATTTCCGGTCGTCCCTGTTTGTTCGATCACACCGAGCATCTCAAGTTCGTCGATGTTCCGATGGAATGTGGACTGAGATACGTCGGCTAACGCTTCGACGTCCGACGCTGTTAGCTCCTCGTAGTGCTTCCGGATGAACAGATCTAGGATTTTCACCCGGCTCGGCGTCGCAAACAGTCGGACAAACGGCGAACTCTCGCTATATACACCTCCCGTTCCCGACTCGTATCCAGGTGCCATGTCTAGACCACTGACCCGACAGCGTATAAATCTATTTCATAATTGGGACGGACTCCGTCATGGGTGCAATGGCAGTCCCGAACACTCACATAACTGCCGATACATTTGCTAGTCGTGAACTGGGAGTCGGACTCGCATCGGGCGATGATGAAACTCGATATCGCTCTCGAGTTGTACAAGCGATCTCATTGGGACCCATATTCGGTCCTGATCGACGACCTCGAGACGTTCTCAGAGGAGCATGCTGACGAAAAATGCCGTGAGTTAGTCGCTGAAGTTGTCGAAGAGTGCGATGCGATTGACTATGCGAACCGTAGCGAAACCCGGATTCAATTGACAAATCGTTCAAAACCACAAGACTACATCGAGGACCTGAACAAACAAAACGACTGGTACAAGTAGTCACTTGTCGGGATAATTCTTGCATAATTTGGTGAAGGGGCACTCAATACCGGAAAGAAGTATGTGACGGATAGATAACATGGGAGGAAGGATTTGATTTCAGAAAATAGTACGCGGAGTTGTGTTCTTTGACAACCCTCATTTCATGTGGTTCTCCTCGAGCATTCTGTTCAGAGGTGGGTCAGGGGCGGTGTATTTTTTGTCTTTGTCCCCTTGGGGACACGCCAAGGATGTTTTCACGCGAAGCGCGAAACGACCCCACATGCGGTGCGGCGAGATCGGCGTGGCGACCCCGCCCTCGAGCGCAGAACCACAACTAGAAGTGACTACACAGCGCCCTTACGCAAGCAAACGTGTTGAAAACAGGTGTCAGAACAGCATTGCCACGCAGAGCAGCAGTGCTCCCAGTCGGCGAGTGAACTGAGTCTCAAGTGCAACTCGCATCAGTTGTATTTTCCGAGAAAATCCGCTCTCCCCGATTTGAACAGCTGGAAGACGGTCGCGCTCACTTCGTTCGCGCGCTGCGACTTCCATGTTCAAATCGGCTCGGGGTAGACTTCTCACTGCTCACGTTGTTCGCAGGAGAAGTCCGCCCTCCCCGATTTGAACGGGGGGCAAGTCGATCTACAGTCGACTGCTCTACCAGTCTGAGCTAAGGGCGGTTGCACTTTCACGTAGACGCCGTTGCCAATATAAGGGTTATTATTCGGACCGAAACGAAACTCCTCGAGCGGTATGACTAGCAGAATGATTGATATGGGAGGCCACACAATGTGAGTGTAACCCACTGCATGAGTAAGATCACGTTTCGCGCCGACGATGCCCTCGTCGAGGACCTCGAGGCGCTCGAGCTCTCCAAAAGCGAAGCGATGCGAGAGGCGCTTCGAGCGTATCTCGACGGGCCACGCGGGACACACTCGGGCGAGGCCAGCAGGTCCAGCGCCGCGCAGAGTGATGTCAACGGGGCCGAGGGTGAGCACGCGCGCAACCGTGATCACGGCGCAGTCACCGAGGACACCGCAATCGATGACATCGTTCGCGAGCGCGTCGATGAGCTGGTTTCGGAGCGACTGACCGCACTCGGACTCGATCCGACGGACCCGATGAACATGGGCTCGCGCGCACACCCACACGCGAATGAGTCCCAAGATATCAACGTGACAATCTCGCTTGCAGACCGTGAACTGGACACGCACCAGCAACACGACTCACATGCACAGACTCGAGGCCACGTGTCTGACACACGCCATGCGAGCGATGCACACCCAGCTGTCGGACACGATGTGGCTGGAAGGCACCACGACGGTCCGTCGGACACCGATCACACCCATGATCAGACCGCCGGACCAGCACACTCGACATCATGTGCACAGTGTGGCGAGTCTGTCGACGAGGACCACGTATACTGCCCGAACTGCGGCGAAAAAGCCTCACACCGGCTGTTCTGTGAGTGCGGGGATGAGTTCCGATCCGATTGGGCATTCTGTCCCGGCTGTGGGCGTCGGACACCCTCAGCGGATGTCCTCGAGTCGAATAGTCGGCAATCGTGAGTGTTGTAAGACACTGAAAGTCGTGTCCGACGAAAGCTTTATTATCCAAGACCGTATTCCGTTTATTCGCGTAAGACGGTCGTCTTACACCAGGCCGAAATGGCCGAAAACCGCCCGATGTCGGGCGATTCCGGTGTAAGACACGCCGCGTCTGACAGGGGCGCGCACCGTCTTACCTCAACGGGGAATACAATCATGGAGCGTGTGACACTGCGAATTCCGAAACAGCAGATCGAGGAGGTCGAACAGTTAGTTGATTCGGGCGAGTTCCCGAACCGAAGCGAGGCGATTCGGTCGGCCGTCCGTGAGATGATCAACGAGGAGTACGACGGACAGACCGAACACTCCCGACAGCGTACGTGGGCGAAGGTGTAACGATGCAGGATATCGTACAAGACGCCCTCGAAAACGCAGAACAGGAAGCTCGGGATATGGACGTCGATATGGACGACGACGAGTTTGGCGACCCACGGATCGTCATCGTCGGCTGCGGTGGCGCGGGTAACAACACCGTCAACCGTCTGTATAACATCGGCGTCGAAGGCGCTGACACCGTCGCGATCAACACGGACAAACAGCACCTGAAGATGATCGAAGCCGACACGAAGATCCTCGTCGGCAAATCCCTGACCAGCGGACTCGGTGCCGGTGGCGACCCATCGATGGGCGAGCGCGCAACCGAGATGGCACAGGGAACGGTCAAAGAAGTGCTTGGCGACGCGGACCTCGTGTTCGTGACGGCAGGCATGGGTGGCGGGACCGGCACAGGTGCCGCCCCTGTCGTCTCCGAAATTGCGAAAGAACAGGGCGCAATCGTCGTCGGCATGGTCTCGACACCGTTTAACGTCGAGCGCGCACGAACCGTCAAGGCCGAAGAAGGCCTCGAGCGACTGCGCGAGCAGGCTGACTCGATCATCGTTCTGGATAACAACCGACTGCTCGACTACGTCCCGAACCTCCCGATCGGCAAGGCGTTCTCGGTGATGGACCAGATCATCGCCGAAACGGTCAAGGGCATCTCGGAGACGATCACCCAGCCAAGCCTGATCAACCTGGACTATGCGGACATGTCCACGATCATGAATCAGGGTGGCGTCGCGGTGATGCTCGTCGGCGAGACCCAGGACAAGAACAAGACGGACGAAGTCGTCAAAGACGCGATGAACCACCCGCTGTTGGACGTCGACTACCGTGGTGCATCCGGTGGTCTCGTCCACATTACTGGTGGACCGGACCTCACCCTCAAAGAGGCCGAGGGAATTGCGGACAACATCACGGAGCGCCTCGAGGCCTCCGCGAACGTCATCTGGGGTGCCCGGATTCAGGAGAACTACAAGGGCAAGGTCCGCGTCATGGCGATCATGACCGGCGTCCAGAGCGCACAGGTACTCGGCCCAACGACGCAGAAACAGGCCGACAAATCCCGCGCGAGCATCGAAGGCGTCAACGACACGGACTTCGACGCGAGCAACAACGTCGAAAGCGGAACCAACGGCTACGGTGCGAAAAGCGATGGCGGCCGTAACGAAGTCGACAAACACAACGGCGTCGACGTCATCCGATAACGCCAGTCACCGTTTTTTGCGGTCATCGCATCGATTTTTCATCGGCTCACTCGAGAAGAGTTGCTTCGTAGCTGTTCTACCCGGCGTTTACAAGCGTATGCGGGCGTCTCGTACGTTGCTGGTTTAGACGAGTGCCTCGAGCAGCGAGCACTTCCGACAACGTTCGCGTGTCGTCGTCGAGCCACAGTCGACGCAGTCCTGTAAGTCTGCGCCGCCGTCGTCGCTGAATTTGGTGGCAACCATTCCGGCCAGCTCTTCGTATCCAGACAGGATCGAGTGACGGGTGCCGGGGTGGTTCTCCTCGAGGCCGTACAGGAGTTGCTGAATTTCGCCCCGGTAGGCTTCGCTGGCGTGGGGACATTCGGTGATGTGAGCGGGCAGATCGTTCAGATGTGCATACAGCGCGACCTCTTTTTCGGGCACATCCCGGAGTGGCTTCGCGCGTGGGACGAACTCGTCTTGGTCCTCGCGCTCCGAAAGCGGCCCAAGACTCGCGTCGAAGTGTTTGGCAATTTGCTCAACATCGCCCTCGAGGAAGTTCATCAGGGCAGTCTGGGCTTCGTCGTCGAGATTGTGGCCCGTCAAGAGGAGGTCGGCCTCGAGTTCGTCGGCGTAGCGCTCGAGGACGTCCCGGCGGAACACGCCACAGTAGGCACAGGCAGCCATGTTTTCGGGGTCGTCCTCGACGACATCGTCCATCTGGACGCCGAATTCGTCCTCGTAGCTGACGAGTTCGTGGTGTATCTCGAGGTCGTCGGTGAGTTCGACGCAGGCGTCGACTGACTTGTCGCGGTAGCCCTCGATCCCTTCGTGGATCGTGAGGCCGACGAGTTCGATGCGGGGGTCCTCGGCGAACGTCTCATACAAAATTTGGGTGAGGACGACGCTGTCTTTCCCACCGGAGAGGCCGATAACCCACGTCTCTGGGTCCTCGGGTGTCGCGTCCTGTGGGACGAGATCGTCTCGTCTGACACGGCGTCGGACGCGTTTTTCGACCGACTCGCGGAAGTGATCCGCACAGAGGTGTGCTCCGGAGTAAGCGGCGTGCATCACCGCGTCCTCGCCACACCGATTGCAATCCATCGCGCTCACGTAGCCAGTGAACGCGTATGTCGGTTTCGTCTCCCGGCGCTTTTCCGCTCGACTGGGTTCTCGAGACCGGTCTCAAAATCAAACTGACAGACTTAGGCCGGAACGGTCTCCTCTTCGTCTTCGTCCGTGGCTCCGCTGCGGTCATCCGTTTCGACGACCGCAGCGCCGTCCTCGAGTGTTGCAAGCAGCGTCTCGAGGTAGTGGTCTCGAGCACGCGAGGAGAACAGTTCGTGGCCGCCGGAGTAGACGACGATGTGTTCTGCGGGGACGCGCTCGCCGATGGGGCGAAGGCTGACGACGGGGTCGCGAAGCGAGCAGAAGATCACGGCGTCGTGGTCGATTGCGAGCAGTTCCTCCTGGGCGTGGCGAATCTCGCGGATGAACGCGGGCGAGAGCCATCGCGGCATTGTCGCGAGTTGGTGATCCGTCGCTTTTTGGCCGAGTGCGTCGCGATCCATGCCGCGAACGGGGATACACGGGAACGTCGTTGGCACCTTCGAGACGCCCTCGAGCAGGAGGTCGGGATAGCGCTCGCTGAAGCCCCACCAGGGACTCAGGTAGACGTGGTTGTCCGCACCATCCAAGGCTTGGGCGACTAACGCGCCCGCGCTGTGGGCGAGCAGCTGGTACTCCTCGTCGAACTCGATGACGTACTCAGCGATGGGCTCGAGCCAGTCCGCTTTGAAGTCCTCGATGTTGGTGGGGAGTTCGAACGCATGGACACGGTAGCCGGCGTCGGTCAGCTTCCCGATGAGCCAACTGACGTTCTCGTGGGTCCAGCGGTTACCCCAGCCCATGACGAAGACGAGTTCCTCGTCACCGTCCTCGTTGAAGATGCGGTGTCTCATACAGGTCCATTCGATGTGAATCACCAAAAACCTGCTCTCTTGACAGGACCGGTCAGTGTCGACCGCCTACAAACGCGACACTGTGCAGTCGGCGTTTCCCAACGGCTTTCCCGGTTGCTGGTCGACTCGAATCATGTTCGAGTCGCTTCGCTCGCGCCTTTATCGGATCGGGTTCAATCTCTTTCCAGCCTATCGGGGCACAGGAGGTCGAGTGACGTACATTGCGCCGGACTGGCAGACAATTCGGATCAGACTCCCGCACTCGTGGCGGACGCGAAACTACGTGGGGACGACCTTCGGCGGAAGCCTGTACGGCGCGGTCGACCCATTCTACATGATGATGCTCCTGAAGAACCTCGGCGACGAGTACGTCGTCTGGGACAAAGAAGCCGAAATTCGATTCAAGAAACCGGGCCGTGACACGCTCTATGCGACGTTTACGATGCCAGATGCGGAACTCGAAGCGATCAAGGCAGCCCTCGAGAACGCAGATGGCGATGCAATCGACCGCCACTACACCGTTGACCTCGTCGACAGCGAGGGAACGGTTCACGCGACCGTTCGAAAGACGGTTTACATCACGACCAACCAGGAAAAGGCGGCCTGACTCTGCGAGACGAGAAACCGTTTTGCGCCTCGAGCACCCACTCTCGACAATGACTGAACGCGGCGTTGACCGTCTCGAGGCAGTCGACCGACTCGAGGACGTTGTCGACACGGTTGCAAACGACCGGATGCCGGTGCCCGTTCGCGAAGTATGGGCTTTCGGCGACGTTGCACTGGGACTTGACCCCGTTGACCGCCTCGATATCTACGTGACCAAGGATATCGTAGTGCGCGACGACAGTTCGCCCGCAGACGAAGCGACTGGGTCGAGTGCAGGCGACGGCGAGACGGACCCTGACGCCCAATTTCGCGACTCACACGGCATCGCGGGCGTTGGAAAATCCGTCCGCGCTGACTGGGCTGACGCCCACCCCGACTATTTACGAGCTAACGCAAACGGGCATGCAGCGCCGGAAAAGTGCCTTGCAGCCCACCTGCTCGGTGATGACGACGAGCCGATCCATCTCGAGGTCTGTAACGCCTCCTTCGAGGATAACGTCACCCAGCGCCTGCGCGGCGCGAAACTGCGAGAGGACTACACGCAACTGCTCGATCCGCGCGGCGTCTGTCTCTGGGCCGATGGCGTCCGCAGTGACGAGGCCTTTCGCAAACTGCGCGAAAGCGAACTCGCCTTACCGACGCTCTCGAGTGCGCTCGAGATGCTCGGGATGGACGACGACGACGCGACCGAAGCGGCACAGGAACTACATGCCTGGCGCGAACAACAGGATGGCGTGACGGTGCGTGGCGACGTGGTCTGAGCGGAGCGCCTCGTTGTCTACGTGTCGAACACGACATCGGTAATCTCGAAGCGTGCACCGCCCTGCGTGCTCTCGGTGGCGGTGATCGACCAGTCGTGTGCCGTGGCGATCTCTCGGACAATGTTCAGTCCGAATCCGGTCCCGTCAGCGTCACTCGAGTAGCCAAAGTCGAAGACCTGTTCGCGCTCTGATTCTGGGATGCCCGGCCCGTCGTCTGTGACGGCGAACCCGTTCGGACAGTCCTCGACGGTGACCGTGATGTCGGGGCCTGCGTGTTCGATTGCATTTCGGACGAGATTCTCGAGGAGTTGCTGGAGACGGCTGTCATCAGCTAGTACGACGCGGTCAGTGTCGAGTTCCAGCCGCGCATCGGCAGTCTCGACACCGCGCCAACTTCGGTCGACGACGGCTGCCAGTTCCACTGGACAGGGATCAGTCACCGACTCACCTTCTCGTGCGAGCGTCAGGAGCGTCTCGATGAGCGTGTCAATTCGACTGTGTGCGGCCGCAATTTCCTCGAAGTGGTCGTGGCCGTGTTCGGCTTGCTCCTGTCCCAACTCGAGATGCCCGGAGGCGACGTTCAGCGGATTTCGAAGGTCGTGAGAGACGATACTGGCGAACGCCTCGAGTCGCTCGTTTTTCCGCTCTAAGGCTCGTTCGCGGGCCTTTCGAGCCGTAATATCGCGAACGACGCCGACCTGTGCGAGTTCCGTTTGGGAGGCTTCGACGAAGCTAAATCGCAACTCGACTGGAACGGTGGGTCCGTCCGTCGTCGAGAACTCGAACTCGGCGATGCCGACATCTTGTTCGCCTGTCTCGAGTGCCTCTCGCTCGGAGTCGATCGTCTCCAAGGCAGCAGGCTTCCCCCATTTGTAGATGTTTGTGCCAATGAGTTCGTCGCGGTCGATCTGTTTCAGTGAGGCGTAGGCGTCGTTGACGTAAACAATGGTATCGTCAGCATCGATCGCGTAGACGGCATCATTCAGCGAATCGAGAATCAGCATGTAGCGCTCGCGTCGTCGTTCGAGAGCGCGTCGTTCATCGACTGGCCTCGAGACGAGAACGTAGCCGCCGGTATCCGGGTCCAAGTGAGGGGGTGTCTGCGTTTCGAACCAGACCCACGAGCCATCGGCGTGGCGAATCCGATAGTCGATGGGTTCTTCGAGTGTTGCCTGTTCAGGGCGCTCGAGAAGGGCCTCGAGTGCGGGCCGGTCAGTCGGGTGAATCGACTCGAGTAGCGATGTCTCGATAAGATCGTCCTGTGTGTAGCCACAGTGGCGATTGACCGCCGCGTTCTGGTACAAAATAGTGCCGCCGGTCTCGACGACGGTGAACAGTTCCGAACTCCGGTCGAGTAGTGATTCGAAATCGGGCATCGGTGTCGGGCCAGTCCGTCAAGGCGTGACTGCAAGCGGACGCGTCATGCGTCGGCTACAGGTGACTGTGACCCTATCGTTGCCCCGGTTAGTTTGGTGTTTCGGTCGAATTGGTGTTTCCAGTGACATGTCTCAACTGATGTCGCGTCGCCTGAACCACAGTTGGCTCACGACGACCAGAAGGACCGTCATCACCACCAATACGGCCGCACTGGTGAGATCGTACGTACTCTCGAGTAAGATTTCGTTCGGATCGAAGTACCGCATGGGTGCGATTGCGCCGAGTGCCTCGTAATCCGTCTCATTGACTAACGACTCGAGCATGAACAGGCCGAAGACGACGCCAAGGGCGACTCGTTGGGCGATGCTTGTTCGACTGACAGCCACCGATGCGACCAGCCCGATTCCAGCGCAGGCAAAAAGATAGGGAATCGAGAGTGCATGGATCGCGATCAGATCGACGATATCGAGCGATTCGTCGACCAGGAACGCCGAGACGTAGACGACGACTGGCGTCAGGACGTTGACGACGACGATTGGCACCGCGAGCGATCCAAATTTCTCGGCGACGACGCGGGCTCGAGTGACCGGCATCGAGAGCAGGATATCCATCCGTTCGTGTTCGATATCGGATGCTATCGTACCAGCAGCGAGGTAGGCGAGATAGAGACCAAGCAAGATGACCCAGCCGAAGATGTAGAGTTCAAACGCGAGAAAGCCCTCGAGTGTAGCCATGGTTTGGACGTCGAACAGCTGTATTACTTGCTCTGGATAGGCGTCCATGAACTGCTCGTCGATATCGTCGAACGACTCGCTGAAGGAGGGGTAGATCCAGATGACGGCTGCAGCCAGAATAGACATCGCCATCGCGAGATAGATGCTCCCTTTCAGCCGGTTGCTGCCGTCGTAGCGGGCGAGTTCAAGCATCGTTGCTCACCTCTGAATCTTCGGCATCTGCAGCATCTGTCGCGTCCGCTTGTGGCCTGTCCATCGTGTCCGCTGCGTCCGCCGAGTCCACCGCATCAGCCGATTCCGAGTCACCGCCGTAAAACCGCATGAACACATCCTCGAGCGGCGCTTCTTCAATCGAGAGATCGAGCAAGTGAGATGGTTCAACCCGCGCAAGTAGCGCGTTGACATCGCCGGTGAAGGTGAACGTACACTCCGTTACTGTCGTGTCGTCTGCCGATGACTCATCAGCTAGTGTTGCCTGACTCACCTCGAGATCGTGAACGCCCTCGAGATCGAACGTCGACGCCGACAGCGAGTCCGTTGCGCGGATTCTGACGACCTTGCCGCTGCGGTCAAGCAACGACGCGACGGGTTCGACGGTGACGAGTCGGCCGTTACGGATGATGCCAACACGATCACAGAGCCGTCGGACCTCGCTCAATACGTGCGAAGAGAAGAAGACCGTCACGCCGCGGTCGCGTTCGGCCCGCAGAAACTCGGCAAATCGCTGTTGCATCAGCGGGTCGAGCCCGCTCGTCGGCTCGTCCAGAATAACGAGGTCTGGGTCGTGCATGAACGTCGTGACGAGTCCGAGTTTGCGGACGTTTCCGTGTGAATAGTCTCGAACCTCGCGCTCGAGTGGTGGATCGAACAACTCGAGTAACTCCTCGCTTCGTTCGTCGCCTTTGATCGACGCATGCAGATCAAGGACTTCCCGCCCGGTCGCCGTCTCGTCGAACGCCGGATTGTCGGGCAAGTAGCCGAGCCGTCGTTTCGCCTCGAGCAGTGCGGATTCGTCGGTGATGTCGTGGCCGAGTAGCTGGCCCGTGCCTGCCGTCGGCGAGATGAACCCAAGCAGCGTCCGGATTGTCGTTGTCTTCCCCGCGCCGTTCGGCCCGAGATAGCCAAAAATCTCGCCGCATTCGACCTCGAACGAGACGTCGTCGTTGGCCAGTACCTCGCCGTAGTCCTTCGTCAGCCCCTCGAGTTCGATGACGGCCATAGACACCACTACTCGGGCAGCCCTCATGTAAGTAAGTCGTAATTCCCACGGCGTGTGTACGTGTACTCAGAGACCGGCAACTGGCCTCGGCTGTAGCGTAGTGACTGGAAAGTGTTTTGCCAGTTCCGTTGGGACCGTCTGTATGGTTTCGCTGTCTTCGATTATCGATGGGCTTCGGTCGCCACGGACCGCCTTGCTCCTCAACGTTGCGCTTGTGATGGCTGGTTCAGTCCTCGCACTTGTCGGCTACTTCGACCTCGTGACTGGCCTCATCGTCGTGACGGCAGGGCTGCTCGGCATGGGTATCTCGTTGATCGGACGCCAATCCGACGAGTAGGGCCTACCGGCCGGCGGATTCGACGCGCCCGACTGTGACGAAAAACGGAACGCGCTCGATTCGGTGATACGACTCTGTGCCCATCTGCTCAATGACGTCTCGCCCCATCTCGCGCCACTCGCCACGCAGATCGTCGTACTCGCGTGCCGTGAGTGCCCCCTTGAGCATCGTCTCTCGGTCATCAGCCAACCCCGAACCCGTCGCTTTTCGCCGTGCTGCAGTTAACGCTGCCTCGCCGTAGGGCGGTTCGACCGTCCTGACGTGGTCGTACCGGCGCGTCTCGAGCACCTCGAGTCCGGCTTTTTCGAACGCCTCACGGGCATCCGCGCCGAGTGAAACGTCAGTGTCGACGCCGTCCAAATAGGCGCGTCGAGCACGCTGCTCGAGGGAGTTCTCGGCGGCGACGCTCGAGTCGATTTCGACGGCCCCGTTGTCGGGTTCGACGGCGGCGACGAGGTCCGATGAAACGCGAGCAAATTCGGTGACTGCGGCGGCGGGATCTGGTAGATTGATCAACAGTGCCTGACAGACGACCAGATCAAACGCGTCATCAGCAAATGGCAACTCGAGGGCGTTCCCCGCCACGACGGGAACGTGCTCGCGAGCGAACTCGAGCAACGTGGGATCGACGTCACAGCCGATCACCTCGCAGTCGGACGGACACTCGTCAGCGAGCACGTGACTCAACTCGCCCGTGCCACAGCCGACATCGAGAATCCGCTCACGGGACTCGAGTGTAAGCGGCGACAGCGCTGTGCGGGTATCATCCCACATCCCCTGGCGGGTTCGCTCGAGGTAGGCTTCGGAGAACTCGCGCACAGGCGGGATTTGCCCGACTCGAGTAAAAACGGGTCGGTTTTGTGTCTCGTCTCCTGGATCAGTCACTCGCACAACAGGATATTTACCGCCGTACTCCGATGATCCAGCCATGAACCGGCGTCACCTCCTCGCAACAGCCGGTGTCGTCGCCCTCAGTCCGCTCGTCGCGAGCGATGACGCGAGTCTGCCGTCCGAACCGACAGCAGTGGATTCCGTGGAATCGTGTGGTCCTGCCGCGCTCTCCGTCTCGGATCGGCTTACGTCCGACCACGGCGACCCGCCGTGGCACTACGTTGACAGTGGTCTCACGCCGTCGGTCGCCATCCAGAACGAACGAGCCGAGTCACTCACTGTCAGCGTCGACATCGACCAGTCGGACGCGCTCACGGAGACGTACACGCTCGAGTCGGGCGAACGGATCGTCGAACGATCAGTACTCGAGATTGACTGGTCGGTCACTGCTACCGTCCAGATCGAGGGCGAGACCACACAGCGGGTCGCGTGGCCACATCAGTCGGGATATCGCCACGGCATTGCGATCACGCCAGACGGACTCGAAGTCGGGTGGATTCCACCACTCGACGGGCCCGGTGATACCCAACACGACTGTTATGCAGGTGACGACGCGCCGATTACCCTTCGCTCGAGAGGCACTGCTCGAACGATGACCGTCACCGTCGTCGACCGCTGTACCGACACCGGGACGACCGACACCGTCACTGTCGCTGCAGACGGAATGGAACGACTCGTTGGAGTGCTCGAGAACGGCGGCCTATACGACGTGACCATCGACGCCGAGGACGGGCCGACAGAGACCTACGAATTTGACGAGACTTGCTGGGGGCTCGAGGCTGGTATCGACGAGGACGGCGACCTACACGTCGACCGGATGATGATCGATTAATTGTGCAGTGCTCAAGCACCGACTTACGCTCGACCTGCGAGAAGATCGCGGGCCACAGCGCCGAGCAGTACCACTCCAATGACGATCATCGAACCCTGTGCGACAGCGGCGACGCTCGAGTCAACACTGCCACCAGTCACCAGTGCGATCACGTCCGGGACGCCGCGGGCGGAGCCGAGCACGCCAAGCAATGCCAGAACGCCAATGGCGTAGCCTGCGATCTGTTCGCGATCAGTCTGGCGACCAACGAGTCCCAGCGCGGCAATGACGACGCCGAAAATCGCTGGGATAAGCGCCGTGACGCTCGCGAAATCGGACAGCACGTAGGCCGCGATTCCAATGACGACGAGGACAGCTCCGAGTACGATTCCGAGTCCGGGCGTCGTTTTTGCAGTGGTCATAGGACGCAGTACTGTTCGATTGGCCTATACGTTTGCGGTACTGCTGGCAGAGCGGTGCGGGAGATGGGCTCGGCGACTACGGACCGTCAGCGCGTAATCGCTCGAGCGTCTCGACGATCAGTTCACGAAAGCGCGCCGCTCGCTCAGGCAACGTCGATGTATCGACGGTCTGCTGGAGGTACAGCGATTCGACGTACGACACGAGATTCAGGAGTCGGTAGGCGTCTCGCCGCTGTTCAAATCCGCTTTGAAGCGGCCTGATGGACTCATAGCCCTCGCGAAACGCGATACGGGCCGAGCTATCGATATCGGAAGCCGCATTGAAAAGCGGCATGGCGACACGCCAGTAGTCGTACTCACCGGGCGCGACGAGTGCGTGCTCGAAATCGATGACCGCCGTTGCTTCGTTGGCTGTCGTCGCGACGTGCTCAGGGTGGACGTTTCCGTGGCAGAAGACTGGGCCGCCAGCACCGTCGAAAACGTCCGTCTGACCCGCAAAAAATTCGTCCACAACTGTGACAATATCCGCGTGGCCGACCCGCTCAAGGTACGGACGGTGATACTCGAGTCGGTCTCGAGCAGCGGCAAGCCAATCGCTGTGGCCCGTCAGTTCGAGGTTTCCCTCATCGACGTAGAACTGCCCGTAGTTGTCGAACTCGTTTTGAGTCTCCGTGTGCAGCGTTGCGAGCGTTCGACCGGCCGCTCGAGCCCAGAGTTCATCAGTCGTCTGTGCTCGCTCGAGTGACTCGTCCCATTGTGAGATGTAATATTGGGGGCCAATCTCGAGAATTTCGGGAGCAGGGACCGTTGTTTCGGACGCAACGAACGCGTGGACGCGGCCTTCGATGGCCGCGTGTCCGCGCGGGTGGGCATCAGCTTTCAGGACTGCTCGTCGGCCGTCGACTTGGACTTCGTAGACGCGGTACGGTGGGACGTCGTGTAGTTCGCGGATAACGGTGAGGTCGTCGGAGTCCGATACGAGTGACTGTGATCGTTTCGAGGTCTCGTCTGGATACATGGTCAATCCCGTTTACGGACGGGGTCCGGCCGTGTTGGGATACAGTCCCGCAGCTACGGCCGAATAATAGGCAGTTCCTCAAACACTTCTGTCGGAAATAAATCTATTGCTCATGCGCAGCTCTGTCGGTGACAACCCACAATTTTCAGTCTTCGACCCCCGAACCGCGCTCACTCCGAATCGCGCAGCTCACGGGTCACATCGTTTCCCGTTCGCGCTCTCGAGGGGTTCGCTCTGCTCACCCCTCGCAGTCCCTCCCTGTTCGAAATTCCGTGACTCTCATTCGCTTCGCTCACTCCGAGTCACGTAACTCGCGGCTTGCGCCGCTCGTTTTCTCGAGATTCTCGTTCGTTTCACTCATTCACGGCTCGCGATGCTCGCCGTTCATGGTTCCGCGGTTCTCGGCCTTTGCCTCCGAACCGCGTTCACTCCGAATCTCGCAGCTCACGGGTCACGTCGTTCCCCGTTCGCGCTCTCGAGACGCTTACGCGTCTCGCAGCTCGCGATTCTCGCTCGTTTCACTCACTCCGAATCGCGCAACTCTCTCACCTTCTCAATATTCCACGCAAACCCTTTCCCGTCCTCCGTCGGCGTCTCGAGTGCAAACGGAAGATCCCGAAGCTCAGGATGGTTCACAATCGCCTTCATGCCGTCTTCGCCAATGTACCCCTCGCCGATAAGCGCGTGTTCGTCTTTGTGGGTGCCCACGTCGTGTTTCGAGTCGTTCAGGTGGATGTACTCGAGGTGCTCGAGGCCAACCTCGTCGTCGAACCGCTGGACGGTTTCGTCGACGGCTTCTGGAGTTGTCAGATCGTTGCCCGCGACGAGCGTGTGGGCGGTGTCGATGCAGATGCCGATATCGGTCTCGGTGCGCTCGATGATGCCCGCGAGATGCGAGAACTCACCGCCGAGTTTCGTCCCGCTGCCAGCGTCCGATTCGATGAGAATCTGGACATCGTCTGGGACCTCGAGGTCGTCGATGACGTCCGCAGCGTTGTCGAGGCCGCCCTCGACGCCTGCACCGGTGTGGGCTCCGAGGTGGACATTGACGTACGGAACGCCGAGCTTTTCGGCGGCGTCGAGTTCCGCCTGCATGCTCTCCATCGATTTGCGCCGGAGGTCCTCTTTGGGCGTACAGAGGTTCACGAGGTACGAGGAGTGGATCACCCACGGCCCCTCGAGCAACTCGTCAGTTTCGTCCTGAAAGCCGTCGGCTGCCTCGTCGCTGATTTCAGGCTGGGCCCAGACCTGCGGGGAGGTGGTGAAGATCTGTCCACAGTTGCCGCCGAAGGCGAGCTGGCGGTGGACTGCGTTGCGAACGTCGTCGTACGGAGGCGTTTCGTCGTCGGAGGAGACGCGCGAGCCGGAGATTGAAACGTGTGCGCCGACCTGCATGGTCATGAATCCCCGTCAGTACCGGTTCGTGATAGGTATGTCGGACCCGTCTAACTATCGCCGGACGACTCGGCGGTCAACGACCGCAGGGCCTCGAGTCGAACCTCGAGCGAGGGATGTGTTGACCTGAGCCCGCCCCCACTCTCACTCCCTCCCACATCACCGTCCTGACCCAGCGTCGGCACGACGTTGATCGCGTTCGTCGAGCGCGTATGACGGAGGTCTCTCGAGGGTCGCCGTCGCCGTTGTGCAAGACGCTCGAGGGCGGACGCGAGCGCGCCGGGTTCAATAGTCGCTTCAGCAGCCGCGCGATCTGCGGCGAGTTCGCGCCCGCGGGAGAAGACGCCAAGTCCGACGAGTCCAACGGACGTAAGCGCCCAGCCAAGCGGGTCGAGCCGCCACGGCTCATCGTCATCGTTGTCGGAGAGGAACTCGGCCGCAAATAACGGGACGAGCAACCACGACGTCAGCTGGAGGTCGTCGTTCGCCAGATGAGCACACTCGTGAGCCACCACGGCCTCGAGTTCGTCGCTCGAGAGCGTCTGCACGAGCCCCTTCGAGACGACGATCACGGGCGAGCTACGGCGACGGACCGCAATGACCGGATCTGTCGGGCGGGCGGTCGTGTACGCCATCGGCGTTGCATCCGGGCGGACCCGAATCTCTGGCGTTGTACTGTCGAACTGCGCCGCCAGTCGCGTCGTCGCGGCCTCGAGCGCTCGTATCGCCTCAGAGTCAATTTCCGACGTAGGAACTGTTCGCTCGAGGAGTTCCACGCGTTCCAGTCGGATGGCGTGGGAGATGACGACGGCAAAACAGGGCAGAACCGGAATCGCGGCGATGACGAGTGTCCACAAAAAGCTGGTCTCTGTGAACTCGAGCGGGCCGAGTTGCATCACGACGAAGAGGACAAGTGCTGCGGCGAAGACGGTGATGATGTACGCACTCGCGAGCAACGTGAGGCCGGTGATACCGGCTGCGAGGAGAGCTCGGACGCCGATCCCAATCGGGCCGGTCAGTCGCATACCGTGCTGTTTCGCTGTTAAACAAAAAGCGGTCCGTTTTCGACACCTGTGGGCACAACGTGGCTTTCCGACAGCTACTGCTCGCTCGCCTCGAGCGTCTCCCGATTTCGGATCCACGCATCCGAGCCGTACTTCCGGTCGGCGAGGTCGCGGGCTGCCTCGAGTTCCTCGGCTCGCCACGCTTCTGCGTCGGCGTCACACCAGTCACCAAGGGCGTCGCCGAGTGTTTCGACTGCCGTCTCGCGGTCGAGTTCACCCACTTGCTCGCGGATGCTCGTCACGCGGTCCGTAAACGTCGCATCCTCGATCTCTGTTGCGAACGTACCGACGTGGCGGGTGGGCTCGAGGTCGAAACTCAGCGAGCCGTGCTGGATGACGACGTCGCGTTGGCGGTACTGGGCGTTGCCGCTGATCTTCTTCGGGTGGGCTGCGTCCGAAGCACCTGCCGGTGCGACGATATCGTGGGCCGGATGAATATCCCGCAGATAGCAGGACGGCTGGTAGATCGCGTCCTGCTCGCTCGCCGCGAAGTCAGCGTCGACGCCCAGTCGGTCGAACGCCTCGAGAATTGGCTCACAGAACAGGTCGTAGCAGTCCATCAGGTCGCCCGGCACCTCGTCTGCGGGCGCGACAATCGTATACGAAATGTCCGCACACCGGTCGTGATAGATGCCACCGCCGCCGGTTTGTCTTCGCGTCACCCCGATTCCCTCGCGCTCGCAGAAGTCCCAGTCGACCGTCTCGGCGTCCTGTCGGTAGCCAAGCGAGAGCGTACTCGGTTCCCACGAGAACGTTCGGACGGTCCGAACGCCGTCTTCGAGGGCCGTTTCAGCGGCGACCTCCTCGAGTGCCATCTGGGTCGCGCCGTCGCGGGGATCGTCGCGGATGAGTCGCCAGTCGCGGTCTGCAAGGGAGTCGCTGGCTGCGTCGGTCATACTCGTGGTGTCGCCGGGGACCGAGTTAGTGGTTGCGTCGAAGCGTAGTGATCCGTTCCGAATTACTTGCTCAATGATTGCACTGTCTCGACGAACTCCTCCGAAGCTGTGGTCCAGGCCTCGATAATCGCGTCGTCATTCGCGCTATCCCACGACTCGAGTCCCTCACGGTCCTCGAGTGCCTCGATTGTTCGCCGAATGCCATCTTCAAAGTCGATGGTGTACTCGAAGCCGAGATCGCGTTTCGCCTTCGTATTGTCGAAGACCGTACTGTACTGAAAGTGCGCCTCGAGCATGTCGGTGCGTTCGGGGGCGGCTTTGCGGAGCTGTTCGGTTGGGATGTGAACGAACTCGGGTTCGGGCGCGTCCATCGCGGCCGCGACGCGGCGATAGTACTGATTCCAGGTGATGGTCTCCTCGCTCGTGGCGTGATAGGCCTCGCCGTAGGCGGTTTCGTTGCCAACGGCACCGACGAACGCGCTCGCAACGTCGTCGCGGTGGCACGGCCCCCACAGCGAGGAGCCGTCGCCGTGGACGATGATCGGCTTCCCCTCCCGAATCCGGTCGAGGTAGTAGGTGTCGCTGCCGAAGGTGTGAAAGACCGCACCGCCCTCGCCGTAGGTGCTCCACGGGCGGATAATCGTCACCGCAAACGCGCCCGCGGAGTCGGTCCCGTGGACTGATTCGGCCCCGTCGTGGGCCTCGAGAAAGACATCCTCTGCGGCGGCTTTGTTCGCGCTGTACTCGCTGACTGGCTCAGCGTCGACATCTGACTCCCGCGGGGCATCCTCGGTTGCCGGGTTGGCCTCGAGCGGGCGGTGATACACGTCGACCGTCGAGCAGAAGATGTACTGCTGTATCTCGCCGCCGAAGACATCGACCGCCTCGCGTGCCTGCTCGGGCGTGAAACAGACCATGTCGATGACGCAGTCGGGGTCGACCTCGCTGGCGACTCGCTCGAGGGCTGTGCGGTCGTTTCGGTCGCCGGTGACGAACTCGACGCTGTCGGGGACCTCGGCGTCGGTTTCGCCGCGAGTGAGACAGACGACCTCGTGGCCGGCGTCGACCAGTTGGCGGGTGATGCCGGTGCTGATGACGCCGGTGCCGCCGATGAGTAAGACGCGCATGGCTGTCGGTTACACTGAACAGACATAAACCCGGGTACCCCACCCCGTTCGTTCCGCCTCCCGAACGCTTTTGGACCGGTCCGCGCGAGTGCACCTATGACACCGTTCGATTGTGGCGTTCAGAGCGTCGTCTTCGGCGACGACTCGCTCGAGTCCGTCCTCGGTTCACTCGAGACAGCCGATACCGACCTCGAAACGCTCGAACTCTGGAGTACGCACCTGCCGCCGACCGACGACCCGGACGAGCGACTCGAGGTCCAACACCTGCTCGAGGAAGCGGCCGTCGACATCTGTGGCTACGGCGTTGTCGACCTCGAAACTCCCGAGGACGCCCGCGAGTATATCGCGTTCGCAGACTGGCTCGACGCCGACTACGTCACGGTCAACTATCCGCCAGATCGGGACGAGATTACCGAGGAACTGCTCGCCCTCGCCGAGACGTTCGAGATCGACGTTGCGATTCACAACTACTCGTCGGTCCACCACGACGATCTCTCGACGGTGTTCTCGTCCATTAACGACGTGCGCGAGGTGCTCGAGGCGTACGACCATCCGCGACTCGGCGTCTGCATCGACACCGGGCACTTCCTCGTCGAGTCGGTCGATCCGGCGGACGTGATCCCCGCTGTCGGCGACCGAATCGTCGCCACCCACCTCAAGGACACCTCGGAGGCGGAACTCGAGGACGTACCCGGATCGGGAGTGCTCGACCTCGAGCGGATCGTCTTTCTCCTTGGCGACCACGCCGACCCGGACACGCCGCTGATTATCGAGTACGAACTTCCAGAGGACCGACGACTCGAGGCGCTCCAGGCGGGTGAGCGAAACGTTCGTGAAGCACTCGAAACTGCTGATGCCGGTTCGGACAGCCGCTAAATCGGAATCGGCGACCGCTACGTTTCTATCGCGGATCGCGTCGTGCGCTCGCTCGAGTAGCGTCGCGGTTTCGCCCAGAGGTAGATTTCGTATTGCTCTATGCAGTTTACCAATCCCATCGCTCGATCACGCTATCGAACGATAACGGGGCAGAGAGGCGCTAGTGATGCGGTTGGCGCACCACTGATCTCAGACTCAGCGTTTGGTCTCGAGGGACGAGCCACCGTGCGCTGGCGGGCGTTCGTCACGACGTTTTTACGTACTCGCCGGCTATCGCACGCCATGGTGCGGAATGTCGCCGGGGTACTCCCGGAGCTCGAGGACGAGGACTTCTATCTCCTCTCCGGTGTCGAACAGGGGATGCGCTTCTCCGAGTGGGTCCAGCGGGAGAAACTCTCGGAGTTCGCCACCCTCACCGACGAGGAGGTCGACTATCGCCTCGAGCGATGTTTGAAACGCGGGTTGATCGAGAAGAAAACGATTCAGTACGAGGGCTACACCCTGCAGTTCGAGGGCTACGACGCGCTGGCGTTGCGGGCGCTCGTCGAGCAGGATACGATTTCGGAGTTCGGCTCGCCCCTCGGCGTCGGCAAGGAAAGCGACGTCTACGAAGTGCGCTCGTACAAGCCTCACGCACTGAAGTACCACCGTGAGGGCTATACAAACTTCCGCGAAGTCCACAAGGAACGCGATTACACCTCCGACCGCGACCACGTCTCCTGGCTGTACACCGCGCGCAAGGCCGCCGAGCGCGAGTATGATATCCTCGAGTCGCTGTACCCTGACGTGTCGGTTCCCCAGCCAATCGGCCAGAATCGCCACGCCATCGTTATGGAGCGAATGGACGGGGTTGAACTCTCACAGACGAAACTCGAAGACGAGCAGGTAATCGGCGTCCTCGATCTCCTCGTGTCGGAAATCGCGTGCGCGTACGATCACGGCTACGTCCACGCGGACATGAGTGAGTACAACGTCTTCGTCGACGAGGGTGGGGTGACAATTTTTGACTGGCCCCAGGCGATTCCAACGGATCACGAGAACGCAACGGAGTTTCTGCGCCGCGATCTGACCAATGCAATCGGCTACTTCCGCCGGAAGTACCCTCAGCACATCCCGGACGACCTCGAGGCCGAGCCAGTTGCGGCCGCCATTGAGCGGGGGTCGTTCGAGTCGGTGATGGCGGTTCTCGACTAACGCGCCGACGTTGTCGGTTGCAGTCTCTGTCTCCCGTACTCCCGGTATTTCGCCGCTGAAACACGTGCTGCCAGTATCTGATACGCCATGCGTCTCGCCTGATTTCGAAGGTATACACGATATAGTGATATACAAAATAGCTTGTATTCTCGAGAACCGTTGATTCGCGACAATCCACAACTATGGCAGCGTAGATGGCTTCCAGCAGTGCTGATCGCTCGAGAAATCGGCCCGTCAGTGAATCGTAGCAATGCTCTTGAATCGTAACACCACCTAAAAGATTACAAGTGTGGGTCTGGGTGTTCGAGACGTGATATCGACTACACCGCTGTTCGTGGCTCCTGGCGGGCCCGAAGTGTTGCTGATCGTCGGGATTGCAATTCTCCTCTTTGGGGCGCAGAAAATCCCGAAACTCGCTCGCTCCATTGGCGAGTCCACCGGCGAGTTCAAGAAAGGACAGGCAAAGGTCGAACAGGAACTCGACGAACTTCGCCCGGACACCGACCTCGACACGAGCATCGACGCTGACTCCGGAACGGCGGTCGATGCGGAAACGAACTCGTAACGAACTGCGATTGCTGCGGTTTCTCGCTGTTATGTCTCGAGACGGTCGACTCGAACGGTACCGGTGAGTTCGTCGTCTGCAACGGCCACGTCGAACGCCTCGAGCGTGTCGTCGCCGACGATCCAGTCAGCGTCGACATTGGTCTCGAGTCGGTAGGCATTGCTCGTGAAGTTCGTGACCCAGGTTCGGCCGTCACGGTGAGTGATGCGAACGCCGTCAGGGAATCGCTCAGTGTACTCGACGCCTGCGCGTGCGAGCAACGGTCGGACGAGGTCATCAGCCAGATCTGCCTCAGGCCAGACACCACAGTAGACGACGCTGCCCTTTCCGACGGTGTTTCGAACAGCAGCCGTGCGGCCGTCTTCGATGCCGTCCATCTCGTAGGTGAGGAGGGGCTCGGCGTTGTCGGCCTCGAGCCACTCTGCCCAGGTGCGGAACGCGTATGTTTCGTCGCTGTCGACACGGCTGACTGTCGTTTCGATCCCCTCAGGGAGCGTATCGTGTTGGTCGACGGTTGCACCGACGAGGTCTGCGAGCGGGCCGGGCTGGAGTTTCGGGCGAAGTTTGTTGTATGCGTCTTTGACGCCAGTTCGCGGGCCGAGAAGGAGTTCGCCGCCGGCCGCAACGTAGGCCTCGAGCCGGGTCGCAACGTCGTCGGTAACGAGGTGGAGTGCAGGTGCGACGACCGCGTCGTAGACCTCGAGATCGGTACTCGGCGGGACGACATCGACCTGCACGCCGCGTGCCCGAAGCGCGCCGTGGAACGACTCGAGCAGTTGCCAGTAGTCAAAGTCGGGCGCGTGGGGTTGGTCCTCGAGCGCCCAGCAACTGTCGTAATCGAACAGGAGCGCGACGGGTGTGTCGACGTGGCCGACGCCGTCTTCGCCGCCGATATCGGCTAACTCGCTTGCGGCCTGCGTGGCGTCGTGATAGCCCCGATCCGGCGAGCCGTCCTGTTTTCGCAGGCCCGCGTGATACTGCTCTTGGCCCTCGAGACAGCGTCGCCAGCGGAAGTAGACAACTCCGTCTGCGCCGTGAGCGCTCGCGTGGTGGGCCCAGAGTCGCATCGCGCCGTCAGCTGGCTGGGTGCCCTGTGCGGGCCAGTTGATATCACCGGGTTGCTGTTCCATGACCCAGAAGGGCCGGTCGCGCGCGCTGCGATAGAGGTCGTGGTTCAGGCCAAGTTGGTCGGGGTTGCCAGCACGTAGTTCGTCGACTGTCGGCTCCTCGGGGGACATCTCCTGGACGAAGCCAGTCGGATAGGAGTCCCAGGCGACCAACTCGAGGTCCTGGCTGACGTCGAACGCGTTCAGGTCGGAAAAGTGACCCATGAAGTTGTGAGTGACGAACCAGTCAGAATTAATCTCGCGGAGCAGGTCGGCCTGAAATGCGTTGTAGTCGACGACCGAATCGCTCGAGAATCGGGCGTACTCGAGGAGGCGTGCGGGATGGTGGCCATCCGGTGTCGGACCTGGCGCGTCAATCTCGTCGAAGGAGGTGTACTGCTGGCTCCAGAAGCGATTGCCCCACGACTCGTTGAGGTCCTCGATGGAGTCGTACTTCTCGGCGAGCCACTCGCGGAAGGCTGCCTCGCAGTCGTCACAGTAGCAGCGAACGGTCTCGTGGCAGCCAAACTCGTTGTCGGTCTGCCAGCCCGCAACGGCTGGATTGTCGGCGTAGCGGCGAGCCATCTCAGTGATAATGCGGTCGGTCTCCTCGCGATAGGCATCGGAGTTGAAACAGTAGTGGCGGCGACTGCCGAACTCGAGGGTGGTGCCGTCGAACGTTTCCTGACGGATTTCGGGGTGTTCGTCGACCAGCCACTTCGGCGGGGTCGCTGTGGGCGTACACAGCACTGCCTGCATGTCGTACTCGCGGATCAACTCGACGACCTCATCGAGCCACTCGAAGTTGAACTCGCCGCGTTCGGGTTCCATGACGGCCCACGAGAATTCGGCCATGCGGACGTACTCGAGACCCGCTTCTGCCATGGCCTGAATGTCAGTTTCCCAGCGCTCGCGCGGCCAGTGTTCCGGAAAGTAACAAACACCGAGATTCATACGTGGTTGTGAATCGTTACTCACCTAAGTGTTCCTTTTTCACGTCATCCGTTAACACGGCTGTATCGTCGTCTCTCGGTTCGAAGCGCTTATACGGGAACGCTGGCTACAACCTATCAACTCGCTGGGTCGCGGGCGCCAGCGGGCACCTGTTCGGTGCGACGCCCACAGGTCGGGATGTGATCTCGAGTATCGGGATTGAACCAGGAAAGCCCGCGGTGATACATATGGCACGAAGCTTCTACTCCCACATCAAGGAGGCATGGAAGGACCCCGGCGACGGTAAGCTCGGGGAACTGCAGTGGCAGCGAAAACAGGAATGGCGCAAGGAAGGTGCAATCGAACGCATCGAGCGTCCAACGCGACTCGACAAGGCCCGTGAACTCGGCTACAAGGCCAAACAGGGCATTATCGTGACGCGCGTCTCGGTCCGTAAAGGGACCGCCCGAAAGCAGCGACACAAAGCTGGTCGCCGATCGAAGCGCCAGGGTGTCAACCGAATCGGGCGGCGCAAGAACATCCAGCGCATCGGCGAAGAGCGTGTTTCGCGCAAGTACCCCAACCTGCGCGTGCTCAACAGCTACTGGGTCGGTGAAGACGGCTCGCAGAAATGGTTTGAAGTGATCCTCGTCGATCCCGAACATCCAGCAATCGAGAACGACGACGACCTCAACTGGATCTGCGACGACACCCACACCAACCGTGCGTTCCGTGGCCTGACCAACGCTGGCAAGGCTAACCGCGGTCTCAACAACCGCGGCAAGGGTGCAGAGAAGGTCCGACCGTCCAACACGGGCGGGCAAGGTCGCGCAAAGTAACGCATTCCGACTCGATTTTCACTCACTGACTACTTCCCGACGAGTGCCAACTATGGCCGGACTTTAAGCCCGAGACACTCGTAGGAACAGGTATGACATCCCACATTCTTGTCCCAGTCGATGAGTCTGATCGCGCAACCCAGGCCCTCGAGTTCGCCTGCACCGAGTACCCTGATGCCAACATCACGGCACTTAACGTGCTCGATCCGGGCGATTTCTACGCCGCAACGGGCATCGAAGGCGGCTCGATGGCAAACTACGACCAGATCCAGAAACATCAAGAGAATCAGTCCGAAAATCTTCTCGAGCAGGCTCGCGAGCAGGCGGCTGAGTTCGGCCGTGAGATCGACACTGACTCGGTCGTCGGTAGTGTCTCGCGTTCGATTGTCGATTACGCTGACGAAACCGACATCGATCACATCGTCATCGGCAGCCACGGACGAACGGGTGCTAGCCGCATCCTGCTCGGCAGCGTCGCTGAAACAGTCGCTCGCCGCTCACCAGTGCCGGTGACGATTGTCCGCTGATCGCCTGGTTCGTCAGGCGTTCAAACCCATGTCTATAGTTTGCACAGTAGCGCACATACGAACGATTAGGTAGCAGCCGTCTCTCCGCTCACATATGGTTCCCGACACCCAGATTGCGCTCGTTTGTGTCCAGAACGCCGGTCGAAGCCAGATGGCGACCGCCTACGCCGAGCGAGAACGCACCGAGCGCGGCCTCGAGAATCAGGTCAAAATCATCTCCGGTGGCACACACCCAGCCGATTCGGTTCACGACGTCGTGATCGAGGCCATGGCCGACGAAGACATCGATCTCTCGGATCGGACACCACAGGCCGTTTCCAAGGCTGAACTCGAGAGCTGTGACTACGTCGCAACGATGGGCTGTTCGACGCTCGACCTCGAGGCTGATACTGACGTTCGAGACTGGGATCTGCCCGATCCACACGGGGAGGACCTCGAGACGGTGCACGAGATTCGTGAAACAGTTCGTGAGCACGTTGCAGACCTGTTCGACGAACTCGAAACAGAAAGCGCATAACCCGAACGCGAACAATTAGACCGTTGTGAGTGCCCCAACCGGTGCATCGGTTCGCTCACGGGCACGTTCAGTACCATCATCGCCGGCAGCGATGAGTGCGAAGACGCCAGCAACGTCGGCGTCGGCAGTGTCGATGATATCGAGGAGGAGTTCTTGCGTTTCACCCGAGCGGATAAGATCGTCGACAACCAGGACGGTTTCGCCGGGTTCGATTGCGGAGGCAGGGAGATAGTAGGTGAGTTCGATTCCCGATTGCAGGCGCTGGCGAGCTTCGATGAACTCCTCGACGGCGGTTTCCTTTTGTTTTTTCGCGTACGCACAGCGAGTCCCATAGTAACTCGCGAGGGAGGCTGCAAGGGTGATGCCGTCAGTTGCGGCGGTAAGTACAACATCCGGTCGTTCGAACTCGAACCCGTTTGCGACGACGGGTGCGACGAGGTCGAGAAACGGTTGATCGAAGACGGCCGCGCTGTTATCGACGTAGCCCTCGTTGTCGACCCGAATTCGCTCGTCGAGTTCAGCCGCGAGCGCGTCCCGTCCCAGATCTTCGACGACTTCCCGTGCGCGTTCGGTGCCGGGGAGGACGTGGCCGTTGACGTACCGGTTGAGATCGCCCGCGGGAAGGCCGGTCGTCTCGGCGAGTTCGTCGTACGTTCGCGTCTCTTTGAGCATCCGCAGCACGTCGACGGCTCGCAACTGCAAGGCTGCTTTCTCGGCTCTGTTCATACAGGTATGCATGATTCTGCAACTATGGGGATTTCGATCCGTATGTGCCTACAAAAACGCACGAACATGTGTTCGCTCACTACTGCTTATCGCCGGCCATACCGCTCAGTGACCCGTCGCATTACTCGAGCCTGGGCTTTCTGGAGCAACGTCGCGGCTGTACTCGAGGCACATCCCAGTTCATCGGCAACGTCGCGGACGCCGGCCTTTCGGGGAACGTCGAAGTAGCCAACCTCGACTGCCGCCTCGACGGCCTCGAGTTGTCGGTCGGTACAGTCGCCCACGAGTGGCGCGTGTCGGCGATCATAGTCTCCAATCGAACAGACGGTCACGTCGATCTCATCGGGAAGTCCCTCGAGCATGGCCTGTAAGTCTGCAGCTGTGCCGACAATCGTCATCTGGAAGTCGGCCTCGGTGTCGTAGACAATTGGCGGCACAACGACGAGGTTCAACGCGGCGAACGCCTCGCGCCACTGGGTGTCTTCCGTGCGAGTCTGCTGGCAGATGTACACGTAGAACGAGTCCTCGTTGATCGGCGTCAGGTCGTACCAGTGAATCGAATCGACGGCCTCGAGAGCCGCTTCGTAGGGCTCGCGGTCGGCGTCGACGTAGAACAGTTCGTACTCGAGTGCGTCGCCAGTCGCAATGGCCCAGGCTTGCAGTTCCTCGTAGCGAACGGCGGTTTCCTCGCGAATGAATTGCTGCATCGGATGGAGCATCCAGTCGGGCTGGGAGAGTCGAACAGTACAGTATTTCATCCCGTTGACTTGAGTGACATCCCGGATATATAAATCACCTAGCGTGTCCGTGAGAAGATTCCAGCAGATTGCGACTCGAGCGTCGTGTATGGTCCAGACACTGGGTGCGACCACGGAGGGAGTACGAGAGGCATGATCGATTCCATCCTAGCGGCTGTGACGGCGGATTCGCTGACGTCGGTCGTATTTGTCCTCGGCGTCGGACTGGTCACGCTGAACCTCGCGGGTATTGTTGCGAGCGCTCTCGGCGTGGCTGACTACTGGCCGCCCGGCGAGCGAGGATGGCAGTTTTACACACATTGGACGATCTCACAGCTACTCAACGTACTCTTGCCTCTCCTTGCATATCTCACCTGGAACACGCTCGGTCTCCCGCGGACACCGTCGCTTTTCGTGGGAGTGAGTCTATTCCTCGGCGGGTTTGCCGTTGCGCTCGCTGCCGGCTACGACCTCGGCGTCGAAGAGACGAAAGGTCTCTCCGGCAAGTTGCGAACCGGCGGCTGGTATCGCTACTCGAGAAATCCCCAGTACGTCGGCTACATCGTCGCGACGATTGGGTTTGCACTCCTTACGAACTCGCTGTTGGTGGCGATCATCTGTGTCATCTACTTCGTCTGGTGGCTGGCGCTCCCGTTTGCCGAGGAGCCGTGGCTGCGAAAACAGTACGGCGAGGAGTACGAGCGCTATGCGGAGCGTGTGCCGCGGTTCGTCTCCCTGCGAACGATCCGTCTACTCGTTGGCTACGAGGACACGAACGCGATGTAAGTGTGAAACGTCCGGTCGTTACGATAGTCTGCCTTCGTGTAGACACATATATAGTGGCTGAAAAGACAGTAGTTGCTCACTGATGTCGGTCGAAACTCTCTATCAGCAGTTCATTGAGAGTGATGGACTGTGGGCAATTGAACGACTACGCGCTTTCGATGTTGCATTCCATTCGTTCAAATATCATCACACTCGATTTCTCGAGACGATTCGGGCTGACAGCCCGACACAGTATGAGTTAGCACAGCAGTTCATCGCATATTCTGGCAGTATCTTTCCAGTTCGAGATCAGGCTGAGCAATTCTGCCGGTATTTATCTGAAGCGTCACAAGAAGCATATCGAACTCGATTGTACGAGACGGTTGACCTGGAGGTCAGCGACTTTCTTATTGAACTCCGAAACTACGTTCAACACACCCATATTCCATTTCTGTTCTCTCCCGAAAACGTCTCTCCGCGATACACGTTCCGTTCAGCAGAAATCGATACAGGTGTGTATCTTCACGTGGATGAACTTCGTGATCGAGGTCGTGAGTTCAGAAAAGAGCACGCGAAACAGTTTTTAGAAAGCCATGAAGGGGAACTTATTGCAGTCGAACCTCTCCTCGAGCGATACTTTGATGACTCCGTGACATTCAATCAGTGGGTTCTCGGCCAATTTCGTGATGAACATGCCGATGCGATAGCGGAAGCCAGAGAGTTGCACGACTCTATCGTTGAGGCGATCTCTGACCACTAAATTTTTATATCGATGCGTCAATTTGCTAGGTATGCCTGAAGACATCCCCCGCCCTGATCCGCTCGTTACACTTCAGGAACAACAGCGAGACGTTAGTACCGCTGAGCTATGGGGCGGCAAAGAGTTTGAGGATGTCTTCCCAACGTTCTCCACTGAAGAACGGTCCGCTATTCACGATCAGATCCAAAACGACGTCCCCGATGGATCACATCGCCTCCAAGCGGACGATTAACTGACTGCTTTTCAGGGTTGCTGGGTTTCGATTCTTGTGTCGTCATCATCGACGAACGACAACGTGTATGCATACATATATGAGCGGTTGTGCGCAGTGCCGGCGCAATCGCAGACAGACTACGTTTCATCGGAAAGTCGGTAAAGAACTTTGACTTGTCAAAACAGGTATGGCGGGGTCAATCGGGTATGGCTACCGCCGTGGATCAGTGGCCTCTCTTAGTCCTGCAGGAAGTCCGGTTCCGTCCGCTGCTCGTCTCGTTCGGCCTCGAGATGGCTGCGGAACGCCTCAATGTCGACATCGTACTCCTGGTCCTCGAAGCGGTCCCGGACCGAGATGTTGCCGGCCTCTTCCTCGTTGTCGCCGACGATGATCTGGTAGGGAACGCGGTCGTCGTGGGCCGCACGGATCTTGCGCTCGAGCGTGGAGTCACGGCCGTCGACCTCGGCGCGGAAGTCATCGAACTCGTTTGCGACGCGGTGGGCGTAGCCGAGGTTTGCATCCGAAATCGGGAGGACACGGATCTGTTCTGGCGCGAGCCAGAGCGGGAATCGGCCCTCGTAGTGCTCGATGAGCATCATGAAGAACCGTTCGTAGCTGCCGTACAGTGCGCGGTGGATCATCACCGGCTCGTGTTCTTCGTTGTCTTCGCCCACGTAGGAGAGGTCGAACCGGTCGGGCATGTTGAAGTCCAGTTGGACCGTTGGACCGTCCCACGCACGGCCGATAGCGTCCTCGAACGCGAAGTCGATTTTTGGCCCGTAGAACGCACCATCGCCTTCTTCGACCTCGTACTCGAGGTTACGTTTCTCGAGGACGGTCTCGAGTTGCTCTTCGGCGTGCTCCCAGATCTCATCGCTGCCGACGGACTTCTCGGGGCGCGTGGCAAGTGCCATCTCGTACTCTAAGTCGAACGTCTCTAAGACGTCCGTGATCATGTCCATGATCTCCTCGACTTCCTGTTCGATCTGGTCGGGGCGGATGAACAGGTGGCCGTCGTCGATGGTAAAGGCCCAGACGCGCGAGAGACCGGAGAGTTCGCCGCGCTGTTCCTTCCGATACACTTTGCCGTTCTCAGCGTAGCGGATTGGGAGGTCGCGGTAGCTCCAGGATTGGTCCTGAAAGATAGCGGCGTGGCCGGGGCAGTTCATCGGCTTCAGGCCGAACTCGTCGTCGCCAACATCGAAAATAAACATGTCGTCGGCGTAGTTCTCGTAGTGGCCCGAGCGGTGCCAGAGATCCGTCTTGAAGACGTGAGGCGTCTCGACGTAGTCGTAGCCAGCGTCCTGATTGAGGTCTTCGACGAAGTCCTCGAGTTCTTTCAGGACCGTCTTTCCGGGCGGGTGATACAGCGGCAGTCCGGGGCCGGTGACGTCCTGAATCGAGAACAGGTTCATCTCCGAGCCGATCTTTCGGTGATCGCGTTTCTCGGCTTCTTCCTTGCGCTTGATGAACGCCTCGAGGTCGCCCTCGTCTTCGAACGCGGTGCCATAGATACGCGTTTGCATCTCGTTTTCCTCGTCGCCGCGCCAGTATGCGCCAGCGATCTCGAGCAGTTTCACGACGCCGATTTCGCCTGTCGAGTCGACGTGTGGACCGGCACAGAGGTCTTCCCACTCGCCCTGTTTGTAGAAGGAAACGGTGTCTCCCTCCTCGGCGAGTTCCTCGAGCAACTCGAGTTTGTACGGTTCGCCTGCGAGGCGTTCTTCGGCCTCCTCGATGGAGACGTCTTCGCGCTCGATTTCGTAATCTTCGGCGATGATGTCCTCGATTTCGGCCTCGAGGTCACGGAGATCGGACTCGTCGATATCGAGGTTGTCGAAGTCGTAGTAAAAGCCTTCGTCCGTTGGCGGGCCGATGGCGAGTTTGACCGTCTCCTCGTCGTAGAGGCGCTCGACGGCCTGTGCGAGACAGTGCGAGGCCGAGTGGCGCATGACGCGCAGCGATTCGTCGCTGCCCTCGGTGATGATCTCGAGTTCGGCACCATCGTAGGCGGGTGCTTCTTTGGCGACGAAGTCGCCATCGAGTTTGCCGGCGACGGTGTCTCTACCGAGTCCTGGGCCGATTTCGTAGGCGCAGTCTTCGACCGTTGCGCCGTCGTCAACGGCGAGTTCCGAGCCGTCTGGGAGGACGACCGTGAGTTGTTCCCCTGCGTTCGCGTCGGAGTCTGAGTCTGACATGGCTGTAGCTGTGTGGTACGATTACTGGAAGAACGTCCAGACGACGTTCGGCGTGGCGTCCGTCAACGCCGCCCAAGCGGTTCGAACCGGCCAAGACGACGGGCGTGAATGTGAGTTAGAAGCGGGCAAACGCCCCTGTAAAACGGACACCTACCATCGTAGCTACGCGTAGTCTCGAGCGGGATAAAAACATTGTGATGGTGTGCGACGGCGCGTGTTCGGGGATAACGACCCGTTTCACCCTTCCACAACACCACTCAGACGACCGCGACGACTGGCTCGTCTGCGAGCAGGCTGGTGAGCACGACTCGGGCTCCGGGGCGACGCTCGCGAATTTCGGCGGCAATCTCGCGTGCAGTCGCCTCGAGCGCCGGCGTGTCGACCATGTTCAGGAGTGGAATCACCGTTGCACTGTGGGGAACGCCCTTCCAGCCGCCGCGGTCGCTCGTGAGGACGGCCGCGACAGCAGGAGCAGAAATTCGATCCCCGTGCTCGAGGCCGGTGATCGCGGCGACGCGCTCGGGTCGATGGACGTACTCCTCGTCCAGTCGTTTCCCGACGATTTTCGCACTGGCGATTGGAACGACCACGTCCGCAGTGGTGGGCAGTTGTGGTTCGTGGTCGCCCGGTGCCTTGAACCAGCGCGTGCGTGCGCCGTCGGCTTTCACGAGGACAGACGTGTCGGCTGCGTTCGACGCGAGCGCGTCGATTTCCGCCAGATCGTAGCCGTGACACCTGTCTTCCTCGCGGTCGGCAACGAGTCCGAGCGGCCAGTCGGTCGTCTCCTCAAGTGCCGTATTCGGGTCTGTGGTTACTCGAAGGTCGGCGACCTGCTCAGTAAACGGCGGAATCCGAACCGTCGCAGTAACGAGTGCGCGCTCGAGGCCGTCAGCGAGCGCATACAGCGTCGATTTCTTGCCGCCAGCGCCGACGACACAAACGGTGTTTCCCTCGGCCTCGAGTGCGCTGGGGAGGTCCATACGCGAACCACCAGCGCGAGTGGCTTGACTGCGTCGCTCACGTAAGCGGCGCTGGCTCGAGTAGGTTACTCGCGGTCTGCGTCGGCCAGCAGTTCGCTCGCGGTCACGAGTGACTCCATTTCGACGTCGGCGTCTTCGACGGTCTCGCGGCCACCTTCTTCGCGGTCGACGACGACGAGGGCTCGGTTGACCGTCGCGCCGGCCTCTCGGAGCGCCTCGATAGCATCGACGAGGCTCGTGCCCGTCGTCACGATGTCCTCGAGGACAATGACCTCTTCGCCCTCCTCGAGTCGGCCTTCGATCAGATTAGCCGTGCCGTAGTCTTTGCGCTGCTTGCGGGCGATGACGTAGGGAGCGTCGGCAGCGACGCTGGTTGCAGCGGCGAGTGGGACTGCGCCCAGCGCGACGCCGGCGAGTTTGTCTCCCTCGTCAACGCGCTCGGCGAACGCATCTGCGATGGTCTCGAGACAGGTGGGATCGGTTTCGAAGAGATACTTGTCGACGTAGTACTCGCTGGTGCCACCGTGTGAGAGTTCGAACTCGCCGAATCGAACGGCATCAGCCTCGCGAAGGGCGTCGATGAGTGCCTGGTTCGTCATTGCTCGAACGCGCGTGCCCCGACGAAATAAGCGGTGTGGAAACGGATCGGGAAGATGCATGTCTGCTCGCGGAGTCAGTCGGACTCGAGGCGGTCGATGACGCCTCAGACCGGATCTCCTGAACGGCGAACTCAGCATGATTCTGACCGCAGCCCTCAGTACACGTGGCAGCTGATCGGTATGTTTTTTGTAGCAACGTGTTATGACTGTGTATGAATCGACGGTATATCCTCCTTGCAGTCGTCGTCCTCGTCGGGATTGCGACGGCCGGCATCCTCGCCGTGTACTCACCGGCAGACACTCGAGCCGCCGCACCCGCTGAGCCAACCGAACTCGAGGGCACTTACACTGTTTCCGAGACGCTGCTACTCGAGGGCGACCTGTTCTTTGCGCGCGACTCGATAGTCGACAGCGACACCGGCGAGCAGCGTGAAACGATTGCGGTCGAGGCGCTTACGTACGACCACTACTGGAGTGGCGATGGCGAGCGATACACGAAGACCACGGCCGACTCAGCGGACCGACTCGCAGAGTGGCTCGCAGAGACTGACGACGAAGTGCTTCGAACGAACGAGGACGAACACAGCGCGATCACCACGGCGGACGGCGACGTGACGGTTGAGGGGCCAGCGACCGCCGTCTATCCCGACCGACTCGTTCACACCCAACTCGAGGTGAGCGTGTTTGAACGGACCGGTGAAACGACCGACGATGACACACCGCACTCAGTGTATGAACCAGAAACGGGATGGACCGAGATCGAGGGTGGAGACGCCGAATACGAGACGCAGTACGTCACTGACGCCGACGGCGAGGTGCATGTCGACTCGGACGGGCAACTGCAGCACTCGAACGTCACACTCGAGCGCGTCGATGCGGCGACGTGGGGTGAGTACGTCCTCGAGCGCGGCGATTCGTGGACGACGACGCTCGAGTACGACGTGACAGAGACTGCTGAGAACGTTCGGCCGGAGTGGACTGACGACGTCTCAGCGGAATAACTGAGCGGTTTACCAGGGTTCGTTCTTCAGGCCGAGTTTGTACGCGATCATGTTCGTCGCGACGTGCAGAATTGGCGTGACCACGACGACGACGAGGATGACCTCCCACGTGAAGACGGTGCGGAACCAGTCAGTTGCAAGCAGCGCGGTCAGCGGCAGGGAGACGACGACGAAGTCGAGTTGATCGAGTCCGGGGAACATCGCGCCACGTTCACGACCGCTGCGGCGCTTGAGAAACGACGCGAGAATGTCCCCAAGCATTGCACCAGCAGCGAGGCCGAGCGCCGCAAGCGGAGCGAACTCCGGCACCTCGAAGCCAAGTGCGTTGCTCACGTCGCCAGCGAACAGCGTCAGAATGCCAGCGAGTGCGAGCCCCGCGGTGATACCTGCGGCCGTCCCGCGCCACGTTTTCCCGTCGCCGAGGACCCGTTTCCCGTCCCAGGTTCGTCCGCCATCGATCGGCCGACCACCGCCGGCGAGTACGGCGGCGTTGTTCGGCACGTACGCCGGCAACATCGCCCAGAACGCAATCACGATGGTCTCGAGGAGTGTCATATAGACGCGAACGAACCCGCACGTCTTAACGGGCGGTGGTTTCTTGCGGCAACTGCGGGTATTCGAGCCTCCTACGTGTCGGCATCCTATCATTCCACCGGTCAGGCACGCACACAGTCACTGACACCAAACCTCTTACAGGGGGCAAATAGTAGTAGCAGTATGATCCCGCCAATCGCTGACCGGTTCGTCGCGGGGGAGTCGGCCGCCGAAGTCCTCGACCACGTCAGTCGACTCAACGGGCGACACGTCGGAGCGATCATCAATCTGCTCGGTGAACACTACGACGAGCGACCGCCGGTCCGCTCCGATGCAGCCGAATACCGGGCGCTGGCTGGCGATATTTCCCGCTCGAATCTCGATGCCTGTCTCTCCGTGAAACCCTCGCAACTGGGCCTCGACCTCGGCGAAGACGTCTTTCGCGAGGAACTCGAGGGCGTCGTCGACACCGCAGCCGAGCACGATGTCTTCGTCTGGATCGATATGGAAGATCACACGACGACCGATGCCACGCTCGATGCGTTCGAAGCGCTCGCACACGAGTATGACGGCGGCGTCGGCATCTGCGTCCAAGCAAACCTCAAACGAACGCGAACCGATCTCGAGCGACTGGCAACCCTGCCCGGCAAAGTCCGGTTCGTCAAGGGAGCCTATGACGAGCCGGCTGCGATTGCCTATACCGACTCGGAGCGAGTCAACCGCGAGTACGAGGCCTTGCTTGAGTACGCCTTCAAGTACTTTCAGGATGGGCCGACAATTGCCGTTGGCAGCCACGACGACCAGATGATCGAGCGAGCAATTGCGCTCCACGACGAGTATGGGACTGACGTCGAGTTCCAGTTGCTGATGGGCGTTCGCGAGCAACGACAGTACGACCTCGCCGCGGAGTACGATGTGTATCAGTACGTTCCCTACGGCGGGCGCTGGTTGTCGTACTTCTCGCGACGGGTGATGGAACGCAAGGAAAACCTCCGATTTGCGCTGCGAGCAGTGCTCGGACAGTAAAGGGAAGGGCTCATTAGCCCGTAGTGTGAGTCTGCGTACATGGCTTCGTGGAAGCGGGATTTCGCGAGTGGGCTGATCGTCCTCGGCCCGATCCTCATTACCCTCTACGTCATCTACTGGCTCTACGGCCTTGTCGCCGGCATCACTCCCGGACTTATTCTCGAGTGGCAAGCCGTCGACCCGTTCGTTCCCGGCGGCGAAGATCAGGCCCGACAGGTCGCACAGTTCCTCCGCGTTATCGTCGCACTGACCGTCCTCATCATCCTGACCCTCTCGGTTGGCTATCTCATGCGAACGACGATTGGCGGTCTCGTTGAGCGACTTGTCGACAACATCGCAAATCGTGTCCCCGTGATGCGCGTCGTCTACAACGCCTCGAAGATGGCCGCCGAAACCGCCTTCGGCGAGCAAGAATCGCTCCAGAAACCCGTCAAACTCGAGGTCTGGGAGGGGCTTCGGATGACGGCGTTCAAGACCGGAAAGGTGACAGACGACGACCGAGAGGTCCTATTCTTGCCAACGTCGCCAAACATTACCACCGGGTTCGTCATCGAGGTCAAATCCGAGCGGATCCAAGAGATCGACGAGGACGTCGAAGACGCACTCACGCGAGTCCTGAGCGCCGGGTTCGGTGACTCAGACCGCAACCGGGGAATGGATGCCGGCGTGTCGATTGACGTGATCGACGAGGCAAGAGCTGGCGAGAACAAGAACGCAGACGCTGCGGACGACGACTGAGGCGGTCCGCTGCCTGGTTCTCAGCGCTCGAGGAGCCACCGAGGCTGGACGAACGGGTTTATTGGATGGCGTGTGAAAGGACTGTATGATGGCTACTGACGACCGCGAGGACCTGATTCAGGCGTATTTCGACGCAATGGACGAGGAAGACCCCGCAATTGCCCGCGACGCACTCGCCGATGAGTTCGTCTACGAATCACTGACGGGCACACTCGAGGGATTCGACGGCTTCGCACGCTACGTCAACGAACTGCGCGGGCTCTCGAACTCGACACACGAGGTTTCGCTGCTCGTTCACGACGAGGACGCCTCCGTTGCTGAGGGGACAGTTACCGGCGAGAACGATGAGGGAGACGTTGAGGCGAAGTTCTGTGATGTCGTGGAGTTCGACGACGCCGAGGAGTCGATCACGCGAATCAGCGTGTATCTGAACGACAGCTGAGGCGACTGGTGAACACTATTTCTGGGTAGGTCAGTGAGCGAATCGTCAGCTTGTGGCCATGCTGGCGTCGAATAGTCTCGCTTCGATCTTTTGGCAGGAAGCCGTATGTTTACGGCCAGCCCGTTGGAATGGTGGCTGAGGATGGATTTCGTCGAGCGATATCAGACCGTATTCGTTTTCGGGGCGATCATCGGTGGCCTTGCGCTTGGGCAGATTGCCGGTGTGGCCCCAGTTGCAGATGCGCTCATCCTCCCCTTCTTGATGGTGATGTTATTCGGCGCGTTCGCGGGAATGCCACTCTCGAGGCTCCGGTCTGCCTTCGGTAATCGTCGGGTCGCTGGCTCGAGCCTCCTGATAAACTTTATTTGGAATCCCGTCCTCGCTGTGGTCCTCGGTGCGATTTTCCTTCATGAGTATCCTGCGCTGTGGGTTGGCCTGATCATGCTTATGGTGACGCCGTGTACGGACTGGTACCTGATCTTTACCGACATCGCCGATGGCGATGTCCCGCTTGCAACGTCTATCCTCCCGTATAACCTGATTTTGCAACTCGTCTTGTTGCCCGTCTACCTGTACGTCTTTGCAGGCGAACTCGTTGAACTCCCGCTCGAGTTGCTGGTCGAGAGTGTCGTGCTCGTGTTGGTCGTGCCACTCGTTCTCGCCGTGGGTGTCCGCAGAGGACTGCATCGCTGGCGAAGCGACCAGTGGTTTCGACAGTCGTTTCTCCCGGTACTCAGCCCACTCCAGATTATCTTCTTGAGCCTCGCTATTGGCGCGATGTTCGCCTCACAAGGACAGGAAGTTCTCGAGAATCCGGGCTTGCTTGCACTGCTTGCGGTGCCAGTGGTCTGCTTTTATGTAATCAATCTCGGTCTCGGGTTCGCCATTGGGCAGGCACTATCGTTCTCGTACGAGGAGGTCGTCTGTTTCAACAATACGATTTTGTCGCGGAACTCTCCGACTGCGCTTGCAATCGCCGTCGTCGCGTTCCCCCACGAGCCGTTGATTCCGCTGGCACTGGTCATCGGCCCACTGTTGGAACTCCCGTTGTTAGGACTCATTGCACAGGTTCATCAGGGCATTCGAGAACGAGCGTGGTGGCCCGGAGAGTCGTCTGTCTCACTCGAGAAGAATTGACCCTTACCTAGGTCCAACAGCGAAGTGCGCAGCAATACCGCCACAGAGATTGCAGTATGACCGCACTCACTCCCTATCACACTGAACTGCCCGCTGTTGGCGTCTTAGACGTAAGTGAACCACTCGTCGTACGCGTCGGTCTTGCGCTCGACGACATCGAAGAACTCCGACTGGATGTCTTCAGTGACCGGCCCGCGCGAGCCGTCGCCGATGACGACGTTATCGACTTTGCGGATAGGCGTCACTTCGGCTGCAGAGCCGGTGAAAAACAGCTCGTCAGCCGTGTTGAGTTCGCCTCGAGAGATCGAGACGTTGTCGTGGACGGTGTAGCCGAGGTCCTCGGCGAGCGTGATGACGGTGTCGCGGGTGATGCCGTCGAGAATCGACTCCGAGAGGCCGGGCGTGTAGATTTCGTCGTCGCGCACGAGGAAGATGTTCTCGCCGGGGCCTTCCGCGACGTTGCCTTCCTTGTTCAGGACGATTGCTTCCGCGAAGCCGTTCCGGCGGGCTTCCTCGCCCGCCAGCATGCTGTTGACGTACAGACCTGTCGTCTTCGCGTTCGTTGGAATCTGACTCGAGGCGTGTTTTCGCCACGAGGAGATCATGACTTCGATGCCCTGCTCTAAGGCTTCCTCGCCGAGGTAGGCACCCCACGGCCAGACAGCAATGGCGGTCTTGGTGGGGCAGTCGGCGGGGCTCACGCCGAGTGAGTTGTAGCCGTAGTACGCGATTGGGCGAATGTAACAGGAGGGCAGTTCCTGGCGCTCGATGAGCTCGAGTGTGGCCTCGGTGAGTTCCTCCTTCGAGAAGTCAATCTCCATCTCGTAGGGCTTTGCGGACTGGTAGAGTCGGTCCAGGTGCTCTTCCCAGCGGAAAATTGCGGGCCCCTCTTCGGTGTCATAACAGCGCGCGCCCTCGAAGACGCCGCTGCCGTAGTGGAGTCCGTGCGTGAGCACGTGGATCTGGGCGTCGTCCCAGTCGACGAATTCGCCGTCCATCCAGATCGTGTCGACATCCATCTCGTCGAATCCCATGATCGTGTGTGTTGAAAGCCACCGTACTAAGTGTTCGCGATTTGCGGGCACATTTGGCTCGAGCGCGACCCCAGTGGCGTCCACCCTGTCGTGTTCATCACCGCCGAGCGTCGCACTCACCCGCTCTGCAGCCGACAAGAGGAGTGGTGTATCCACCGTTTCTTCGCCGCTCTCTGTTAACATATGTCCATAACGATTATCGAGTAGTGGCGTGGGTACAGGTATATGTTCGATGAGTGTCCGGGCTGTGGCGGCTTACACACCGATATGGCTGTTGACAGCGCCGAATCGGTTGTCGTCTGTCCAACCTGCGGGCACCAGGAGTCGATTCATCGGGAGCCGTTGTTGATCGTCAGTGGCGCTGGCGGGACTGGCAAATCAACCGTCCTCAACGAGCTTCGGGGAACGCGTGATGATGCTGTGTTGCTCGACTCGGATGTGCTCTGGCGGGACGAGTTCTGGGACGACTTCGAATGGTACTTCCAGACGTGGCTTCGTCTCTGTCGAGATATTGCCCAATCGAATCGTCCGCCCGTCCTGTTCGGGGCCGGATTTGGGGTTCCAGAGAACCTCGAGGCCCATCCACAGTACGACTGTTTTTCCGCAGTGGAGTATCTCGTGTTGCTCTGTGACGAGGACGAACAGCGCCAGCGATTACAGGCGCGCCCACCAGAACGGCATCCGGATCGCTTCGAAATCACCGAAGAGAATGTCACAGAACAGGTTGAATTCAACCAGTGGCTCAAAGACAACGCAGAGTGCGAACGTGATGCAGTGACGACCATCGATACAACAGATGAAACACTCGAGACGACTGCAAAACAGGTCGATGAGTGGATTACGACGCAAATTGAAGCGCACTCCGACTGACGAACGGGCGCTTTCAGCTCCGGGTCGTTCTACCCTCGATCCCGGAGTCGGACGGATTCGACGACAACGGCGAGGCTCCCAATGATGCCGATAGTGATCGCGCCGAACTGAAGGAGCGTGGCAAACGCCGAGTCGGTGTCTGGGTCGTGGTCGTGTTCGGAGTCATCCGCTGCGGCCTGATCGTCGTGGTCGTGCTCGTGATCATGGTCATCAGCGCCATTGTGATCATCGTGATCGTGATCTCCTTCGGCTGCCACGTACGCTTCGACCCACTCACTGACGAACTGCCCATCCGGACTGCCAGTCACGCGGATATCCCAGTTCCCGTCATCGGCGAACGGCTGGACGGCCGCGTACGTTCCGTCGTCGGTCTGCTCGAGTTCGATATCGAACGTTGTATCGCCGTCGACGGCATCGGCCGTGAGGCGAACGGTCTGGTCGGACTCGAGTAGCTCATCGGAGTCGATATCGGCGGCATCGGATTCATCACCCTCGGTATCGGCGTCAGCTCCTGACTCGATGAACGCAACTTCGAAGACGATTGGCTCGTTCTCCTCGAGGTGGAACTGCTCGCCTGAAGCGCCGGCTGAGGCCTCACCGGGGAGTGCAGTCAGAAGCATGTCGACATCGTCGCCTTCCAACTCGATCGTCGCGGGTTCGAGGTCGTCTTCTTCGCCGCCAACAACCGCTGCTGTGGGAACGGATGTGAGCAGTCCCGATAGCAACAGGACGACGACGAGAACGGCGACCTCGAGGCGGACAGCGCGAACGAATGAGGTGGTCGCTCTGTCGGTGGGCGGCTCGCCGCCGTCTTCGCGGAGTTGGTCGCCTGTTTCGAACAGTCGACCGGTCAGGCCGCCACGATCGGCAGGCGATGACTCGAGGTGGCGAAGCAAGATGAATCGTGTGAGGCCGCCAAGGCCAAGCGCCAGCAGGACCAGCAAGGTTTTCGCGGAGAGGGCTGTGCCGTAGATGCTGTCCGACAGTGCAGACAGCGAGGGGACGTGCCAGGCGGCAAGCGCGAGGCCGGTTGCACCGGCGAGGGTGACGCCAGTGAGTGCGAGCAGGGAGTATCGCCGGATCGTCCCTGCTGCCAGCGCGCTGCGGTCCGCAGGCGCTGTTTCCCGGAGCACTGCGGGGACGACAAGCGCGAGGACAACGAGTCCGCCGACCCAGAGCGCCGCGCCGCCGATGTGGACGAAGTCGACGGCCATCCCCTGAACGCGATCAATCGCCGTTGCGGAGTGACTCGTCCAACTGACTGCCCCGCCGACGATGATCGAACCGAGAGCGGTACCGCCAAGCCAGATGGGCCGAGAACCGATGCCCGCAAAGCCAAGCGCGAGCGCGCCACAGACGGCGAGTGCAGCCACAAATTGTACGAGCCACGCCTGTCCGAGTGGCATTCCCAGGAACTCGAGGATTGTCTCGAGTGACAGTGGACCAACTGCGCTGGCCTGCACGTAGCCGAGTGTGAGCACCGACGCGAGCAATACGGCGGCTGTGCCGGCTAGTAGTCGCTTGAGACGCCGGTCGAGGACGCGCGTCGAGGCGTTGAATCGATCGGTGACGGGATAGACAGCCAGTGCCGCAGCGGCGGGTCCGCCAACGAGACCGACGAGTGCGACTAACAGAAGTCCTTTTGCGGCAGTTTCGAGCGGTGGAACTTCGTCGTCAACCTCATCATCGTCTTCGTACGCCTCGAGAACGGTGTCGCGGTCGAGTGGTTCGTCGCCGAGGCTGAAGAAGAAAGAGCCGGAGGTCGTGTGGCCGTCATCGGCCAGCACTTCCCATTCGACGGTGTACATCCCCTCGGGGGCGTCGTCTCCGTTGACCTCGAGCGGAACGTCGACGAGTTGTGTATCATCGGGATCTATCTCAGGGTCGTCGCTGACCTCCTCGCCGTCGGGATCGACAACGGAGATGTCCGCGTTCTGGACGCCGTCACCGGAGAACGTGAGCGTCACGTCCTCGGGCAGTGTTTCGACCTGCTCGCCGTTTCCGGGGTCCGTCTCACTCAGATAGGCGTGAGCCGCGACCGGCATTGCGAGACTCGAGAGGGCGAGTGCGGCTACGAGGGTGACGGCTGCAAGGACGGCCACGGTGCGGGCGCGCGTTTCAGGGCGGCGGTCGGGCGATGCTGGGTCTCGGTCCATCGGTTATCGAAGCTTGCCAGTATAACCGACGCCAGAGTCACCGACGTACTGGACGGTGTCGACGCCGTCTCCGACCTCGACGTGGTCGACCACTTCCTGTTCAGCCATATCGACGACGGCGACGAAGCCGTCTGCCTCAGCCGGGGTGAAGAAGTACTCGTCGCCGGCGACCGCCGAGCGGTGAAGGTGGTGAGCGTCCTCTGGGCGCTCGATATCGCCGACCTCGAGCGTCTCGACGACCTCGAGTTCGTCGACGTCGATGACGGACGCTTCGTCGGTCTGTGTGTGTGCGGTGAAAGCGTACAGTCCGTCGTCGCCGTCGTAGTAGCGCAACGCGTCAGGGCCTTCGCCGACATCGACGACGCCGAGTTCCTCGCTGTCCTCGCTCGTGGCGTCGAGGAATCGAACCTGATCGCCGTCAAGGACGCCGAGAATCTCCTCGTCTGGCGTGAGGTACATTCCACCTGCAAACTCGAGTTCGTCGACGATTTCATCATCTTCGGTGTCGACGACGACCGTCACGTCACCGTACTCGAAGTACGCAAGGCCGGTTTCTGGGCTGTAGGCCTTATAGTGGGTGCCTTGGTCCTCGTCGTCGAACTCGATGAAGTCACTTCGCTCGTAGTTCTCGAGGTCAATCACGGGCGCGCCGGGATCGTTGACGTTTGTCGCATAGCCCATCGAGCCGAAGTCTTCGTGATACAGCAGTTTGCCGTGTCCTTCGGCCTCGAGGCCGGATTCGACGGTTTCGATGACCGAGTGGTCCTCGGTGTCGATAACGTAGAATGTCCCTTCGTCATCCGAGTGGGCCCACATCTCGTCGTCGTTGGGGTGGTACATGTGGGTTGCATCGGGACCGATGTCGACCTCCGCGACGATTTCGCGTGTCTCGGTGTCGATTACGAGCACCTGATCGAGCGATTCCTCGATAGCGTAGATTTCGCTGTAATCGGCTGTGATGCGGGTATCGCCCCAGCCGTTGTCATCGATGCCGTCAGTGATTTCGTCGACGACCTCGCCGTCTTCGGGGTCGATGATTGCGATTGTATCCGGGCTGAACGCATACGCGAGTCCGTCGCTTCCGGGGGCGTCATCCCCTTCGGTGTCGTCATCGCCGTCATCGTCGTGATCATGATCGTCGTGGTCGCCGTGATCGTCTCCCGTTCCGTCGTCACCGTTGCCGGTATCGTCGTCACCACCGAGACAGCCAGCAACACCGACTACTAGTCCGCCACTCATCGCCTGTATCAATCGCCGTCGTTTGACGCGTCGCTCCATACGCTCGTGTCTCTGTCTCAACTATTTATTGTTCTGGTACGACTCTCGAAAATATGTCTGGTAGACACTTTCAAGCTCGTGTCTCGACAGCGTGTTGCTCGAGAATAAGGACCACCGTTTCTCGTTCCAACAGAGTGCTAGTCACCGTCTCGAGTTCAGTCAGCCTCGAGTAAGTCGTCGACGAGGCGGGTGAACCGATCGACCAGTCGGTCTGGAACAGTTGGCTCGACGGTTGCGAGCAGTTCGCCAGTTCGTTCGGGGTTCGCAAGCGAGAGCGTCACCCGATTGCGTGCATCGTAGGACTTTTCGACGATCTCGTGCTCAACGAGTCGCTCGAGATGGTACTCGAGCGTGCTTCGGGCGATGTCGAGGCGGGCGGCGACGTCACTTGGACCAGCGGATTCGTGCTCGATGAGATAGACGACGAGTTCGCGGGTCGTTTCGCGTCGAAAGAGCGCAAGAGCGGCGCGTTCCCATTCGTCGTATGTAGGTGGATAGTAGTGAGTACGGCCGTAGAACTCGCTGCGGACGAGGTCGTCGTTGTCGATCAAGCGCCGAACGTGGTACTGTATCTGCCCTGGTGCGAACTCTGACTCCCTGACGAGTTCGTTGAAGTGGATACCGGCGTTTGCCTGTACGTGTGTTCTGATCTGGCGTCGAGTCGTAGTCATGGGAAATCAATCGGCACTCGGTGGTTGCTACTTGCGCCTAGTCGTGGAACCTTGATAACGGATTCTGATCGTTCCCGACAAATGAGAACGGGTCATATGACGGTTTGATCGCCCTGATGATCTTGTGGCGAGCGCAGCCATGGCGGCGTCCGGGCCGTCAATGGGCAGGCCGGGCCTCGCACCGAAGCACATACGTGGACCTCGCACCCATATTCGGTAGCGGCGATGCATCATACGACTCCGTTCGAGGCCGATTGGGTCAGTCCGGAACTCGCACCGGTACTGCTCGGCATCATCGTTCTGGCGGTACTCGGAACGACGATTCTCTTTGGCTGTGGCCTTGTTGCCTACTCGAGGCGACGCTCACAGCGGTACCTGCTGATTACGATCGTTCTCGGTCTGCTGGTTGCTCGTTCGGTGATCGGGCTGTGTACGATGTTCGGCCTCATACCGATGGGCGTACATCACCTCATCGAACACAGCGTCGACTTCATGATTGCCGTCTTAATCCTGTATGCAGTGTATCGAAGCGGCACGAGTTCGAGCGAAACTGGACTCGAGGTAGATGGCGGAAAATAGCCGACCTCGCTCAGCCCAATCGCTCGAGAACGGCGCTGCCCTCGAGGTAGGCGAGGTCGTAGCGGTCAGCGTAGGCGCGAGCATCAGCAGGGGCAAGTGCACCGCCGGTTTCGTCGTCCAACATTTCGCAGACGACCACGGCGGGCGAGCGGTTAGCGGCGTCGGCGAGGGCAACGCCAAGTTCGGTGTGGCCTTCGCGCTGGGCGAGTAGATCCGGCGCGGCTTTGAGCAGGTGGACGTGTCCGGGGACGCGAAACGCCGCCGCGAACGCAGTTGCGTCGGGATCGGTGGCTGCTGCGCCCAGTTCCTGAATGGTTTTCGACCGGTCGGCGTCCGTAATTCCAGTGTAGGTGTCGCGGTGGTTGACGGTCACCGAGAACGACGAACGATCGTCGTAGCCGAGTTCGTGGCCGGTCGCTGCGGGGTGGTCGATTTCGTCAACGTAGAACGGCAGGTCGAATGCCTCGGCGATGTCGTGGCCGAGGGCGACACAGACGAGGCCGCCGGCATCGTTTCGCAGTCGGGCAACCGCGTCGGGCGTGACCGCGTCGGCGTGGTAGATCAAATCTGTCTCGCCTTCTCGGTCGGCCGCATCGTGGACCAAAATCGGCTCGCCCGCTCGCAGCGACTCGAGGGCGTGATCGAATGCGTCGTCGGTGGCGTCGGTGCTCACATCGGTTGCGGTTGCCTCGGCGTCACCGCTCGAACTCGAGCGCGGACCAGCGTGACGGCCAGTCATTGGCGATCACCCACGGAGACGGTCACGTAGTCGTCGTCCTCGAGTGCGAGTTTGTCACGCAGTTTGTCGGGGGCGATGACCTCGAGTTGGTCCTCATCGTGGTGTGTGCGTTCGGGGGCGACTGTGTGTGCGCCCTCGTAGGTGTCGCCATCGCTCGTTTCGATCGTCGCCGGATAGCAGACGGCGGGGCCATACGTTCGGTCATCGTCTTCCCAGCCGTCGATCGCGACCGGCTCGAGCGAGGAGACGGCGCTACGCCGGCGAACGCTGTCCTCGCGTAGGTCGACGTTCAGCGTGCCGGGGAAGGGCTCGTAGCCGAGACGATCTTCGAACTGGCGTTGGTAGCCCGACAGCGAAATGTAGTGGCGTCCCTCGCCCATCCCGCTCGTGACGGTGCCCTCGAGGGCGACCTCGGCGTCCGTCTCGAAAATGCGACGGTAGTCTTCGTACTCGCCGTGCAGGGCGCGCTCGCCAGCCTCGGTGACTGCAACCCACTGGCCGTCGTTGACGGTATCGCGCTCGAGTAGCCCGGCGCTTTCGAGTCGCTGGAGGCGTCTCGAGGCAGTCTGGTTTGATGCGTCGAGACGATCTGCAAGCCGCGAGCAAGAGATTTTGAGATCGCCCTCGAGCCCGCCCTCGAGCGCCAGAAGCTTCAAGACGGCGAGTTCGTCGGGGCCAACGGCGGACTCCGTTGTCAGTGACATATCCGGCAGTTAGGCTGGATCCCTCAAAAGCGTATCGAATATGGCATGCGTAACACAACTGTTATGCAGTTCAGTTGCGTGTATTCGACTGACACTGAGTCGGTGCTGGCCCGTTGAAAAAGCTCCGGTCTCGTACTCTCCACTCTCGGTACGACAGACCGTTTCAGAGACGTTCAGCGATGTAGTCGTCGACGGCAACGACGGTTTCGGGATCAAACGTCCAGAACCCATCCCAGATTCGTGGGCCGTTCTCGAGACAGACCAAGGCTGCTGGCGTCGCCTCCGGTGCCGTCGGCTCGGGTGGTCGATGGACGACGAACCAGCCGTTTTGGTACTCGTCGCTCGAGCCAGTATGGACCGTAGCCTCGAGGTCAGTCGCAGGTGTCGGCGTCCGGTCCGCGACACCGTACACATGAACGTCAACCCCAGTCTCGCCAAGACGCTCGTAGACGCGTCGCGTCCCCAGTTCGTCCTCGAGTCGGGAAAGGTGCTGGAATGACGACCGAATCGTGCCGGCATCGGCCTGCCAGGCAGTCTGTTCGATGTACCGTGAGAGCAAAATGAGGAGCAGTTTCTCTTTATGTGCAAGCGGATAACCGCGCAGCCGCAGTCGTGTCTCTGCAAGGCCAGCGAGAAGGTCCGGCAGTTCGATCTCGCCTAACCCCCGCGTTCCAGTAACAAACAGATCCGAGTTAATCGCAAGTAGCGTCTCGTACAGTTCCGACAACGACGAGGCGGCGACCGGCGCTCCATCCTCAAGCAAGACGGCAAGGCTCTCGTCCGTGGCGATTGCATTCTCACGCTCGAGTGCGACAACGGTCCCACTGCCAACGTTGAGGTCGCTCTCGGAATCGAGGTGCACGTCGATACCGCTCTCACTGAACGGCGCTTCGAGCAACCCCTCGAGTGGCGCTGCAACCTCGGTGGTAAGGACTACAATAGCATGGTTCGGCGTCCCAGCAGCGTCCAGAAACGATCGAAGACTCACTACCATAACATCGGACAAGGATCTAATAACGATTCTTGCCAACTCAATTCTCGAGCCGGTCGTGTCGAACCCAGCGCTGACACAGCGAACCGAGAGAGTGACTCGAGCGGGAACAGTTAGCGTGCGAAGATCTGTTCTCGCAGTCCACCCTCGGCGCTGTCGAACGATGCCCACAGCAAGAGTGCGGGCGGGAGTGCCACGATGGACGCGACGAACGAGTAGAACACGCTCAGCGCCATCAGCATCCCGAAGTCCCCGAGAACGGGCGTGATCGCGAGCGCGAGCGCACCTGTCCCGAGCGATGTCGTGAGCATGCTGCCAGTGAGTGCGCCGCCGGTTCCCGACAGCGTCGTGGTGAGTGCTCCGACTGGGTCGCCGTTGGCGTTGTACTCGTCGATGAACCGCGCGGTGGTGTGGACGGTGTATGCGATTCCGAGGCCGATCGAAATCGCGAGGATGGTTGCTGTCAACGCGTTCAACGGCATGCCGAGCAGTCTCATTGTCCCGATAAGGAACGCGACTGCAATCGCAATCGGGAACAGGTTGACGATGCCGAGCAACGGTCGGCGCTCGAGAATCGCGTAGATGACGACGAGGAAGACAGCAGAGAGCACGAGCGCGAGGATAAGTCCATCAATCGCGGATTCGAAGATCATCCCCGTAATCGCGTCGAAGATGACGATCTGGCCGGTCGCCGTCGCCGAGTAGTGGAAGTCCTCAGCGAAGGCCGTGCCGTCCTCAGCGGCGTCCTCTTGGGTTGCTTCGGTGTCTATGACGTACTCGATCTGTGCGCCACGACGGTCGTCCGTGAGGTATTGTTCGGCCTCGGGACCGGCCGGCGATGCGAACAGTTCGTCATAGATCCGGTCGAGATTGCGATCCGGAACCCCGTTCCCGCTGCGGTCATTGCGATCGACGAGTTCGGCGAACTCCTCGTCTTGGGCTGCGTACGACTGGATCACCGTAATGATACTCTGCTCGTCGGCTTCGCCACCCGGGGCAACGGCCAAGCTACTCGGTGGATCGTCGTTCGCCCGATCAAGGGCCTCGAGAGCGTGTTCCTCCTCGAACGGCCCTTCGACGAATATCGTTACGGTCTCATCCTGGTTGGCGTCGAAACGATCCTCGAGGATGTTGATCGTCTGCGTGAAGGTGTACTCCCCGGGGGCGAACGGTTCGGGGATGTGGTCGACGTACCACGCCTCCTCTTCAGGTGGGAGGAAGTCTTCCTCGTCGAAGGAGGTGTCGACGCCCGTGCCGTAGGCACCCATTGCTGCGCCGCTAACCAGAATCACGACGACGAACGCTGTTGGCGCGTACTGACTGGCTTTCACAGGAAGTGTCAATATGTTTCCAAGTGAGGAGTCTTCCGAGGCGATTGGTGTCGAGTTGAACTCCGGGACGCCATACCGTTCGCGCAGGTCATCGACAAGAAGCTTCATCGACGGCAAGAGGATGCCGAAGATGAGGAACGTAAACACCATCCCGATGCCCGATGCGATTCCCATGTTTTGAATCGGCTCGAGATCTGAGACAACGTTTGCCCCGAAGCCAAAGACCGATGTCACCGTCACGATGATAAAGGCGATCATCAACTGGTTGTTCGCAGTTCGCATCGCCGTCAGGGGTTCATACCCCTGGACAGTCTCTTCGCGATAGCGGTTGATGATGTGGATCCCGAAGTCGACGCCGACTGCTAACAACAGGACGGGGACGGCGATCAGTTGCTGATCGAACGGAATGCCTGCATAGCCGAGGAATCCGAACGTCCAGACGACGGTCAACAACAGGGAGAACAGCCCGAGGCTGAGATCGATCGGATCCCGATAGGCTGCGATAAGGAATGCCAACATGAGCAAGACGACGATTGGCATCACGATCGCGAGCGAGTCGACGATCACGTTCTCGAACTCATCGAACATCACACCCTCACCAAAGACGACAATGTCTGCCGACTCGTCTTCGGCGATTGACTCGACCTCGAGTTGAATATCGGTCAGATCTTCTTCGCCGAACTCCTCGGGAACGTCGTGTGAGACGACAGTAATTGACGCCGAGGCAGCGGGCTCTCCCTCGTTGAAGTCGTCTGCGAGCAGTCCCGCAAATTCCGGTTCCTCGCCAAGTGCGCGGACCGTCTCTCTGACCTCTCGGTCTGTTGTGCTCTCGAGGACCTGGCGCTGTTCGGTTGGCGTTTGTGCGTCCTCATCGATCGCTTCGGCGACGGTCGGACCAGGTCCGCTTGCAGACTCCATGCGGAGGTCGGACTGGTCGTCTATTGCCTCGAGAACGGTGACGCTGGCAAGTAACTCTTCGCGGGTGAGCACGTCCGAACTCGTGTGAATGAGTTGTGTGCTCTCACCGTCGGTCGTAAACGGGCCAGTGAACTCCTCTTCGATCGCGTCGTAGGCTTGTTGTTCTGCTAAGTCCTCTGTGAACGCGTCGGTCGCATCGGTCTCGGTCTCGATAAGTGGTATTCCGGCTGCAAACACGGCTGTCAGCACCAGAAAGACCATCACGACTGTCTTCGGACGGGAGACGATCGTCTCGTTGAGACGCTCGGTCGCCCGCTCGATTCGCTCACTGAGGTCCGTCATTTATCTCCTCTGAAAGATGTATGCGCCTGCACCGAGACTGAGAAGCGTTACCGTTGCAATCGCACCAATCGGCAGGCCACCGCCGCCTTCGGTGACGTCGATCGCCACTCGAGTCGTATCGGACAGTTGGCTCGTGCCGGATGCATCATCGTATCGGAAGTCGAATGAGATCGGATACGTTTTCTCAGCCGCGTCATCACCCGCTTCCAACTGGAACGTCATCGTCACGGTTTCGCCCGGCTCGAGTTCTTGAACGAACGCCTCGTCATCGTTGCTGTCGAGTGGATCGCTGGCAAACAGGCTCGCTTCGACGTCTGTGACCGTTTCGTCGAGGTTGTTCGTCACGTCGACAGTGATCTGTTCTTCGTCGCCAGCGGTAAGCTCACGATCGAGAACATCGACCTCAAACTCGTCCCGCTGTTCGTTTACCGTCGTGACGACCTCGAGATCCTCGTACAGTCGCTGTTCGAAGTCAGCAGTCCGGTACTGCACACCGACGTCGATTGTCCTGTCGATTGGCTCGGCTTCGCTACTGACATCAAGTGGCATGCTGAACGCCTCGGATTCGCCCGGCTCGAGCGAGCCAACAGCGATGCTCGGTTCGATTGGGATTACCGTCTGTGAGTCGTCTGTGTACTGGACGACGACGTTTTCTGCTTTGCTCGGCCCGTCGTTCGTGACGACGCCGTACAGATAGCCGTCTTCGCCAACGTGCAGGGACGAGTCGACATCGTCGATGCTGAATTGCTGTTCTGCAAGCGGCGTCACACCCGTAGTCGGGCTTTCATCTGCGCGTTGGAGTCCGTCCGGCGTCTCGAACGAGACGGTGCCGTCAAGCATGTAATACCGTTCTGACGTTCCCGGCATCACTGAGACATCGTATTTTACCGGTGCCGTCTCATTCGGCTCGAGTTCGTCGATCATCGCGGTATCCTGTTCTGTGGTCGTTTCCTGTTCCAGATCGCCAAACAGGAACCCGCTGCTCATCGACTCGAGGGCAACGTTGACGTTCGAAGCGGTTTCGTTGCCGGTGTTTTTCACATCGGCCGTTAGCGTTCCTGAGTCGCCAATCTGTGCGTCGGTCGAGACATCGACGATGTCGAATCGCGCATCGTCGTCGACGACGACATCGATCGTCATCGAGTCCGTTTCGGAGTCTTCGTAGACGCTACTCCCCGAGGTTGTGCGCCACGTGTACGAATAGGACACATCGAGGTCGATCGAGTACGTGCCAGCGTCAATGTCATCGGGCACGTCCAGTGCGAGTTGGGCACCGTCGTTTGGTTGTCCATCCGGAACGGAGCCAACCGCCATCGTTCCGCTTTTGACGGTCAGTGGTGTGTCATCTGCATCGGCCTCGACTTCGACGTTTCGCGCCGTCGTCACGGCGTCGCGCGACTCGTCGGTCCCGCGCTCGAACTCGCCATCGTTCGTGATGACGAGGGGGACTTCATTGGTCTCGCCGGGCTGCACAATTGGGCTCGGGACGTGAACATCGAGGTCCGGTTCGCCGTGCGCTGGCGGTGGGCTCGAGCCTTGCATTTGAGACATTGCCATCTGCTCGCCCATCTCGAGGCCTTCCTCGTACGCCGCTTCCTCAATTTCATCGGGATCAAGTTCTTCACCGTCGTCTCCATTTTCATCATCATCAGCGGCTACCGTTCCAACGCCGCCAGCGAACACGCCGGAGGTGACTAACAGCAAGACCATCACGACAGTACCGGTCGACCTGAGCGTCATACGACACCCTCCACAGGCTGTACGCGCAGGATCCGTCGCTGTCCGGTCAGTGATTCACCACTCGTCGTGTCAGCCGTTTCTCTCGTAAAATTTGGGTTAGCGACTACGATCGTCATACACCAGACTGTGAATAGAAAAATAAAAAAGGTTTCTATTCATGAGTTTCTATTGAGGCACGAGAACAGATGCCAATCGACCGGCCACAATGGGGTAGGGAACGGATAGCAGGAACTCGAGGTGCTCTGGTGGGACGCTCGAGTGTAGCCGCTCATACTACTGGACAACAGTCAGTGAAGAGTTTCGACCGAATGGGCGGTCGAAACTCTGTAACTCGTTTTGTCAGGCAGTATCAACTGGAGATGGATCGAGTGCAACCGTCCCGGAATGGACGCCGATATCCGCCGGCGCTAGTTCGAGTCAGCGTCGACGACCGTTGTGCCCCCACTCCGAAGGGACGCATTGATTTACGACCACCACGCAACGACACCAACCACAAGTAAATGAAGGGATTCAGCGACGATGAACGGGAACGAATTAGAGCCGACCTGATCGAGTCGGGCCGAGCGTTATTTATCCAGTTCGGGTTAGAGCGAACTCGCATCAAAGACATCACCGAGGAAGTCGATATCGGAACGAGTACATTCTATCGGTTTTTCGATTCGAAGGAACACCTCTACACGGAAGTCCTCTACAGAGAAATCGATCGATTCACAACGGAACTCGAGGGGAAAATTACGGCTGAATCTGACCCGCGCGAACAGGTTCGCGTCGCGCTCACACAGTCGTTCGAGGAAGTGGAGTCGAATCCGATTATAAAGAACCTCATCATCGAAGACGAGGTCAGGACGCTCCAAACACAGTTGTCGGAAGAAAAACGACGGGAGGTCTCCGCCGAGTTCGAGAACGTCTTTGTGGCAACGGACGAGTGGGTCGAGCTAGAGACGTTCAAATACGACGATCCGACAGTCGTCAACGAGTTCTTTCGAACCCTCGCTTTCAGTACTCGATACAAAGATGTGCACTCTCGAGAGACGTCACCCGGGTATCCTGAAATCAGAGACGAGTTGATCGATACGATTGTTGACGGCCTGTTCGACGACTCCGGCTGATCGGTGTTTGCCAACTCAGTCGCCGGTGACCGGATCGCGCGCCCAGAACTCGCTGTCCTTCTTCAATTTGGGCACCCACGTATCGTCGGTCTTCGACAGGAGCGCGACGCGAGACGGCGGCACACCTTTGACCTCGCTAAACTCGGGCATGTACTCCCCAACTGCCTCTGCGAACGCCATGACCTCCTCGTGGTCAGGCATCGATGAGCGGTCGAGACGGCCTCGAGAGTGGCCGACGTGCATGTACGCTTTGAGTTCGATGAAATCGGGATCGGCTAGGTCGTAGAAGCCGGCGTACCAGTCGGGGTGGTGCATGTTCTCGCCGTTGACGAGCGTCGTCCGCAGGACGGTTCGGGTGTCATCTTTCTCTCGCAGGACAGCCATCGTCTCGAGCAGGCGGTCCCAGGCGTCGTCATCGACGGCTTTGACGACCTGATCGAACGTGTGGCGCTCGGGGGCGTCGACGCTGACATACAGCTGGGTGGGATTGCACTCTCGGAGCACATCCGGGTTCGTGCCGTTCGAGACGAGAAAGGTCGTGATATCGCGCTCGTGGAACGCCTCGAGTAGTTCGGGGAGATACGGGTAGAGCGTCGGTTCACCGTCGAGTGAGATGGCAACGTGACGTGGCTCCATGGCCTCCTCGAAGCGTTCGCGGGGGACCTCATCGTTGCCGCCAAAGCCAGAGAGCAGTTTCTTCTGTAACTCGAGGGAGGCGTCGGCGACGGCGTCGGGGTCGTCCCACTCGACGTCGTCCAGTTCGTAGGCGTGGCCTCGGTGGTCGCGCCAGCAGAAGACGCAGCGTTCGTTGCACTTGACGACTGGTGTCATCTGGATGCAGCGGTGTGACTCGATGCCGTACCAGATGTTTTTGTAACACCGTCCTTCGCCTCGGAGTGCGTTGGCCGTCCAGCCACAGGTCTGGGCGGCCGTGTGGTTCTCGCTGTGGTAGTCAGGCGAATCAACCTGATTCGGCCCTGCGTCAGAATCGCTCATTAGCGGGTGACTAGCCCCCGACGACAAAAACCTCCACGTTCGAGCGCCCGTGGTCGGCGAGTGCGCGCAGGCACCGGTTTCGACAGTGTAGCCGGTGCGTACCTGCCGTCAGGTCGCCTGTAGACCGTGACAGACGCCGACTAACAATGGTTGACAACCTCGCTATCCAAGCGCGTGATCAGTCCGTGTATCAGACAGGACACGAGAAACGAAATCGATCAGGTAGGGTACAGACACCGGGGCACGTCGTAATGCGGGCAAGCAGACCGCACCTGCGTGGACGATGACGGAGCTTGGTCATCTTCCACGGACGCTGTGGTGTACCGGGAAGTACTACGTCAAAAAGAAAACCGAGACCGAGACGGTTGGGTCAGTCGATCCCGCGCTGTTCGAACAGGTACTCTCCCAGTACGACGAGGATGTCGTGTTCGTTCACGCAGGGCTGAGCGATGTTTCGGATGCGTTCGAGACGGACCCCTACGAGTTCCTGTTTGATACGCTCACCTCGCAGTTTGAATCGGTGCTTGTGCCGGGGTTCACTCCCTCGTTTCGCGATACTGGCGTGTACGACAAACGCGAATCGGTCCCCCAAATCGGCGCGTTCTCGCGCTGTTTTCTCAAGGATGCACAGTACCGAACGGACGATGCAATCCACTCGATTCTGGTCCATGGCTCATACCGCTTTGACGATTGCGACCATCACAAGACGTTCGGCGCGGACGGTTGTTTCGCGAAACTCGATGCGGACAACGTGCTCGTGGTGAACGTCGGTACGCCGTGGTTAATCAGTACGCAACTGCACTACATCGAGATGGCCTCGAATCCACCCTACGCCGAACTCGCCGATACGACCGGCGAAATCCGCTACGCCGACGGCGAACGCGAACAGATTACCCAGACGAGTTTCGATAAGAACGAGTACGTCTATTACTGGAACCGCGAAAAGATCCGCGAAGACGCCAAAGCGGCCGGCGTCCTTGAGCATCACTCGCTCAACGGACTCACTGTAATGGCGTTTCGGACCAACGACCTCGCACAGTTCCTCGAGCCGAAACTCGAGGCGGATCCGTACTATCTGGTCCAGTAGTGGCTATTTGTGGGGTAGTTCGCCCGGTTCTGCAGCCTCGTCGGATTCGCTCGAGACCTCGCGTTCGAACGTATAGAGGACAATCCCAGTGTTTGCGGTCATGATGACGCCGGTCGTTGGCACCGTCGCGAACAGATAGAGACCAACACCGAGGGCGAAGGCGCCGCCGGAAAGCGTTGCCCAGAGAATCGGGCGCGAGACCTCTCGTCGCGTCGCGTCCCGGTAGGTCCAGCCAATGAGTCCAGCCGACACCACCACACCGAAGATGCCGACGAGGACTGCTGTGAGGTCCATACCTGACGATACGCCTGCCCGCGCAAAAGCGTTCTGTGAGCGCCCGACTCCATCGCCACGCGGTAACTCCGTAGTAACTCGAGGGATGAACGTCAACGTTTTTGAGGGTGTTCGCTGTCTATTCCGGCATGTTCGATGGGATCGGATCAATCGACGACGTCAACAGCGTCGGCAGTCCGAACGACATTCGCTACGGGATGGGGGCAACAGCCGAACTCGAGAGCTACGCGGCCGCGGAAGGCCTCGAGTCAGTACTGCTCGTCACAGACGAAGGCGTTCTCGAGGCCGGCGCAGCCGACCCAGTGATCGACGCGCTCGAGGATGCGGGCCTCGAGGTGTCGATTTACGATGGCGTCCAACCGGAGCCGAAACTTGCGCTCGCGGAGGCAGCGGCCGCGCAACTCGAGCAGACGGGCGCAGACGCTGTGGTGGGAATCGGCGGCGGAAGCAGTCTCGATACGGCGAAACTCGCCTCAGCGCTCGCTGCACACGACGAGCCGGTTCGCGAGATGCTCGGGATGGGGAACGTCCCAGGTCCCGGCCGACCAACCATCTTGCTGCCGACGACGGCGGGGACGGGCAGCGAGGTCACGCACATCGGTGTTTTCGCGGACGGGGAAGACGACGGCAACAAGAAAGTCGTCTACTCCACGCACCTCTATGCCGATCTGGCACTCATCGACCCTGAACTGACGCGCTCGCTCCCGCCAGGCGTCGCGGCCGCGACCGGCATGGACGCACTCACCCACGCCATCGAGGCCTACACCTCGACGCTGCGGACGCCCTACACCGACGGCCTTGCCCGCCACGCCATCGAACTCACTGGCGAGCACCTCCGCGAAGCGGTCCATCAGGGCGAGCACAACGACGACGCCCGCTACGGCATGAGCCTCGCGGCGATGCTCGGCGGCCAGGCGTTCGTTAACTCCGGGCTCGGGGCCGTCCACGCGCTCACCTACCCGCTTGGTACCGAGTGCGGCCTCGGCCACGGGCTAGCAAACGCCGTCCTCCTGCCCCACGTCATCGAGTACAACGTCCCCGCCGAACCCGAGCGTTTCGCCGACGTTGCAACCTTGCTTGGCGTTCCCGAGCGCGACGACGAGACGACCCTCGAGCGCGCCCACCGATGCGTCGACGCGGTCAAAGCGCTCAACGACGATATCGGCATTCCGAACCAGATCCGCAACCTCGAGGCCGACGTCGACGAGTCGCAGTTCGACGCCTTCGCAGACATTGCACTCGAGCACTCCCAGCATAACATCGACCGGAACCCACGCCGGATGGACAAAGAAGATATTATCGACGTCTTCGAGCTGGCGTACTGACGGTTCCGACTCGAGTGCTATTCACTCATGGCGTTCCCGAACGCGATCGAGCACTGCCAGCGTTCCGTCAGCGTGTGGCTCCTCGAGTACTTCATCCGCGGCGGCTTTCGCATCTGGATCGGCGTTCGAAACCGCGAAACTGCGGCCGGCGACCGCGAAGGATGAGACGTCGTTGATCGAATCGCCGACAGCGACCGCGTTCTCGAGGTCGAAACCAACGTGGTCAGCGATAACTTCGACGCCGTCGCCCTTGTTCGGGTCGGCGTCTTTGACGTGGTAGGCGTAGCCGGTGTCGATCACGTCTAACCCATAGTCGGCGGCGATTTCACGAAGTGGTTCGATGGGTTGCTCGAGATTGATTGCGATTTCAGTTTCGCGCCAGCGGTTGACGGTGTCTTCCTCGCCCCAGCCCAACTCGTAGCCGGCGGCGCGGTACGCTTCGGCGACGGCCTGAGCAGCGTCGCGGTCGGCAGTGAAGTAGACGTCGTCGCCGGTGTAGACGACGCCGCCGTTTTCGGCGACGACGAATTCCGGCACGCCCGCGAAGTGACAGAGTGCAACGGGGTAGGGAAAGGCCTTCCCGGTGGCGATTACGACGGGGGCGTCCCACTCGCGGATCGGGTCAAAAATGCGCGGATCGATGCCCCAGCCGTCGGGGCGAGTCAGCGTGCCGTCGATGTCGAGGATGAGCGGCGGATCGTCGGCCGTGGCCATACACTCGAGTGGTTGCTCGAGCGCCTAAAGCGGTCGGTTCGCGGCAGCGGTTCGGTCCCGATCTGATCCGTCCGAAAACCTATCGGTGCAAGGAACGAGCAGCCATGATGTCAGTGTGTTAGAAACGAGAGCGCGTACTCGTATTTGTCCTCGGAATCGTCGTCGGGTTCTGCCAGGACAACGGTCGGCAGCTCTCCTTCCACGTAATCCGACTCGATTGTCATCCACAGGAAGTCATCGCGTTCGCTACCCGTTTCGACGCCGCTCTCGCGTGGCCCTCGTTCCCGAGAACTGAACGCGTTGGAATCGGTACGCGGATGGATGGTGAAGTGTCGAAAGTAGTGTGCAACATCAACAGCCCACTCGTAGGCAGTCGTCGGTTCGAGCAGTTTTCGGTCGACTACCTCCTGTACGAGGTCGTTGTGTCGGAGCAGTACGAGGTTCTCGAGGAAGGACAACTCTGTTCGGAGCGGGTTGAAGATTCGATCGACGGCCAGCGAGTCGTACAGTTGTTCCGAGAGCGACTGTTTCGTTTCTATCAGCACGAACACGTCGTTCGGTCCCACGTCCGTTGTGGATGCAGTGAGTCGGTCATCGAGGCGATCAGCGATCTGGAAACTATGCAGGTGCGGATCGGCAGCGGCGTGATCCCGGAAGATGAGTATCGAATCTCCTGCAGTCACGCCGGTCTCAACGTCGAACAACTGATCGACGAGTTCATTTGGCGTTTCGTACCGTTTGACGGTCCCATGTACTGATTGCCGGTGATCCGCTTGGGTCGAACAGTAGACCACGATGTTGGGGGCGCTCCCATCTTCGGTCCACGTTCCGATCGAGGAGCGTACGTGACGGGAATTCGTATTGCTATTGATGATGTGAACCGTATCTTCTGTGTCGAGCATCGATTCCGTTGTCGAACCCGGACGCAAGTCTCCAGACTCGAGTCGGACCTCCGTATCGATGCCGACCGTCGTGCTGTAGATCGTCGATTCGGATTGCCCGGACCGGTTCTCAGCAGCCGTCTCGGCCGACTGAAAGTTGAGTTCAGTTGTGACCATCTCTCGAGTCGTCCATAAAAACTGTTATGACATGCTGTGTGATCCCTCTCGCGAGGGGGACACTCTCCGGTTCTGAAGCTGCTCTCGAGTTGACAGCGATTTACGTTCGCTGGCGCCTCATACTACCGACAGAAGTCACTACGAAATCATAAGGATTATGCTCGGAGTTCATAGTTTCTCCCGTAACGAACCGACACGCAGTGTCGATGGATGGGCTTCAAATTTTGCGGGTGGCAACGATACTCTCTATCAGTCACGAATTCGTGGCCGCCTCCGGCGGCGACGGCCGCAGCGGAGCGAGCGATCCTCACGTCGGTCTGTCTGGAAGTATCAGAATTATGCATTTTCTTGAGCCCAGCCACGCGAGCGTTCGACGGCGTCGCTCCAACGGTCGTACTTCCGGTCGGCACGAGTCCGGTTCATCGTCGGCTCGAACTCCCGGTCGACGCGCCAGTTGTTGCGCAGTTCTTCGAGGTCATCCCAGTAGCCAACGGCGAGGCCGGCGGCGTAGGCCGATCCGAGCGCGGTCGTCTCGTCGACGATGGGGCGGACAATCTCCGAGCCGATGATGTCAGACTGGAGCTGACAGAGGAAGTTGTTCTTGACCGCGCCGCCGTCGACTTTCAGCGAGGACATCTCGATGCCCGAATCGGCCTCCATCGCTTCGGCCACGTCGCGCGTCTGGTAGGCAATCGACTCGAGCGTCGCTCGAACGATGTGTTCCTTACCAGTGCCGCGAGTCATCCCGACGATAGTGCCGCGGGCGCGCTGATCCCAGTGGGGTGCGCCAAGGCCAGTAAAGGCCGGGACGACGTAGACGCCGTCCGTCGAGTCGACGCTGCGGGCAAGTTCTGCGGTTTCAGTGGGATCGTCGATCAGGTCGACGTCCTCGAGCCACTCGATGGCTGCGCCGGTGACGAAAATCGCGCCCTCGAGGGCGTACTGGACGTCCTCGCCGGAGCGTTGGAAACCGATGGTCGTCAACAGGCCGTGATCGGACGTGACGGCCTCGTTGCCGGTGTTCATCAGGAAGAAGGAACCGGTGCCGTAGGTGTTCTTCGCGTCGCCAGCATCGAAGCAGGTCTGACCGAACAGCGCCGCCTGCTGGTCGCCGAGTGCGCCCGCGACGGGAATTTCGGCCTCGAGGAAGCCCTCGGGATCGGTCGTGCCGTAGGTGTCCTCGTCGCTCGAGGGCCGAACCTCAGGGAGCATCGCCTCGGGAATCGAAAACTCCTCGAGTAACTCGTCGTCCCACTCGAGGTCGTGGATATTGTACAGCATCGTTCGCGAGGCGTTCGTGACCTCGGTGATGTGCTCGCCGGTAAGGTTGTAGATCAGCCAGCTATCGATGGTGCCAAAGAGCACGTCGCCGTCCTCTGCGCGGTCGCGAACGTCTGCTGGCCGCGCGCGCTCCATCTTGATCGGGTCGCCTTCTTCTAAGAGCCACTCGGCTTTCGTCGCCGCGAAATAAGCGTCAGCCTCGAGGCCGGTCTTCTCTCGAATCTCCTCGACTTTGCCCTCTTCCTCGAGTTCTTCCACGCGTTCGGTTGTCCGCCGATCCTGCCAGACGATGGCGTTGTGGACTGGTTTGCCGGTATCTGCGTCCCACAGCACCGTCGTTTCACGCTGATTGGTCACGCCGATGGCCTCGAGTTGCTCGGGGCTGATGCCGGCCTGGCCGAGCGCCTGGGTCGTGACGGCTTTGGTGTTCTCCCAGATCTCCATTGCGTCGTGTTCGACCCAACCGGGTTCCGGGTAGTACTGTTCGTGCTTTTCGTAGGCGTTCGCGATGACCGTCCCGCTGTGGTCGAAGATGATGAATCGCGTGCCGGTCGTTCCCTGATCAATCGCGCCAACGTAGGTGTTTGCTGTCATGAGTGTCTCCCTGCGATCACGCATTATCTTTACTGCTAATTGCGTGGCGTTAGTAAACAAAAGGGACAATCAGTATAAAATTTGCTGTGCGAGTCCAGTGATACCGAGTCACACATTAGTCAGTCATACTCGACGTTCAGGCGCGGAATACGGACAGAATCGACGACAAATCCTGTTGTTCTGTTGGTTGAGGTTCTCGGCTACTAGCACTACTATTTGTGATTGTTATGCCCGTTATGGGGTGCACCAATAAAATAAAGAGGTGCCGCAACGCTAGTGAGAATGAAGGGATGGCACGGGACACCGACGTCCTCGTCATTGGCGGCGGGTCGACCGGCTGTGGTATTGCCAGAGATCTGGCGATGCGCGGCCTCGAGGTTACCCTCGTCGAACGAGGCAATTTGACGGACGGAACGACCGGCCGAATGCACGGACTCCTCCACAGCGGCGGTCGGTACGCAGTTTCCGACCAGGCCAGCGCGACGGAGTGTATTGAAGAAAACGAGATTCTGCGCGATATTGCGGGCCACTGCGTCGAGGAAACCAGTGGGCTGTTTGTCCAGCGCCCGGAGGATCCAGACGCGTACTTCGAGGAGAAACTCGAGGGCTGTCGCGATTGCGATATTCCGGCCCGCGTGCTCTCGGGACGCGAGGCGCGCGAGGTCGAACCCTATCTCGCGAAAGATGTCAAGCGAGCTATTGAGGTTCCCGACGGCGCAATCGATCCGTTCCGCCTCTGCGTCGCAAACGCACTCGACGCGGAGGCCCACGGCGCACGCATCGAGACCCACGCGGAGGTCATCGACTTGCTGCGCGAGGGTGATGATATCTACGGCGTCGAGGTTCGCCACGAGTCCGGCCCTGGCAAGCGGACCCACGCGACGCCGGGCACGACCGAGGAGATTACCGCCGAGTACGTCGTCAACGCAAGCGGCGCGTGGGCGGGTCAGATCGGCGCAATGGCCGACCTCGAGGTCGAGGTTCGACCCTCGAAGGGCGTCATGACGATCATGAACGTCCGGCAGGTCGATACCGTCATCAACCGCTGCCGGCCGAAAGGTGACGCCGATATTATCGTGCCACACGAGACGACCGCCATTTTAGGCACCACGGACGAGGAAGTCGCTGACCCGGACGACTACCCGGAGGAACGCTGGGAAGTCGATATGATGATCGACACGCTCTCGGATCTCGTGCCGATTCTCGAGGAGTCACGAACAATCCGATCCTTCTGGGGCGTGCGTCCGCTGTACGAGCCGCCGGGGACCGGGACGACGGACCCGACAGATATTACGCGCGATTTCTTCCTACTGGATCACGACGACCGCGACGGCGTCTCGGGCATGGCAAGCATCGTCGGCGGCAAGTTTACGACCTACCGTGCGATGGGTGAAGAGATTGCTGACCACGTCTGCGGGAAACTGGGCGTACAGGCCTCGTGTGCCACCGCCGAGGAATCACTGCCCGGAAGCGAGAACCTCGCCCGTCTCGAGGACGCGATGGACGATTTCGGCCTGCGCTCGCCCGTTGCCCGCCGGAGCAAACAGCGGTTGGGCAGTCGCTCACAGAACGTGCTCGAGACCGACGAGCCAAATCCCGTCATCTGTCAGTGCGAGGGCGTCACTCGTGCGGAGATACAGGATGCAATCGAACAATCGGGCTCAGACCTGAACGCGGTTCGGATCCGCACCCGCGCCTCGATGGGCAACTGTCAGGGCGGCTTTTGCTGTCAGAACATGGCGAACGAACTCCATCCCACCTACGACGAGGAGACGACTCGAGCAGCCCTCGACGAACTGTTTCAGGAACGCTGGAAGGGTGAACGCCACGCCCTGTGGGGCCAGCAACTCTCCCAGGCGATGCTCAACTACGCGCTTCATGCGACGACGATGAACCGAGACCGCGATCCCGCGAACCAAGCAGACGACCGACAGCCGGACGACGGCACACTCGAGTACGCGGCCTTCGACGGAGGTGCCTGAGATGGCAATCGAAGACGACGTGCTCGTGATCGGCGGCGGCATCGCCGGCTCGATGGCCGCGCTGTCAGCCGCCGAGCATGCCGACCGGGTTCGCCTGGTCACGTACAAACAGAGCACGCTACGCAGCGCCAGCGGCTTGATCGACGTGCTCGGCTACACGCCCGATGGAACGGGGCCGCTTGCCGACCCGTTCGACGCACTCGAGGAGCTGCCCGACAGCCATCCCTACCAGCGCGTCGGCACCGATGCCGTCCGCGAGGCACTCGACTTATTCGACGACATTGCGGGCGATGCCTACGCTGGCGGCCACACCGAGACGAACGCGCTCGTGCCGACCCACGGCGGGACGGTCAAACCAACCGCTCGCTACCCGGCTGCGACCGCCGCTGGACTCGCGAGTGACGACCGCGATACGCTACTCGTCGGGTTTGAAACTCTGCCGGACTTCGACGCGCCGCTCGCGGCGGCCCATCTCGAGGCGGCAGGTGTCCCTTTCGACACACGCGGCGTCACCGTCTCGTTCCCCGGCATCGAGCGAGACGACGCGAAGGTGACGCGATACGCTCACCTGCTCGAGCGAAACGAGTCGATCTCGATGGGTGGATCCACGACCGGCGCACGCGAGGCGTTAGTCTCAATCGTCGACGCCCATCTCGAGGACGAATCCCGCGTTGGCTTCCCCGCAATTTTGGGCGACGAGCACGCGGACGAAGTACGCGCTTCTCTCGCAGATGCCCTCGGCGTCGACGTATTCGAAGTTCCAATGGGACCACCCAGTTTACCGGGGATGCGACTCGAGGACCTGCTCTATGATGCACTTGGGGACGCTGGTGTTCGCGTCACCTCGGGTGTGCCAGTAATCGACTACGAGACGGCCAATAGTGCAACGAGCGAAACGGCGTCCGATGCAGTCGCCGCCGATGGTGGCAGTGACCGCGAGACACCAGATGACGGCGACGGCGAGCGGATCGACCGCGTCATCGTCGACCGCAACGGGACGATGATTCCCCACCACGCTGAGCAGTACGTTCTCGCGACGGGCGGCCTCATCGGAAAGGGCGTTCGCTCCGAGCGAGCGGACGAGTCCGAGACCGACGCGACCGGCGTCGTCTTCGAGCCGATCTTCGACTGCCATGTCCCACACGCGACGGATCGTTACGACTGGTTCGTCGAGGACGCCTTCGGCGAGCAGCCGTTCGCCCGCTTTGGCCTCGAGACCGATCAGGAGCTTCGCCCGCTTCAGGCGGATGGAACACTCGAGTTTGTGAACCTGCGTGCGGCCGGTGCGGTGCTTGGCGGCTACGACTTCGCAGCGGAGAAATCCGGCGCGGGTGTCTCGCTCGCGACGGGCTACGTCGCTGGCAAGCAGGCTGGCACGCAAGTTGGCGAGGAGGCAGGCAAATGAGCACACAGCAGCGACTGACGACGGATCAGGTGATTCGATGAGTGATGCAGAACAACCGACGGACGATCACGGACCGGGTACAGAGAGCGACGACGAGTTCGAGCCGATTCAGGTATTCCCCGAGGCCGAAGACATGGACCTCCGGCCGGGGGCGGACAACTGTTACAAGTGCTCGACCTGCGACACGAACTGTCCCGTCGCCGAGGTCGACGACGAGTTCCCCGGGCCGAAGTTCCAGGGACCCGAGCAGTGGCGACTCAAACGGCAGGAGGACCAGGACATCGACGACTCGGTGATGAAGTGCTCGAACTGCATGCGCTGTGATAGCGCTTGTCCTTCGGAGGTGCCACTGTCGCAGATGCACAACACCGCCCGCGGGGAGTACGTCGAGGAGAACATGAGCAAACTCTCCCGCGAGTACTGGCGCAACCGGATGCTCGCGAACTACCGGACGCTCGCGCCACTGGGGGCGATGTTCCCACGGACGGCGAACTTCGTGACCGGCCTCTCCGTGACGAAATGGCTCGGCGAGAAAGTCATGGGCATTACGAGCGAGCGCGAACTGCCCGAGTTCGCGACGGAAACGTTCCGCGAGTGGTGGACAAAACGAGGTGGCGCGCAGGTCGAGAACCCGGACAAACGAATTGCGTACTTCCACGGCTGCTACGCCAACTACAACACCCCCGAGGTCGCGAAAGCCCTCGTCGGCGTCTACGAACACTTCGGCTACGAAGTTATGGTCCCCGACCAGTCCTGTTCCGGCACGCCGATGTTCGCAAACGGCATGCTCGAGGATGCCCGCAGAGCCGCAGAAACCAACGTCTCCGAACTCGCCGCGGCGATCGACGAGGGCGCGGACATCATCGCCTCCTGTAGCTCCTGTTCGATGTCGATCCGCCAGGAGTACCCCGAGCTGTTCGACTTCGAGGGCACCGAGGACGTCGCATCGAACACCTGGGACGCCGTCGAATATCTCCGGGTTCACGAAGACCTCGAGGCGGCGCTCGCAGACGCCGCAGTCGACGGCGACCGGTTCGAGGACTTCGCGTACCACGCGCCATGTCACGCACGCAATCAGGGCCTCGATGGACAGACCGTCGAACTCCTCGAGTTGATCGATGGCGTCGACGCACACGACGTGGGCGACTCCTGTTCGGGCATCTCCGGCACCTACGGCTGGAAGGAAGAGAACTACGAAACGTCCATGAAGATCGGGGAGGAGATGTTCGAACACATGGAGCACGCCGACGCCGAGCAGGGCCTGACCGAGTGTCCAACCTGCTCGATGCAGATGGGCCACGGAACTGGCTACGAGATCACGCACACGCTCGAGGTACTTGCAGCAGCACTCCTCGAGTCTGACGCCCCCTCGAGCGCTGACTGATGAACGTCAGAGAGCGCATCGCTCGACGCCGCTCTGCCCATCAGGATCGGACTATCGTCGTCGACCGAGACCACCTCAGTCCGACGGTGCATCGCCAAGAGCCGATCGGCCGCGGACCGGTCTTTGAAGACCTCCTCGATGTCCTCGAGCCGGTTTTCAACGAGCACCTTCCCGATCCCGTCGCGGTCGTCGGCCCGGCTGGCTCGGGAACGTCAGCGATTGTGACGGCTCTGTTTACCGCCATGAACGAGCACTTCGGCGCAACGGATCGGGCGATCGGGACGACGACTCGCTCCACGTCGATGCCGGTAACGTGGTTCGTCACCGTCGATGCTCGCCGTGTCAACAGTCCGTTCGCACTGTATCGAACCCTCCTCGAGGCAGTGTCTTCGGAGCCGGTGCCGACGAGTGGTGTTGGGACGGACGATCTCCGGACACGGCTTGTCGACCGCCTCGAGCGCCATGACCGCCGCGCTGTCATCGCGATTGATCACCACGATGAGCCCGAGACGCTGTCGTACGACCGTGTCATCACGCTGCTTGAGCCAGTCGCCGCATCCGTTGCGGTCGTTGCCGTCGGGCAGGAGCCACCGCCGGAGTGGACTGGCGCAACGGTTTCGATGCCCGCGTACCGACACCACGAACTCGTCGATGTCGTGACCGATCGCACGTCGTCGGGACTTGCACCGGGCGCGCTCGAGCACGAGTCGATTCGCACGCTTGCTGACTGGGCAGACGGGAACGCACACGATGCGCTTGCGACCTTGTTCGGTGCGGCTGTCCTTGCCATGCAAGACGACGCCAATCGGATTGAAGCCAGCCATCTTGAGCAGGCTCACGCAGCGGTTCCCGACAACGGCGTTCACATCGACCGGGCGCTTGCGCTCTCGGAAACGCGCCAGCGCGTCCTGGCACACCTCATCGAGATTGATGCGGCCGACCAGCCGGTTCGAGAACTCGCAGCGACAATCGCCGATCAGTCCTCACTGACCGAAAGCACCGTAACACGGCTGCTGTACGAACTCGCTGATCGGGGCGTCCTCGAGCGCGTGCCACTCCCAAGCGACGGCAGCGGCCGCCGGCCAAGCACGCTCGAGCCACGCATTCCAACGATTCCGTTTCGCGTACTGAGTGAGGCGCGACTCGAGTGAGCAGTCTTCGTCTCGCTGACAGTGAGCGCCGCTTTTGGTGCAACGACCCTGATCAGTCATCACGTGAACCGATGTGACCCTTTTTAGTGATGGACACGGATAGCTTCGATAGCGAAGGCTTGTATGACGATCGAGTTTGAACAGACGACATCGCCGGTCGGTCTTGAAATATGTGATTCGATCGAGCAGCGACGGCTCAAGCTTCAGGCCGACGGCCCGTTTTCAGTGACCACCGTCGACGCCGATGGCTTTTGTTTTCCGGTCGACCGAGCCTGCCGATTTACTGTGTCAGAACTCGTCTTCAACCAATCGTACTCGATGTCGATTCACGATTCGACCGGCCAGACGGAGGCAACGGTCGAAGTTGGTGGTACAGCCCAACTCGAGGGTCGAACGCAGTTTGTTGGGCTGAGCGGGCCGATCCGAGTGTACTGTCGCGTTGATACGGCTGCAACGCTCGACCACGGACTGTCTTCAGTTCGGCTCACGTTCGACGAGCCGGCGACGGTTACACTTGGTGCCCGTTCTCCACACGACCGGCCCGCAGGGACCATCACCACGCCCGGCGACCCAGACTCGCTCATGCAGGCGATTTCTACGCTTCCATCGGCACTGAAGACGACCTCGCCCGAGCGAACGTGGCCGACACTCCGTGGCCACCCGCCGCTGATCGAACTCGGTGACGCCCTCGAGATTCCTGATGCGATCGAGGACCCCGACAGCGACATCGAACTCATCGTCCCAGCCACACACGCAGCGATCTATCAGGCTGCACCGCTCGCGTTTTTCCTCGGTGCGACACTTCGACCGGGTAGTGAGCCAACACTCGAGACACCACGCGGGAGCTACCCGCTCACCGAGGATCGCTCGCTCGAGGATGCGGTCGCCAGACTACTCAAGCGGAGTTTCCTGCTTGATTGTCTCTCCCGCACTGACGGTCTCTTTCAGTACGAGTTCCACGAGCGAACGGCACTTGCGGACCGGTTGCCGTTTGATCTCGCCGAAACCTACGCCGCCCCGCTTCCAGATCGCCTCGAGCGCTATCTCGAGGTGCCGTACGATCTCCTCGAGCCGTACGTTCCGCGCTGGCCGTTGACGGCGCACCTGCCGGCCGAGCCAGCAGCAGCCGAAATCATCCCGTTCATCGTTAACGAACTCGGGATCGTTCGGATCGCCCGGGGACAGCGCCTCGAGTCCGCACCGGCCCAACATACCGAGTCGACACCGGACGCTCAGGTTGTTCGGTCAGCGAGCAGTTCCCGCACGAACGCGCCGGACTCGCTCGATACCGGGCCCTCGACGATCGTTCCACACGTTACCGACGAAGCCGTCGAGCACGCCTGGTTCGGTGACGGCGTCCCCCAGAACGCCTCAAAAGCGACGGTCGAAGCCTACCGCAATCAACTCACTCGAGACGAACGAACCGAGTCCATCGAGATTTTGCTCGTCTGTAACGACGCCCGGATGCTCGCCGAACACGACCTGCTCGATGAGACCTATGGTAACCGTGAGGCGCTCCCGTTCGAAATCGACTCCGCATTTGGCGTCGATACGGACCAGTTCGCGTCGCTACTCGAGGATGGTGGCTACGACTTCCTCCACTACATTGGCCACGCAACAGCGGATGGACTTCGCTGTCCCGACGGCGACCTCGACGTCCGAGCCCTCGAGTCGGTCGACCTCGGTGTTTTCTTCTTGAACGCCTGTTGCTCCTACGAACAGGGGCTCGCGTTGACCCGTCGCGGCGCGTTTGGGGGCGTGAGCACATGCGCGGACGTTCCAAATGAGGAAGCAGTCGACGCCGGCGAAACGATGGCTCGCCTGCTCAATCGCGGCTTCCCACTTCGTGGCGCACTCGAGATCGCACGCGAACACTCGCGACTTGGCGAGCAGTATCTGATCGTTGGCGACGGCTCGACTGACATCGCCCAATCGGACGGCGGCGCGCCAATGGTCATCGAACTCGAACGAACGGCTGACTCCTGCCAGTTCGGTGCAACCTCGTACTCAACCAAGGAGTTTAAACTCGGAACAACAACGGCATCGACGCTTGAGGTAGCTGACGATCGGCATCTGACACCCAGTACGACCCCGCGGTCGGCGGTCGATTCGCAGGCGCTTCAGGAGTATCTCACGTGGACCAAGTTTCCAGTGTTGTACGACGATGAACTCCACTGGAACGACGGAATTGGGCCGGGCATCGATCTGTAGCCTAACGCCGACGTGGCCGAAAAACCGGCGTGTGCTGTTCTTCGGGTCTTAGCTGGGTGTGTGCTTGCTGTACCAATTCAGGGACCGATCTGTGAGGTGCTGCCACCAGCGACCGTGCCCGCTTGACTCAGCAGGACGAACATAGTGAACAGGACGCCGATCATTCGTGGGTGCTTGGCGAGGTAATCGCGCATGCTGTCTGACTCAACCATACACCACTGGATGTTGCCGACGGTAATAAGTTTAATTTATCATTACAGACACCCGGACGACTAATTGTTGTTCAACAGGCTCAGATCCAGCCTGGTTGGATTGGGTAGGCCGCGTGTTCGCACCTCTGACCATGTCCCAGGCCGCATCAACACCAGAGCGTACACCAGCTATGCCGTCGAAAGGGTCGGAAAACAGTCGTAGCCATCAGAATAGTGGGCGACTCGAGTGTAACTCCCAGTTGAACGCCGCGTTAAAATTCAGCCACTACTGCGTGTCGTCACACGCGTCAGTACTTTCTCTCGTCCGCAAGAGCCGCCGAGTACAGGCCGTTGCCCCGTATTGACGGTTATCTTCGGCTCGCCCGAGCGAATTACCAGTTACACTCTTTGGAGTCGGTCTCAGGGACGTGGCGCGATCGGCTCGAGCGCCGGTTCCGTTTCGGTCTCGTCTTCTTCGTCAACCGTCTCATCTTCATCAACGTCCTCAACGCCGTCCATGTCATCCTCGTCTGCATCTTCCGCATCGATCTCGTCCGCTGCTTCCGGTTCGTCAGCTTCTTCTGGGTCGTCGACTTCCTCGAGTGTGACCTCGAGGTCCTCGCCGTCGAGGACTGCAGATTCAGGGACGTCGGTCTGACCCTCGTAGTAGACCAGCGTCTCGTCATCTTCGTCCGCACTGACTGTGATCTCGTACTCATCCATCGCGTCGACGCTACTGTTCGTGTAGCCGTCATCGACACCGCGTTCGTCGTTCGTCGCGTACGGCACCGTCAGCTCGAACGTGCCGTCATCTTCGAGGTCGACTTCCTGCGTGTAGGTGAACGGTCGATCCGTTTCCGTCTCGAGGTCGACAGCGGCGGTGACCGTCGCATCGTCATCAGCCAACTCGTCGTCATCAACCGAACCGGAGAGCGTCGCGCCATCGACGCGCTCGAAGGTCTTCAGTGACGAGGTGACCTGCGCGTTGTGATAGTACTGCTCGCCGAATGGAATCGCCTGATTCGTCTGGCTTGCCATCTCCACTTGCGCGGCTATCTCTTCGACATCGTTCCAACTTCCTTGCTGGAAGCGGTCCGACGTTGTTGGCTGTGGCGCAACCTGCCCCGTTGCCTGATCTACCTGCACACCAGCACCAACGATCGAGAACGTATCTGCCTCGTGGACAAGTCGGTACTGCTCGAGTCCATCTGCATCATCGAGATACAGCGAGGCAACCATGGTGTCGTGGTAGTTGTCGTTACCCGCTGGGAGTGCCATCTCGTTTTCCTCGAGGAGGACGTTCTGTTCATCGAAGTACGTCTCCATCGGCGGCTCGGTCCACTGCGAAATTGCCGTGAACTTGCCACCTGCCATCTGATCGTCGATCATTACGTACCGCATCTCCTCATGCGTGGCGTTTTCGGCCATCGCCTCGAGTTCTGCGTCAGATTCATCTTCGGGTGATTCACCGGCTGAGATGGCGTCGAGGACTAACTCACCGCGTTCTTCGGACTCTGCAGTCAAGAAGGCAGACGAGGAGGTCGCACCCGATTGGAAGGGGTTCGAGTGTGGTGCTCGTTCACCCTGTGTCGTTATCAGGTGGCCGTAGTCCCACCAGGACATGATACCGTAGGAGCCAACGGGATAGTCGTAGTTCTCGCCCTCTGGGTACTCGTAACTGCCGTAGAGATCAAGTTGACTGGCGTTATCTGCACCACCCCAGTCTCCCTGTTCAGGTGTATTCTCTGTAACCCATTCGTTTGAGTCTTCCCAGAGAAGCGAGTCACCGGACGGACCTGTGGCGCCGCCGCGGTCCATCGCTGTTGCACCTCCCATTGACGTCAGCAGTGGCACAAACAACACGATCACAATGAGTAGACCGGCAATTGCCTGATATGTCTCGATCCCTCTGAGTGAGTTGACACCGCTACTGATATCGAAATCGAAGAAGCGGATGATGTCGGCAACGAAGGCCGCGTTAATGACGGCAACTGGAAGCACGAGATAGTACGCAAACCGAACCTGCGTCGCAGCCATGCTCGTCAGGAACAGCGCCCACACGATGACCAGCGTGTGCTCAGTCCGATACTCGCGGTCGAAAAAGGGACGAGCAAGGAGCAATCCGATGCCGAGAAGCATCGTAAAGAACGCAGTGCCTGTCTGAGTGAAGACGTGCGTCGCGAAGTTTGGTGGTGACTGGGCTTCCTGAATCGTCGCGTCAGTTGCTGCCCCACCGAACGGAACAACACGGCGTGTTGCGTTATCGACGAGCGTGTCGAACAAATCTGGAAGCACCAGCCACATCACCAGAAACGTCGCAGCGATGAGGCCTGCAATTGCACCTGGATAGTAGCGGCGCTCGACCTCGAGTTGGTTCCACTGGCGAGCGAACCAGGCCATGAACACACAGCCACCTGCGACGAGTGCCGCACTCAGCGGTTGAATGTAGCTGAAACTAGTGACGCTTGTGCCCGGCTCTTCGATCAGCAGCGCCGTCAACAGCGCTGCCGACCCGAGACTGACAGCACCGACAAATGCAGTGTGTTCCGGGGATCGACCTCGGACGTAGTCGAGACAGAGTTGCACAGTAAAGAACACCGCAAAGATGCCAACGAGGACGACCGCTGGCGGCCAGACCCAGATGTAGAGCGTCAGTGCAACGCCTGCAAGCACGCTATAGAGTGCTGGGTTTCGAAGCGTTTGCCAGTCTTTGTCGACGAGCAACTCGTACACCGGCTGTTCGCGTTCTGCAGCACGGAGCGCAACCATCATAGCGAGGACAGCAATCCCCATGAACAGCACTTCAGCAACATGGTGCTGGAGTTGGCCAACCGTCGATTGGGCAAGGAACCGACCAGGAAGAAGCGCCAGAAGAAGCACCGAAACGATCCCTCCAAGCGTTCCACCGAGCCGACGACCCATGTAGAACACCGGAATCGCAACCAGTGCAGCAAGAACCGGTACCATGAACAGCGACACCGTATACAGCGTTTCAGTTGTCGGATCGCCGAGACCGACGATCATCGCCGCCGTGACGAGAATCTGGTCGAACAGCGTCCCGAACTGCCCGACGTACCGACCGGTCGGGAAGCTCGTCCAGATGTCGTACGGCATCGTGTACGGATAATTTTCGGCCGTCCACTGGACGGTCCGCCAGTGGTACCACGAGTCGACCGCGGCCAGACGCGCGTTGCCGTCGACCATCGCGACGCTCTCGTACGCCTGAGTTCGTACCCAGACCATAAACAGCATCACAGCCCCGAGAATGGGGATATGATACCAGTCTTCCCACGTCTCGAGGACGGACGTTTCCGTACCCTCGTCGACGTGTTCAGTGTCAGTACTCATTAGCTTCCATCAGTGCCAAGTCAAGAATAAGCCTTGTCATCTATTCGCGGTGTTTTCCTCTCAGACCACGCAAAATCGTACTTTTTCGGTGAGAATCTATCCCACTGGCTCCTCTCAGACTCGTCAATACACCCGAACGAAAAGGCTTATTCCCTGTTCAGGGCAACCGATCCAACAATGAAGGTCTCCGTCGTCATCTGTACGTATTCGATGGACCGCTACGATGTCTTCTCGGAGTGTGTCGATAGCGTCCTCGCCCAAACCTACGACCCACTCGAGGTCGTCATCGTCGTCGACGGGAACGATCCGGTCTTCGAACGCGTCACCGACGAATACGGTGACTGCGAGAACGTCGTCCTCCACTGTAATGACGAGAATCAGGGCATCTCCTACAGTCGAACGCGCGGAGCAGAGATCGCAACCGGAGACGTGGTGGCATTCATCGACGATGACGGCGTTGCCGAAGCGGATTGGATTGCGGAACTTGCAGGAGTCTACGAGGAGACCGACGCGATAGCAGTCGGCGGCCACGTCAAACCTGACTGGGTAACCGAGAAACCCGACTTCTTCCCCGCCGAGTTCTACTGGCTGGTCGGCTGTGACGAACGAGGCTTCGGCGAACATATGGAGGAACTTCGGAATACGTACGGCTCGAACATCTCCTACCGGCGCGACGTCTTTTTGAGCGTCGGCGGCTACGATGAGAATACTGGCCGGAAAGGCGACCGCCACATCCAGGCCCACGAAGCGCCGGTTTGTATCCGAATCGCGAACAAATACGGTAAGGGCGTGATCTACAACAAAGAGGCCGTTGTGCATCACAAGTTGTTCGGCTATCGCGGAGATTTCCGTTGGTTGGTGGGACGATCGTTCTGGCAAGGATACTCGAAGCGGATTATGGACCTGCTGTTGCCCGAAGCGTCGGGCGATAAGAACGAGTATTTGGGGCAGCTTCTGCTCGAGTTCGTTCCGAGTCGATTGCGATCGCTCTTTCGCGAGCCGTCAGCGCCAAAGATGAAGCAGTTAGTGACGATTTTCGTGTTTACGGCAGCAGTTGGGTTCGGCTATCTGTACGGATTGATTCAGTCGAACAACTCACTTGTCAGTGAGCCTGCTGTGACCGACTCTCGAACCGATACCGATGACGCATGAGACATCCCTCCGAGTTCTGCATCTCGCGACCTCTAATGAGGTGTTTTTCTCCCAGCAAATCGAGACACTCGAGCGCAAGGGCGTCAATACGACCGTCCTTGTCGTCCCTGGTGCCGACCAAATTGACGGCGATATGGGGTCCGGTCGCGGCCCGATGGAATATCTCCGATTCTTGCCGCAGGTTCGTCGCGAACTTCGTTCCGGAGAGTACGATCTGATCCATGCGAACTACGGATTGACCGCTCCCTTCGCAATCACACAGTTTCAACTTCCGGTCGTGGTCACGCTGTGGGGTTCGGACGTCGTCGGCGCCGATGGTGCCGTGACGAAAGCTTGCGCCTGGCGCTGTGATGCGATCACCGTCCGCAGCGAGGAAATGCGTGAGTTGCTCGGTCGCGACGCACATATCCTTCCCAGTGGCATCGACCTCGAGAAGTTCGAACTGATGGACCGCGAGGCGGCCTGCGAGCAAGTCGGTTGGGATCCGGATCGCACACACGTCTTGTTCCCGTACTCGCCGGACTACGAACGCAAGAACTACCCGCTGGCTGAGCGCGTTGTCGAGCGGACGCGGGATCGGCTGGGAACTGATGAGGACGAACTCGCTTTGCAGACAATCTCAGGCGTCCCGCACGAACTGGTTCCCGTCTTCATGAATGCTGCCGACGCACTGTTGCTCACTTCTCGACACGAGGGGTCGCCTAACACCGTCAAGGAGGCAATGGCCTGTAACCTCCCAGTCGTCTCAACCGACGTCGGCGACGTTCGGACACGACTTCGAAACGTATCACCGTCTGGCGTCGGAGAGACCGAAGTGGAACTCGTCGATCATCTCGTGGATGTTCTCGAGTCTGGCGTCCGATCAAACGGCCGCGGGGAAGTACGAGAGGTTAGTTGGGACCGGATCGGGGATCGGATCCTCGAAATTTATGACCAAGTTCTTTCGCCGTGAAAATATACTATAGATTGTGAGGCGAATCACTGACTGGTGAGAACCGGCAGATTGAATGGGACGTTGATTCGAATGACATCGCGGAACCGCGGCGATAGGATGAGCAATATTCCGATGTAGACGAGCGCTCCAACGGCAACGATACTGATGGTTGTAAGGATGGACGAGAGGCTCTCCGATGCCGGGCCGGCCGCACGATTCATCGGATAGACGACGGAGGCCATCGCCAGCGCCGCAGTGAGTTGTCGGGAGACTTCAAGAACCGACACTTCAAATACGATGTAACGAGAAATATTCTGATGATGATCGAGACGTCTGCCCAGAAGTACGCATAGGGCTCCGTCTCCTTCACTCATCTGCTTCGTAATCGCGCTTGCGAGCCCAATCTGTCCGCCGACCGAGAGCCAGGTGACGACTGCCAACGCAACCGCATAGTATCCGAGGACTCCGGGACCAAGAACGCGATCGAAGTAGATTGTCACCAAAAATCCAATTGCCAAAGTAGTAAATATCTTCATTGCCTCTATTGCAGAGAAACCATATTGAAGCTCGAGAACGCGATCTTGAATCCCCCGTGAAGTCGGTGACTGACCTTCTAATCCGAGAAGGGTTTGTATCACGACTTCCACAGGTTACAGTACCGACTGACTGTCGAACATGAACATGATTCAACTGTCGTCGATCTTCGGGCGTCTTCGTCGGGTATACGCAGAGGAAGGACTCCGTTCACTGGTCGGGAAGTCGATTTCTTATGTATACCGATCAACCCTTCATAAGGCCGGCCTGATCGGATTGTACGGCTCCGACCAGTTTCTTGAGTTGCTGCAGTGGAAGAATGCCGGGTTCGGCCATTACAACGCCGAACCATTCGAAATCGTCGAAGTCGATCCATCGGAAATCGAATTTGTGACGGGACGTGGGCCATTCCCGGGTCGATTCAGATGGATTGACATTGGAACTGTCTCGGGAGGTGACTGGGATCGAAGTACCGAACGCGTTGATGACCTACCAGTTGTCCGTGAGCTCATGCAACGATTTGATCAGGAGAATGCATGGAGTGAGGTATCGCCGCCTGCGTCCGACGCAGACGGAGAATCTATGACTTTTGCGGCTGAGATTGACCGCGAAGCCGTCGATCGACTGTACGCATCAATAGCGGCGGATGGATACAAACGCAAGCGGGGCCTTCTCAAACAGAACGGCCATGAATCGACGGCTGCCCACCCGCGGTTCGAGCCGTACGATGAGGTCGTCGTCGATATCGGTCGCGACGGCGAACTTTTATTCGTCGACGGTCGTCACCGACTCGCCATCGCTCGCTGCCTCAATATAGATCGAATTCCAGTCAGAATCGCCGCTCGCCACCGCGAATGGGTCGAAGCAAACGCTACCGATGAGTGACTTAGACATGACTGACGCGGAAGAGTACGACGAACCGCGAAAACAACAGCACAACGGTACGCAAATCATCAGACGAGCACTCGATAATAATGACGTTCGCCACATTGCTGGCCGTCTCCTCGAGTATTCCGTTCTGCTTCTTCCGGGAGTTCGAGCAGTATACTGGCGTCTCGCACCTGAGTTCTATGGACGACGGTACAATGACGACCTCTCGCAGTTTGACCATCCCCCACATCCATTCAAACTGATATGGATCGATCCGAACATGATCGAACGGTTCTCGCCACGAATCAACTGGAAGCAAAACCCGCGTTACGATGTTGGAGTTGTACTTGACGATGACTGGGACCAGCAACCGCTCTCCGACGTTGAGGGCGTTGTTTGTTCGGAGCGACTCGAAGAGACACTACTATACAAGGCTCTTGAGCGACGGATTCACGACAATGTAGAGTGGGAGGAGACCGAATTCTATCGGGCACTAGTTAGTCGAACACAATTGTCCAACCCAGGCTGGTACGGCTGTCTGGATGTAGCCGATGTCCGCGACCGCTGTCGCTATCTTGATGACCTCACCAAATCGCTCGATACGGTTGGTTACAAAACCCAGGCGGACCTCCGAGAAACGCCGCCATCGCTGACCGATCAAACAGGATTCGGATTTTTCAACGAACGAGTGAACGAGATTGCCGCTGACATTGATCGCGACGGAGAATTGCTCCTCGCCGGCAACCGAAATCGGTTGATCATTTCACAACTTCTCGGAATCGAGTCGGTACCTGTGTTTGTCGCTGCCAGACACGAACAGTGGATGGCACACCGTGAGACGGTTGCTCAAGCCAAGCGCAAAACAACTCATCCCGATCTACAGGATCTACCACATATCGGGCGATCGTAGAGCGAGTGAATCGCGACCCGAATGATCGGACAGAAGGAAGTATTGTACGTCCGTTAGATGGTGTGTTGCTATGCTATCTGTTCTATAGTCGTCACTAGAAGTAATCACTTACTTTTGGAAACAAAAAACGATTTAGAGCGGTATCGATCGCTGTTACGAGTTCAGGCCCGGCCTCGTCGAGTTACGGTTCGTGTGGCTGTGCAAAGTGGACCATCAGACGTTTCAGAATGTTCTTCCAAACCACTCAATATTATGACCTCTCTATTGCGTATTCAGCGACATCCGGATGATCGAGGTGCGCCTGCGCCCGTTTGGAAAGGTCGTCTACAGCGTCTGCCGTTCGAATCTCGGCACGAACCTCCTGCCAGGAATCATGTCGAACGATGACCTCGACCGGAATTGACTCCAAACCAAGCAGTGCACAGATGGCCGTTCGATGGCGCATCCCGTTGTTGGCGATTAGCGAACCGTCCCTACCGATATTTATTGTAATCGGTCCGTGACTTGGATCGTATCCCTCGGACTCAAGCGTTCGATACAGTTGCTCGCGACTCTCGAAGTACGCATCTTTCGTGTCGTAGCCTTTTTTCGACCGGCCGCGTTCATACTCGCGAAAAATTCGCTTGCCATACTCAGTTCGCTCCCACGGGACGCCGTCGTTGAATCGTCGTTTGTACGCCCGATAGATTGGTTCAGACTCGATCGGTGCCGTGTATAGATCCCAACTCCCAGGAAGAACTAACCCGCTGTGATATGTTCTGTGAAATCGGCCAAACGGGAGATCTCGTCGTGTCAGATAACTTTTCATGAGATGGTCGTTCACGTCAGTTGCGTCTACCCAGATCCGCTGCGAGGAAGTAGATATCGTATCGTATCGGGCTAATAAATAGCCCCTTCGTGCTTTCCGAGCTGCAGTTGTCCTGCGAACGGCCCATAGCGGGCCTTCCACAAGAAGCGACATCAAACCCTCCCGCTCAATTTTTTCTCTGATCCTTGCGACGTTTTCCTCTACGAGCATGTCTATCGAATACCTTTCAAAATGCGGTCGGCTGGGAACAGGATCACAGTCACTGCGTTGCACCCGTCCACTTTGTTGGGTTTACAGTATCAAAAGATACGAGAATATATAAGTCTATGCGATATCTGTGAACGACACATGAGTGCGAACGAAACCCACGGTCAGGACGGTCACTTCGCAAGTTGATCAACCGGAAAGCATAATTTGGATACCTTCCTCAGTTTTACTTAACACACGATGCGTCTCGGACAGACTTCGGCCATCTATTTTATCTCGAAGTTTGCCGCGTCGGCGCTTGGGTTCATCGCGACGATCGTGTTCATTCGGCTCCTCGGCGAGGAAGTCTACGGCTTCTACGCGGTAACGCTTGCACTAGTCTCGTGGCTCGGAATTATCAAAAGCGTCGGCTTTGGACAGGCAATTGTCAAGAGAATGAGTGAAAGCGAAGAGGTCGACGCGTATTTCGCTGCAGGTACGATGATCAAAGTGGTTCTGACGGCGACCGTCGCCGGCGGTGTATATATTTTCCGTGACTATGTTGATTCTTACGTTGGCCAGTCTGTCGCAGAGTTGGTGATTTTGTTACTGGTCGTTACGATTTTTAGCGAACTTGTTAGCTCGGCGCTCAAAGGCACGCACAGAGTCCACATCTATGCGCCACTGAAGACGTTGAAAGAAGGTGCACAGACTGTCGCAATGATCGCACTCGTTCTCCTCGGGTGGGGTCTTACGGGTATGCTTATCGGCCACGCTGTCGGCATAACCATTGTTGCTGCACTCGGCCTCTTGATCGTTCGGCCGAGTGTCGCTGTTCCGCGGTGGCACCACATCGTTCGGCTGTTCGACTTCGCAAAGTATGCTTGGATTGGAAAAATGCAAAAGAAAACGTTCAGCGATATGGATATTCTTGTTCTCGGGTTCTTCGTTCCAGCTGGGCTCACCGGAATCTACGCTGTCGCTTACTCACTGGCAAAGTTTCTTGAGGTTTTTGGAAGCGCGATCAGCACGACGTTCTTTCCGGAGATAAGCAAACTCTCGAAGCAGGACGATACGAAGCTGATCGGGACGCTCACGAACGATGCACTCACGTTCTCAGGGCTGTTTCTGGTTCCCGGTGTTGTCGGCGCGATGCTACTCGGCGACCGACTGTTGCTCGTGTACGGGCCCGGGCTAGACATCGGCGCGCACGTACTCGTCATCCTTCTTGTTGCGGTTCTCATCTACACGTACTCGAAACAGCTGTTCACTACGCTCAACGCCATTGATCGTCCGGATTTGGCGTTTCGGGCGAACGCGACGTTCATCGTCGCGAACATCGTATTGAACATTGTGCTCGTGTACTCGTTCGGATGGGTCGGCGCAGCGATCGCAACGGCGTTGTCAGCAACCGTCGGTTTTGTTCTCTCGTTGTACTACACCCGGAAATTGATTGATGTTCATCTGCCGTACATTGAAGTCACCCGGCAATGGCTTGCCGCCCTTCTTATGGGCGTCGTCGTCTACGCTGCTCGAGAAGTCGGAGAAACACACCCAATCGAAGCGTACAACGAGGTGTTCGTCGTCCTGTTAGTCGCCCTCGGCGCGGGAGTATACTTCGCGGTATTACTCACAATCTCGAGTCGACTCCGGACCGCAGTGTCGGATAACCTTCCTTTCGAGGTCCCACTCGCCAACTGATACGGACTGCTGCCCCGAGTTACCAAGGTAACCGCAGGATATTCGCGGGTCCTCCGGAACTGACGGACAGCAGTCTGTATGAGGGACCTATCTTTCACAAGATCCCCCGTGGGCAACGGAACCCGCCTGCGGCCGCTCACCGACGATAAGCCGAGATTCCCGTCGAAGCCAACGAGAAACCCCTCATCGAGGATGTCTTTGACAATCTCTTCGAGATTGGCACCACCGAACTGATCGTCGCCATGGGCTATGATGGACGATAGAGACGATTCGGATAGATGGCTGGCAAATAGACATCAGCTGTCTCGAGGACTGGAATCGAGTCGCGAGCGATTGGGAGACGACTCCTCGTAGGCAATCCAGTAAGTCGTGATCGCAACGTACAAACAACGCGCACTCGATCCGTTACCGTATGAACGTTCTCGTCACGGGCGGTGCAGGATTTATCGGCTCGCACATCACGGAAGGGTTACTTTCTGCGGGTCACGACGTGACTGTCCTTGACGTGATGGATCCGTTTTATGACCTGAAGATTAAAGAACAAAATCTCGAGCGCTGCCGAGACGCTGGCGGTGATCGATTTTCGTTCATCGAAGGGTCGATCACCGACGAAGATGTTATCGAACGGGTGATCGCCGACAACGATATCGAGTATGTCTACAACCAGGCCGCACAGGCAGGCGTCCGAGCAAGTGTCGAAAACCCGAAGAAGGTCCACAAAATCAACACGACGGGGGTACTCAATCTGCTTGAAACGGCTAACGCGTACGATGTCGAGCGCGTGATCCACGCCTCTTCGTCGTCGGTGTACGGCGTCGACAAGTATCTTCCCTACGACGAATCCCACCCGAACACGCCACAGAGCCCTTACGGAGTGAGTAAACTCACCGCGGAGCACTACTGCCGGGTGTGGAGCGAAATTCACGACGTTCCCACCGTCTGTCTTCGATACTTCACCGTCTATGGCCCTCGGATGCGTCCCAACATGGCAATCACGAACTTCACGTCACGCTGTCTCAACGGAGAGTCCCCAGTAATCTACGGCGACGGCGAGCAGACGCGGGATTTTACGTACGTCGACGATGTCGTCGCAGCGAACCTCAAACTCCTCGAGACCGATGCGGCAGATGGAACCGTGATGAACGTTGGCTCGGCGGGAACGATCACGATCGACGAACTTGCGGCGCACGTTGTCGAGGCGACGGGTGCAGATGTCGAAATCGCGTACGACGCGGCTCGTGAGGCGGATGCCCGCCACACTCATGCGGATGTCTCGAGGGCGCACGAGTTGATCGGCTATAAGCCGACGACAAGCATCCGCGACGGCGTCTCGCAGTTCGTCGCGTGGTACCGCGAGAACCGCGACTGGTACGAGCCGTTGGTTCGCCGTTCGTAGCGCGGTTGTCTCGCTCGCGAGATGTCTTGTCCATAGTGGCACATCCATAATCCGGTACAGTCCCCTGCCCGCGATGGGACATCCAAACTGACAAATATTTCCCCTTCCTCAAACTGCGTATGAACGTCTCTATCGTCGGCAGCGGCTACGTCGGCACGACGATTGCCGCGTGTCTCGCCGACCTCGAGCACGACGTCGTCAATATCGAAATCGACGAGGACATTGTCGACGCGATAAACGCAGGCGAGGCACCGATTCACGAGTCGGGCCTCGAGGAGCGCATCGCCGAACATGCCGGGTCGTCCCTGCGCGCGACGACGAACTACGACGAGGTTCGCGACACCGATATCACGCTGCTCTGTCTCCCGACACCTCAGAGCGAGGACGGCAGCCTTGACCTGGCTCCAATGCGGGCTGGCTCGGAGATGCTCGGAGACGCACTTGCGGACAAAGAGGACGACCACCTCGTGGTCGTCAAGAGCACGGTCCTTCCGGGGACGACCGAGGACGTCGTCGCGCCGATTCTCGAGGAGCACACCGGAACCGAGATCGGCGACGGGATCGACATCGCGATGAACCCCGAGTTCCTCCGGATGGGGACCGCGGTCGAGGACTTTCTCGAGCCAGATAAGGTGGTCCTCGGCGCGCAAACGGACGAGGCCGCAGCCACGCTTCGCGAGCTGTATGCGCCAATTCTCGAGCGTGAGGAGACGAGTCTTGTCGAGACCGACATCCGCGAGGCTGAGTTGATCAAGTACGCGAACAACGCCTTCCTCGCGTCGAAGGTGTCGCTGGTGAACGAACTCGGAAATATTTCGAAGGAGTACGGCGCGGACGCCTACCAGGTGCTCGAGGCGGTTGGACTCGATGACCGCATTTCGTCGCGGTTCATGCGCTCGGGGCTAGGCTGGGGTGGCTCGTGTTTTCCGAAAGACGTTGCGGCGATTCGGGCGGGTGCTCGAGCGCAAGGCTACGAGCCTGAACTGTTGGATGCCGTTGTCGGACTCAACGACGAGCAACCGCGCCGGCTGGTCGACCTGCTTGCGGACCACGTCTCGCTGTCGGAGGCACGAATCGCTGTCCTCGGCCTGTCGTTCAAGCCGGGAACTGACGACATCCGCAAGTCGCGCGCGCTGGACGTGATCGAGTCCCTGCTCGAGCGCGACGCGTCAGTCGTGGCCTACGACCCGGTCGCCGTCGAGAACGTTCGCGAGCAGTACGACTTCGATATCGAGTACGCCGACTCGACCGAAAGCGCACTCGAGGGCGCAGATGGAGCCGTCGTCGCGACGGACTGGCCTGAGTTCGACGACCTCGCGTTCGATGGGATGACAACTCGTGTACTCGTCGATGGCCGACGGATCGGCGTTGATGAGGACGCCCTTGAGGTATATGAGGGACTGACCTGGTAACGACGACTGTTCTCGGTGCTCACTGTCGGTGTGTGGTCAACTGGTTGCTGACTGTGACACTCTGGCTTCGAGAACGGTCACAACATGTTACGCAGCGATCAATCAGTACGCTTTTGCGCCCGTAGGGGAGAGTGACAGGCGATGGATGATGATGCGGTTCGTGCGGATGGCGGCGCTCACGACAACGGCGGGGAGGTCCTCGCCATGAGCGAACGGACGCAAACGCGCGACATCTCCGCCGATGACGTCTGTATTCTCATCCCGACGCTCGATGAGGCCGCGACGATTGGCGACGTGATCGACGGCTTCTACGAGGAAGGGTTCTCGACTGTCGTCGTCGTCGACGGTGGCTCGAGCGACGAGACGCAAGAAATCGCCAGCGAGCGCGGCGCGCAGGTGCTTGTTCAGTCCGGCGATGGGAAAGGGCAAGCGGTCCGCGAAGCTGTCGAGTACATTGACGTGCCATACGTCCTGATGCTCGACGGCGACGGGACGTACGATCCCACAGACGCCGAACGGATGCTCGAGCCACTGGCGCAGGGCTACGAGCACGTCATCGGCAACCGGTTTGCGGATATGGACGATGATGCGATGAAGGCGCTGAACGGCTTCGGCAATCGGATGATCAACCGGGCGTTCCGATTTATCCACGGCGCGGACTACGAGGATATTCTGTCGGGTTATCGGGCGTTTACGCTCGAGTCGTTCGAACGGCTCTCGCTCGATTCGGATGGCTTTACGATCGAGACGGAACTCGCCGTCGAGTGTGTCAAACACGGTGTCGATACGACGGTCGTTCCGGTCAGTTACAGCGCCCGTCCCGAGGAATCCGAGACGAACCTCCACCCGATCAAAGACGGCGGCACGATTATCCTCGCGCTGTACTCGCTTGCGAAGACGAACAACCCGCTGTTTTACTTCGGGAGCCTCGGCGCAACAGGAATCGTCGCAGGCGGTGCGATTGCGACCTACGTCCTCTGGCGCTGGCTCCAGTACGGAATTGGACACGAAATCCTGGCGCTGGCGTCGGCCGCAGCAATCTTGCTCGGCGTCCAGTTGCTTATGTTCGGTGTCCTCTCGGATATGCTCGTGAGCTTACACCGCGAGCAACGCCGGCGCTTAGAACAGATTACGCGGGAGGCTCGTGACTCGAGAGCCTCCGAGTCTCGCCGGCGCGAAGAGGAGTAAGGAGAACACACGCGTCCTCTCACTGTGATTGTGGTGCAGTTAGCGGACAGTGGTCACTCAGAACGGCAACATCGAGCGCATCTGTTGAAAAACGCCGCCAGAGTGTTCTTTCCGGTAGGCCTCGAACGGTTCGTGAAGTTCGTTGAGGAGTTCCTGACGGGACCGAAACTCGGTCGCGTCGACTTCCTCGAGCATTGTGTGCAGTGCGACGTTGTTTCCGTGGACATCGTATGCGACTTGCTCATGTCCGAGTTCGGCAGCAACGTCGTCTTTCGATGCCGGGAAGGAGAGGTCGGTGCGTCTGAGTGTGGCATCAACGGCAGCGATGCCGAATTCGATACTTTCGGGGTCGTCATTGTCTCCGTTCGAAGGTGGCCGAACGCCCATACGTGTTCATTGGCGTGCGAACGATAAAAGTCGCTCCGAAGACAGGCCGAGACATGGCTGTGGTCTGGGGTGGGTGGACTGTCACTGTCGGTATGCATTTGGGCGCTGCAGTACATCAACCAGTATGACCGAATACACGACGGTTTCGATCCCGAAAGACCTTGCAAACCGCGTCGACGAAACGATCGAAGGAACGAGTTTTCAAAGCACGAGCGACCTCGTGCGCTTTCTGCTGCGCAGTATCGTCATCCAGCATCAGAAACAGGGTGAACTAACCGAAGCCGAGTTCGAAGAGATTACTGAACAGCTTCGTGGCCTAGGATACCTCGAGTAGTACTGTCTCTCTGTTACTCAGAGAGCGACTGTTCTGGCGGCTGGGCATCAATGACCTCGAGTGGCAGGCGCTCGCCGCTTCGGTTGAACGCGCCGAACGTGTCCTCGCTGAGTTCCCACGGCGGTACAGCCACGAAAATCACTTGCGCGAGGTCGTCACGTTTCGTCACCTCGAGTTCGCGAACGGGGTGAGAGACGAATTGGCCCTGTGCCTGGCGAGCAGGCGTCGAAAGGTCGACGCCGAAGACGGCGTTGACCGCGTTTCCGGGATCGGGAAGGAAGAAATCCGTGAAGACTGGCGTCTCCGGTGGAATCGTGTCTGCACCTTCTAGTTCGGCTGCAGGTGTGATCGAGACGCCGGTCGTCACGCGGTCAGGGTCGGCGTCGCTGGCCAGATCAAGCAAGACATCGACGAGGGCGTGCGTGATATAGACCACAATGAACGTATGCACAGCACGTAGTTAGCTGTATTCCCCGCGAATGCCCTGGAATAGGCGGACTCAGAACGGCAAAGCGCGCCAAAGCGTACCGGCGTAGACTCGAGGCATTCGTCGTCGCGACGTTGCCAGTGCATCCTCGAGCGCCTCGCTCGCGTTCGAGTGCACGCCGGGTCCGTGACCGACGAGAATCCGGTCGGGGGCGAACCCACCAAGTGCCTCTTGTGGTGGCATCGGTCGCTGCATCGGATGAACGCCGAGGGGTTCCGAACCCGCACAGAAGTACTCGACCGTGCCGACGGATTCGGGGACGACGAGCGTTCCGTCGTCTGGATTGTAGAGGGCGACCTCCTTCCAGAAGCGGTTTTCGACAACCGTGTGCGCCTCGAGTCCCGTCGTCGAGAGTTCGTCACGGAAGCGAGCAACTGGAGCCTCGAGATCGTTGCCGGTGATGTCGTCGAAACTCTCGGGGAGAAAGACGGGGACCTCGTGGCGGTTTGCAATCGCGGCCGCATCGCGGGTGTGGCGATCAAGGAGGACGACGACACCGGTCACGTCTCCGTATTCGCCGAGCAACTCGTCGAGCCCGTCGGCGTCGACCGGGTCGATCACCCAGACGTCGCCGTCGATTGTGAGGGCGTGGCTTGCCCGCTGCATCGTCTCGTCGGGATGGGCGATCCAAGTGACGCCGTTTTCGAACTGATCGACTACCGTGAACTCGTCTGCACGCTCGTCGACGCGGAGTGCCATACCGTCTGTACGGTCTGCGGGCGTATAAACGACTGCGCGTTCGGTCGTGCTCAGACTCGAAAGGCGAGCAGAGACGACTGAATAGTGGCACTGGAACTATAGCGCTCACGCGAGTACCGTATGTATGCTCACTGGTCTCGCCTGGCTCGCACTCGAGGTCAAATCTCTCGAGCGAGCCGAATCGTTCTACGCTGATCTCCTCGAGTTGTCCGCTCACGAGCGTGGCAAGCGGGAACTCGTCTTCGCGGCTGGCGAGACTGATTTCGTGGTTCGCCGACCTGATTCGGTCCCGCGTGGCGGAGTACACACCCACTATGCGTTCTCGATTCCGGCAGACGAATATGACGAGTGGTGGGACCGACTCTCGGAGGCCGGGTACGACCTCGAGGAAGCCAAATTCGGGACCTCAAAGTCGCTGTACCTGTACGATCCGGACGGCAACTGCGTCGAACTCGGCCAGTCGGACGTTCGGGGACCGGGAATCGACGGCATCTTCGAGGTCGTTCTCGAGGTCGAGGACCTCGAGCGATCAGAGGGGTTTTACGCCGCACTCGGGTTCGAAACGGTCGATACGGGGTCGGATCGCGAGCGCGTACGGATGACGCTCAACGGCGTTGCGCTCGAACTCTGGGAACCACACCTCGGCATCGCCGACGCCCGCGGCGGCGTCCACGTCGACCTGGGATTCGAAACCAGCGAGCCGACGGCCGCGCTTGAGGCTGTTTCGGATGCCGTCCAGCAGGTCGACCACGTCGCTGACGAACGGGTTGTCGTACGCGACCCGGACGGACACATCATTACGTTCACTGTGTAACCGCTGGGATCACGGCGGGGGACAGACTCAAGAGACGGACTGTTTCAGGGCAACACTGGCTCGAGACGGCAGAACAAACGAGTGCGTTAGAGACGGCTGGTATCCACGTCGATTCCCGGCGGCGTCACGATCAGGAAGCCACGGAAGTGAACCAGATTTCCGCCCGATTCTTTTACATCGCGGGCGAATCCGCGCGCGAGTTCGTTGACTTCACCGTCAACATAGAGGATCAACACGTTCCCAGCACCGATTGCCTCGAGCCACTTCTCGTCGGATGTATCGCCGTCCAGCACGCCAAGTACGATACTTCCCTCGAGTTCGAACTCCTCTTCGATGTGCTCCTCGACGGTTCGCAAGTCGAGGTCGAAATCGCTCATATCGCCAGCGTCGAACCGGGATAAGAAAAACGTTCGCCTCTCTCGATGTGTCGACATGATCGAGAGCGGGCTGTCACACCCGAGTCGTCTTCGAGTCGTCCGTGAAGCGCCGAATCGTCCGTGTTGCGCCCAGCACGAGAGAGACCGTCACGCTCGAGGACTCTTCAGTGGCCAAATAACTACCTAAGAACTTCAGAAATAGAAAATAGGAGTTTTCTACCTTGTAGCGCGTCCGACAGTGGGCAACTGTCCACCAACAGCGCGCGCCAGCGCGTTCGGCTCGGTATCGGGGGCAAATGGCACCTACTGTCGGACCCAGACGGTGTTTCGGTGGCGTTCGACTGGTATGATAATAGTCCATACAGAATGTATAAGGGCGTTTATGTCGTGCGATTTTTTGATATCTGTGTCTCTCTGTGGCGTGGTAACTCATCGATTTGGACGGGTGTCAGCGGTACATTTATATATGTTGTCGCACCTCGGATTTGGATACAATGTCTTCACACGACGCCTCGTCCTCTGACACCAGTCAGGGGGGTCGAGTTCTTCCAGGGCACGTTAGATTCCACTGACGAAATAGAGTCAGCACGTGTCTTCGATACCACCCTCCGGGATGGTGAGCAGTCGCCCGGGACTTCGTTCTCGTACGACGACAAACGGCAGATCGCCGCGATCTTAGATGAGATGGGCACCCACGTCATCGAGGCAGGGTTCCCCGTCAACTCGGACGCGGAGTTTGAGGCCGTTCGTGATATCGCGTCTTCGACACAGACGACGACCTGCGGGTTAGCCCGCGTCGTCGACAAGGACATCGATGCGGCGCTGGACTCCGGCGTCGAGATGGTACACACGTTCGTCAGTACCAGCGATGTCCAGATCGAAGATTCGATGCACGCCACTCGAGAGGAGGTAGTACAGCGCGCAGTCGAGTCGGTCGAACGCATCACCGAGACGGGAACGACCTGCATGTTCTCGCCGATGGACGCGACGCGAACCGACGAACAGTTCCTGATCGACGTGATCGAAGCGGTCACCGAGGCCGGCGTCGACTGGATCAACATTCCCGACACCTGTGGCGTCGCCACGCCGACGCGGTTCCGGGCCATGATCGAGAAGGTCTGTGCCCACACTGACGCACGGATCGACGTCCACACGCACGACGACTTCGGGCTGGCCACCGCCAACGCGCTGGCTGGCATCGAAGCCGGTGCAGATCAGGCACAGGTGTCGGTCAACTCCATCGGCGAGCGGGCCGGCAACGCCGCCTACGAGGAGTTCGTGATGGCTGTCGAATCCCTGTATCAGACCGATACGGGCATCGACACGACCCGCATCACGGAACTGTCGGAAATCGTCGAGGAGAAAAGCACCATCGAAACGCCGGGCAACAAGCCCGTCGTTGGCGATAACGCCTTCTCCCACGAAAGCGGAATCCACGCCGCTGGCGTCATCGAAAACTCCGACACTTTCGAACCCGGCGTCATGACCCCCGAAATGGTCGGCGCCGAGCGGAAACTCGTCATGGGCAAACACACCGGCACGCACTCCGTGCGCGAGCGCCTCCACGAGCGTGGATTCGACCCCACCGAGGACCAGGTCCGCGCCGTGACTCGCCGCGTCAAAGACTACGGAGCCGAAAAACGCCGCGTCACAGTCAGTGACTTAGAGCGCTTTGCCGAGGAAGCCGACGTTGACCGCCAACAGGAAGGAGAGGAGGTGCGCGCCTGAGCGATGTCTTCCCCGTTTGCCTCCGTTCGCGAGCATCGGCTACGGCGCTCGCAACCGAACGATGCGAGTCAGGCAGCGCGAATCGGCCGCTCGACTCACAAGGATTATATGGCTCGAGCGTCCTACATCGTCAGTAATGACGAACCGCGCTTCCCTGTCGGCTCATCTGGGCGACAGCAGCGCGCTCGCGCCGATTCGTATTGTAGGGGCGTCCTCGCCCCATCCCTAGTACTTCGTTGTTCCGGACCCGAACGCGTATCGTTTTCAGAGCGATCAGCCACACCCACAATGAGATCACACCAGCCATCCGGACCAACCGCTCGCCACATCGCGGCGGGGGAGAATTGATGAGCGAACGCGCAGCCAAAATCACACCGACAGACGACGATGAACAGGCAGACGACCAGATAACAGACAGCGCCGCACCGGACGCTGCGACCGAGACTGAGGCCGAAGCCGACAGCGAGTCGACGCCGAAGCCGGTCACGAACGGTGCCGAGTCCGTGATTCGTGCACTCGAGAACGCAGGCGTCGAGTACGCCTTTGGCGTGCAAGGCGGGGCGATCATGCCCGTCTACGACGCGCTGTACGATTCGGACATCACGCACATCACGATGGCCCACGAACAGGGCGCATCGCACGCAGCCGACGCCTACGGCATCGTCGCGGGGAAGCCGGGCATCTGTCTGGCAACCTCGGGGCCAGGTGCGACGAACCTCGTGACTGGGCTCGCGGACGCCGACATGGACTCTGACCCAATGGTCGCGCTGACGGGCCAGGTCGCGACGGATTTCGTCGGCAACGACGCCTTCCAAGAGACGGATACGACAGGCGTCACAACACCAGTGACGAAGGATAACACCTTCTCGACCGATCCGGACCGCGTCGGAACCGATGTCAGCGAAGCGTTCGCACTCGCAAGCGAAGGACGACCAGGCCCAACACTGGTCGACCTGCCGAAAGACATCACGAAATCTGACACCGAGGTCGAGCCAGACGCGCCGAAAACGCCTGACACCTATGAGGTCCAAGAGGAGGCCGACCCGGAAATCGTCGCGGCTGCAGCCGAACGGATCGAAAACGCCGACCGCCCGGCCTTGCTGCTCGGTGGCGGCGTCATCAAAGCCGAAGCGAGCGATGTCTGTCGCGAGTTCGCCATCGAACACGAGATTCCGGTCATCACGACGATGCCCGGCCTCGGCTCGTTCCCCGAAGACCACGAACTCTCGATGGAGATGGCCGGCATGCACGGCACCGGCTACGCCAACATGGCGATCACGCACTGTGACACCCTGATCGGCATCGGAACCCGATTCGACGACCGCCTAACTGGTGGCATCGAGACGTTCGCCCCTGATGCGGAACTGATCCACATCGACATCGATCCCGCCGAAATCTCGAAAAACATCCACGCGGACTATCCACTGATCGGCGACGCCGCGACCGTCGTCGAACAGCTGCAAGCGGCCGTCGACTCTTCGCCACAGGCGACAAAGTGGCGCGCCCAGTGCCAGCAGTGGAAATCTGACTACTCGATGGCCTACGACGCGCCCGAGGACCGGCCGGTTCAACCGGAGTTCGTCGTCGAAGCCCTTGACGAGGCGACAAGCGACAACGCCATCGTCACGACTGGCGTCGGCCAACACCAGATGTGGGCCTGCCAGTACTGGACCTACACCGAACCACGCACGTGGGTCTCGAGTCACGGGCTCGGGACGATGGGGTACGGACTGCCTGCAGCAATCGGCGCACGCGTCGCAGCCGATGACGATCAGGAGGTCATCTGCATTGACGGCGACGGCTCGTTCCTGATGACGTTACAGGGCCTGTCCGTTGCGGTCCGCGAGAACCTCGACATTACCGTTGCAGTGCTCAACAACGAGTACATCGGGATGGTCCGCCAGTGGCAGGACGCCTTCTTTGACGGGCGTCACTCCGCCTCGGATTACGGGTGGATGCCCGAATTCGACAAACTCGCCGAAGCCTTCGGCGCACAGGGCTATCGCATCGACGAGTACGACGATGTCGCAGACACGATTCAGGAGGCCATCGCCTACGACGGTCCCTCCGTGATCGACGTTCACATCGATCCGCAGGCAAACGTCTACCCGATGGTGCCAAGTGGCGGCGACAATGGCCAGTTCGCACTGACGGAGGACCAGCTATGACTGACGAAACATACCAGCAGGGCCTCGAGGGTCCACCACCGGAAGAGCGCCCAACGCCAGCGGGACGGCGAAACAAACAAGGAATTCGTATCGACCCCGAAGTCGAAGCGACCCACGAACCCCGCCGAACCGTCATCTCGGCGCTCGTCAAACACGAACCCGGCGTGCTCGCTGAAGCCTCGGGACTGTTCTCGAGGCGGCAGTTCAACATCGAGAGTTTGACAGTGGGGCCCACGAAAAACGACGACCGTGCGCGGATCACGGTCGTCGTCGAAGAGCCCGACCCCGGGATCGACCAGATCAAAAAGCAGCTCCGAAAGCTGCTGCCGGTCATCTCGGTTCGGGAACTCGAACCGGATGCGATGCGCCGGGAGTTGGCGCTCGTGAAGGTCGACGCGCACGATCCCGCTGCGGTGAACGCCGTTGCGGACATGTACGACGCGAAAACGGTCGACTCGAGTCCGGAAACGGCGACGTTCGAGATTACGGGTGCGCGCCAGAAGATCAATGCCGCGGTCGAGACGTTCAGCCAGTTCGGCATTCGGGAGATTTCCCGGACCGGGCTGACGGCGCTTGCACGCGGCACTGACGAGACGGCAGCAGCCCCGAGCACAGACGACGCTGCATCGACCGCCGACAAGGCGAACCAACAGCAGACCCAACAATACACGCAGACAACAACAGATGACTGACGAATTCACCACCGAGATCTATTACAACGACGACGCAGACGTATCGACGCTTGACGACGAGACCGTAGCCGTGCTGGGCTATGGGAGCCAGGGCCACGCACACGCGCTGAACCTCCACGAGAGCGGTGTTGACGTGATCGTCGGGCTGCGCGAGAGTTCGTCTTCGCGCTCGGCCGCCGAGGAAGACGGTCTCACCGTCGAGACGCCAGCCGAAGCCGTCTCGCAGGCCTCTTACATCTCCGTGCTCGTTCCCGACACCGTTCAGGCAACGGTCTACGAGAACGACATCGAGCCAAACCTCGAGGATGGCGACACGCTGCAGTTCGCCCACGGGCTGAACATCCACTACGACCAGATCGAGCCATCCGCAAACGTCGACGTGACGATGGTTGCACCGAAGAGCCCGGGCCACCTCGTCCGGCGCAACTACGAGAACGACGAAGGGACGCCCGGCCTGCTCGCGATCTATCAGGACACGACCGGCAACGCCCAAGAGCGTGCCCTCGCATACGCGAAGGCAATCGGCTGTGCCCGCGCTGGCGTCATCGAGACGACGTTCCAGGAAGAAGTCGAATCCGACCTCTTCGGCGAGCAGGCTGTGCTGTGTGGCGGCGTCACCGCGCTCGTCAAACACGGCTACGAGACGCTCGTCGACGCAGGCTACTCGCCCGAAATCGCCTACTTCGAGTGCCTGAACGAGCTCAAACTGATCGTCGATCTGATGTACGAAGGCGGCAACATGGAGATGTGGAACTCCGTCTCTGACACCGCCGAATACGGCGGTCTCACCCGTGGCGACCGAATCGTCGACGACACCGTCCGCGAGAACATGGAAGAGGTCCTCGAGGAGGTCCAGAACGGCGAGTTCACGCGTGAGTGGATTCTCGAGAACCAGGCTGGTCGCCCAAGCTACGGACAGCTTCGACAGGCTGAACAGGAACACAACATCGAAGAAGTCGGCGAGCGACTGCGTGCGCTGTTTGCGTGGGCAGACGAAGACGCCGACGCTGAGGCACAGGAAGTTCCAGCAGACGACTAATCCGGAGATGACACGATGAGCGACAATCAGAACGACACACCACGAACGATGGCCGACGTCAGCCACTCGAACCCCTACACGGGGCGACGTGCTGGCCACCTGTTCCATCGCGGCCCGACGGTCGCGGCGGACGGCGGCGAAGCGGACGCTGCTGCTGACAGGACTGACGAGGAATCAGAAACACGAACGATGGCCGAGGTTGAACACACCCCGCCACACGACGCCGAGGACGCAAACCGCGTCTTCGAGCGCGGAAACCGATCTGTAGAGGACGCAGAATGAGCGAGGGCACGCTCTACGACAAGGTCTGGGACGAACACAAGGTCACCGAACTGCCAACCGGCCAGGACCAGCTGTTCATCGGCCTGCACCTCATCCACGAGGTCACCAGTCCACAGGCCTTCGGCATGCTCGAGGAACGTGACCTCGAGGTTGCGTTCCCCGAACTGACCCACGCAACGGTCGATCACATCATCCCGACGGCGGACCAGTCTCGCCCCTTCGAGGAGGACGCCGCCGAAGAGATGATGTCCGAACTCGAGCAGAACGTCCGCGATGCGGGTATCGAGTTTTCGGACCCAGAAAGCGGCGATCAGGGGATCGTCCACGTCGTCGGGCCGGAGCAGGGACTGACCCAGCCCGGCAAGACGATTGTCTGTGGCGACTCCCACACGAGCACGCACGGCGCATTCGGCGCACTCGCGTTCGGGATCGGAACCAGCCAGATTCGGGACGTGCTCGCAACGGGCACCGTTGCGATGGAGAAACAGAAGGTACGAAAAATCCAGGTCGACGGCGAACTCGGCGACGGTGTCGAAGCGAAAGACATCATCTTAGAGATCATCCGCCGACTCGGGACTGAAGGCGGCGTCGGCTACGTCTACGAGTACGCCGGCGAGGCTATCGAGAACCTCGGCATGGAAGGCCGAATGTCGATCTGTAACATGTCCATCGAGGGCGGCGCTCGTGCGGGTTATGTCAACCCTGACGAGACCACCTACGACTGGCTCGAAGAAACTGATTACTTCCAGGAGAATCCGGAGAAGTTCGACGAACTCAAACCGTACTGGGAGTCGATCCGGAGCGACGAGGACGCCGAATACGACGACGTCGTCCACATCGACGCGAACGAACTCGAGCCCGTCGTCACCTGGGGAACCACACCAGGACAGGGTATCGGTATCACGCAGCCGATTCCAGCGCCGGAAGACCTGCCAGCGGATAAGCAAGATACTGCACGACGCGCACAGGAACACATGCGCGTCGAGCCCGGCGAGACGATGGAGGGCTACGATATCGACGTTACCTTCCTCGGCTCGTGTACGAACGCTCGACTGCCTGATCTGCGACGCGCAGCGGCGATCATCGAGGGTCGTCAGGTTGACGACGACGTTCGCGCGATGGTCGTTCCCGGCAGTCAGCGCGTTCAGGAGGCCGCCGAGCAAGAAGGGCTCAAAGACACCTTCGAGGAAGCCGGCTTCGAGTGGCGAAACGCCGGCTGTTCGATGTGTCTCGGCATGAACGAGGACCAACTCGAGGGTGACGAGGCCTGTGCCTCCTCCTCGAACCGGAACTTCGTTGGCCGTCAGGGCAGCAAGGACGGCCGCACCGTCCTGATGAACCCGCAGATGGTCGCCGCGGCGGCGATCACTGGGGAGGTTACTGACGTGCGCGAACTGAAGGAGGTGACGACAGCATGACCGACGACGGCGACGAAGTCGAGATTCCAGAAGTCGACTACGTATCCGGCTCGGGCGTCCCGATCCGTGGCAACGACATCGACACCGACCAGATCATCCCGGCGCGCTTTATGAAGGTCGTCACCTTCGACGGACTGGGCGAGTTCGCCTTCTTCGATGTCCGCTTCGACGATGACGACAATCAGAAAGACCACCCGTTCAACGAGGCACAGTTCCAAGACTCCTCGGTGATGGTCGTCAACAGCAACTTCGGCTGTGGCTCCTCGCGCGAGCACGCCCCGCAGGCGCTGATGCGCTGGGGCATCGATGCAATCATCGGCGAGAGCTTCGCCGAGATTTTCGCGGGCAACTGCCTCGCACTCGGGATTCCAACCGTCACCGCCGACGCGGAGACGGTTCAGGAACTGCAGGACTGGGTTGATCAAAACCCCGATCAGGACCTCGAGATCGACATTGAGGCTGAAACCGTCACCTATGGCGGGGAGACCATCGACGTGACCGTCGACGACGCCCAGCGCAAGGCCCTTGTTGAGGGCGTCTGGGATACGACGGCGCTGATGAAGTCCAACGCTGGCGAAGTCCAGAAAAAGGCCGAAGAGTTGGCCTACGTCGACGAGTCGGCGATTCCACGCGCTGACTAACGGATACGGAGCCGTTTTCGATCGACTCGAGCGGACGATTTTCTCCTCGCGTTTGTTTTGCTGTCACGCAGGGAGTGATAATGCAATCATCAGTGTAACAGCCATGTTTAACCGCACTGACTGTCTCCAATTCGATAATGTCTGTCGCGCAGAGCGGTCGGCGAACGCGTGCCGGGGTGGTGACGACCGCAGTCCTCCTATTTACAGTTGTCCTGGGTGTCGCACTTGCTGGGGGCGTCGGAGCGATACAGCCGACCGGTGACGAGGCGACAGCGCCAGCCCCAATCGACGACGAACTCACCGAGGCGAACGGAACCGTTTCTGTACTCGTTCGCCTCGAGGCGTTCGACGAGACACACGCTGAGACAAGCGCGGACTCCATCGCTGCGCGACAGAGCCACGCAGAGACGAGCCAGCAGCCACTCGAGCAGTATGCGAACGCAACTGAGGGAATCCACCTCGAGCGTGGCTTTTGGGTCACGAACGCCGCGCTGGTGACGGTCGAGACGGATCGCGCGGAGTCGCCACTCGAAGACCTAGCGCGACTCGAGGTCGTGCGTGGACTCGAGGCCGACGAAGAGGTGACGCTCTCGAGCGCTGTGACGGCTTCGCCGGCAGCAACAGGAGGCGCTGGTGAGGCGTACACAGACGGCCTCGAGACGATTCGCGCCCCCGAGGTCTGGAACGACTTCCACACGAGGGGTGACGGTACCACGGTTGCCATCCTCGACTCCGGCGTCGACGGTGAGCACGCTGATCTCGAGATCGATGGCTGGAAGGACTTCAGCGACGAGCCCGCAGCCGACCCGGTGGATTACGATGGCCACGGCACTCGTGTCTCCGGGATTGTCGGTGGTGGCAACGAGAGTGGGAGCCACATCGGCGTTGCCCCCGATGCAACGCTGTTGCACGGGGCTGTCGCGACCGACTGTGACGACCGCTGTCGCGCACAATCCTCGAACGTGTTAGCAGGTATCGAGTGGGCACTCGCCGAAGATGCGGACGTTATCAGTCTGAGTCTGGGGTGGCAAAATCCCGGCCCAGCGACGGTCAACGCACTCGAGAACGCACGCGAGACGGGAACGGTCGTCGTCGCCGGCGTCGGCAACGGCGGGGAGGGAACCTCACTTTCGCCGGGGAACGCTGCGGACGTGATCAGCGTCGGCGCGGTGGATCGCCGCGACCGCGTGCCCTCCTTTTCGGGCGGCGAGAAGATCGACACGGCAGCAACGTGGGGCTCACACGCCCCTGACCACTGGCCCGACAGCTACGTCGTCCCGAACGTCGTCGCTCCCGGTGTCTCTATCGAGACAACAAACGATGGCGGTGGCCACACTCATGCTCGCGGGACCAGCATGTCCGCACCACACGTCGCCGGTGCAGTCGCACTCGTCCAGGCCGGAACCGCCGAAAACCTCGAACCCGACGAGATCAAATACGCACTCGAGACAACCGCCTGGAAGCCCGACGGAGAGCCCGACGAGACGGATACGCGCTACGGCGACGGTATTATCGACACGTACGCTGCACTCGAGGCAGTTGGCACGCACGCAACACTCGAGGGAACCGTCCGCGACGCTGAAACCGACGGTGCGCTGTCGAACGTCTCGGTCGAAGTCAGTGCCGACGAAACAGTGTACGAGCGAACCACGGATACGAACGGCACGTTCAAACTGCCCGGTCTCGAGGGTGACCGGGAGTACACGATCACTGTCGAAAAGCCCGGCTACGATACGATGACGGAGACGAAGACGATTCCGGCTGAGACGACGGCGGACCTCGACGTGTCTCTCGCCGGCAGCGGATCAATCGAAGTCGATGTGACAGACGATCACTTCGGTGAGGGGATCGAAACCGCGACGGTCGAGGCGGTCAGCTCGAGCGGGACGTACACGGGCTCACATACCGGAAACGGGAGCTATCGACTCGAGAACGTACCGACGGAAAGTGAGTACAACTTGTCCATCACCGCGATGGGCTACGGTGATTCCGAGCGGACCGTCTCGGCGATGACGGACACCGACGATACTCGTGCTGAAACAGTCACGCTCGTCGGGGACGCTACTCTCGAGGTCGCCGTCGAAACCGAAGACAGCGAGCCGATTGAGAACGCGACCGTCTTGCTCGAGCGTGATGGCGCTAACTTCGAGGCCGGGACGACCGACAACGCTGGCGCGCTCGCGGTGACAGTTCCCGGCACCGGAGAGCGCTACGCACTCGAGGCGGTCGCACCTGATTCGTCGTTCGAGTCAGCCAGTGTTGAGACCGATTCCGTGGAATCTGGGGAGACAGTTGCCGTCACGGTGGCGCTGTCTGAGCCGCTGCCGGTTTCAGGCTTTGGCGTCAGGATCACGGCCATAGCGTTCCTAACGCTCGTACTGGCTGTGGCTGCGCGCGGCCATGTCGAGTCGTCGTGACTGGTCTCGGATCGTGATTTCTCAGTGAGGAATCCATACCGTAGTTTTATCTGTCTGTTGGCCCCCTCTACGGACATGGAGTGGCGATCCGATACTCGTGCGGCCAGTACGCTCACCGAGATACTACTCTGGGGGATCGTCGGACTCATTGCGCTGATGGTGGTGATTACGATTGTCTCGGCAATCGTCTCCGCCGTCGTTGGCCTGCTGATGGCGCTCATCCCAATCCTGGTGCTTGGCGCACTCATCTACCTCGCAGTCGCGTATCTCCGCAATAAGGATTCGATGAGCAACGCGAGCAACTACGGCCTCGACTCACTCGGTGGGAGCAGTCCTGAGACATCGACCCCGCAAAGTCCACAGGACCGCCTCACCGAGCAGTACGTCCGCGGCGAGATTTCGGAAGAAGAATACGAACGCCGCATCGGAGAGTACGTCGACCGCGAGTCCGGCGGCCACTCGAGTTCGTATGGTTCGTCTGACTACGACACCGACCGATCCCGCAGCCGAGAGTTCGAGCGATAATCCGACCAGTTGCTCGCACACATCGATACCCTCTTTTTGGCGCCCACTCGAGATGGGAGCATGACTCACGAAATCGCCGTTATCCCGGGCGACGGAATCGGTCAGGAAGTCACTCCCGCCGCTGTCGACGTCCTCGAGGCACTCGAACTCGACTTCGAGTTTGTCGAGGCTGACGCAGGCGACGCGGTCAAAGCAGACACTGGCGAGGCGCTGCCACAGGAGACGTACGATCTCGCGGCCTCGGCCGACGCGACGCTGTTCGGTGCAGCCGGCGAGACCGCAGCTGACGTTATCCTGCCGCTTCGTGACGCAGTCGACTCGTACGTCAACATTCGGCCCGCGAAAGCCTACCCCGGCATCGACGCGGTGCGACCCGAGACTGATCTCGTTTTCCTCCGTGAGAACACCGAAGGTGTCTATTCGGGCATCGAAGACCGGCTCACGCAGGACGTTGCGACGCTGACCCGCGTCGTCACCGAATCTGCCTCCGAGGATCTGGGAGAGTTCGCCTGCGAGTACGTCGAAGACAACGACTACGACGGCTTCACGATTGCGCACAAGGCGAACGTCATGCGCGAGACGGACGGCGTCTTCCGCGATACGATTGCCCGTGTCGCCGACGAAAACGGCGTCGACGCCGACGAGGTGCTGATGGACGCCTTCGCAACCCGCGTCTGTCTCGACCCCGAGCAGTTCGACGTGATCGTCTGTCCGAACCTTGCGGGCGACGTGCTTTCGGACCTTGCGGCCGGTCTCGTCGGCGGCCTCGGCTTGCTTCCAAGCGCCAACGTTGGCTCCGAGCGCGCGCTGTTCGAACCCGTCCACGGTACCGCCCCCGATATCGCCGGCGAGGGCGTCGCAAACCCCGCTGCAACAATCATTTCAGCCGCTATGCTCCTCGAGTACCTCGGCTACGACGAGGAGGGGCAGGCAGTCCACAACGCCGTCGAGGCCACGCTCGAGGAAGGACCACGAACGGCTGATCTGGGCGGCGATGCTTCGACCGAAGACGTGACCAACGCGATTATCGACCGACTCTAAGAGGTGTCGCCTCGTTTCGTCTCGAGGTCGACGAACGGGGCTGTTTGGATTGGAATTGTATTCTTTCACAAAACATATTTTGGCAGCTGCGGAACCGGCCCGCCCTCAATGCGGAGACGGTAGGGACCGACAGACACGAGAGCAGAGAAATACTGCTATTTAGATATACGGTGTGAAACATCAGTATAGTATTAGTTTTCCCGAGAAAATCTCCCAGTTGACCGGCCCGGAGATTCGCAAGAGTATTGGCGGGAAAACTGCGATTATCGCATCAATACGGTTGTATAACCCCGAATACGATGGGCGTGTCCCTGTCACAGACGTAAACTTGGCAAAAACCATTTCTGAGGAGGAATCACAGTATAACTCTAGAGTTTCAATCAATATTGGTCATATAAGAGAACGTTATTGATGGAGAATGCCGAATCTGTGGGTTTGTTACTAGGTTTCACTCCGCACTTAGTTTGAGCCTATCAATCATCGTACTGCAATAGGGTACAATTTTAGTGATACTATTTGAATTGGTAGTTATACTGGGGAACAACAGTGAGACGATCCCGATAAGCATCTCTACTGCGTTACGCTGGCTCGTCGACCATCTCGAAACGAGCGGCCGGCAAGCACGGTGTCGGTTCCATCGGCAACGGTGACAGGCCCGACATTTACAACCATATGTGTGTAATTTAAATTCTCGCTCGAGTCACTCCCAGTCGAGAACGGATACCGCCATGTGCGATAGTGAGACGGTGTGTAAAGCCGTTTTTTAGTCGTTTCCGTAGGTCGACGCCAACATTTCGTATACTGGATGCAGTTGTAGCCATCGTGTAGTGACCAACTCGAATCGCATGATTAGAAAAATGAATTTCGGCAAGCGAGGAACGTGTTGTGTGGCCACGTCTCGTCGTCTGTTCGCCCATTAGGGGAGACAGTCGTGCTTAGCGACCGTCGGATCCCTGTCTATTCAAACAACGGCTCACCGGCGTGAGTGAATCCTTGAGTTCTATCCTGGAAGGCTGTTCTGTATAGCTCTAAGGGATTGTTCTACCATGTGGGACTGGAGTCGTGTCCACGTTCGAGACCCGGAAAACTACCCGTCACAAATGTTCGACAATTGTCGTAGCAACGTTTTAGTAATCCGCGATACTGATCGCTCATATGGAATACACATGCCCACGCTGCTCGCAGGCGGTCCCGGCCGGTGCACCGACGCTGGTCTGCAAACAGTGCGGATTCACGCCAAAACACGGCGCTGATTGAATTCAACTGGTTCCTGATTCGACCCTCGTCACTCACTCGAGGCGGACGCGTGCGACCGCTGACGGCTCGAGCGAGAGAGACAGCGTTCCGTCGTCGACTGTCTGTTCGTCCTCATCGATTGCGTAGCTCTCGAGGTCATTCCAGTCGTACCACGTCTCAGGCGCGTCACCAACGCCGTCTTGTGGGTCGTGCGGGTCGTCAGTCGGGTACTGGATGACGACGCTCGCATCGGAATCGTCGAATTCATCTGGAACCTCGAGCGTCACGTCGGCGTCGCTGCGAAGGTTTCGATTCGTGAGGAAGGCACAGTAGGCGTCAGTATCGGGCGTCGCAATCGCGGTGACGTCGACGTAGGAGACGTCGTCCTGTTTGCGGATTCGAACGCCAGTTTCGGGGAGGTCTCGTGTCAGGCCGTCGACTGACGTATCGATTACTTGCCAGGTTCGTTCACCGTCGAAAACGGTGGCGTACAGCGAAAGCGTGTACCCGACCGGAAGGAGTGGATTCGGGTTGGCCGGGTGATCGATGTGTTCTGGTGGGAACATGCGAACGGGAAGGTGCGTGTGGCTGGCTCGCCGGAGCCGGTCGCTCTGCCGGATGAACGCGTTGAACATCCCTGCGATGTAGGACGCGCCGGCCATTGTTGGCATCCCCGGCCACGGATCGCCGTCGGCGACTGTTGGGTACAGACCCCACTCGCCGATGAAAAACTCGAGATTCTCGAGGCCGTACTCTGTTTCCGCTCGCACAGCGGTTTCATCGATAAGCTCGCCGAACTGCGTTGGGAACGAGAGCAGGACTTCGTTGTAGTCGAGCGCGTCGGCATCATTGTCGTCTTTCCACGCTTCGACGCTGCCGGGGTCCTCGTCGCGAATGCCCCAATTGTACCGGTGCATGCCGATACCATCCATTTCCTCGCCGACGATTTCGAAGAGGGCGTCGTTCCAGCCCTCCGGGTCGGGCAAATCCTCATCGCCGTACATCGGGTCCAGACCGTCTGGAATCACCGTAATCGAGTCATCAACGGCCGTCATCGCGTCGATAAACTCGAGGGCGCGCTCGGCAAAGGCGCCGCCGTCGTGGGTGCCACCGGCTTGCCAGTCGCCCCAGACCTCGTTACCAACCTCCCAGACCTCGATATCGAACGGCTCTTCGTAGCCGTGTTCGGCACGCAACGCACCGTACTCGGTATTCGTATCACCGTTACAGTACTCGACCCAGTTGGCTGCGTCTTCGGGCGTGATCGGCTCGGGTGGCTGGAACTCCCGCTCAGGATCATCGACGGTGACGCCGACCGTAATTGTCGGTTCGACATCTGTGAGCTCGCAGAACTCGACGTACTCTGCGGTGCCCATTAGGTTCGGATCGAGCCCATTCCAGACCACGTTCGGCCGAATCGGTCGCTCCTCGATGGGACCCACACCGTCTTCCCACAGGTAGGTACTCGTGACGTTGCCACCGGGCCATTTCAACAACGAGACGTTCCGGTCGTCCATCAGGTCTATCGTCGTCGGGTTAAATTTCCCTTCGACCGCGTCATCTGGCATGAGCGACACCCAGTCAAGATCGAGCGTTCCCGTTCCCTCCGCAACGATCTCGAGGACGTACTCCCCGTACGGCGAGGCGAAATCACCCTGTGCGCCGCCCTCGAGTTGACTCCCGCTTTCGGCCTCGAGCGCGAGTTCGGCGCCCTCGAAGCGCTGCCAGTCAGCGGCAAGTCCGTCGACTGTCTCGCTTGCGAGTTCGTCGCCGTCGGGTGCTGTCAGTCGAACCTCGAGCGCCTCAAGGTCCTCGCTGCGAGCAGAGATGGCGAACTCGTAGGTGAGCGTCCGCCAGTCTGGAAGGGGAATCTGCTGGCGCAGCCCTGCAGTTTCGTCCTCGAGTTCGAGTCGCTGGAAGGCGTTTTGTGGCTCCTGGTCGACCTCGGGCCAGCCGCCATCTGAGTCCCAATCCTCGAGGCCACGGACACCACCGTCGTCTGGCAGTGCAAAGGCGGCGTCGCCGATCGGTTCCCATGGGAATGGGATATCGTCGTACTCGCCGACATCGTCGAAGCCGTAGACGTGAGACGGAATATCTGATTGAACCTGTCCCCAGGCGACGAAAGACGTGTTCGTCACGTACTCAGCGTAGATGCCGGGGTAGATCTCGTGATCGCCGTAGTGTTCAGCGAAGCGGCCGAATAGCGTCCGTGGAACGTCTCGGTCGTTTTGCTCGTCCGGATCAACGGCGATAGTTGTCTCGAACGACGCTGGATGGTCATCGTCGTCACTCTCACTCGAGTCGTCGTCATCGCCGTCCGCAGCATGGTCGTCGCTGTCGGTGTCGTCCGACCCGAGTTCGCTACAGCCGGCTACAAGGCCTGCAAGGGCTGTGGCCTGCAGTCCAAGGCACTGTCGTCGATACGTCGACCTCGTCGGTACGGAACGATCGTGTTGATCCGCCATGCCATAAATTCATAGCCAACTATTATAATAGTTATCACGTCTCGAGTGAGTTACGCTTCGAGGGCGGTTTCGAGTACCCGCTCGAGGAGAAGCGATGCCATTGGCTGATCGTTCTGAGTGGCATCCACTTCGGGCTCCGTGCCAGACTCTGAGTCAGCGAGCGCGTCGGCGAGTCGGAACGTACAGAGGTGGACGCTCCCAGCACCATACTGTCGGCTCGCGATCGTGGCAGAGGGGTTCGCTAGCCAGCCCTCAATCGAGCCTACGTCGACGTCTTCGGCAGGAACGTTCGTCGCGACGGTGTACGGATACAGCCCCTCGAGTTCCCAACCTGGAACTCGGCCAAGCAGCGCCTCGAAGTCGTTGTCGACGGTGTACAGCAGGGAGGCGACGAGATTCCAGCTTTCGTCTTCGGGCAACTCACGATAGTCGAAGACCGTCTCGTCGGCCACGGTGCCCTCGCGATTCGCGAGGAGGAGCACGTCCCCGCCATCGTCGGCGTACTCGAGCACTGCATCCGTCGTTTCACTCACAATCGCGAGGTCAACGCCAGTGCCACCGGTGTCAGTGAGGTCGTCGACGATGGTTACACCGCGGCCCTCGAGTGTATTCTCAATCGCCGGTCGCAGCGCCGGCCCGACGTAGATCGACGTGTCTGCGCTCTCGGCCGAACGGCGGCCCTCGTTGACTGCTGCGTTGGAGACGACGGTCACCGTTCCGTCGGTTCGAACCTCTCCGTACTCGAGCGTTGCTGTCACGGTCGTCGTCGCCGTCGAACGATCCGTCACCGCAGCCGCGTCGACCGCGATAACTGACTCGAGGCGAGTTGTCGAGGCTGGGTCAACTGTAACCGTCTGCTGTCCGGTGTGGTCACCACACTGCCACGAGAGCGTCTCCTCGAGGTGCTCGTCCGTGTCGTTGACGATCACGGCATCCGCTGTGATCGTGCCGTCATCCCAGACGACGCGTGAGTCGAACTCGAGGAAGACAGCGATGGGAGCGTTGATTTGAGCGAACCGGTCCGTGACAGTCTTCGGGTTTCGGCGGTAATCAAGGATGCCGTTGAACTCCCACTCGATATCCGAGAATTCGGTGATGACGTAGCCCGAAATTTCGTCTCGAGTGCGCATCTGAGCGATCACGTCCACGTTCGAGCGCAGCTGTCGCCACTGCCACGCCTCGACCAGTTCCTCAAAGGAGTCAAAGGCAGCAGAAAGCGAGGTCTCCTCGAAGCGCTCGCGGTAGCCCTCGGGTCGTTTCAGCCCCTCCTCGAGAAACTCGTAGTCGAGCCAGGGCGGCTGGCCCTCGTAGGGGGCTTCGATTGCCGGCGCGTCACACAGTCCCCACGTGCCGAACTCCGAGATTACAATTGGTGCGTCCTGCGGGTCGGTTTCGGTCGCTGCGTAGTTTTCCTCGGGTTGGTCGCGGATTCGGTCCAGATCGGCTGCCCACGCCTCCGCACGGTCCGGGCTGACGAAATATCGGTGGTAGTCGTTGACGTCGGTGGCGACGTGGGCCCACCCCGAGTTATCGCAGACGAGTCGCGTCGGATCGCGCTGTTTCGTCTCGTCGTACAGGTCGGCAAGATACTGCTGTTTCGACTCGTTTTCCCAGAGCGAGGTCTCGACGTCCAGCCCCTGCGGGTTGCCGATCCCCCACTCCTCGTTGTAGATACTCCAGATGACGACGCTCGGCCGGTTGTAATCGCGCTCGAGCATTCCTTCGAGTTGCTCGCGTACCTCGCGTTTCGAGCGCTCGCTATGGACTGTCGGATTTGCCGGCTCCTCCCAGACGAGCAGCCCCTGTCGGTCTGCCTGCTCGAGAAAGTCGGGATGGGCCGGCTTGATGTGCTTTCGCAGGAGGTTGAAGCCGAGGTCTTTCGCGAGTTGTACCTCAGTTTCGAACCAGTCGTCGCCGAGCGGCCGGTACAGTGTCTCGGGGTAGTAGCCTTGCTCGAGTGCGCCCCGGATGAAATAGAGCTCGCCGTTCAGGTAGATACGGCCGTTTCGGGACTCAACGGAACGCATCCCGAAGTAGTCGGTGTGCTGATCGCACACCTCGCCGGAGTCGGTGTGTTCGAGATCCACGCGAACGTCGTACAACGCTGGCTCTTCCGGCGTCCAGTAGTCTGGGTCGTCGATCTCGAGCGTGACCGTCGCTGTGCCATCTGCTTCGAGTGACGTTTCGGCGTTGACAACGTCTGAGCCGTCACGCGAGACGACCACGCTTGCCGTGATATTGTCGGTCGCCGTTGCAGTCGTCTCGAGGTCGATAGCGACGCTATCTGTCTCGAGGTCTGGCGTGGCACGCATCGTCTTGACCCGCGTTTCCGGGACGAGGGCAAGCGTCACATCCTGCCAGATGCCGCTGACGCGCTGATACCAGGGCTCGCCCTGTTTGCCGTGTGGAATTTCGCGCAGGTCCTCGGGGTCGGTGACCGCGACGACGATGGTGTTCTCGCCGTCCTCGAGCGCGTCGGTGGCCTCGAGTTCGAACGGCAGGTAGCCACCACGATTCGAGCCGAGTCGCTCGCCGTTGACCCAGACCGTCGCCTCGTAGTCGACCGCACCGAACCGCAGCAATGCTCGAACGTGCTCGTCGCTGTCGAGAGCGCCGGACTCGAGGTCGACCGTCCGGCGATACCACGCCGTTCCCGTGTACTCCCGGTAGGCCTCGAGTTCCTGCCAGGCGTGGGGAACCTCGACCGGCTGTGTGCGGTCGGGCCACTCGGTGCCCGGTTCGTACCACGCCTGTTCGTCGCCGCTGTTGTTCGGGTCCGTGACGAACTGCCACGTGCCGTTCAGTTCCGTTTCCCGTCGATACTCGTTCGAATATTTCATTGGATCTTCAAAAGCCGTCGCGTGGTCGTTATGCGGTCTCTTCGAGGTCGGACTCCGAGGCGGTCTTTCTGCGATGGTCGGCGAGTAGATTATCGCCGTCTCGCCGGTCAAACAGATGGATGTCCGCCGGATCGAAGGCGATTTCGACCTGCTCACCGACGTCGGGTTTCACGTCGCCTGGCACGCGAACGCGACACTCCGCGCCCGCAATGTCGAGGTAGACGAAGTTGTCGCTGCCCGCAACCTCGAGGACGTCGACGGTCGCCGAAATCGTGTTCTCGCCGCTGACGCCGTAGTCGATATCTTCGGGGCGAATCCCAAGCTCGAGGTCGTCGCCGGCGTTTGCACGCTCGATTTCCTCGATGAGTGACTCCGGCAGGTGGTACTCGAAGCCGTCGGCGACGAGTGTCGACCCCGTCAGTGTCACGTCGAAGAAGTTCATCGCCGGGCTGCCGATGAAGTCGGCGACGAACCGATTGGCGGGATTGTTGTACACCTCCTCGGGTGGCGCGAACTGCTGGAGTTCGCCCTCGTCTAACACGACGATTCGGTCGCTCATCGTCAGTGCCTCGTGTTGGTCGTGGGTGACGTAGATCGTCGTCGTCCCGAGTTCCTCCTGGAGGCGCTGGAGTTCGGTCCGCATGTGGACTTTGAGCTTCGCGTCGAGATTCGATAGCGGCTCGTCCATCAGGAAGATTTTCGGATCGCGGACAATTGCTCGGCCGGTCGCAACCCGCTGTTGCTGGCCACCCGAGAGTTCACTCGGCCTGCTCTCGAGTTGGTCGCCGATGCCCATCATCTCCGCTGTGTCTTCGACTCGCTGCTCGATTTCTGTCTCCTCAAGGTCCGTCGTCAGCTTCAGCCCGTAGGACATGTTCTTCCGGACGGACATATGCGGATAGAGCGCGTAGTTCTGGAACACCATGGCGATGCCCCGGTGCTGGGGTTCGACGCCTTTGATGCTCTCGTCACCGATCTGAATATCGCCGCTCGTGATGTCCTCGAGTCCGGCGATCATCCGCAACAGGGTCGACTTTCCCGACCCGGAGGGTCCAACGATGGTGATGAATTCGCCGTCCTCAATCGTGGCGTTGAAGCCCTCGATGGCGACGAACTCGTCGAGGTACACTTTGCGAACGTCGTCGAACGACACGGACGCCGAGTCGCCGTTCGTACTCACCGAGGCGCTCGAGTCGGTGTCGGATGCCGATGCTGTGGTCGCTGCCGATTCGGTCTCTGGAGTCTCAGTTGCGTCACTCATGGGTGGATGGGTCTGGTGTTTCTGGGTGGGAGAGTCGGTCGTCTGTCGGTGCAGTTTCGGTTCTGGGCGTGCGTCGAGTCGCGAACGTTGGCGTCGCAGGCACGTATCCGCGCGTTTCGTTCACGGCTTGGTCACCTCCGAAATCGGCCGGCTATCAACTGGCTCGCTCGAGTGCTCGTCGTGTTCGACGCGATCCGTCTCGAGGTCGAAGTCGCCGACGCCGGCGACGAACTCGATGTGCAGCGTGCACGCGATGCCGGCGAACAGGAGGGCGACGGCGACGGTCAGCAGCGAGCTGACGACGAACAAAACGGTGGTGACGACCGCCACTGCAACCGCGCCGACGGCGTGGTGGGCGGTCCACCGGTAGCCGTCGACGACCGCCGCGGGGGCAGACTTGCCCGTCGCCAGCCCGAGCAGGGTTGGCATCGCCACGAGTCCCGCATAGAGACTCGCGTACGCACAGCCGAGTGCGAGCAGACCTGCCGAAACGCTCGCGCTCGCCAGATACGCGAGCCCGTAGTTCACAGCGACTACGAACAGCGCGAACGGGACGAACGCGAGCAACGTCGCGTGAAGGAACTGTTCGCGGACTGTCTCGAGCACCGCTTCACGGTCGATGCCGACAGTCTCGTCGTCTCGTAGCGAGAGCACAGCGCGGTACGCGCCGACCGTCGCGGGGCCAATCGTCACGAGCGGGATAGCCGCAAGGAACCACGCGAAACTGATCGCGATGATCGAGAGCAGGTGATTCCAGACGAACCGTGTCGTCCGCTCGAGCGTGGCGTACATCGGATCGATATCCGATGATTGGGTCTGGATCTGTTGGTGTGTTCCCGTCATGTCACTTGGTGGTCCCCTGCATTTCGACGGCGCGCACGAGGTGTTTCTGCATCACGAGGAAGACGATCAACAGCGGAATCGAGGCGATGACCGCCGAGGTCATGATGATGCCTGGTTCGGTGACGCCCAGATTGTCCTGCAGCGTGACGAGGCCAATCGGCAACGTGTACATCGCGTCATCCTGGAAGATGAGCAGCGGCCAGACGAAGGCGTTCCACGTCCAGATGAAGATGAACAGGCCGAGCGCGGCAAGCGCCGACCGCATCAACGGCAGGACGATGTGGCTGAAGATCCGCAGCCGCGAGAACCCATCCAGTCGGGCTGCCTCCTCGAGTTCTTCGGGAATGTCCTTGAAGAACTGGACGAGCATGAACACGCCGAGCGGGTTCGCAGCGCTCGGGAGGACGACTCCCCAGACGGAGTTGACGAGGCCGAGTTCGCTAACGATGATGTAGACCGGAACGAGGTTGACGATTCCGGGCACCATGAAACTCGCCACGATCACCGCGAAGATGACGCGCCTGCCAGCCCACTCGAGGCGGGTCAGCGAGTACGCAATCATCGCGTCGATCAGGATGACGACGGCGGTCGTAATCGCCGCCAGGATGAACGTGTTGACGGTCCACTGGACGATCAACGAGTTCGTCAGCAGGTATTCGTACCAGTAGAGAGTCACGTCCCATGGAATCATGTACGGAACCTCAGCGTACACCAAATCCCGCGTCATGAACGACGTGGCGAACATGTACCAGTACGGGATCAGGAACAGCGCCGCCGTTCCGTACAGCCCGGCGTAGAGCGCAATCGTCCGCAGCCGGGTGTTCGATAGCGATACGTTCTCGAGTGGATTACGTGAGTCGACGCTCATCGGTTATCACCGCTCAGGAAGTAGTAGCTGGTCGCCGAGACGGCGATCAGGATCATGAACAGCACGTAACCGACGGCGGCAGCGTAGCCGAATTCGCGGCCGGTGAAGGCTGTATCGTACAGGTAGAGGACGATTGTTGTTGTCTCGAACGATGGACCACCGTCGGTCATGATGAACGGCTGGCCGAACACCTGGAAGGAGCCGACGAACGTCACGATGACGACGAAGATGAGCGGATTCTGCATCTGCGGAATCGTGATGTCGCGCATCATCCGCCAGGTGCTTGCGCCGTCTAATTTCGCCGCTTCGTAGAGGCGATCCGGTACGTTCTGGCGAGCAGCAAGCAGGATAATGAAGTTAAACGCAAGCTGCCACCAGATGGTCGCGATAGCGAGCGCCGGCATCGCGAGCGTGTGATCGTTCAGCCAGTTGCCGCCACCGACGTAGTACGGAATCAGCCCGGATGCGCTGAAGACTTCCGTCCAGAGCAGGCCAACGACTGCCACCGTTAACACATAGGGGCTGAAGAAGATCGTCCGCAACAGCCATTTGCCTTTCACGTCGCGGTTGACACCGAGTGCCAACAGCAATGAGCCGATGACGATCGGTGGCACCGTCAGGATCACGAAGTAGACCGTGTTCCACAGCGCGTTCCAGAAGTCAGGATCGCCAAGCAGAATCCGGTAATTCTCGAAGCCAATGAACTGCGATTGGCCTGGATCAAGTGCGTTCCACTCATGAAGGCTCATGTACAGTGCCAACAGCAACGGGCCGAACAGGAACAGGCCCGCGATGATGAGATATGGCAGTGCAAAAGAGATCCCGGCGACTACCTCGCTGACCGACGAGTCCGCTCTGTCGAGCAGTCCGGAGTCGTCGTCACTCGAGTCAGCCTGTTGAGTTGAGTGTGCCATCTATGATCGCCTCTCGAATGCGTGTCGAACGCCAGCCGTGGCGTCCTCGATGACCTCTTCTGGTGTGGCGTTACCGGCGCGCATGTCATCGAGTGGCTGGTAGATCTGTTCCATGTACTCTTCGACGTTCGGTGTGGCGGGCGGCCGGATGAACTGATCTTCTTCGACCATTGTATGGAAGGTCTCGAGAGTGTCGTCCCAGGTCTCTGACTCTCGGAGTTCATCGCTTTCGATCGCGGCCTCGCTCGCCGGGAGGTGTCCGGCGTCGTAGCCCCACCGATCGTTGAACTCCTGTGAGAGCAACCGAACCGTTTCGAGTGCATTCTCGAGTTGCGCGTCGGTTCGCTCGTCGCTTTCGGGGATGATGAGCATGTGGCTATCACCGAGCGTGACGGGATCGTCTGCGTCCGGCATGACAAACGGTTCGGCCAGGCCGAAGTCGAAGCCGGCTTCGCGGACGACGGTGACGTGCCAGGTCCCTTCGATCATCATGCCGACCTCACCGCGATTCCAGGCATCCCAGCCGGAGCCGGGGTCAACGTGCGTCCACTCGTGTTCGTGGACCCAGTCGTGCATCTCCTGGACGACCGCGAGGCCATCGTCGGTATCGAAGCCAGGCTCGTAGTCGTCGGTCAGGAGTTCGCCCCCACGGCCGTGTAAGAGCATCCGCATCGTCTCAGCGTGGAACTCACCGTCGGGGTACTCGAACGCATAATAGTCTGTTTCTTCGACAATCGCGTCCGCAGCCTCCTGAAAACGCTCAGGCGTGTTCGGCGGCTCCTCGGGATCAAGCCCTGCCTCCTCGAAAATCTCTTTGTTATAGTAGAGCCCGAACGGGTGCGTATCGAGCGGCACGGCGAGTTGTTCGCCATCGACGATACCGCCCTGGGCGACCTCATCGAGATACGGGTCGGTCCCGATTGCGTCGGTCATTGGGACGAGACTTTCCTCGTAATCGCGCATCATCCGCGAGTGCATCACCGCTACGTCCGGCGGATTGCCGCCGACCATGGACGTATAGAGGCGGCCGTAGTGTTCGTCCCACGGGACTCGCTGCCGATTGATGCGGAGGTCGTACTCATCGCCATCGTTGATCTCGTCGACCATCTCCTCCATTACGTCGCCGTCTCCGCCACCGAATAGCGTCCAGTACTCGACGCCATCCTGTGCACTTCCAAGGTAGCCGGTACAGCCGGCAACACTCGTCAGGCCCGCAGCCCCCGTCACCTGTAACAGTCGGCGACGGCTTACACCTCCTCTCGAGTCGGGGTCGGGTGGACGAACCATCGTCTCACCACGATTGCTGTTGCCCGTTGGCATACCACTATATGAATTAATCACATTATATGTATGTTGTGGTCGTTCGCACCGATAGCAGACGCCTCGGAAGGCATATCGCCGGAGCGAGCAATAGCGACCCGCAATGGCAATCAGCACTGGATAGCACTTTCGTCTCGAGAACAGTTCACACAGTTCACGCGGACTCGAGATTCGAGATGTGCTGCAAAAAGCGCTCGAGTATGCTTAGAACGCGCTGTCAGCGAAGCCGCCGTCAACAGTGAGGACTTCGCCAGTGACGAACGAGGAGGCGTCACTCCCAAGGAAGATCGTTGCGCCAATCAGTTCCTCGCGGTCGCCGACACGGCCGAGCGGTGTTCGGTCATCGATTTTCTCTCGCTTTTCGGTGCCCTCGGCGTAGGTGTCCTTGTTCTGTGGCGTGATGAAAAAGCCGGGCGCGATAGCGTTGACGCGGATCTCAGGCGATAGTTCCTTTGCAGACGCGCGGGTGAAGGCTTCGACGCCGCCTTTCGCGGCCGAATACGCCGGCAGATTCCCCATTGCGAGTCGCGCCGCAAGCGAGGAAATGTTGATGATGCTGCCACCCTCGTCCATGGCGGGCGCAAATGTCTGGGTGATCCGACGCACACCGTCGAGTTGCACCTCAGTAACGAAATCCCAGTCATCGTCGCTGATCTCGAGGACGCGCTCTCGAGAGATGGCACCCGCAGAGGAGACGACGATATCGACGCCACCGAGGGTCTCTTCGACGACCTCGAGTAGATTCTCGAGTGAGTCCGGATCAGTTACGTCGCTGGTGACGCGAGCCGTTGTGGCGCCCTGTTCCTCGAGCAAGTCGGCTGTTTCGTTGACGGCGTCTTCGGAGCGACTGGTTGCAATGACGTCTGCACCATCGGCTGCGAGGCCGACTGCGATTGCTTGTCCGAGACCGCTCGTGCCGCCAACGACGACGGCACGTTTTCCGTCCACCGTGACCGGGGTGTGCGTATAGGTGTCCATACACCAGAGACACTCATGGACCGGTATGAACGTTTTCATCAGTTGGAACGACCAAGCGTGCGAAACAGCCAGCAGCCGCTTCGGTTCTGCAGCTATCGGACTATACTACCTCCTGATATTGAATTCGTACATGCCGGACAAAATTGTGCAGGTGACGTTCTGACACTCACTCCAACAAGTAGTACAACGGGTGCGTTGCTAAGAATACAGGGCACTGTGTCCGTTTCAAGGCCAATGCGTTCTCAGCCGATTCAACCTATCGACTGCTTGAGCAGTCCGCCGGGACCGGACAGGAAGTGAGCACAGATGAGTCGTACTGGCTGGTACTTCATGCGTCCGTAAGACCGATACGCTCTCGAGCGGAAGACTCGAGACAAGACCACAGATGGCATCCAACACATCGATCCGCGTCGGCGTTCGCACGCGCTCACTCGCGGAGCCACGCCTCCAGTACATTCGCCAACTCGGCGCGACCGACATCTTCATCGACCACGCTGATATCGATGAGGAACCGGACGAGTTCAACGACCAGGACGCCGGAACGACGCTCCCTGTCGGCCGCGACGAAATCCCAACCGTCGACGCCCTCGAGGCGGCCAAAGAACGCACCGAGGCGGCCGGACTCACCCTGACTGGCATCCAGTCGCTGCCGTACTCACTGTACGGCGACATCATGTTCGGTCGCGACGGACGCGAGGAGGCACTTGCACAGATTACGACGCTCATCCGCAACCTCGGCGAGGCGGAAATCCCAATCTTGGGCTATCAGTGGAATCCTCGTGGCGTCGTCCCGATGCGAACGGGAACCGTCGACCTTCGCGGGAACGCACAGGGAACCGCCTTCGACTACGACCTGCTCGAGGCTCCCGATGAACTCGCCCCCGGTCTCGACCGCGAGTACACCGAAGACGAGTTCTGGGACAACTACGAAGCGTTCCTCGAGACGGTCCTGCCAATCGCTGAGGAAGCCGGCGTCGAGATGGCGCTACATCCCGTCGATCCACCCGTCCTCGAGTCGATGTGTGGGATTCCGCGGCTCTGTCGGAGTGTCGAGGCGTTCGAGCGAGCAATGGGCCTCGTCAAAAGCGAGAACCATAGTTTAAAGCTCTGTCTTGGGTGTTTCTCTCAGATGGGCGAAGACGTGACCGAGGTCCTGCGGACGTTCGCCGAGCACGACCAGATCGGCTTCATCCATTTCCGGGATGTCGTCGGCACGGTGCCGAAATTCCACGAGACCTTCGTCGACGAAGGCAACTTCGACACGACCGAAGTCATCGAAACCTTAGACGATATCGGCTACGACGGCGTTGTGATTCCGGACCACGTTCCTCAGATGACCGACGACACGGACTGGCGACACCGCTCGCGAGGCTATACCGTTGGCTATCTCCGTGGCGTAATCGACACCGTGCAGTGAGGTCGGTCGCGATCTGTCACTCGAGTCCGGTGACGCCGGATAACTGTTAAATAGATCGTGTACATATGAGTGTTCAAATGGCGCACAAATCACGCTCTCCGGTGCAGGCCGCGGCGACGACGTTTCACATCATCGAGACGCTGCACGACCTCAACGGCGCAGGCGTCGCCGAACTCGCAGCCGAACTCGAGATGCCAAAGAGTACGGTTCATGACCACCTCCAGACGCTAACCACCGCCGAGTACCTGATCAACGACAACGGCACCTACCACGTTGGCGCGCGCTTTCTCGAGTTAGGCGGATTCGCGCGCAGCCAGATGAAACTGTATCAGGTCGCCTCGCCAGAGCTGAAGAAACTGGCTGATGAGACTGGCGAACACGCGAATCTGATGATCGAAGAACACGGGAAGGGCATCTTCCTGAACAAGTTCAAAGGCCAGGATGCAGTGACGCTCGATACGCACATCGGCAAGCGCGTCCACCTGCATACGACCGCACTCGGCAAAGCGATTCTCTCACGGCGGCCTGAGTCTGAAGTCGACGAGATTATCGAGCGTCATGGCCTTCCGGGTGTCACTGAACAGACCGTGACTGACCGCGAGGAACTGAAAACCGAACTCGAGGAGATTCACGAGCGTGGCTATGCGATTGATGACGAAGAGCGCGTCCTCGGGATGCGGTGTGTCGCTGCACCGATCTGTGACGAAAACGACACACCCCTTGGCGCAATCAGTGTCTCCGGACCAACCAACCGATTCAACGATTCGGTGTTCGAAGACGAAATCCCCAAACACGTCCTGAGCACTGCGAACGTGATCGAAGTCAATATGACCTACTCCTGATCGGGCCGTCGCGCCGTTTTCTCTCTTCTCAACTAGTGATTGGGAGGGCCACCTCGAGCCCGCGATCATACCGGCTTGAGCCGTCGGCTACAGTTCGTCGAAGACGAACTGGTTGTGTGCGGTTCCGTCATGATCCCAGAGGATAATGTCTGTCCCGGGTTCGTCGCTTGCACCTTCGACGTCGAACCCTTGATCCGCGCCGTCGGGATGAATCGTGTAGACGAACTCGCCGTCCGGGGTGAAGACCGGCTCGAGCGACCAGCGCTGGTGATCTGCGCCGGTATCCTCATCGACGACGACGCTCTGGCCATCGTCAATCTCACCATCTTCGACGCTCAGCACCTCGCCGGTTCCCTCGAGTTCGATCCGGTAGAGATCGCCATCCTCTTCGACGATCCAGCGCTGCTCGTCGGCGTCGTCCCACTCGTCCATGACGACGTTGTCGCCGTCGGCTGTGACGGGCATGCCAGCGTGGTTCGCATCAATTCGGTAGGTGCCAGGATCGACGGTCTCGAGTTCGATCCCGCCCTCACTGGCCTGGGTCTTGTCGATGACGTACGAGAGCGCGAGGTCCTCGCCAGGGTCGGTCTCCCACTCGATGACGAGGTCCCATGCGTCGCCGGTCCACTCGAAATAGTGTGACCAGGCTGTCGAGCCGGACGGTGCCTCCTCGAGTTCGGCACGGAGATCGAAGTCAGCGTTGAACCGCTCGTGAATATCGGTGATCCGGGCGGCTTCCTCGCCGCCGCTCGTGAGCGTAACTGTTCCCGAGGCGTAGCCACCGCCGAGGTTGTCCCGAACGATCGTGTTCAGCGCGTTGACCTCGATGTTCTCCTCGCCGGCATCGCGAACGTCGTTGTTGACGATGCGGCCGTTCCGGCCGAAGAACTCGATGCCGCGAGTCTGGCCCGGGTCGTCCGGCGCGCCGTCGCCGTCGGGAAGGTTTATTTCGGCGCGTTCCTCCTCAGAAAGGTCGTCGACAATGTGCAGGTTCGACACCGAAAAGCCATTTGCAGTCGAGGTGACGCCCGCGCGAACGACGTTTTTGACGACACCGCCCTGGATGGTGATGTCCTCGACAGCGTCGACAACGATACCGTGGTATCGCGCACCGATGATGTTGACTTCGCCAATCGTGATCTCGTTGGAATCGGTCGTGAGGTGAATCCCACGCGGGGCATCGCGGCTGACGACCTGCCCGACCGAGACGTTCTCACAGCCGTTTGCACACCGGAAGGTTGCGTACCAGGTCGGCGACTCGGGGTTCTCGCCGACAACGCTGTTGACTGCGGCGTTTTCGGTTTCGTTCAGAATTACGGCAGAGCCCTCCATGTCGACGCCGATCACCTGATCGATCACGACGCGTTCAGCATCGTACGTCTCGACGGCGTGATGGCGGCCACCCTCGACGTAGACCGAACTGATGAAAATGTCCGACGTGGGGCCGTCTCGAGCGCGGGCGTCAATGCGAACGGCTTCGAAGAACTCGCCGACCCAGCCCGGGTCGCCCAGGACCTCCTCCCGGCTGGCGTCAGGGTCGAACGACGTTGGCGGCCAGTCGGGTTCGTCGATTTCCCAGTAGTCGACGAAGTCGTCGGTGTCTTCGAATCGGATGTCGATGTCGCCCAGTTTGATGCCGTCGGTATCCTGAATCCAGACGGCGAAGCGCGGATTACCGCGAATTGTGAGCCGTGGAATTTCGATCTCTTCTTCGTCGAAGGCGCGGATCGGGATCACCATCGGCTGCTCGCCGTCATCGTCGACATAAATCGTTCCCTGGACGTCGAGAACGGTATAACTCGGCACCTCGATCTGGACGAGGTCGTCAGCCGGGCCAAGCGTTCCCGACGCGGTGACCAGTACAGTCTCCTTTTCGCTCCGATCCTCGCTCAGGCTGTCGAGAGCCGTCTGAATCGCTTTTCGGTACTCGTCACCGCTATAGACGGTCGTCTCAGCCGTGTCGGCGTGGTAGACTCCCTCGTCGTCCTCCCAGACGACGACCTCGGGCGTCCGAGCTGGCGTGTGAACGTGGCCAGTCTGCAGCCGCTCAAGGTTGTACAGTCCGTTGTCGCCCGCATCTACGTCCGCCTCCCACTCGTGCCACGGCTCATTGCCAGTCACTGGACCATCATCGCTCTCTCCGCCATCTCCTCGAGCGCTCGCCGACCCCGAAAGCGCAACGCCAAGTCCGGTCGCGCCGAGCATGGCCAGTGCGCCACGTCGACCAAGTGAAAGCCCCGACGATTCGGTGTCCGGCCGGACGTGTTTGCGTGCGTCGGTTCCGTCCGCGTTCCCGTTCGATTGCGCTGGACTGTGCTGTCCAGCATGAGTGCTATCGTTGCCCATGTTAATTACTGTCGCTATTGCGACAGCGTAACGCTCAATACATCATTATATAATAGTTTCGTCTTGGATTATACAGTCACTATAGGGACATCAGTTGATGAGTCTCACTATGCATTGCTATGCTGGTCAATGGCAAGACCCAAATCCCAGCCCGCGGTAGTAACTCCCAAGCAATGGCGACACTAGAGACGTTCGAAACGAATCTCGAGGCGGTCCGGACGCGGATCACTCGAACGAACGCGGCGGGGTTCGCGGAGACAGTCGATGACGTCATCGACGATCCAGCCGTCGGCGTCGAACTGCCGTTCGAGGACCTCTCGCTTGCGGAGACAGGCGTCGTTCTCGATCCAACACCGACACAGCTTCGCGAGGCCGCTTGTGGCGTGACGGCGGCGACACTTGGCGTGGCGGACTACGGCTCCGTCATCCTCGAGTCAACACCGTCGGGCGCGGAGCTGTCGGCGTTGTTCCCCGAAACACACGTCATCGTCATCCGCGAGGGCGACGTGGTTCCCGACATGACAGCAGCGTTCGAGACCATGGGCGAGCGATTCCGCGAGGGGCGAAACGACGCCGTCATCGCCACTGGACCGAGTGCGACGGCCGACATGGGCGAACTCGTCCACGGCGTCCACGGCCCGCGCGAAACGCACGCAATCATCGTGGAGGACGACTGATGGCGGCCGACCGCACGCAGAAGGCAGAACACATCCGTCATCTGCTTGCCACCGAGGGCGAAAGCGTCGAGGCAAACGCCCGCGGCTTCAACGACGGGCGCTACGAATCCGTCGCCCGACTCGAGGAGTACGAGGAGTACAAGGATCGAGCGCGGGCGATCAAGGAAGACGCAATCGAACGCCTACCCGACCTGATCGAGCAGGTCCGTGAAACGGTCGAAGCCAATGGCGGGACGGTCTATCTCGCTGAGGACGCTGCGGACGCCAACCGCTACATTCGCGAGGTCGCCCGCGACACTGAGGCCGAAACCGTGGTCAAATCGAAGTCGATGACCACCGAGGAGATCGAACTCAACGACGCCCTCGAGGCCGAAGGCAGCGAGGTCTGGGAGACTGACTTAGGCGAGTTCGTCTTACAGGTCGCAGAGGAAGCCCCGAGTCACCTCGTCGCACCCGCAATCCACCGCTCGTGTGAGGACATCGCTGACCTGTTTAACGAACACTTCGACACGGACGAGGACCTCGAGACGGCCCAGGAACTCACGGACTTCGCGCGAGAGTATCTCGGTGACCAGATTCGGGAGGCTGACCTCGGAATTACCGGCGCAAACTTCGTCACAGCGGATACGGGAACGATTGCGCTGGTGACGAGCGAGGGCAACGCCCGCAAGACCGTTGCGGTGCCGGACACGCATGTCGCGGTCGCGGGCGTCGAAAAGATTATTCCAACATTCGAAGAACTCCAGCCGTTCGTCGAACTCATCGGCCGCTCGGGGACAGGCCAAGACATCACCTCCTACGTGTCGTTGTTCTCGCCACCAGTTTCGACGCCGCCAGTTGATTTCGACTCAGACGAACCGATTGCCAACGATCCGGACGACCGAGCGTTCCACCTCGTCTTGCTCGATAACGGCCGGATGGACATGCGCGAAGACGACCAGTTGTGCGAGACGCTGTACTGCATCCGGTGTTCGGCCTGTGCGAACTCGTGTTCGAACTTCCAGTCCGTCGGCGGCCACGCCTTCGGCGGCGAGACCTACACCGGCGGCATTGCAACAGGGTGGGAAGCTGGCGTGCACAGCCAAGAGAGCGCCGCAGAATTCAATGACCTCTGTACCGGCTGCTCGCGCTGTGTCAATCAGTGCCCGGTCAAAATCGACATCCCATGGATCAACACCGTCGTCCGTGACCGGATCAATCGCGACGGTGGGGACGGCCAGTTCGACTTCCTCGTCGAGGGGCTCACACCCGACGCAGAACCCGCCGGCCTCGATCTCCAAAAGCGGTTCTTTGGGAACTTTTCGACGCTCGCAAAACTCGGCTCTGCGACTGCACCGCTCTCGAACTGGGGCGCGGATCTCCCGCCCTCGAGATGGCTCATGGAGCGCGTTCTCGGCATCGACCGGCGGCGCGAACTCCCCAGTTTCGAACGCGAGACGTTCGTCGAGTGGTTCCGCACCCGAGACGTACCTCGGCCTGTCGACGCCGACTACCACGCGGTCGTCTATCCTGACCTCTACACGAACCACGTCCGTACCGAGCGCGGGAAAGCAACCGTTCGAACGCTCGAGGCACTCGGCGTCGCCGTCGAGGTGCCCGACGTGGGCGCGTCGGGACGTGCGCCGCTCTCGCAGGGGATGGTCGACACTGCTGGGGGCCACGCCGAACAGGTCGCAGACTCGCTCGAGTCCTATCTCGAGGCGGGCTACGACGTGGTCGTCATCGAACCGAGCGATCACGCGATGTTCCAGCGCGAGTACGAGAAACTGCTTGCCGAGGAACAGTACGAGCCGCTTGCGAGCCAGAGCTACGAGGTGTTCGAGTACATCTATGGCCTGCTCGAGAACGGTGCAGACCCTGCGGAACTGCGGGGTGCTGACCGAGGCGCGACCAAGGAGATTGCCTACCACTCACACTGCCAGCAGCGCACGCTTGGCCTCGAGTCGTACACGACGGCCGTCCTCGAAAACCTCGAGTACGACGTGCTCACCTCCGATGTGGAGTGTTGTGGTATGGCCGGCAGTTTCGGCTACAAGAGCGAGTACTACGAACTGAGCATGGACGTTGGGGACCGACTTGGGACGCAGTTCGAGACGCCCGAGGCTGCGGGGCGGACCGTCGTCGCCAGCGGCACGTCCTGTCTCGAGCAGTTAGATTCGTTGCTGACGCGCCAGCCATGCCATCCGATCACGCTCATCGACCCACCACAGTCGTAGCGCGCCAGCGTCGTGGGCTGGTATCGCCTCTTTGCGTGGCAGTGTGTTTTCTCGAGGAGGGGCCATTATCCGTATCCGGTGGCTGCGACCGTCAGTCCATGAATGCTGTTGACCGTTCTGATGCCATGTATTGAGAGAATTCGTGGAAGCGCTCCTGTGCTGTCGATCAGCCCGGTGTAACATCGAAACATGTCATGGTGGAACATATCACTGGCGTCCGTTAGCACCGGATATAAACCAGATCGGCAGATATCCTGTAGTAGAGCCGTTCTAATTCCTGAGTCCTCAAACAGAGACGGTAGACTGCCATATATTTACAGTAGTATGTCTGTAACTCGCTGGTCAAAAACTCGTCTATTGCTCACTGTTTTATTCGGCACCACCGGACGTGGTACTACAGTATCTGGGTACCTATCAGTCGAAAACCTCTCTTTCATTCCCTGTATCATCAGAATACGGACGATTCGATATTGCCGGATTTGAGCCAAGGCCGTCATCAATCCGCAGAAATATAATCATCTATACAGAAGATTTTTCACCTCTCCCATCATCGGCATAGCTACCGGAACGTTCCGGTAACTGGCACCACTTCACCGACCGCACCTTGCGGTTCCTGGCATATCCAACGGCGGCGGGAACTCCCCCTCCCGCCGCTGTCTCGGCCGGCCGGGAATAGGAGCCACGACGTGTGCGCCACGGCATCGCACACGTCGAACGGTCCCGGCCTCGAGATTTCAACAGTACCTATCCCTCCCAGCGACGAATGAGTTCGCCACGGCTGTCAGCGATATCGAACAGCGACTTTGAAGGGCTGTGCTGTCTAATCCTGTGTCAATGACACACCACGTAACCTGCACACTTTACGGCCCTCTGCGAGAGATCGTCGGCACGAAATCGCTCGAGCGCGAAATCGACGCCGAGGAAACTGCTGGCGACGTCTTCGACGACCTCGCTGCGGAGTATCCCGATCTGCGAGCGCTGCTATTCGATGAGGACCGAACATTCAGCGATTCGATTAGCGTCATGAAAAACGGCCGTAACGTCGCCTTCGAGGACGGCATCGACACACCACTCGAGGATGGCGATACGCTCAGTGCGTCACCGCCGGCAGAAGGTGGCTGCGGCCGCTAACGGAGATTAATCGGCCGTCGCCTCGCTCTCGAGGGCATCGGTCGGCACCGTACCGTCGTCGTTCCAGCCGCGCAGTTCGTAGTACTCCTCGATTGAGGACTCGAGATCCGGCAGATCGTAGGGCAGCCGGTCTTCGGCGGCGTCGTAGCCACGCTGGTTTCGGAAGTGACGCTCGAGTTCGACGACACGGGAGCCGACCTCGAGGAGGTCGTCGTAGTCAGCGTCGAACAGGAGTTCGAAGCGCTCGCCTTCGACGGCGCGGCCAACACCGAACTGGCAGATGATGCCACAGTCGCGGAACGCGTTACGGTTCTCGTTTTCGATTACGAGTCCGGCCTTCCCTGCAGTCCCCTGCGGATCGACCTCGCCGCCGTACTCGTCGCCGAGCGTCGTCGAGTACATGTGGTCGCCGCCGCGGTTCGCCACAGCGTAGGAGAGGCCCTGGCCGTGGAGTGCGCGGCCGTCGTGGGCGGCGAACTCCATGCCTTTGACCGAGAAGTTCTCGACGCCGAGGTCGTCGTGGATGCGGTCGACGCCCTCCGCGAGCAGGTCGCCCTCGTCCTCACGGAACGCGATTTTCTCGAGCAGATCGTGGACGAGCTCGGCATTGCCGAACTCATCCGTACTGGCGAGGTAGGCTGCAACGGTGACGCCGGCCGAGATGGTGTCCATCCCGTACTGGTCGCACAGCTCGTTGGACTTCATCAGGTCGACGATGTCGCCGACGCCACAGTTCGAGCCCAACGAGTAGACCGTCTCGAGTTCAGGGCCTTCGGTTTCGACGCCTCGCTCTTCGTCCTTGGTTGGGAGCTTACACGCGAACGCACAGACCGAACAGGAGGCCTTTGTGTACTTTTTCTCCTCGATGGCGTCGCCGTGGATCTGGTCGATATCTTCGAACGACTGCTCGGAGAAGTACCGCGTCGGGAACGAGAAGTTGTCGTTGACGAACTCGACCGAACTGGACGTCCCCTGCCGACGCATCATGTCGTCGCTGGTCGCGGCTTCCTGATGGACGGTCGAGTGAATCTCCTCGGCGTCAGCCGGCATCTCGAGGTCAGGTGCGGAGTCGCCACGGAACGAGATGCACTTGACGTTTTTCGCGCCCATGACCGCGCCGAGGCCGCCGCGACCGAACGCGCGACTGTCGTAGGTCATCACGCAGGCAAAGCGCACGCCGCGCTCACCCGCGGGACCGATGGTGGCGAGGTTCTCGGCCTCGAGACCGTGGCGGTCGTTCATCGCGGCCGTGACTTCGGTGACGGTTGCATCCTCGAGTTCGGGCACTTCCTCGAACTCGACGCCGTCGTCGGTGACGTGGACGGCGAGCAGGTCGTCGCTTTCGCCGGTGAGTTCGATGGCGCTATGGCCGGTGTCGACGAAGTTCCGCGAGAGATACCCTCCGGCACTAGCGGAGGCAACGCCGTCCGTTAGCGGCGAGAGTGCGGTACAGTTCATCCGGCCGGTGAAACTCATCTGGGACTGTTGGAGTGGGCCAGCAGAGAGGTAAAACCGGTTCTCGGGTCCGTAGGGGTCGGCATCGAACGGAATGCGGTCGTGAGCGAGTTTGGTCGCAACGCCGCGTCCGCCGACGAAGGATGCGAGTTCCTCATCGATGGATTCGGTCACCGATGACCGTTCACCGACATCAATCGAACACAGCGTGCCCGTGGCGTGTAGCATACGACCGTCAACGCAGCAGATACTCAAAAAGCTAGGGACCAGTACTGGGTGAGTCGCAGTTGGCCACCGTTTGTGGTAAGCAACAACGGTAAGCAAACAGACTAATAGTCATGCACGATAGCAGTGTAGCACATGACCGACACGGATGCAGACGGGATCGCGATACGCGGAACAGACGGCCGCGATAGCAGCGAGAGGGGCCAGTGTGACGCCATCTCGCTTGTCACCGATTCGGCTGCTCCGATTCGGTACGTTGCCACCGAGTCAGTCGTCGAAATCGCAACCAGCGACCTCCAAGACGACATCGAACGCGTAACGGGCCAGCGACCAGCCCGCGAGCGCGGCCTCGAGGACTGCGGCGAGCGAGCCATCATCGTCGGGACGTACGGCGTCGACGCTGTCTTTGATCGCGCGGTCGAGCAGGTTCTCGAGACGCACAGAAGCGAGGACGACGGACTCGAGGGACCAGAGAGCTATCTCATCGCTGCGGAATCGACAGCCGATGACACCGGTACGTCCTTGTTCGGAACGGACGAAACGCTGCTCATCGCCGGTAGCGACCCCCGTGGAACCGCATACGGCGTCTACGAATTCGCACGGAAAATCGGCGTCTCGCCGTGGTACTGGTGGGCGGACGTGCCAACTGCCGACTACGACGAATTGTATGTGAGTCACGGCCTCGAGTGGGCGGGACCGCCGTCGGTTCGCTATCGGGGCGTGTTCATCAACGACGAGGATTTCGGCATTCGCGAGTGGGCACAGCACACCCACGAACCCGAGGTGCCGGATGGAATCGGGCCGAAAACGTACGAACGGCTGTTCGAACTCCTGTTACGGCTCAAAGCGAACACGATCTGGCCGGCGATGCACGAGGGGACGAAAGCGTTCTACCAGTGTGAGGGGACGGCCGAAGCCGCCGACCGCTATCACATCGTCGTCGGAACCTCTCACTGCGAGCCGATGCACCGGAACAACGTCGGCGAGTGGGACGCCGACGTACACGGCGAGTGGAACTACGAGACCAACGCCGAGACGATCCGGCAGTACTGGACCGACCGCGTAGAAGACGTTGCGGGCTCCGAAAACATGTTCACCATCGGAATGCGCGGCATTCACGACTCGGGGATGCCCGGCGGCGACACGCTCGAGGAGCGCGCCGACTTACTTCAACAGGTGATCGACGAGCAGCGCGAGATCCTCGACGAGCATCACACATCACCGGTCGAATCCATCCCGCAGATTTTCTGTCCGTACAAGGAGACACTCGAGATCTACCGCGAGGGAGTCGACGTTCCCGACGATGTCTGTCTCGTCTGGCCCGACGACAACTTCGGGTTCATGCGCCGACTGCCGAGGGAAGACGAGCGGGAGCGAGCCGGTGGCCACGGCGTTTACTATCACCTCTCGTACTGGGGTCGTCCGCACGACCACCAGTGGCTTTGCTCGATTCCGCCGGCGCTGATCCGCCAGGAACTGGTACGAGCCTACCGCCACGGCGCTGATACGTTCTGGATGGCTAACGTCGGTGACCTCAAGCCCGCTGAGAAAGAGACTGAGTACTTCCTCGAGTTAGCCTGGGATCTCGAGTCGACTGCGGCGCGTTCGGAGACGGAGTGGCTGACACAGTGGGCAGCCCGCGAGTTCCGGCCGGAACGCGCAGACGAAATCGCCGACATACTCACGGAGTACTACCGACTCGCGCTCGCACGAAAGCCCGAACACCTCGGCTGGAACAGCGTCTACCCGAACACCGAGAAGAACGAACCCGAGTTCAGTGCGATTGCCCACGGCGACGAAGCCGAGCGCCGCCTCGAGGCCTACGAGCAAATCGACGAACGAGCCGCCGAGATCGCCTCGTCGCTGCCCGACAACGTGCGAACGGCGTTCTTCCACCTCGTCGAGTACCCCATTCGAGCGTCGTGAGCGATCAACGAGGGTGTGCTCACGGCGATGCGGAGTCGTCTCTACGCGGGACAGGGGCAAACCGCTGCTGAGATGTACGCTCAGTACGCTGAGAACGCGTTTGCCCACCTCGAGACGGCGACGAGACAGTATAACGCGACAGCGGACGGCAAGTGGCGACGGATGCTGTCCGCGAACCCGCGGGAGCTGCCGGCGTTCGACCTGCCAGCAACTGGCCGCGTGACCGACGAGCAGGAGCCAACACTCGAGGTGACCGTCGAAGGCGAGGCCGGCGTCGCTGGCACTGGCGTCCGCAATCGCGAAGTGCCGACGATTGTCCAGGGACTCGAGCGCCGACGGTTCATCGACTGCTACAATCGTGGCTCGGGGAGCATCGAGTGGACAGCGACAGCCAACGAGGCGTGGCTCACCATCGCGCACACGTCGGGGACGTTAGAGGAGGACGAGCGTCTCTGGGTCGGTGTCGACTGGGACGATGCACCCGACGAACCGACAACTGGGACGATACAGATTGCGGGTGCCGGTCGTGAACTCGAGGTATCGGTGCCGATTCGGCCGCGACCGTTGTCGGCGGTTGGCGAAGACACTGCCCGAACGCCGCTGTTCGTCGAATCGAACGACCGAATCGCACTTGACGCCGAGGGGCCGACGGCACTCGAGCAGGGCGAAACCCGTTGGGAACCCGTTGACGGACTCAGTCGAACGACCGGTACGACGATGGTCAGCCGACCGCTTGACGGGCCACGACTCGCTGCAGACGCCGCAACTATCGCGTCGGATGCGGCCCGCCTCGAGTACGACCTCGAGATCTCGAGCGCTGCCGAGGAGGTGTGCATCGAGATACAGCTCTTGCCGACGCACGCGCCGACTGACGAGACGCCCCACCGGTACGCCGTGGCAGTCGGTGACGGCGAACCGAGAGTCGTCGATTTCGACGCAAACGGCGGCGAGCACGACCCGCAGTGGCAAGAAAATGTGTGTCGCTCGAGTGTTCTCTCGCGAACGCATCACGAGGTGTCGGCTCCCGGCCGGCAGACGCTTTCGGTGTACGCGGTCGATCCGAGTGTCGTCATCGACCGGATTGTCGTCTACACGGACGACGACACCCGGCGGTCGTCTCTCGGTCCTCGAGAGACGCGGGATCGACGCCTCGAGTGAGGCGACTGGAAGTGGCAGTTATCCACGAGTGCGTGCTGTTTCCCAACTGTCACACCTCTCTGAATCCCCGGCTAGCGAAGGTTTTTGTGTCCGTCGGCGGAGAAACATGCTATGACGACACACCTCACACAGGGGCCAGATGCTGGTCGAACGTGGCCAGCCGAACGGGAAACGACGACCGATCCGGAGACGGGCGCGACCGTCCATCGGCTAACGACGCATTCGGCTGGCGACTGGCACCTGTACTTTACCGAACCGGCGTTTTACGACGACGGCGACCGACTCCTGATACGCTCGGACCGCGGCGACACGCGTGACCTCTACTCGATTTCTCTCGAGTCGGGCGAACTCACACAACTCACCGACCTCTCATACAATATCAGCGGCGTGACGCGGTGTCCGAACCATCCCGTTGCGCTCTTTTGGTGTGACGGCCACCTTGTCTCGCTTGACCTCGAGTCACTTGCTCTCGAGACGCACTACACGCTCCCTGCGGGCTACAACGGCGGGCATTTGGGTGGGACGGCCGATGGGACACGAGCCGTCGCTGCAATCTCGGAGCAACTCCCACTCGATGACGAGAAGGATCCGGAAGACCGCGAGGCGTGGATGGCCAAGCGACTCGCAGCGAAGCCACACTCGCAGGTTATCTCGGTCCCGATTGACGAACCGGAGCGAGAGCCAACGGTTCACGTCGATACGGAGCGCTGGCTCACGCATGTCAACCCGTCGCCCGCGCCGGAGCACTCGGACCGGCTCACCTACTGCGAGGAAGGTCCCTGGGAAGATGTCGACAGAATCTGGGGGCTGAACCTCGAGACCGATGAAACGTGGCAGATTCGACCGACTGCTGAAGACGAAGCAGTCGGACACGAGTACTGGCTGGACGACGGCAAATATGTCGGGTATCACGGCTGGCAGGGTCCCCGCGAAGACCGCGATGCCTTCTTCGGGCAGATTCGATACGACGGCACCGACCGACGCGAATGGCCCGCACCAACTGTCTATACCCACTTTCATAGTCGCACTCGAGACCTCGTCGTTGGTGATGGCTCACATCGCGGCCCCCATGCACTCTTACTCTGGGAGTGGGACGCTGACACGGAGACCTACGAGGGACCACGAGCGCTCGCAACGCATGAGTGGGCTAGTGATGATGATGTCCATCCACACTCCCGGATGAGTCCAGACGGAACTCGCGTTGCGTTCGATAGCTCACACGGTGGGACCGACAGTGACGTGTATCTGGTTGACGTTCCCGATGACGTATCGAAACTGCCCGACCGGGGAAGTTCCATCGGAGAGTGACCATCCTCATGCACGACACGTTGTCCGGCCTGAGCGAACGTGGATGTCTTGCTGTAACACGGTAAACACGTTCGACGAGCGATTCAACACGCTATTTTACATTAGTACTACTGTATTAATTCCTGGATCATCGTGTCTCGTGTTGCACTAGAGACGGCAAGGAATCTCTGCAGGTGTTTCGGTATGGGTGCTGAAAACGGTCGAATAGGGCCACATTCAACGTCAGTTCTCTTGCAGTTGACTGCCAATTATCCGGTGTCACCGGACAGATTTCGGAATGAATTGGTGTACTACCGGCGTTCGCTCATCTCCATACTCCGGGCGCAAACGCCAGGGAGTGAGCGTGTTCCACGGTCTAACTCGGATTTCGAGGCCGATACGTATTGGTCTCCGACTGGACTATCAGAGACATCGGTCTCGTTTCGACACTCTCTGTGGAATTTCGTCCGCCACTACCGAACACGTTCGTACGGGGTTCCGTGATAGTCACCGCGTACGACTGCTGGTCGCCGCGATAGTGTTCTTTCAGTAGTACTATCTACCCAACAGCCAGTCGTGGTTGGACTGACAAACCGAGAGTCCCAATCGAATCAAAACTTATCGAACGCGTCGAACCCAGTATAGGTAAGGACAGCAACGAGGGCCAACATGACGAGACTGAGAACGAGCGTAATCGTTGCAGCAACGTAGGAGTCACTCCCCGGCTCGAGGAACGGATAGGAAAACGCGAGCAAGAGGAGAACAACCATGTTGAACGCAAACACCAACTTGAGGACGGGCCGAGTGCGGTTCATCGCTTGACTAGTTGAAAGCTATCGAAATATAAGTTTGTACTCCAGTGGTGACGATGAGTGATCGTGACAGGGAGGCCACGACAGCGGACTGGTTGATTGGAAAAATATATATGAGTCTATCATGAACACTTGGCCGATGCCAACGAATAGCAATGATTGGCGTAGCACCATCACTCGACGGACTGCGTTAAAAGCAGGCGTTGCAGGAGGGGTGGCAGCACTTGCGGGGTGTGCCACCGACGAAGGGAATGGGGAGGACCCAGCGGGTGATCGTGACCCAGTCGATGAGCGAGTCGACCGCCAGTTTACGAAGTCGCTCCACCGGGGAACCTACGGGATGGACAACGCGTCGTGGAATCCGTACGATCCATCCGATGAGATGGCGAACTTCGATCCACCGGGACTGATCTACGATCCACTACTCGTTCACTACCACAGCCACGATTCCTTCGAGGGCGTGATTGCAGAGAATTGGGAAGACGAAGGCGATTCGCTGTTGCTCGAACTCAGCGACAACTGGACGTGGCACGACGGCGATTCGGTTACGACTGCAGATATTGCTACTGATATTGATATTCGGTTCCGTATCTCTGATATCACGTCTCCAGATTCGCATGCAAGTTCCTACATCGAAGATTACGAAATCGTCGACGAGTATGCGATTCGCTATTACCTTCGCGATGACTTTACGATGGAGTCCGTTCTCGCGAACGAACTCGCTGATGACCTCGTAATTATCAAGGAGGACGTCGGTTCACCCTCGTTCGGGGAGTGGCGCGATGATTTACTGGATGTCGATGCTGAAAGCGACGAGGCAACCGAACTTGTCTCTGAGTTCCAGGAGTGGTCGCCAGACGTTGACGACATTGTCGGAAACGGCCCATTCGAACTCGAGGAAGTGACGGATACGTCGTTCGTCGGGACGGTCTACGATGATCACCCGAACGCGGACAATATCTACTTTGAGGAGTACGTTATCGAGCACCACGAAGACCAGGTGCTCGCGTTTATGGAGGAGTCGGTCGATTCGATCGGCCTCAATCTGCCGGAGTCGCCTGACGTTATGGACCAGCTCCCACCACACCACGAAATCAACCGTGATTACGACCACCTCTGGTCAATTTTGTTTAATTTCGGCGACTACGACTGGTCTGATTCGCCCGCCAGTAATCCGACCAACCAGCCGATTACAGCCGACGAAAACGTCCGGAAAGCCATCGCCTGTGCACTTGATCGGGAGCAAATCTGGACGTCCGTCCCCGAAGAGTACGAACTGTACGAACTGCCACCGACGCTCCTCAACCAGACCGCAGTCGACGAGGGAGTCGTCGATGTTGAGGGCTACGACAACTACGATACCGACCTCGACCGGGCTACGGAGCTGATGGAAGAAGCTGGCTACCAGCTAGACGACGGCATGTGGTACGACGAGGACGGCGACCCGGCCGAACTCGAGTTACTCGCCCAGTCGGGAACGAGCGTGCAGGTTGATGCCCTCGACTCCGTGCAGTATCAACTCGAGGAGTTTGGATTCGACGCGACGCTCAACGCGGTTGATGAGGCGACGTACGGTGAGAGTCGCTTCGACGGCGATCACGACCTTCTCTTCGACAACCATCCCGTGTTCTCGATCATGGGACTGACGTTCGTCGACCACGTTTGGGAGTGGTTCAGCCAGCTGAATCACGTCGACTACGAAAGCGAAACATGGGAAATTCCTGATGAAATCGGGAACCCTGACGCCAGTGGGACGATGGAACTGACTGTCATGGACGAGATCGAACAGCTCCACCTCACTGGTGACGATGAGTACATCGAGCGGTTGGCCTGGTGGCTCAACCAGACACTGCCGATGTACGGAGTCGTCATCGCGGGTGACTACGGTGCGATCCGTTCCGACGAGTGGCACGTTGACGCGCCTGAGGAACTACTCGACAATCGGGTCGCCGAGTTCAACCTGACGAAGATTCCGGACGCTGAACTGATCCCGTACGAAGAGTAGTCCCGCTCTATCCAAATCCGTATTCGCCACGGTACCAAATACCACAATACTAATGATACCGTATCACGACGTAGCTATACAATGAATTGGAAAATACGACGGCTTGGCCAGGGCCTTTTCACTATTTGGGCAGTGATGACCCTGGCGTTTGTTTTGACGCGGATGATGCCGGGGAATCCGGTCGACGCTTTTGTCGCACAGATCGGCCCTGAGTTAGACAACCCCCAGGAGGCGTACGAGCTTGCAGAGATTTACATGAATATCAACCCTGAAGCCCCGATGCATATCGCCTACATCGACTATATGACGGCGATGCTTCAGGGAGATATGGGCTACTCGATGAGCCAGAACGCCACGGTCACCTCGATTATGGCTGATGCCATCCCGTGGACGCTGTTCGTCATGAGTTGGGCGATCTTTATCGGCTTCGTCGTGGGCATCTCACTCGGCGCGCTGATGGCGTACTGGGAAGGCAGCAAATTCGATGTTGCGTTCACTGGCTACGCGACAGTCCTCACGTCGATTCCGTTCTACGTGCTCGCACTGTTGCTGTTGATGACTTTCGCCTACCGCCTCAACTGGTTCCCAACTGGGGGTCGCCGACCGACCGGTGTCGAAGCCGGCTTCAACCTCCCGTTTATGCTCGGGATTATCCATCACGCAGCATTACCTGTCTTCTCGATGTTCGTCGCCTCCGGCGCGGCATCACTGACGATGCGTGGGAACAGTGTGCGTGTCCTTGGTGAAGACTACCTGCGCGTCGCCAGACTTCGCGGGCTACCAGACAGTACGATTGCCGTCCGATACGTCGCCCGGAACGCGATTCTTCCGATGTATACCGGACTGATGATCGCCATCGGGACGATGTTCGGTGGTGCAATCGTCCTCGAGGAAATCTTCTCGTACCGGGGCATGGGGTACTATATGATTCAGGCCGTACGTGCACGTGATTACCCGCTTATGATGGGCGCATTTACCGTTATCACGATCGCCGTGGTTATCGCGTTGCTGATCGCCGATCTGACCTACGGCAAAATCGATCCGCGTGCAGGAGGTGAAGACCGTGAAGCATTCTGAAGACGACACACACAACTCGGACGACACGCACTCAGGCGACTCTGTCGAAGCGTTCGTGCCTGCTCGCGAGAGCGACACTGGCACAACGAGCACCGATGCCGACGATGAGGCCACTGTCGTCCGAAGCGATGGTGGAACGGTTGATCGCGACTCACCGTTTGAGACGACTGCCTCTGTCGCAGAAACACGCAACGACCGCATCGATCGTTTCCTCGAGGAGTACATCCGGACGCCGTGGTCGATTCTGCGGAATGATTGGCGGGCACTCGTCGCCTTTGCGATTCTTGGAATCTATTTCATCATCGGAACGGTCGGCGTCTATCTGGTTGAGCCGACCCATCCAGCACAGGGGCCGCAGTTAGTTGGCGCGTTCGAGAACTGGGATCACCCGCTCGGAACGACGACCAACGGCCGTGACATTCTCTCGATGACCGTCCACTCGACACCAACGATCCTGATCATGATGGCCTCGGGTGCCGCCTTCACTGTCGCCGTCGGCACCTTCTTCGGCGTCGTTGCTGGCTACAAAGGTGGGATGGTCGACACCGTCCTCAGCTCGATCACAGACGTCTTTATTAATATCCCAGGACTGCCACTCGTTATTGTGCTGGCAACGCTGCTCGAGGCCTGGATCAACAATCCAGTCACACTCGGGGTCTTACTGGCCGTCGCAGCGTGGGCTGGACTCGCGCGGGCGATCCGCTCGCAAGTATTAACGATCCGAAACGAGTCGTTCGTTGAGGCTGCTCGGGCGATGGATATGCCCACGCGATGGATCCTGATCAAGGAGATTCTGCCACACCTGATGCCGTACATCGTGGTGAACATGGTGAACGCCGCACGTCACATCATCTTCTCGGCAGTTGCACTCTACTACCTGGGTGTGTTGCCGTTCTCCGACGCCAACTGGGGCGTCATGTTGGAAAACGCCTACCAAAGCGGCGCACTGTACCGCACTGATGCACTCCACTGGCTGCTCGTGCCGATGATCGCCATCTCCGGTATTGCGATGGGGCTCATCTTGCTCGCACAGTCGCTGGACCGGGTGTTCAACCCACGAATCCGGGCGCGTCATCAGGACATCGGTGGCGACGAGGGACTTGAACCGGACTCCGAAAGTGAAACGAAGGATATGATGAACGTATGATGCTGTCTATGACACCCACGACACCGATTCGGCGCTCGACCAGGGACACACAGACGACTCACCCGACCGCATGGGAGGTGGCCCAATGACGGTCTCGCAGTCGGCGACACAGACTGACCGCCACGACAAAGACGTCATCGTCGAACTCGAGGAGACGTCGGTCTCGTTCGGGATGAACCGTGGACGCTCGAAAGTCCTCAACGAGGTCGATTTCGAGGTCTACCGCGACGAAATCGTTGGGGTGATCGGCGAATCCGGCTCCGGCAAATCGATGTTCGCCTCGGCGATGCTCGATGCCGTCCCCGAACCGGGACTGACGACCGGAAACGTGACGTACTACCCCGAAGAGGGGGAGCCGATTTCCGTCACAGATCTCTCGAAAGAGGCGCTCCGGCAGTTCCGCTGGGAGGAGGTCTCGATGGTCTTCCAGGGCGCGATGAGTTCGTTCAACCCCGTCCTGAAGATCCGCACCCACTTCGTCGAGACGCTCAGCGCTCACGACTACAACGTCGACCGTGGGATCGAACGCGCAAAAGACCTCCTCGAGGATCTGTACCTCGAGCCAGAGCGGATGCTCGAGTCGTATCCACACGAGCTTTCGGGCGGGATGAAACAGCGCGTGCTGATCGCGTTGAGCCTCGTGCTCGATCCGGACCTGCTGGTGATGGACGAGCCAACGGCCGCACTCGACTTGTTGATGCAGCGCTCGATCATCTCGTTGCTCCACGAGATCAAAGAGAAGCACAATCTGACGATTGTCTTCATTACGCACGACCTGCCGCTGGTCGCAGACCTCGCGGATCGACTCGCGGTCTTATACGCCTTCGAGTTCGCAGAGGTCGGGCCAGCGGACGACATTCTCGAGGATCCGGCCCATCCCTACACGCGGGCGTTACTCAATGCAACGCCGAATCTCTCCGCGCCGCTCGAGGAGATGCGCCCGATTGAAGGCGAGAGCCCGGATCCGGTCAACATCCCGAAGGGCTGTTCGTATCATCCGCGCTGTCCACTCGCTGACGACGAGTGTCGCTCACACGATCCCGGTGCGTACGATGCAGGTGACGAACACGACGTCTACTGTCACCACTGGGAAGAGTCGATCGAGAACATTGATAACGCGTTTGCCGCGTCCGATTCGGACAGCCAGGCGAGCGTCTCGACGACCTCACAGGAACCAGGTGCCGAACCGATCGTCTCGCTCACCGATGTCGAAGTCGAATTCGGCTCGAAAAACGATGGGTTCCTCGACTTTGGCGACTCTGATGTCGTCACCGCCGTCGATGGCGTCTCGCTCGACATCTACGAGAACGATGTCGTCGTCCTCATCGGCGAGAGTGGCTGTGGGAAGACCACACTTGGGAAGACTTCGGTCGGACTCCAGCGACCCACTGGCGGCTCAATCGAGTACAAGGAGCAGGACATCTGGGAGGGCAGTTCCGGTAGCAGCACGCTCGCCGACAAGGAAATTCGCCGCGCACTCCAGATCGTCCATCAGGACCCCGGCAGTTCGCTGAACTCACACCACCGTGTCCGAACGATCCTCGAGTCGCCACTCAAGCGCTGGCATCCCGAACTCGACGGGAACGACCGACGCGAGCGGATTCTCGGCATGCTCGAGTACGTTGGGATCAGCCCGCCGGAAGACTACATCGACCGGTATCCACACCAGCTTTCGGGTGGCGAGCAACAGCGGATCGCGCTGATCCGTGCGATGTTGATCAATCCGGATCTTATCCTCGCCGACGAGGCCGTCTCGGCACTCGACGTGTCGCTACGCGTCAGTATGATGGATCTGATGATCGAGTTGCAGGATGCCTTTAACACGTCGTTTCTGGCGATCTCGCACGATCTTTCGAACGCCCGCTACATGGCAGAGAAGACCGGCGGTCGAATTGGTGTGATGTACCTCGGCGAACTCGTCGAGATTGGGACGCCAGAGCAGATCATCCACAACCCACAGCACCCCTACACGCAGGCGCTGCGCTGGGCCACGCCGGAACTCGAGCCGGAAGACGAAAGCGACGAGAATCCGATGCGAACCATCGACGTGCCCGACCAGACGAACATCCCGTCGGGCTGTCGCTACCACACTCGATGTCCGAAGGCCCGTGAGGTCTGTACAGAGGAAAAACCGGAGATGGTCGACTGTAGCGACGAAAACGGCGTCCAGAACGCGGCCTGTTTCCGCGCGCTCGAGAATCACGAGTACTGGAACAGCGAGCCGATTCCGGACGATCCAGACCCAGTCGACGCCGACTGAGACTGGCTCCTGTCTCACAGTTTCGCCACGGCCGCAGGGTGACTCGACCGCCCGAACTGCTGGTCGACGTCCACGTGGATCGGGTGGGTCTGGTGTTCGCTTTTGCAGTCCAAATGGTTAGTGTCGATTGTATCGTGAGCGGAACGTGTCTCCACGTGAGTCATCATGCCTGTCGAGAGACGAGCCACCCCGTTGATAGATAGCTATTCAAAGACTAACATGTTGTCGAAGAATGTGTGATCGATCATCATACCTTTGCTAATCGAGGTGCACTATTCGGTAGATCGGTAGTATCATTCGCCTTCATTTGAAACGACCAGTTGCATAATGGGACGCCAGAATGCCCTTACACGCCGACGCGTCGCGTCGTTGCTTGCGACAGGTGCCGTTGGCCTTGTTGCAGGTTGTTCAGACAACGGAGCCGATGATACCGAGACTGAGCCGGACGATAACGGTGATGACGATGACGGCGCCGACCTCGAGACGGACACTGCGGAGACAACACTTGAGATTTACCTCGAGGACGGGGATGGCGAGTCAGTCGCTGCTGAGGACGTGATACTCGAACTCCTCGATCAGGAGACGGATATCGAGTATACAATCGATCAGGAAATCGAAGACGGCGTCGCGGAGCCGGACTTCACGGAGCCGACGACGTACACGGTGAGCGTCGTCAGCGACGAGTACGAAGACACTGAAGACGAGGTCACGCTCGACGAGGGCGACGATGAAACACTACAGTTCGAACTCGAGGCGTCGTCGTAGGCGATCAGACTCGACCACCGCAGACGGCCGAGTCGAACCTGGTGGCGTAAAAATTGAGTTATCCGCGCGAGCCGCGTCGGGCGAAGATGGTCAGAAGGTGAGTGACAACGCCAACTACCACGATGCCAGCACCCCAGATGGCCAGCACTGCGGCCCAAACCCCGGTGTTGATGATAAATCCGACGACGATAAACAAGACTCCACCGAGGATCAACTGAATCGAGTACGAGTTCGTAATCGTCTCGAGCACCGACGACTCTGCTGCGTCGGCGGCCTCACGACGAGTGAGCTGTGAGTCCTCGTCTGTATCAACGGACATACGTTGCCAATTGTCGTGGGGCGTGTTAGCTGTTTCGGACGGTCATGAGTTGCCGGTCAGCACATCGATCAATTCTCAAGGATGGCTGCGTTCTCGAGGTCGTAGTCTGTGAAGTACTCGCGTTCGATCTCGATCAGTTCGGCGAAGAGATCTTGGGCGTCCTCACGCGAAATCGTGACGAGCGGTTCGTTGAGGAACGCCTCGAAAGCGAGATCGAGGTCGCCCGCGAAGCCGGCCTCGATGAGCGTCTCCTGATTGTTGACGGCAGTCGTGACCATGTTGCGAATCTCGCGTGGGAGTTCGCCCGCCGTGATCGGCTTGACGCCCGCGCCGGTGATGAGGACGTTCGACTCGACGACCGCGCCGTCTGGTAGGTCCGGAATCTGGCCGACGTTTGGATGGTTGACGTTCGTCTTGAGTGCCTCGAGGCCGACGAGTGCGCGCATGATGTCGACGGCTTCCTCGCCGGATTGGGTGAACTCGAACTGCTCGGGGGCTGCCAGATAGGTGTCCATCTTCGCAGGGCCGTCGTCGCTGTCGCTGACGCGGGCGGAACTCGGCGTTAGGCGGAATCCCCAGCGCTGGATCTCTGCGGGGTCGTCGATGGCGAGATACCACGGGACGAACTCTACGAGATGGCGGTCACCCGCAGCACCCAGCAGGCCGAATTTGTCGTAGAGGTCGAACGCAATCTCGTGGTGGTTGATCCAGTAGTCCGCATCCTCGAGGTCGCCGGCCTCAAAACTCGGTAGGGGCTTTCGCTCCTCGAGTTCGTCGTCGAGGTACTGGAAGACGTCGTGGCCGTACCAGGTGGCCTCATCGATCCAGGTGAAGTGGTTGACGCCTTTGACGTTGACGTCAATCTCGCTGCCGGAAACGTCCTCGGCCTCGTCGATGTATCTCTCGGCGATTTCGGCCAGCAGGATCTGGATGTGGAACACCTCGTGACAGAGGCCGATGGCGTTGATATCGGGGTACTCCTCGTACAGCGCGCGCGTACAGACCGTCATCGGGTTCGTGTAGTTGAGCACCCAGGCGTCGGGGCACTGCTCGCGAACCGCCGCTGCAATCTCGCGGTACTGCGGAATCGCTCGGAGTGATCGCACTGCACCGCCGGGGCCACAGGTGTCTGCAACCGGTTGATAGATATCGTACTCCTTCGGGATGTCGATGTCGTGGACGAACGTCTCCTCGGGCGGGTCCTGAATCGAGCAGATGACGAAGTCCGCACCCTCGAGTGCATCCTCGAGGTCCGCATAGGCGTCGAACGTCCAGTCGCCAACAGCCTCATCCCGTGCAGTGAGTTCGTTGCCAAGCGTCGCGTTCTGTTCGGCGGCCTCGTAGTCGACGTCGTAGAGTGCGACGTGCCCGGAGAGGTCGCTACACTGCAGGAGGTCGTTGATGAGCGTGTGCGCCCAGCCGTGGCTGCCGCCGCCAATGTAGCCAATTGTAATGTCCGACACCGAGTCGGGAAACGATGTGTCTGCACTGCGCAGTTGATGCATGCTACTGTGACGACCCGAGACACCCAAAAGCGTTGCCGTTCAGGCGGAGTCAGCCGGTGAGTTTGCGTCCGGCGTCAAAAACTGCGTTCTGGCGCGTTACTGCCAGTCCAGCACGTTTTCAACGGCCTTGTCGGCGTCGCCAACGGGCGAAAACTCACAGCCGACGTAGCCATCGTAGTCGGTGTCGTCGATCGCCTCGAGGATCTTCTCGTAGGCGAGTTCGCCAGTACCGGGTTCGTGGCGGCCGGGCACGTCGGCGATGTGGAAGTGGCCGATGCGGTCGACGTTCTCGGTGATCGTCTCGATGAGGTTGCCTTCGGTGATCTGCTGGTGATAGATATCGTACAGCAGCGTGACGTTCGGCGAGCCCACGTCGTCGATGATTTCGAAGCCTTCCTCGGAGGTCTCGAGGAAGTAGCCGGGATGGTCGACGGCAGTGTTCAGCGGCTCGACGGCGAGCGTGACACCTGCGTCTTCAGCGTCGGGCGCGACGGTCGAGAGCACGTCAACGATGTTGTCGTACTGCGTCTCGCGGTCGAGGCCGTCCTGATCCTGGCCCGTCGTGACGATCAGCGTCGGCACGTCGTGTTCGGCGGCAGTCTCAATGGACTCGCGAATCGTCTCGACGGCGTCGTCGGCGACCTCGGGGTCAGTCAGCGTGTCGCCAGCGAGGAAGCCAGCGATTGGGACGCCGGCTTCGTCAGCGGTTTCGACGACCGTCTCGAGGTCTTTTTCGCGCCAGCCCCAGAACTCAACGGCATCAGCCCCGACGTTGGCGGCCCGCTCGATGCGGTCCGCGAAGGGCTCGTCATCGTAGACCATCTCGACGCAGATCGAGATGTTGGCCATTTAGTTGTCCTCCTCGGCCATTGGCTCGGGCGAGAGCTGTCCATCCTCGACCATCGAATCGAGCGGGTTGTCGTCGATATCGAGGGGCAGGTCGACGCGGCCGCGGCGGCGTGCGGACTCCCAGGTGGCGAAGATTTGCTCGGTCGCGTTCAGGGCGTTCGTCGCACTGAGTTCCGGCTCGTCGTCTTCCTCGAGACAGCGGACGTTCTCCGCAATCGCGCGGTCGATGAACTCCCAGCTGTGAAGGCCATCTTCGGTGTCGACGGTCTCCCACTCCTCGTCGCCGGCGCGGCGGATACGCAGGACTGGGAGTGATTCGTCTTCGTCCTCGTCGGCGCTCGAGGGGCCGAGTTCGATGGTGCCCTCGGAGCCGATCAGTCGGTTGTGACACTGAACAGCGCCGGCAGGGCCGCCGGTGCCGGTAGCGTCGCTCGTGCCGAGTCCGTGGACGCCGTTTTCGTACTCCCACATGACGACGGCCTGGTTTTCGTTGTGCGAGCCGAAGACGAGGTTCTCCTCGCTGTAGTCGATCTGGCCGAGGACCCAGTCGGCGGAAACCTCGTCGTTGAAGTAATTACAGAGATCGAAGGAGTGGCTGCCGTAGTCGAAGATACCGACCGGTGCGGAGAACTCGACTCGCTCGAGGTCGCCGATTTCACCGTCATCCAGCAGCTGTTTGGCGGTTCGGACGGCGTCGCTGAACCGGCGCTGGTGATTGAAGGTCAATTGTGTATCGTGGCGGGCTGCTTCCTGTGTCATCATGCGCGCGCCGCCGTAGGTCTGGGCCATCGGCTTCTCGCAGTGGATCGAGTCGACGCCCGCGCGGATACAATCAATTGCGATTGATGCGTGGATCACCGGCGGCACGCACAGCGAGACGATATCCGGCTCAACCGTCTCGAGCATCTCGGTGTAGTCTTCGAAGATATTCGCGTCGTCGACACCGTACTCGTCGGCGAACGCCTGGGCGTTTTCGGGGACGATATCCGCGCAGGCGACTATCTCGCACTGGTCGTGTTTCTCGTAGCCCTCGGCGTGATGGTACGCCATCGCATAGCCATCCCGCCCGGGATTCTCGGGTTCGGTGCCGGTTCCAATCATCGCAACCTGATACGACATACCATCCCATTTCGGTGCAACCAGTATAATAGTTCGTTTCGAGGGTGCTCGCTCGTGTTGGTCGGCTAAACTGTTCCCAATGATCTGCACCAGCGAAGGTGGTCGGTGATCGACGGAGGTCCGGAGCGAAAGAAAGATTGAAGATTCAGGCCAGAAAGGTCGATACGATGCAATTCGTTCGATACGCAACCGACAGCGGGCCGAGTTGGGGAGTAACTGTCGACGACCAGACATACGATCTCGAGCGTCTCGGAGAACCAACACTCGAGGAACTCGCGACGCCGGGCTATCGCCGACAGGTCGCCCGCGCGGTCGAGACGGGCCGACTGCCCGAAATCGAGGAGCCGACGGATCTGCTCTCGCCGGTGCCAGTCGAGGATGTCGACCAGATCATCTGTGTTGGCCTCAACTACCACGACCACGCCGAAGAGCAGGACGAAGAGATTCCTGAGAATCCAATGCTGTTCGCGAAGTCACCGACGACGGTCACCGACCCCGGCGCGCCGATTATCCACCCCGAGGGCATCGAGCAGGTCGACTACGAGGTCGAACTCGGCATCGTCATCGGCCGCACTGCCGACTCCGTCGACGCCGACAACGCCGAAGACTACATCGCGGGCTACACCGTCATCGACGACGTGAGCGCTCGAGACGCCCAGTTCGACGACGGCCAGTTCTTCCGCGGGAAGAGCTACGATACGTTCGCACCGATGGGACCAGCGCTGACGAGCCCCGATGCCGTCGATCCAAACGACCTCGAGGCAACACTCCGACTCAACGGCGAGACCAAACAGGACTCGACGACCGCGGAGTTCATCTTCGATGTCGGCGAGGTCGTCGAGTTCATCAGCAACGTCACGACGCTGCGGCCCGGAACCGTCATCTCGACGGGCACGCCCGGCGGCGTCGGCATCTTCCGCGACCCGCCAGAACTGCTCTCGCCCGGCGATACGGTCGAAGCCGAGATTGAAGGAATCGGCACGCTCGAGAACCACGTCGTCGGCGAATAAGTTCGACCCGCCGTCGGCGTCTTGGGTCCTGATTAGAGACCGACCGTGTCCGCGAAGGATCGCTCGGTGAGCCACTCGCGGTCCGTTTTCGAGAGCGTCCCGACGTGCTCGAGCCACGCGAGACTCTCTTCGTAGGCTGCTTCGTCGCTGACGTTTGGAAAGTCCGATCCCCAGACGACCCGCTCGCGCCCGAACGTCTCGAGCAGCCAGTGGACGTGGTCGTGCATATCGGTGTAGGGAAAGTCCTCCTCGGAGCGGTGGACGACTTCGGAGATTTTTACTGCGACGTCGTACTCGTCGCTCGCGAGGGGCTCGAGCGGGGCGAGTGCGTCGTCGGGAGCCACGTCAGGGCCGGCGTGACAGAAGTGATCGAGCGCGTAGGAGAGGTCGGGGTAGGTTTCAACGAGGTCGACGACCTGCTCGAGTTGGTCGACGTGGGCGAGTATCTGGACCAGTGCGTCCGTGTCGTGGGCAGCCTCCCAGAACGTGGGTTCGTCGATGGCATCCTCGAGCCAGCTCACGTCTGGGTCAAACGTCTCCCACATACGGTCGTAGGGACAGATCGCCCCGAGTCGGAAGCCGAGGACATCGTCGACGGCCATCGCCTCTCGTAGTTGTTCGTCGGCGTCGTCGGCGAACTGATCGAGCATGAGGATACCGTAGAGTTCGTCGTACTCGGCGGCGCACTCGATGGTGTAGGCGTTGTCCGTCCATTCACAGATCGGATAGCCAACGACAACCGCTTCGTCGACGCCGATTGCGTCCATATCGGCGCGGAGGCTGTCGGCGTCGTAGATCATCTCTGTCGAAAACGTCTCGACAGTCTCGACGAGCGAGCCGTTGACCCAGGGACGCTCTCGCGACGGCCGTGTCCACGCGTGCGTATGCGTATCGAGCACCATGTCAACATAAGTGATGTATTGATCGATACTAAACGTTGTGTTGTCGGGAACGCCACTGGCTGCTCGAGACGACAGTTGACGGGTACAGAACAGGTACTCGCCGGCCGATTACAGATTTGAAAAGGAAAACAACGGCTTACAGGTTTCAGACTCGAGGAACGCTTCGAACGCGGCAGTCGGGTCGTCGATACTGTAGGAGTGATCTGTGATTTCGTCAGCGTCGATCTCACCGGCATCGAGGAGCCGAATTGACTGTTCGAAGTTTCGCCAGGTCGAACCGTACGATGTGTTTATGTCGACTTCGCCGCGGACGACTGGTGTCATGAACAGCTCACTCGGCGCGCCTGGGAGGCCAACGACGACGACCTGTCCACCTTTGCGGACGTACTCGATTGCCATCTCGACGCCGCTTTGGTGGCCGGTCGTATCGAAGACAACGTCGAAGCCGCCCCCGTCAGCTCTCGCTTCGATGAACGACTCGAGGTCGTCGGTTTCGACGTCGACGGTGTCGATGCCAAGGCGTTCGACGAGTGGGAGTCGGTACTGGGTGTCCTTCCCGAGGCCGGAGACGACGACGTTCGCGCCGAGCGAGTCGGCGACGGCCGCGACGAGGACGCCGATCGGGCCTGGCCCCTCGACGAGGACGGTATCGCCGGGCGTGACTGTCGACTGGTCGAAAACGGCCCGGGTAGCGATACTCAGCGGTTCAGTGATGCTTGCCTGCCCGAGTGGGACGGAGTCAGGAATATAGTGAAGATCTCGAGGTTTGACGGTCGTGTACTCGGTGTAGACTCCGTCCTTGTGCATGCCAGTAATTTCGAAGTTCTGGCAGACGTTTGGTTGGCCGTTTTTGCACTGAAAACACGAGCCGCAGTCGTGAATCGGTTCTTCAACAACGTGGTCTCCCACCTCGAAATCGGTGACATCGCTTCCCACCTCGACGACCTCACCGGAGTACTCGTGGCCCATGATTCGGGGCAACGGAATCCACTGATAGCCATCTTCGTAGGTGTAGGCGTGTGCATCACTGCCACAGAGCCCCGCAGTGTGGACGCGGACGAGTACGTCGCCATCGCCAAGTGTCGGTTTCTCTCGTTCGCGGATCTCAATAGACCGGGGTCCGGTATGAACTATAGCCTTCATTATGGAGCTACCTCACGCTCTAGTCGAGCTATCGGTAATTGGGTCGTTCACACACATATAACTTTAGGTGTCTCTGGGCTCGCGGGTGCGAACTGGTCAGATCGTTGGGTGGATGGTTCAGATATACGCCCAGCGAGTCATGACTGCAGTCCATTTCCCGCAACGATGGCACCTGATCAGTTCAGTAGAAAGGATTTTGTTCCTGCCGAGAGCACACACAGCTACGAGGAGATATAATGGAAATCACAGACGTTACTGCGACCAAAATCAGCAACGAGTCGTGGGGCGAGTTTATCGAGTTCCCGCTGACCACGATCATGTCGAAGTACGAAGAGTATCGAAACATCAACGGCGAGAACCCACAGGCTCGCCGTAAGTGGATGGGGCCTGTCGGCGATGTCGTCGTTCAGGTCGAAACAGACGCCGGCACTACTGGCGTTGGCGTCGGTAACTGGGGAACCGGTGCCATCGCCACCATCGTCGAGGAAACGCTCTCGAAGATTGTGATGGGCAAAGACCCCGTCCAGCGCGAACTCCTCTGGGAGCAGATGTATCGCGCAACGCTGCCGTTTGGTCGCAAAGGTGCCGCCGTCATGGCGATCAGCGCGGTCGATCAAGCACTGTGGGACATCGCGGGCAAGGAAGCCGGAAAGCCGGTGTACGAACTGCTCGGCGGCCCGACGAAAAGCGAAATCCCCGCCTACGCGTCGAACCTCCACCCCGTCGACATGGAGACACTCGAGCGCGAGGCCCAGGAGTACGCTGAAGCCGGGTTCGACACGATGAAGATGCGCTTTCTCCACGGGCCGGAGGCCGGCCGCGCGGGGATGGCCAAGAACGAAGAGATCGTCAAGACGGTCCGCGATGCCGTCGGCGACGAGATCGAGATCGCGGCCGACGCCTACATGGGCTGGTCGGTCGGCTACGCGAAGAAGATGCTCGACCGCCTCGAGCCCTACGATATGGCGTGGGTCGAAGAGCCGGTCATCGCCGACGACATCTCCGGCTACGCCGAGGTTCGCGAGGCCGCGCCGATGCCGATCTCCGGCGGTGAACACGAGTTCACCCGCTGGGGCCACGAGGACCTGCTCGAGGCCGGAGCCGTCGACATCCTCCAGCCCGACGTGGGTCGCGTTGGCGGCATCACCGAGATGATGAAAGTCGCCGATATGGCCGAAGTTCACGACGTGCCCGTGATTCCCCACGCCGGGACGAATCCGACGCTGCACGCCATCGCGGCGCATACGAACATGCCGATGGCGGAGTACTTCCCGACCCCCGAATGGTTCCAGGAACAACAGCAAGAACAGGATTCGACCTACGCCGACGCGATCTTCGAGAACCCACCATCGCCCGAGAACGGGGCGATCCCGATTCCCGAGGATGCCGGCGTCAGCACCCAACTGAACCGCGAGGCGCTCGAACACTTCGCCGTCGAGTGAACCATGTCCAGGGATATCTCATTCGAATTCAACGTGCCGGTGTTCGCCGGCGCGCCCGACGAGGGCGACGACGAGCCAGTCCATCGCGACACCCCGAAACTCGAGGGGCTCGACTGGAACCAGACCAAAGAGTCGATCCTGCTGGCCGAAGAGCTCGGCTTTGACGCCGCGTGGGCACCCGATCACCTGATGCTCGGACGCGACAACGCTGAGTACGAGGTCTGGACGCTCCTCTCGGCGATGGCGGGCTTCACCGAGGACATTAACATCGGCTCGCTCGTGCTCTGTAACGACTACCGCAACCCCGCGCTGGTCGCGAAGATGGCCGCGACGCTCGATGTCATCTCCGAGGGCCGCCTCGAACTGGGCCTTGGCGCTGGCTGGCACGACGGCGAGTACGAGGCCTACGGCTGGGAGTATCGCGATGGCTTCGAGCGTCTCATGCGGTTAGACGAGGGCATTCGACTCATCAAGAATATGTGGGACACCGAGCCCGGCGAGGGAGCGTCGTTTTCGGGCGAGCGCTACGAAATTGAGGACGCCTACTGCACGCCCGGTCCCGTGCAGGACCCCCACCCGCCGATTCTCGTCGGCGGACAGGGCGAGCAGGTGACGCTCAAACTCGTCGCGAAACACGCCGACTGCTGGAACACTGACGTGTTCAACGGCGATGTCGACACACTCGAGCACAAGATCGGCGTGATCGAAGACCACTGCGACACCGTCGGGCGCGACCCCGACGAGATCGAATACTCCTGGGACGGTCACATCATCTGTACGCGCGATGAGGAGAAACTCGAGGACCTGATTGATCTAATGACGCCGATCCAGTTCGAGGAGGAGTACAAGGATCAGCCGCCGATCGAGACCGTCGAGGACGCCCGCGAGTACTTCATCATGGGCACGCCTGAGGAGTGTGCAGAGGCAATCGAGCGCCGGATCGATGTCGGCGTAACGAAGTTCCAGGGTTGGTTTATCGACTTCCCCGAGACGGACGGGATGGAACTGTTCGCGGACGAAGTCATGCCGCAGTTCCAGTAACGCTGTCTCGAGTCCCAGCAGCCATTTTCTCACGTTCGGTTTCGATGGGACGTCGCAGTCGAATCACTGTGTGGTATCACTTGTTCCGACATACATACACGGCCTCACCGAATTCGTTCGGTCATACCGAATTTGGTTGGTTAAACGGTTACTCTGCCACCAGAAGCCAGTATTTTAGTCTATTGAAGCGCTCTCCCTCCTGTTTCTCATTCTACGAACGATATTTCAGCGCAGAAATTTACAGCAGTATGCCTGTATTCTGATTGGGAACGCACTCTGGCAATAGCGGACGTGGAGCCTGTGTGGTATGTGTCGTTTCCACACGCATCGGGGACGACTGTTGGTGTCACGCCCACATGATGGTAGTTCCGTCTAGACAGTCGGTGCCACATATCCGCTCTCACCGGACGAGTTGCTGGGAGTTACTACGTGGAGTTTGTGCGAGCGCCGGTGTCGATACGCATAAGGAACTGTTGCGCCCATACGAGTGTATGACTGCACGCAGTGCAGAGTTCGACAACGAGACGGTTATCGTAACAGGTGGCAGTTCCGGCATCGGCCGCGCCGTTGCACGACGGTTCGGTGCCGCCGGCGCGACCGTCCTCATTGCCGACATCCACGAGTCACCGAAGGGAGAGGGTGACCGTCTGCCGACACACGAGGAAATCGAACGCGATGGCGGGACTGCCACGTTCGTCGAAACGGACGTCTCGAAGCCAACAGACCTCGAGACAGTCGTCGAGGCCGCCCGCGAGTTCGGCGGCGTCGATGTCATGGTCAACAACGCGGGAATATTCCGTGGCGGCTCGCTGTTCGACCTCGAGGTCGAGACGTTCGATGCGGTCTACGAGACGAACGCGCGAAGCGTCTTCGTCGGCACGCAGGCGGCGGCGAAAGATATGGCCGATCGGGGCGTCTCGGGGTCGATCATCAACACCGCATCGATCAGTTCCGAGTACGCACAGACCGGCCACGCCGTCTACGATCCCTCGAAGGCCGCGATCATGATGCTCACACGGGTTGCCGCCCTCGAGTGTGCAGAGTTAGATATTCGGGTTAACGCGGTTGCGCCGGGGCCGGTTGCGACACAGATCAACACAGATGGCGATGGCTCGAGTTCGGGAACGCGAGACCTCGGCAAGGAGAATCCGATGGGCAGGCGCGCCGAACCTGCGGAAATCGCCGGTTCGTACCTCTTTTTAGCCAGCGAGGATGCCTCGTTCATCACCGGCCACATGCTCTATGTCGACGGCGGGCACGCGATATTCTGAGACTCGCGTGTCGTTTGGTTCAGTGGCGGCTCCAAGCAGGACAGGCCGACAGGCTCCATGCAAACAACGCAATGGCTAAGGTCGTCCTCCGATCAGTTACGTCCCATGCTAGCAGCACGCTACCACGGCAAACACGATCTGCGCGTCGAGGAGGTTCGGGAACCGGACCTTGAAGCCGATGAGGTGCTCGTTGATCTCCAAGCGGCGAGTCTTTGCGGGAGCGACGTGAACTACCTGACGGGCAAGACCGAGCCTGCCAGCGACCCACTTACGCTGGGTCACGAGGGTGCCGGCGTCGTTCGCGAGGTGGGCGAGACAGTACGCAGCGTCGCTGTCGGCGATCGCGTTGCTATCCACTACATCCGCTCCTGTGGCATCTGTCGGCCCTGTTCGCGCGGCTATGACAATCGCTGCCGGAATCGCGACTCGATCGGCCACCACGTCGACGGCACGTTCGCCGAGTACATCGCCGTCCCTGAACGTGCGCTCATGGCGCTACCCGACGATGTCTCCTTTGCCGAAGGGTCGATCGCTGGCTGTGCTGTCGCCACCGGCTACCATGCCGTCCAGCGAGCGGATCTCGCGCCTGGCGACGCAGTTGTCGTCTTCGGTGCCGGCGGCGTCGGCCTCCACGCTGTCCTCTGGGCAACCCACGTCGGCGCTGGGACAGTGATCGCCGTCGATCTCGAGGACGAACAACTTGCGGCCGCCGCTGAATACGGCGCGGATCTCACGGTGAACCCGTCAACCGACGATGCACAGGCAGCTATCCTCGAGGCGACGGACGACTGGGGTGCGGACGCGGCAATCGAGTGTTCGGGGTCGGCAGTTGCCATGGAAACGGCGATCGACGCAATCGGCGGGCAGAACGGCTACGAGTCAGGAACCGTGGTCGGCGTCGGCATTCAGACGTCTGACATCTCGCTTGACTTCGGTGATGTCCGTGAGGGTCAGTTCCGTGTCGTCGGCGACCACCGGCGATCGGACCTCGAGGAAATTCTCACGCTGCTCGAGCGAGAACAGGTCGACGTGTCACCGTCGATTACTCACGAAATCGATCTCGAGGAGATTCAGTCGGGAATCGATCTCATGCTCGACGGGAACGAGCGGATCGGGCGAATCGTCGTCAATACGACGGGGTGAGTAGCGACGACCGCAAACGACTCCCGTTCAGAAGTCGCGACCCCGAATAGCTGCGGACTGTCGCCGTCTGGCACCAACTGGCGTTGATCAACGTGATCGGAATTACCGTCCCAGCCGTCAACTGCGAGGACGTCATCGATCGCTGGACTGATGCGATAGACGCCGTCTTCGAGTGCAGTGACGTCTACTTCTGTTCGGCGGCTTTGTCACCCATCTCATCGAAGACATCCTCGCCGTCGATGACGCCAGCGTTCTATGAACGGACCTTCTCGGTGGTTTCCTCGAACGAACAAGGGTTCGCTCGAGGATCTGCATCTGCTCGCTATTCCTCGTTGCTCTCGAGAATGCGAATCTCGTCGAGCAGTGCCGAACTACGAGTACCGACACCACCGCCGGTGTAACCGGCATTATCGGCTGCAGTGAACGAGGCGAGTTCCTCACCGTCGGGGTCAGTGAGCGTAATGTCAAACTCCTCGTTGTCGCCCCACTCGATGACGAGTTCGTAGAAGACGCCCGGCTCGAGCGCCTCAATATCGGCACTGCCAATCTCGGCACTCGGCGACCAGAGCTGAAGCCTGGCATCGTCGTCAGGGTTGTAGACCCGCGCGAAGTAGAACTCGCCGAGATCCTGCGCACCGAACGCGAGGCCCATAACAGGACTCGCTTCGGTGTACCCAATCTTCGCTGAGAAGGTCGTTCCGGCCGCCGGATACCGATCGAGTCCATCCATCGAAATAATCGTATCCCCGGCACTGACGCCATCGCCTTTCAAGCTGTAGTCGCCATGTGCAACCGGGTCCTCATCGGTCACCTCGTAAGAGTCTGTCACGCCCTCGTATACGTCGATATCACCGGATTCGAACGAGTCAACGATTCCGGGATCTGTATTGTGATCGAACTCTTCCCCATCATCGTCGTCTTCATCGTCTTCCTCGTCGAACAGCGCACCGAGGTGGGCGCGCGGACTGTCGACGACGTACTGGATGTCGACGTTCTCTCCTGGATCGTGTTTCCACTCGAGGTGGAGATCCCACGCGTCGCTCTCTCCGTTCCAAACGAAGTACTGGTCGTAGGCGAACGTCGTCCCGCCATCTTCGACGGGATCGGCGCGCAGCGACGGCCGTTGAGTACCAAACGGACTGACACCTTCGACGACCGCTGCGGGATCCGCGCCGCCCTCGAGTGTGACGGTTCCCGTCTCGAGACCGCCACCATGGTTGTTCACGAGTACGGTCTCGGAAACGTCGTCGTCGACACGGATGTTCTCGTTCTCGCCGCTCCCACCGCCACGGACGTCACAGTTGATGATTCGGACGTTAGACGTCTGTTCGCCGGAGATGTGGATCCCGTGGGACTGCTCGCGGTCGTCCTCGTCGCGGTCGTCGTAGGTGCGGAGGTTCGTGATCGTGACACCCTCCGTCGGGTCGTGGCCGAAGTCTGGCCGAGAGTGGATGCGGACGGCCTCGCCGTCACAGTTCTTCACGACACCGCCATTGATCGCCACGTTCTGATTGTCCTCGATGAAGATTCCGCTCACGTCCATCTCGGAGATGTTGACCTCGCCGATGGTGACGTTGTGTGAATCGGAGACACCGAAGATACCGCGCGCGCCGCCGCGGACAACGACCTGATCGCAGGTGACGTCGTGGGTATCGTTGGCGACGCGGAATCCGGCGTAGCCCCCGCCGGGATCGATGTCCTTGCAACCGACCGCATCGACCGTTGCGTCGGTGGTCTCGTTGAGCAGGACACCAGCACCGGCTTCTGTCCCATTGACGAGGACCTTTCCGATCTGAATGCGGTCGACAGCGTAGGTTTCGAAAGCGTGACCGCCCGAATTCTCGACGTAGACGTTGTCGACCTGAATGTCTGTACAGCGGATGACATCGTCTTCATCCCGCCCATATGCGAAGCCATCAATTCGCACGCCGATGTTGCCACGGGGTTCGTCATCAGTCATCTCGATATGAATGTTTCCAAGCCGAACGTTGCGCACGCTCCGAAGGAACATACCAAACCGCGGGTTACCGACGAGGCGAAGGTTGGGGATTTCGATGTGCTCAGCGTCGGCCGCTTTGATCGGATCAACGAACGTCTGGTCACCCGTTTCCTCGATACGCATCGGTGCCGGGATATCAAGTACTGTGTAACTTGGAAGTTCGATTCCTGCGACGTCGTCCGAATACTCGTAATCGTCCAGCGAGTCGTCGACATCGGCAGGGCCGACCGTACTCGGCGAGACGACTGCGACCTTCTCCATCCAGTCGCGGCCGTCGGTGAGGCTATCGACCGCGGCCTGCGTCACCTCGAGAACATCCTCGCCGCTTGCAACTGTTTCCTCGTGGTTATCCGCGTGGAAAACGCCCTCCGTATCTTTCCAGACGATCACGTCCGCATCGCGTGCGGCCGTATACATATGATCGACCTCGAGTGCGCCCAGATTCTGTAAGCTGTGGCCCTGTGCGTCGATATCCTGGTTCCACGGGCGTCCGTCCCGACCGCCGCCACTGTTTGCAGGGCCGTCACCGGCAGCCCCGACTCCCGCCATCGCGGTACCGACTGCCCCGACGCCAAGCAGACTGAGCGCCATGCGCCGCGTCAGCCCGCTGTCTGTGTGCCCGTGTGTGTCACTGCCGTCTGACAAGTCATCTCCTGCCATAGTCGTGCATCCACGAAGCTCTATTTATAGCTAATGATTATCGCTGAAAGATGTCTACAGTGGCTATCGCTGATACACACGATGCGGTGGCGTCGAGTTTTTCGGGCCGACAGAGTGCAAAAATCGGGGACGACAAGTAAATTACTCTTTGTACGGGATCAGTTCGCCGTCTGGAATCTTCGTTAGGTTGAATTCAGCGACACGGTTATCGAGCAGTTCGTCAGGACCATCGACGTGCCATTCGTCTGCCTGAATCGCACCGTAGTCACCCGCGATGACGATCCCGTACATCGGTAGCGCCTGGTTGTACCACCAGGTCAGGCGCTGTACGTATTCGTCGTCGCCAGTGAGATGAAGTTGTTCGATTTCGTCCAGAACGTTGATGGACATTGTGCCACTGGCATCGGGGTTGCCGATTTCGTCCGAAACCTCCCACTCCTCGTCTCCGTAGTCGATATGATTCAGTTGGCTGAACCAGTCCCAGACGAAGTCAACGAACGTCATGCCCATGATCGAGAACACGGGATGGTTATCAAAGAGAAGGTCGTGATCACCGTTGAAGCGACTCTCACCGTACGTCGCCTCATCAACTGCGTTGAGATTTGCATCGAAACCAAACTCGTTGAGCTGGTACTGCACGGAGTCGAGGGCGTCAACCTGCACGCTGGTCCCCGACTGGGCAAGCAACTCGAGTTCGGCTGGCTCGCCGTCCTCGTCGTACCACATGTCGTCGTCTAACTCGTAGCCAGCTTCTTCCATCAGCTCCGTTGCTCGCTCGAGGTCGGTATCGTAGTTGTCGTAACCGTCGATATCGACGAGTCCCTCATCGACTGCGGTCTGGTTGAGGAACGTTGGTGGCAGTTCGTACAGTTCGTACTCCGACGGGACTGACGTTGCGATTTGGTCGCGATCAAGTGCGTAGGCGATGGCTTTCCGAACGTTTTCGTCGGCCGTAATCGGCTGGTTCGTCGGATCGCTGGCCGGCGAGTCGGACCAGCTGTAGTCGCCGAAGTTAAAGAGGATCGACCAGAGGTGGTCGAAATCGCGATTGATTTCGTGGTGGTCTGGCAGTTGCTCCATGACGTCTGGGGAGTCAGGGAGGTTCAACCCAATTGCGTCGACTGCTCCCTCCATGAACGCGAGCACCTGATCTTCGTGGTGTTCGATAACGTACTCCTCGAAGTAGATGTTGTCCGCGTTCGGGTGGTCGTCGTACACTTCTGTGACAAAGGACGTATCCGTCACTTCTACTAGCTCAAACGGGCCGTTCCCGACAACCTCGTCGATTTCTGGTGACCACTCCTGAAAGTCAGAGACCAGTTCGGTCGCCTCATCGCTTTCGGGGTCAACATCAACGAGGTCGTCGCGCCACTCGCCGAACGAGGGCGAGCCAACGTCCTCTTTGATGATCAGAGGTCCGTTTGCAATCTCGTTGATCAGCACGGATTCCATTGTAAAGTCATCCCGGAGGTGGAATCGAATCGTATAGTCATCCACTGCTTCGTAGTCGCCGATGTACGTACTCGGATTATCGTCTGGTGATGTAATCTCCGAGATTGCAAACCAGATGTCGAGATCTGTTATCCAGTCATGGACTGTTACCGAATCGCCATCGTGCCACGTCCAGTTGTCGTTGAGCTCGACTAGGATGGAATCATCCTCGTCTTCCCAATTATTCGCAATAACACCCTGGAACGTATCGTGGCTCTGATAGTGGACGAGTGGGGGATCGTAAATTAACCCCGGTGGATCGAAATCTGCCATCTCGTTCGACGGATCGAACGGATTCCACGACGCGTTGTCCATCCCGTAGGTTCCCCGGTGGAGCGACTTGGTAAAGGACTTCTCAACTCGCTCCTGAACGAGTTCGCCAGACGGACCGCCATCACCGTTTCCGTTCCCATCGTCACCACCACCCATACACCCTGCGAGCATCGCTGCACCCCCAATGGCTCCACTTTTGAGAGCCATTCGACGGGTTAGCCAGTCACCATTCCCATTGTTATCTGCTACCATCAACCACTCATTCATCATTATTTTATAAATAGTTTATGCTATTAACTGTTCTCTTTGCTTATGTTCTTGATCGGCTGTGCAGATCACGCTTCGGAGTTCGAGCCCGACGCGATATCTGACGAGAGCAAAGAGAGAGTCTGTGGTTGGTGTATGAGTTATTGCGGGTGGGACACAACCGTGATGGCGGTCTCACTGACACGTGATACTGCGGACCAACTACCCGATCACGAAACTGGTCGAACGTTCCCGTGCTCGGTAAAGTCGTGTGCCTCGTCGTCGATTACAGTCTCGGCTACAGCAAGATCGTTGCCCGCAAATAGCCGTTCGTCAGCCGTCTCGACGAGCGAGCAGAACGTCTCGGTTCCGGCTGTCGCCCGTGAGTTCCTGATCGACACCTGCTGAACGCCCTCGAGTGCAATTGCCGCTGTGTCCGTCTCAATGTGGGCCTGCCGCCCGGCGAAGCCATCGATCTCGAGGCCTGAAACGTCGGTACACCGGAGCCCGTTTGCGTAGTAGTCGGGCAGTTCGGCTCCCCACTCGAGGTCGATCTCACGCAGAGTTAGCTCAGCCACGCCCCCACAGTCGATGCCAGCGATGTCGCGTTCGGCAATCGGCGCTTGTACCGCTGTCGGCTGGAGGTCGATATTGCCGCCGACGCGATCGGCGTGTGGACTGTCCGAAATCTCGAGGCGGACGTTCTCGAGCGTGACGTTCGCCACGTCGGCCTCGTCATGTGCGTAGACGAGCGCACCGTTTTCGCTTCGGGCAACAATGTTCGAAAAGCGGATGTTGCGTACACGCCCCAGATCAGTTTCCTCGTCGCGCGGGACCGAGGTCACGTAGATCGGTTCGGCTTTCCCCCACCACGGCCCGGGGAGCAACCCTGTCTCGAGGACGATATTCGAAAAGAGCACGTTCTCGAGGTCGCCCGAATCACGGTGCTGGATGCCGAGACCGCGATTCGAGGCTCGAATCACGCAGTTCTCGAAGAGGCAGTCCCGAATCGGGCCATGGGTCTCCGAGCCGAATTTGATCGCACAGGCAGCCGAGGAAAGCGTGCAGTTCATGACCGTAATGCCAGCCGTTGGCCCTTCGCCGTCCGGCCGCGATCCGATGGTGATCGAGTCATCACACGAGCGGATCGAACAGTCCGAGACGTGGACGTTCCGTGAGTCCATAATCGAGATGCCGTCGCAGTTCGGAATCTGCATGTGGTTGTCGATGTCCAACCCGTGGATATCCGCCTCCTTACAGTCGTGGAGGCTAATCGTCCAGCCAGGCATATCTCGGAGGCTTACGGTCTCGAGGCGGACGTTAGTCGCGTCCTCGAAGAAGAACATCGGCCCTGGGCGAAAGTCGGACTTGGCGCGGGGCCATTCATCCGTGCCGCGTTCGGGATCGAGGTAGTCCTCGCCCTGTCGGGCCTCATGGGGTGCGTTCGAGATCAGCGGGTGGCCGTCGCTCTCGCCTGAGTGGCCCCGCAGTGGCTCATCCATCTCATGAAACCAGGTCCCTCGACCGTCGACCGTCCCTCTGCCCGTGATCGTGACGTTTTCGACGCCGTCGCCGCGGATGAACGGGCGCTCGCCGTCAGGCCCGTACTCGCCCGCGTAGGCGTCACGATCGCGGGCCGCATACACCGTTGCCCCGGGCTCGAGCGAGAGCGTGATATCGCTTCGAAGGTCAATCGTCCCAATTTCGTACTCGCCGCTGGGGACGACAACAGTGCCGCCGCCCGCATCTGCGCAGGTGTCGATGGCTGTCTGGACCGCATCAGTCGCCAGCTCCGCATCGGACTCGAGATAGTCGTCAATCGAAACGCGTGCTCGTCGGTTATTCATGCGAATTGGTCTCGCGCGCTCTCGCTTAATGGTTTGTGGCGAGGCGGCTGCGAGTCGACAATCCCGGCACCTATTACTTGGTTGGCTCACAACCCCATACCAGATGACGCGGATGCACCCAACGGAGTGTAGAACCGAGTACGTCCGGAACCCGCTCGGCATCGACGAGCGAACGCCGACCCTGCGCTGGCGCGTTGACACCGACCGGCGCGGAGCACAACAGACGGCCTATCGCGTGCTCGTCGCCTCGAGTCCGGATCGAGTAACCGTCGACGACGCCGAAGTCTGGGATACGGGCAGACGCGAAAGCTCCCGGCCGTCGGTCACCTACGATGGCCCGCCGCTCGAGGCCGATACGGACTACTACTGGGCGGTTCGGGTCTGGGACGGTGAAGAGGCGAGTGACTGGAGCGAACCTGCGATGTGGGGCATGGGGCTGCTCAAGGATGGCGACTGGGAGGCGAACTGGATTCGCCGCGCCGAGGAACTCGAGGCCGACACCGTCGCAGAGTTCGACCGCGGGCAGTTCACGTACGCCCGCCGCGAGTTCGACCTTCCCGAGGATGTCGAAATCGAACGAGCGCGCGCCTACGTCGCTGCCTGCCATCAGTACGAACTCTCGGTCAACGGCGAGCGCGTCGACCGCGGGCAGTCATTTTCCTATCCCGACTATCACTATTACAAGACCGTCGACCTCACCGAGATGCTCGAGGCGGGCACAAACGCTCTTGGCGCGCTCGTTACATGGCACGGCGAGGGACAGGGTCGCCCAACTGCCGAACCGGGAGTTATCTGCCAACTCGAGATCGAACTCGCCGACGGCAGCGAGCGAACGATCAGCACGGACGAGGAGTGGCGGCTTCGCGAGGCCGAGTGGGACGAGGACGCGCCGCTTCGAAACGACGAAATCGGCGAGACACTCGAGATTATCGACGGCCGCGAGGTCCCCATCGGCTGGGATGAACCCGGCTTCGACGACGCCAACTGGGAGGCGGCTGGCGTCATCGGCGACCACCCCACCGAGCCCTGGGAGCGACTCATCGCACAGAACCGGGCGGTCGTCGACCGGCGGCTCGAGCCAGAGTCGATTGAACAGGTCGATGACGACACCTACGTCGTCGACTTCGGGAAAGTCTACACTGGATTGCCAACCATCGAGTTCGCCGAGGGAACCGCGGGCCACCGCGTCGAGATTCGGGCGGCGTATCTCCGACGCGAGGACGGCACAGTCCACGAAAACGACGGAGCCCAGTGGACTGATATGGGCTACGAGTATATCCAGCGCGACGGCGCGTGTACGTTCCAGCCGTTCAACTATCTGGGCGTGCGCTACCTGCAGATCGAGGCTCCCGGCGAGGACATCGGTCTCGAGCAGGTCTGTCTCCGCGGGTTACACAATGACGTCCCAGGCACGCACGCGGGCACGTTCGAGTCGTCAAACGAGACGGTCGACGCGGTGTTCGAACTCGCTCGGCATTCGGCGCTGTACGGTACCCAAGAGCAGTTCATCGACACGCCGACCCGCGAGAAGGGCCAGTTCCTCATGGACGCACTAAATATTTCTGCGGTCTCGAGACGCGCGTTTGGCGAACGCGCGATGAGTCGACAGGCAATACAGGAATTCGTCCGCTCACACTATCGCTATTGGGAGGAGGAGGGCAGGCTGAACGCGGTCTACCCGAACGGCGACGGCAAGCGCGACATCCCCGATTTCACCGAAGCATTCCCCGAGTGGGTCTGGCAGTACTACCGCGACTCGGGCGACGACGCGATTCTCGAGACGGCCTACCCTGTCGTCGAGGCCGTGATAGAGTACATTACAGACCACGTCGACGAGGAGACTGGACTCATCACGAACCTCTCGGGCGGTGTTGGCGGCCCCTACGAGGAGGGTATCGTCGACTGGCCACCGGAGATGCGCTACGGTTATGACCGCGATTGGCTCGCTCGGACGACTGTCAACATCCTCGGCGCGAACGCGTTCGCGAAAGCCGCAGCTATCGCCGAGGCGCTCGAGCGACCTCCAGAAGAGATCGAGGCCTATCGAGAGCGCCAGGACGCACTCGAGGCCGCGATTCGAGACCATCTTTTCGACGGCGGACTGTTCGTCGACGGCTGCAATGCCGAGTCGGCAAGCGACCACCACTCTCAGCACGCCAACGCGTTCGCGCTCGCGGCTGGGATTGTCCCTGCGTATGCAGAAGAGAGCGTTGCCGACCACATCGCCGACATGGGAATGCGCATGGGGCCGATGATGGTCCCATGGCTCTGTCGCGCACTCGAGACAAGTGGCCGGGTCGACGCGTTGGTCGACCTCATCACGAACTCCGAGGACGACGGCTGGGCGAACATCCTTGCACAGGATGGGACGTTCACCTGGGAAACGTGGCACTGTCGCGACCCCGAGTTGCCGACCAGCGAGCGGCGCAATCGCAGCGAATCCCACGCAATGGGCGCGCCCGTACTCGTCAGCATCCAGCGTGCGTTGCTTGGCGTTCGCCTCGTGGGCCGCGAAGGCTCGCACCTCGAGATCCAGCCGCCGGAGTCGGGCCTCGAGTCTGCCAGCGGAACCGTCCCGACGGAACGCGGCACCGTCGCCGTCGACTGGAGCCGCGAGGGTGAGGCGTTCGACCTCGAGGTGACGGTGCCATGGAACGCGACAGCGACCGTGACGCTGCCGGTCGCTGGCGATGCCGTGACAGTGAACGGAACGGCCATCTCTGACGACGACACGGCAGCGACCGCTGACCTCGAGGGCGTTGCTGCCGTTCGATTCGATGAGGGAGTGTCTGTCGGAATCTGCTCGGGGACGTATCGGCTCACACTCGAGTGTGACAGCACAACACGCAATTCACGTTCTCGAGAGCAGCCACTATGAACGCGTTCGCTGACAATCCACTGCAAACCCGCGAGGATATCGCGCGTGCAGTCAGCCAACTGGTCGATCCGCTCGAGGCCCATCGTAGCCCCGGCGGAGCCCGCCTGAAACCGAGCGCAGCGGGAGCCTGGTTTCCAGACATTTCGGCCGACCTCGAGGGCTTTGCACGGCCGTTGTGGGGGCTTGCTCCACTCGCCGCAGGGTCCTCGAGTACGACCAGCGAGGACGAGTACGATGGCTGGGACTGGTTTCGAGCGGGACTCCGAAACGGGACGAATCCCGACCATCCGGAGTACTGGGGTCCTGCGGATGACTATTCACAAAAACACGTCGAGACAGCGGCAATCGGATTTGCACTCGCAGTTGCACCCGAGCGGATCTGGGAGCCACTCGAGCCAGCGACCCAGGAGCGAGTCGCGACGTATCTCCAGCAAATTGATGATGCGGACCTGCACGACTGCAACTGGTTGTTCTTTCGCGTGCTGGTCCACCTTGGCCTCGAGAACGTCGGTGAGGCGTACGACCGCGAGCTGTCTCGAGCAACGCTCGACCGACTCGAGTCCTTTGCCACCGAGGACGGCTGGTACGCCGATGGGCCGCCAGCAGAGAGTGCGCGCGATTACTACATTCCGTGGGCGATGCACACCTACGGGCTTATTTACGCGACGCTGGCGGACGACCGCGACAGTGACCGAGCCGAGCGATTCCGCGAGCGCGCAACCGACTTTGTACCGCAGTTTCGCCACTGGTTCCGCGAGGACGGGGCGGGCCTTCCCTACGGGCGCAGCCTAACCTACCGGTTCGCTCAGTCGGCGTTCTGGGGCGCGCTCGCATTCGCCGACTGCGAGGCGCTTCCCTGGGGCGAACTCAAAGGCCTGTGGCTGCGCAATCTGCAGTGGTGGGCCGACCAGCCAATGTTTACTGACGGCGGCGTCCTCTCGGTTGGCTACCGCTATCCGACGACCAAGATAAGCGAACCCTACAACTCGCCGAGTTCGCCCTACTGGGCGCTCAAGGCCTTCCTCCCGCTCGCACTCGAGGCAGGCCATCCCTTCTGGCAGGCCGAACCGGAGCCATTGCCGAAATTACCCGAACAGACCGTCCAGCCCGAACCCAAACTCCTCATCTGTCGCGACCGGAGCGCGGATCACCACTACGCACTCGCCGCCGGTCAGTCGACCCAATACCGCGAGAAGTACACAAAGTTCGCCTACTCGAGCGCGTTCGGGTTCGGCGTGCGGGGCCGACGGCCGGGCCTCGAGGGAGCAGGCCACGATAGTGCGCTCGCGCTGAGTGAGGATGGCCGCAACTATCGGATTCGAGAGGAGATCGACGAGACAGTGGTTGAAAGCGGCGTTCTCTACTCGCGCTGGTCGCCCTGGGGCGATGTATCCGTTGAAACGTGGCTCGCAGCCGCAACGCCCTGGCACGTCCGAGTGCATCGCCTCGAGACCGAACGCCCACTCAAAAGCGCCGAAGGTGGCTTCGCGCTCCCGAAAGGCGAGGCAGACAGCCCAGCACGCCACGAGAACCGAACGGACGACGAGAGCGCGTGGTGCCGGACGCCCGGCGGCTCGAGTGGCGTTCGAGATCTCCGCAGCGACAGAGCAGGCGAGGCGATCAGACAGGAGCCGAACACCAATGTCTGTCATCCGCGAACGGTCGTCCCGACGCTCGTCGGCGAGCACGGCCCCGGCGTTCACTGGCTGGTGACGGTGGCGACTGCGGCCAGTCCCGACGGCGACGATCAATGGGCGGAGCCACCCCGTCTCGAGGCGATGGACCCTGTCACGATTCTCGACTCGAACGGAACTGAACCTCTTCGTTGTGATCGATAAGCGGAGAGGCGGAGAAACGAGGTGATGCAAGCGATCGAAATGCGGTTTCGCGCAATTGTTGACAGGGCGTTAGTGGGATTCGAACTCGTGGAGCGTCAGCGTTGTCGCCGGCGGTTCGTCCTCGCGGGCTCGATCGCGGTTCGCCTCGAGCGTCTCCCAGCGAAGCGCGTACTGCGTCTCGCCGGGAGACTCACCACTGTCGGCAGCCCAATTGACCTGCATGCCGGGGTAGTCGCTGCGGACTGTCCGGAGCGAGTCTGGGTAGGTGTGCCACGGTGAGAACCACTCGAGCGGCGTGAGGGCATCTTCCTCGAGCACCCACTTACCGGTGCCGTACTCGACGTGGTCGTAGGTCTGGACGAGTCGGCCATCCTCGCGCTTGACAGGGCCGAACTCGATTTCGAAGGGGATCGTGCCACCGCCGCCGAACGCCCAGCGATAGTCCCAGTCGGTCGTCTGATAGATTGTCCAGCCGTCGGCCTCCGCGCGGGCGCTGTAGAGTTGCGTGTTGCCCTCGTGGTCGAACTTGTGGTAGCTGATGATCACTCGATTCTGCGTGTCGAAGCCGATTTTCGTGTTGTTGTTGATCATCCCGCCGTAGGGAGGGACGGGGTCGACGAGGTCGCTCGAGTTGCTATCCATCGGCACCTCGAGTGGCTCGCCCTGGCTCGTCTCCCACTCGCGCAGATCGGGGCTGCGGGCGTAACAGAGGTCGTGATTCGTCTGTGCACCGCCGTGATCGCGCCAGACCCAGCAGACGTGGTAGGTGCCGTCGGGGCCGACGATCGGACCGTGCGGGTAGGCGTTCATCGCGTCGCCGCCGTACGTAAGCGGCGCATCGTGCAGTCGCTCCCACTCCCGTGTGGACTCATCGTAGATGTTGTACAGCCAGTTTCCGCCGCCGCTGTAGCCGTCGCGGTATGTAAAGACGAGTTCGTCGTTCGGGCCGGAGAGAAACTGCGGATACGTCACCTGTTGTTCGTCCGTGCCGACCATCTCGTCGACGCGCTCGAGCGTCTCGATATCGAGTGGCTCAGTCGTCCGATAGTACTTCAGCGGATGGACGTGCATGTTTCCGCTGACGTGGAGGTGTCCGGCGCTGTCGACCGCGAGGACAATCGAGTTGTGTGCGTCCCACTGGATTTGGCGGTACTCAGGTAGGCGAACGAGCGTCCACTCCCTCGAGTCGAGCCCGCGGCTGCCGACAGTCAGCCGTCGCTCGGCGTCGTAGAACGCAACGAACTGCTGGTCGCCGTGGGTATAACAGTCGACGGCTGCAGGTGTGCCCGCCCAGACATCGGTAATCTCGAGCGAGTCGCACTCGAGAAGGTCGACGTTCGTCGTCATGCTAACTCATAACACCTAACGCACGCATAGCTCTTGTGACACTGCGCTGCGAGACAATGGACGGATCGGGACGCGACAGGTGAACGGACGGACCACGGCGATTTATCTCGGTGCCGGCGAAATCTATCCTCGAGCGATGACGAAGACGTATACAATCACTCGAGTCACCGAGGATGTCCCACTCACGGGCGATGTGGCGCTCTCAGGGCTCCGCTGGTGCCGGAAGGGAAACACCTAACTGCCGAGTGTCTGTTGTTCGAGCCATGATTCGGACCGCAATTGTGGGACTCGGCGGCTTTGGTCAACTGCTCGGACGGCAACTGCTCGAGCACCCGAACGCCACACTCGAGGGCGTCGTCGACGTCACCGAGGACAATCTCGAGACGGCCGTCGAGGAGTTCGGCGTCGAGGAGGACGCCTGTTACACCGACGAAACGGCGCTGTACGACAACCACGACCTCGATGCGGTCATCATCGCAACGCCACCCGCGTTCCATCACGGACAGATCCGAGAGGCGTTCGACCGCGGACTGCACGTCCTCTGTGAGAAGCCGGTCGTCGTCGACCTCGAGGAGGCTCGCGATATCGCGGGACTGTTCGAGGACAGCTCACAGGTGCTGATGGCGGGCTACCAGCGCCACCTCGATCCGGCGTTTATCCAGTGTTACGAGCGCTGGAGCGACGGCGACGCCGAGCCGACGTTCATCACGGGCGAACTCACCCAGGACTGGTCGGAGCACTTCGAATCCGGCACGAACTGGCGGACTGACCCCGACGTGGGCGGGCGCGGCCACCTCTTTAGCGTTGGCACGCACGTCCTCGAGTCGATTGTCTGGATGACTGGCTTGACACCGGACTCCGTCGGCGCCGAGATGACGTTCTACGACGACGCAGAGGAGATCGACCAGGAATCCGTGCTCTCGATCCGATTCGACAACGGCACGCTCGCGTCGATGAGCGATACGGCGACCGCCCCGGCCGCCCGCGAGCGCATTCGGATCTGGGACGACGACGGCGCACTCGAGGTAGACAGACGCGACTGGGGGCGAGCGACGCTGACGGCAATCGACGCCGACGACGAGTCGGCGCGCGAACTCGATCACGAGAACGCGACCGGCAAGGTCGAGGCGTTCGTCGAGGCCATCGAAACGGGAACCGAGCCGCCAGCGACCGTCGACGATGTCGTGCGGGTGACTGCGCTGCTCGATGCCGCCTACGAGTCGGCTCGGACGGGTGAGCGAGTCTCGGTGGACCTCGAATAGCCCATTCGCGTCTTCGTCGACCCAAACGGCTATAGTCATCTAACCGAACTGATTCGTATGGAGCGAATTGCGTTCCACCTGGAGATTATCGACGGACAGCGCGATGCATACCGCGAGACCCACGAAAACGTCCACGACGCACTCGAGGAGGCCTACCTCGAGTCGGACGCTGGCATCGAGACCTACTCTGTTTTCGAGCGAGACGGCCATGTCTTTGGCTTTCTGGAACTCGAGGACCCCAATGCGCTCAAGACCGTCATGAACGAGAGTGAGGCCCAGGCTGACTGGGACGAGGTGATGGACGGCATCCTCGAGCCAAGCGAGGATGGCGGCTGGATGGACGAAGTGTATCGGCTGCGCTGAGGTTGCTCCCAAGCGTTTATATCGATCACGCGCCCTGCTAGCGGTATGAACGTACTGGTCACCGGCGCGTACGGTCGGTGTGGGACCGCGATTATCGACCACCTTCATGACCGCGACGACTACGACTTCACCTACCTGAATCGGTCGGATCGTGACGACGATCACCCATACGGCGGCTACGACACCGTTCTTGCGGACGTAAGCGACTACGACGCTATTCGACCCGCATTCGACGAACAGGACGCCGTCATCCATCTCGCCGCGTATCCCGAGACAGACGGGACCTGGGAGCAGGTACACGATCCGAACATCGAGGGCATGCACAACGTGCTCGAGGCGGCCGATGACGCCGGTATCGAGACAGTAATCTTCGGGTCGACGAATCACGTCATGGGGATGTACGAAGAGGAACACGCACCGGAAATCTATCAACCAGGGCACGGAATCGCCCTCGAGCGAACTGACCCTGTCCGCCCCGACTCGTACTACGGGACGACGAAGGCGTTGGGCGAAAATCTCGGCCGCCAGTACGTCGAGAACGACTCCGAACTCGAGCGCTTTTTCGCACTACGGATCTGCACGGTCAATGCAGCGGCGTACGATCATCCGTACGGTGATGCCGAAGAGAAGGCTGACAACGGCGAGTTCGAACACGGCAGCGCCGAGTACGACCGAAACGTGGCCCGAATGAAAGCGATGTGGCAGTCTCGGCGGGATTTCGCCCACCAGATCGACTGTTGTCTGCAGGCCGATATCGATGGGTTCGAGATTTTCCACGGTGTCAGCGATAACGACCGACGCTGGTACTCGATCGAACACGCGCGCTCGCTCATCGGCTACACACCGCAGGATAACGGCGAGGAGTGGGACGAACCGCCAGCGTAGGCCAAAAGCGACCCACATTTTTCGTGCGGACACACTCGACTCGAGGTCAGCATCGATTAGCGACCTCGAGCGGTAGCAATGGTGTGTGAACAACTCGCTCACTGCGTCCGGTATGGTCGGATTTGTGACTTCACATCCGCTGTGAGACTCGGTCATGATCTCACATCTGTTACAGGCGTACCCGCGTAATTCCTTGTGTGGCTATTCTGTTTTATAGTAGAATGTGGCCGTCTCGAGGCTATATATTGGATTTTTGGCTGCCCCTCCCCTGTCAGCCCACTTGTTCGGCAATACCGGATGATTGATCCTGAATTGCTCGAAAAACAGTGGTGTTACTCGTCGCTGCGATAGCGCTCGAGGGCGTCCTCGTCGATTGAAACCCCGAGTCCAGGCTCTTGGGGCACCGCGAGTTCGCCGCCGGATGGATCAAACGGCGACTCGAGGAGGTCATCTCTGAGAGGGTTCTCGCTGCGGTCGAACTCGATCAGCATCGGTTCGGGGATGTTGCGCGTGTGAGGGTAGTCGGCGACGCTTGCGGCAAACTGGATTGCAGCGGCCATGCCGACGGCGCTGTTCCAGATGTGGGGCCTGACGGCGACGTTTTCGGTGGTCGCCATGCCGGCGATAAGCCGGGCCTCCGAGAGTCCGCCACAGCGACCGAGGTTTGGCTGGACGATATCGACGGCACGATTGTCGATGAGTTTCTTGAACGCGAACCGGCCGTAGTGGGCTTCACCGGCAGCAATCGGAATGTCGATAGCTGCTTTCACGTCCTGATAGCCGCTGTCGTTTTCCGGCGGGACCGGCTCTTCGATCCAGTCGATATCGTACTCGGCGATTGCCTGTGCCGTCTCGATTGCCTGATGCGGGCGATAGTTGCCGTTCATATCGACCATGAGTCGGCCCTCATCTCCGAGAATCTCTCGAGCGGTTCGCACACGTTCAACGTCGGTTTCGGTGTTTGCGCCGATCTTGATTTTTGCGGCGGTGAAGCCCTCGTCGACGGCCGCCTGAATCGGCTCTTCGAGGGGGCGTTCTTGCTCGGTGAAGTACATCGTTGAGGCGTAGGGAACGAGCGTCTCGCGTTCAGTACCCCCAAGAATTCGATGGATCGGGCGCTCGAGCGATTTGCCGATAATGTCCCAGCAGGCGACGTCGATAGCGCTGACGACGCTCTGGACGAAGACGTCGCCACCGAAGTGATACGGGTTCGTATAGGAGTCAATAGCGAGCGATTCGACGGCGAACGGGTCCATCCCGAGTACGTCCTCGGCGAACAACTCTGCGACCGTCGCTTCGACGATTCGGCCCGGCGCAAACGCCTCGCCCCAGCCCTCGAGGCCGGTGTCAGTCTCGAGTCGCACCAGTGTCGTCGCCCGGTCGTGACCGAAGCTTCGGGCGTCACCAACGCCCTCACCGTCCGGCAGGGTGTGACTGATCGGAATCGGTTCGATGGCAGTGATTTCCATGCATAGACGGCCGGACGCGGCTCCAATATAGCTTGTGCTCGAGGGGAGATAATGCCCGTTTCCGGCCTGAACGCCGACGAGAGCGTCGATGGGTTTAATGTAATTCGCGGTCACCAGCCTCGTATGACAGTTGCCGCTGACGACGTACGGGAGCATCTCCGCGGAGTCGCCGTTGGACTGCTGACACCGTTCGACGACGAGGGCCGGATCATCCACGAGGACATCCGCGAGAACGCAGATACCCTCTCGAGTGCCGGTATCGAGACGTTTCTCGCCACGGCGAACATTAGTGAGTATCACTCGCTTTCGCAGGACGAACGCGTCGCGGTTGCAGAAACGAGCGTCGACGCGCTTCCGGACGACGCCTGCGTCCTTGCCGGCGTCGGCGGTAGTACAGCCAACGCAATCGAGTTGATCGAGCGCTACGACGAGATCGGCGTCGACGCGATGATGATCATGCCGCCGGATCACACCTACATCCACGAGCGCGGCCTCCTCGAATACTATCGAAAGCTCGATGCGGCGACTGAGACGCCGCTCGTTCCCTACGTCCGCGGCTTCGAGCCATCCGTCGAGTATCTTGGCGATCTCACCCGGATTGATGGCGTCGTCGGCATCAAGTACGCCCTGCCGGATCCAATCAAACTCGGTGCTGGCGTCGCCGCCGGTGCGGACGACGTCGTCTGGGTCGACGGTCTCGCCGAACCCTACGCCGTCTCCTTCTGGGCAGAGGGCGTCGAAGGCTTCTCCGCTGGTGTCAGTAACTTCCGCCCCGAAGTCGGCCTCGCACTCTTCGACGCACTCTCGAGTGGCGACTGGGAACGCGCCCGCGAACTTCGAAACGCCTGCCTGCCGTACCAGCAATTCCGCGAGGAAACGGGGCAGGACAACGCAATTTCCGGCGCAATAAGCGTCTCTGCAGTCAAAAAAGCACTCGAACTCGCCGGGCTCAACGGGGGCAACGTGCGCGAGCCGATTCAGCCCCTGTCGGACGCGGACGAACGTCGCGCCGAAGCGCTCTATCAGCAACTCGACGACGACCTCGAGCGGCTGCTCGAGTAGTCCTCGGTGTTATTCGTCGTACTGGAACTCAGTCCACGGTCCCTCGATGAAGGGATACTCCTCGAGAACGTCGAGATCAACCTCAAACCCGAGCCCCGGCCCGTCAGGGACGGTCAACTGCCCGTCATCGACTGCAGGCTCACCCTCGAAGATGTCGAACGCGAGTTCGAACGGATACATGCCCGGATCTGGCTCCGCATCGATGAGCGGATCGTTTTCGAAGACTGGATACTCGAGCAGTCGGACCTCCGGCGCGGCGGCGACGAGGTGGGCGTTGGCGATGAGGCCGAGCCAGGTGCCGAAGTTGTGCGGGACGAACTCCACGTCGCGGCCGCGGCAGGATTCGATTGCTGGGAGACAGCCAGTAAAGCCCTCGTGATGGCGCACGTCGCCCTGCAAGAACGTGACCGAGCCGGTTTCACCGAGTTCGACGAGCGATGTAGGCGTCTCTTCACTCTCGCCGCCAGCGAGTGGCGCGCCGGTTTCGGCGAGCCGACAATACCCTTCGCGGTCGGTCGGCTCGACAGGCTCTTCGATCCAGTACGCACCCGAATCCGCAGCGTGCTCGACCAGTTCGGTCACGACGTCCTCGCCGTAGGCTTCGCCGAGTTTCCACCAGGTGTGGACATCGAGCATGAACTCCGTCTCCGAGAGCGTTTCAGCGAGTAAGTCGACGGTTTGGCGGTCGCCGTCGGGGCCGATCCCGGGGCGGTACTTGTAGCCGAAAAAGCCCGCGTCCTCGATGACTGCGGCCTGCTCGGCGTACCCCTCGGGTTCCATGTACATGCCCGCGCTCGCATAGAGTGGAATCTCCGTTGTCGGCTCCCAGCCGTCGTTCTCCGCGGCGAGCAGTTCGTAGATGGGCGCACCGAGTTCCTTCCCGCGGATGTCATAGAGCGCAACATCGATTGCCGAAATCGCCTCGATCTGGAGATGCGCAGGCAACGAAGTTGCCCGGATGTGAGTCGCTGCATCGGCGATTTCCTCGAGTGTCTCGCCCTCGAGTGCGTCGGCGACAGTGTCGTTGACGACATCGGCGAACGTTCCCTGTGAGTCGCCTTCGAAGTACTCACGCATCGCGGAACTACTGGCTCCGGCGGTTGCGAATCCGCGGGTGCCATCGCGCGTTTCGACGACGACGAGGACGACATCGCGTTTGTGCAGACGGCGCGTACCGCCATGGAACGGTCGGTCCTGTACCGGGTCGATTGGTGACGAGAGAGCGTAGCCGCTCACTGTTGCGATTTCCATACGCTCCCATCGAAGGGCATCAAAATGAATCCACCGCTCGTCCGCAGAGATCAGCAACAATGCAGTTACGAGATGGCTCTCGAGGAGTATCCGCTGTGAACGGATGATTGCTGCAAAATGCAGTCTAAAAAACGGTCCAGACTTACTCGAAAGCCGGGATGACTTCCTCACCGAACAGTCGGATCTGGTCTTCGACCAGGTCGGCGGGCATGCCGGAGTGGTGGAAGCGAAGCGTCAGTTCCGTCAGTGGGAACCGCTCTTGCATGGCTTCGATCTGTTCGATGATCTGGTCCGGCGTGCCGTATATGAAGCGGTCGTCGGCCAACTCTTCGAAGTTTTCGACGCTGTCGGCGTTCATCAGCGGGTGCGAGAACTCGCCGCCGTACTCCGAGACGTACGTTTCGTGGAGGTACTGCTTGCGCTCCATGACTTCTTCTTCGGTCTCGGCGATGACGGCTTCGCGCATCAGCGGGTGAGCGATCTCGTCCCACTCTTGATCGCTGTCTTCGATACGCTCTTGCTGGAGTTCCTTGCGGTCTTCGACGATGCCGAGGTCGGCAACGACGCCCGGCACCCACGCGTCGGAGAACTTCACCGAGCGAGCGATCTGTTTGTCGCCCCAGCCACCGATCCACAGCGGTGGACGCGGGTCCTGTACCGTCTTCGGCAGCGGCTCCCAGTCTTCGACCGAGAAGAACGGACACTCGAACGTGATCGGTTCATCACTGCGGAAGAACTCGTCGATGAATCGCAGTCCCTCGATCATCCGCCCGGCGCGTTCGTCCATCGGTACGTCGAACGCCTCGAACTCCTCTTCGACGTAGCCCAGTCCGACACCGAGCGTGAGCCGGCCGTCAGAGATGTTATCGAGCATCGCCGCGCGCTGGGCGACGTGCAGCGGATGATACAGCGGCAGGATGAGAACGGAGGTCACCAACTCGAGGTCCTCCGTGCCTTCGGCGATACTGGTCAGGCGCGTCAGCGGCGAGGGCCAGTAGTTGTCGCCCTCGGTCGCCTGGTGGTCGTTGACCCAGCAGGTCTCGAAGCCAACGTCTTCGGCGAGCTGACACTGCTCGACAACGCCCGTCCATCGGTCTCCGCCTTCGATTGGGAAAATCCCGAACTTCATGTGGTTGTCTCGAAATCTGTAATACATCTACTTACCTTTTGTGCTGTGTGGCACGTCGTGTCGACGGAACGGCCTCGTTCGGGAGTGGCCGGTGCGACTCTACACTTCCTCGAACGTCCAGCGCTGGTTGGCGTCGTCGCTCCAAGACCACTGGATAACGTCGTCGCCGTCATCGGTTCGGCCACCGTAGACATCGACGACCAGCCCGCTGTTTGCGTTCTCGAGTCGATACTCGCTACCGCCAACGTCCTCGATGACGAATCGCTGGTTGTCGCCGCCCGTATCCGGCCACTGAATCAGCGTATCGCCCTCGTCGGTCCCGAGTGCATCAACATCGAGTAAATGCCCGCTGTTTGCGTTCTCGAGGGTGTAGATGCCATCTCCTTCCTCGCTGACGTGCCAGTGCTGGCAGGAACAACCGGTGTCGCTCCACTGCTGTACGTTTGCACCTTCTTCCGTCTCGGCGTCTGCAACCTCGAGGAGATTGCCGCTGTTGACGTTCGTGATTCGATAGGTACCACTCGAGATGGGTCTGTCACCGCCGCTACCGCCCCCGCCGTCGCCACAGTAGGTGTTGCCGCTGACTGTCGTACTGCCGGCGTAGGTTTCGATATCTGTCCCGTTATCGCAGAAGTCGTTGTCGAGAATCGCGTTTTCCTCGGTATCAGGGCCGGTCTCGAGGACGCCGTAGTCGTTGCCGTGGATGTCGACGTACTGGACCGTCACATCACGCGTGTGGTGATGGCTGTCCTCGCTGCGTGAGTCGATACGAACGCCCTCGCCCGCATTGTTCGTGATCGATCCGCCGTTGATCTGGACATTTCTCGAGTCCTGAATCAGGTTCGAGCCACAGGCGTCGATATCGACGTGATCGATTGTAATGCCGTGGCTGCCCGAGACGGTGAAGACGCCGCGCCCGCAGTTGCTCGCGCGAACCTCGCTGACGTGGATGTTCGGCCCGGCATCGTTTGCACAGCGAAAGCCGGCGTAGCCGCCGCCCTCGTCCGCGCGGACGGCATCGACGAGGTCGACGCTGGCGCTGCTCGTGTCGTTCAACAGGACGCCACAGCCGCCGGTATCTTCCGTTTCGACCGTTCCGATGTCGATATCGTGGACGCCGTAGGTTTCGACGGCGTGTGAGCCCGACCCCGTAATCGTCGCGGAGTCGATGGTCACATCTTCGGTCGTCACCGCGTTGCCGGTCTCGTAGGCGTTGTCGATTCGAATGCCCAGTCCGGAGTCGATGTGCATCGTCACGGTTCCAAAGTGCACGTCGCTCGCACGCTGGATCTGGACGCCCATATCGGGGCTGCCCTCGAGTGAGTAGGTGGGAATCTCGATTGAGTCGACCGAGTCAGCGTAGATGGGGACGCCGCCCGACCCGGAGACCGTCATCGTCCCGCGGATGTCGAGTACGGTGTCACTTGGGAGTTCGACGCCGGTTCCCCCGCCAAGGTTCGCGGTTCCCGAGTCCCAGACGATGACCGTCTCTTTCGACTGGCGACCGGTAGTGAGCCCGTCGACCGCGGCCTGGATTGCCGTGATGTAGTCGCTGCCGCTGTACACTTCTGAACCATGCGCTTCGGCATACCAGGTTCCGCCGTCGGACCAGACATCCGCCTCGTGGCTGTCCGCACTCGCGGTGGTGGCGACGCCAGCAGTCGTGAGTCCTGCTGCAAGCACTGCCAGCGTCCGTCGGCGGCTTACGCGTGTTCGGTCGGTCGTTGATCGATCCACTGCACTCTCCGTTGGTGAGTCACTGTCTGCCATACGATACTATCACGATCAACAATGCTGTATTTAATTCCTTCTATACATGGACTGATTGATCGGTATTTTTGACAGCAAGAAGCAACCACCGTGCTGTCTGTCTATTTTGTGTTAATTATTCGGGGTTCGGGACTCATGCGCGTGTCTCGAGCGCCCATCCAACTCGAGGCGTGGCCGTGCCGCCAGTTTGATTACGGTTCCCATCGGCCGAACAGGTATGGCTACACGCGTGACGGTCTGGAACGAGAACGTCCACGAACAGGAATCCGATGATGTCGCCGAGCGCTACCCCGACGGCATCCACGGTGCAATCGCTGCCTTCCTCGAGGAGGCTGGTTTCGAGACACAGACGGCGACCTTGCAGGAGCCAGACCACGGTCTGACTGAGGATGTGCTCGCGGAGACAGACGTGCTCGTCTGGTGGTCACACTGTGCGAATCACGAACTGAGCGACGAGGTTGCAACGCGCGTTGTCGACCGGGTCCACAACGGAATGGGCTTTGTTCCCCTCCACTCCGCGAAGAACTCCAAACCGTTCAAACGACTGCTGGGGACGACCTGTAACATCAAGTATCGCCACGGCGGCGAAACCGAACGCCTCTGGGCGGTCGACTTTGGCCATCCCATCGTCGACGGCCTCCCGGAATCGTTTGAGATTCCTGAAACCGAAATGTACGGCGAGCCCTACGACGTGCCCGAACCCGACCGAACGGTGTTCATCTCGTGGTTCGAAGGCGGCGAAGTGTTTCGCTCCGGACTCTGCTATCGCCGCGGTCGCGGGCGCATCTTCGCGTTCCGCCCCGGCCACGAGGAGTACCCAATCTACTACCAGGTGGAAGTCCAGCGCGTGATCGAAAACGCCGTCCACTGGGCTGCGCCGAACGAGGGCGCGGCCGACCCCGACTGGGGCCAACACGATCCAATTGAATCGCTCGAGTAACGCTGAGTCCCTCCTACTCTCACGTTCATGTCTCACTCTCAGTGCACCTCGATAAACGCCAATTTGAAAGATTCGAATGATAGTTTATAATTTGGTATGTTTGGAGAAGGGGCTGGTAACTGCACACGATCCGATTCAGTACCTATCGACACTACCCGCACAGCAGACAGCGTGTCCTCGAGTTAGGCAATTTCCAACGCGTCCCTGTCTGCTCCGGCCAGTTCGACGAGCGCGTCAGCCTCGAGAAGGTGGCATTCGCCGGGGATAACGAGCAAATGCAGCGGATCGCCGAACTCACGGTCGGCGAGCTCGGCCATCGTCCCGGCTTCGACGAGTGGATCGGGACTGCCCGCTCGAGCGACGACAACGCCGACGAGATCGGGGTATTCGTCGGCAAGTAGTTCCGCACCCGTACTGGCGGTCATGTACTCCTCGCGTGCGGCTTTGATATCGAGGTAGACGACGGTATGAAGGCCGTCTGCCCGATTCTCGTCGATTGTGTTGGTAACGCTCGCGGGCAGACCATCTGCGCCGTGGGCGTACGGAAACGGAAGCGTTGTTGCCTTTCCAAACCGATAGTTCTGCAATCCAGTAAGAGAGCTGGTAGCAGTTTGGGCGGTCACGCCGTGGATCACATGTGTCTCGATTCCGCGTTCGTGCGCCCGGAGTCGGAGGTCGACGTGCGTCGTCGAGATCATCGTGTCCCCGGCTGTGAGGAAAGCCACGTCTTCGGTTTCGGCGGCTGCGAGCATCTCCTCGGGTTCCTGTTCGACGCCGGCACGGTCTCGAACCTCGATGTCGGTTCCGTGGTAGGCCTCGAGGTCGTCGAGTGTCGTACCGATGAGTTTGCTGGTGTAGAACTCGGCGTAGGCGCGATCAGCGTTTCGAAGCGCATCCCGGCCTTCGACAGTGATGGATCGCTCGTCGTAGAGGCCGAGTCCAATGAACGTGAGCATAGCGTCTCGTAGTCACAGCCGCGGCTATAAGCTTTCGAGTCGATCAGTTTCTTGTTGAGAGTGACGGGGTCTCGAGGATCGAGTTATCGCACTCGAGTCGCAAGTATCAGACCCACTGCGAGGAGGGCGACGAGTCCTGCGAGAACGATATTGACCGAGAGCAAGAACCAGCCAATAAAGCCGGCGAGACCGAGGATAACACCAGTCCTGGGGTCGAACGACCAGAGATACAGAACGATTGCGACGAGAATAATCATCGCGCCGGTCGCGATATCCCACTGATAGGAAAGAAAGATGCCCGCAAAGACGGCTGCCTGACCGAACAGTACTGAGAGCAAGAGCCCGCGATTGAAGCTATCGGTGACCTGCATCGCGGCAGCGACGGGGATCACGAGCATGCCGGCGACGAGGATTGCCCCTAGAATTTGCATCGCAGCGACCACGACGAGTGCCGTCAAGACGATCAACAACGTATCGTAGAACTGGACATTGATTCGGGCGAGCCGAGCTGCCTCGCGGTCGAACGTAATGTACAGTAGCTGTTTGTGCGTGAGCGCGACGGTTCCGATCACCAACATCGTCAGGCCGACCATCAACTGGACGTTCTCGAACGGAACGAAGAGGATATCTCCGAAGAGGTAGCTCTCGACGGTCGCGTGGAAGGTCACGCCGTAGGAGATGACGGCGACGCCGAGTGCGAATCCGCCGGTCAGCATAATCGCAATCGGAATGTCCGCGTAGCCGTCAGTTTTGACCGCGATGTACTGCATGCAGAGGGCAGCGATGGTCGCCGCAATCAGCGCAAAGAGTAGGGGGAAATCCATGCTCGGCACTGCCGCGCCGACGAACAGCCCAATCGCGACGCCGCCGAAGGCCATGTGCGCGAGCGCTTCGCCGATCAGCGCCATCTGCCGGTTGACCAGATACGCACCGACGACTGGTGCGGAAATTCCGATCAACATCCCTGCCGTGAACCCGCGTTGCAGGAAGCCACTGCAGACGAGCCATGTGTCAAACGCCCCACACGTACTATCCCAGAACCCGCCAAAGAGCGGTGGAAAGAGCAGGTAGACGAAGACGTAAAACCCGACGAGGACGACCGGTAACGCCGCAAGAATGCCAAGCGTGTGATTCCAGCGCTGAATCCGTTCAACCGCCATCTCAGTCACCTGCGGCGGCGCCCGCAACCGTTCTCACGCGAGTCGAGCCATACGCTCGCTCGAGCGCATCGCTTGCGAGGAACTGTTCGGTTCCGCAGTGTTCGTACAGGGTTCCGTCGAGACAGGCCATCGTATCGGCGTGTTCGGCGACCATCCCGAGATCGTGTTCGATCAACACGATGGTGATCCCGTGCTCGTTGAGGTCATCGAGCAGGTCGTAGAACTGCTCGACCGACTCGGCGTCGACGCCGACAGTGGGTTCATCGAGCGCGAGGAAATCTGCCTCGGAGGCGAGTGCGCGTGCGATGTACGCACGCTGTTTCTGGCCGCCGGAGAGCCGGCTGATTCGTCTGTCTGCGAGATCCGCAATGCCGACCTCTGCGAGTGCATCGTCGATGATTGCGTGGTCCTCATCGCTCAATCGGCGCAAGCCGGCGTGGGGATAGCGACCCATTTCGACGACTTCGCGGACCGTCACAGGCATCATCGAATCGGCTTCCGAAGATTGCTGGGAGACGTAGCCGAGTCGCGTCCCCTCCCGAAACGCTGACGCTGGCGTGCCAAACAGCTCAACCGACCCGCTATCTGGCTGTTGCAGCCCCAGCATGATCTTCAACAGCGTCGTCTTCCCGGAGCCGTTCGGGCCGATCAATCCCAGGAACGCCCCCTCGTCAATCTCGAGCGAGACGTTCTCTAGTACCGGTTGGTCATCGTAGGCGAAACTAACGTCTGTAACACGTACTGCAGCGCTCATAGTGTGATGTAGAATGCGTCCGCAATTTAATCTTTGTACTAGCTATCTCTCTGATTCGATTCGGCTAATTCTCGTCTGCATCGAGTGCTGCCTCGAGCGTGGGGAAGTTGACTTCGCGATAGTGCTCGAGGTAGCCCCAGTCTTGCTCGTCGTATTCGGGCAGTTGGGTTTCGACGGGTGAAATTGGAAGTACCTCGGCGTCAGTTTCGGCTGCGAGCGATTCGGCCAGATCGTCGGGTTCGCCAACGTCGTAGAGCACGTGCTCAATGTCGTGTTCGTCCATGATAGACTCGATCTCCTCGACGTCCTGTGGAGAGGCTTCGTCATCAGGTGAGGTGCCTACAGGTGAGTGGATGTTGAGGTCGTAGCGACGATGCCACCACTGGAACGAATCGTGCGTGGCAACGATCAGGTGGTCCTGTGACCCACGGTCAACGATATCCTCGAAGTCTTCGTGAATCGACTGGAGTTCGTCGTTGAATGCCTCGGCGTGTTCCACGTAGAGATCGGCGTTCTCGTCGTCGTACGCACCCAACTCGGTGGCGATGTTGTCGACCATCGACTGACACTCGACAGGATCCATCCAGACGTGCTCGTCGTTGTCTTCGGCTGGGCTATCGAAGAATTCGATGCCCTCTGCGGCTTCGATTACGTGAACGTCATCGTCGCTCTCGAGTTCTGCGGCTGCGTCGTCCTGCCAGCTGGCGAAGTCACGGAGGTAGATGAAGACGTCCGAGTTCTCAATATCGGAGACGACGCTTGGGCCGGGGTCGAACTCGTGGCCGTGTTCGCCAACGGGCACCAGATCGACGACGTCCATCTGGTCGCCGGTGATATTCCGAGTGAGATCCCAGAGCGCCAGAAAACCAGCAGAGACTGTCTGTGTATCGCTATCACCATCCCCGTTCTGAGACTCGTCAGTATCGTCGCTCGAATCGTCTTGTGGGTCGTCACCGAGACAGCCAGCGAACCCGGCAACGAGCCCGCCTGCTCCTGCGAGTGCGTGTCGTCGTGTGATGCCATCTATCGTCGGTCTTTTTTCGACCATCACCAGCAGTTTGTATAACCGAAGTAAAGTAATTTCCGATGCGAGAAAATAGATTAGACTAGTCTAATAACTCGGCTCGGGAGTATGACTCACTGTGACGAACGCTGCAATAGCATCCGGAAGAACCACCATATTGCCACTTTCGAGGCCGGAAACGACAGTCGTTGCAACTGTCGGACTCTCGAGGACGGTGAGCGGTTGCTCCGATACAATTCCCCACCGGGACAGCGTCGCCTCCAGCACCGGGTCATACTCGGTGATGCCGCGAACGACTACAGTACTCCTCGCTTCGCAGTCTGCAAGGAGATCGCATTCGGCCGGTATTCGAGCGCTGTCGTCCGCTCTCGAGCCTAGCTCACTGTCGCTGGCGTGTCGTGCGTTTTGAATCCGTTCTTCCATTGCCTCGACGAATCGGTCACTGATGTGGTGCTCGAGCGTGTCCGCTTCCCGCTCTGCCTCGCCCGCTCGAAAGCCACACTCGAGGGAGAGATACGCCTCGAGAAGATGGCGATTCCTGTTCGTCTCGACGGCGACTTCTGCGCCAGCGTCCGTCGTCGCCGCGCCGCGGTACTTTTCGTGATCGATAAGCGCTGCATCGGCGAGGGTGGCGTACATACTCGAGACCGTCGGCGGTGCCACCTCGAGTTGGTCGGCGAGGTCGGACGTTCGAACACGAATGCCGCCGTTTGCAGCCTCCAACTGATAGAGGGCCTGGAGGTAGTCTTCCATGATTGGAGTCGGCATACAAAGATTAGATAGAACTAATTATATAAATTGTACCGACTTCTACCCGGCTGCTATGTATGCTGTATGAATGGACAAGACCATCTAATAAGGAATATGATGGGCAGAGAGGTAATTCTCTCTTTTCTCTTCTCGAGTCCCAACTGCTCGAATCTGGCCCTCTTCGCACCGCAAAGAAAATTAGATTGTCCTAAATTTATTTTTAGACCAAACAATAACATACTGGTGTGGAGTAGCACCGACTGCGCTTCGATTTCCCGAAGCGCTGCACCGACTCGCGTTCCACCCATGGAACGTTCGCAGTAACTGGTGAGCTCCAGGCGCGAGGCAACAGTGGTCAGTCACCCTCTCGTGCACTTCTCTGCTGACAGATCGTCAGTCATTTCCTCGTGTTTTTGCTCGAGGTTACGCTCCACTCGAGGCAGTCAGCGGAGTTGCCTACCAGTGGCTCAAAAAGAGATGTGCGATGTGGACGATGGCCCGCTGTCATCGTCGCGATCGGATTCCTCAATTCCGCCGTCATGGAGATACGACAGATCGTCGTCGGTGAGATAGACGGTCGCGTCGTCGACAGCAATTTCGACGTCGGGCAGCGTCGTTTCGGCGGCATCGCCGTTGTCGCAATACCCCGAACACGAGTCGAACATCGAACCGTGTCGTGGGCAGATGATCTGTCCATCACGCATCGCCGCGCCGCAGCCTGTATCGAGGCGCTGGGCTTCGTGCGTACAGCGGTTGATCCAGGCTTCGACACCGTCCTCACAGGGGACAAGGAGCACTTCCTCGAGTTCGCCGTGTCTGTCCCGAACGGTAAACAGCCACGACCCGTCTTCGTGTACCGTCTCGACGCTGGTGAGTCGCATTCGAGCGCTCATGCCCGCCTCTTATCGTGGCCGAAGGAAAGCGTTCGTATCGACGACTCGGGTGTGACTGCGGCCAGACACGAGAAAAACGTCAGCGTTACACTATCGGCCTGTTCAGTACTGGTATGGAAGTGCCGTGTGTCCGCGTCGCCCGCGAATCGGGGGAGCAAACGCGTCGCGAACTGGCAGACGCGGACCTGATCGACGACGACTACGAGATCACGGTCGAAGACGGAACCCTCTACATCCCGGTTTCCGACCCCGACGCCGTCGCCGACGACTTCGAACTCGTCTCGAGACGTGTCGACGAACGTGAGACACAGACTCGGCCTGCCGACATCCTCGAATTCGATCCCTCCTACGAGCGCCTCGGAACGGCGGCGTTGCTCGACGAGGACGACCCCGAACGCGCTCGCACAATTGCAGATGCGATCCTCGAGTCTGACCTCCCCGTCGAGACGGTGCTGAACAAAGCGTCAAAGGTCAAAGGTGAAACCCGCGTGCGCGACTGGGAGCTACTGGCCGGCGAGAACACCGAGGTCGTCCACCGCGAGTACGGCTGTGAGTTCGCACTCGATCTCAGTGCGGTCTACTTCTCGCCGCGACTCGCAACCGAACGCCACCGCGTCACCGAGCAGGTCACTGCCGGCGAACAGGTGTTCGATATGTTCGCCGGCGTCGGCCCGTTCGTGATTCCGGTCGCCAAACGCGGCGCGGAGTGCGTTGGCGTCGATATCAACCCTGACGCAATCGAGTACCTCCGCGAAAACGCGCGTCGGAACGACGTTTCAGAGTCCGTGACGGCCATCTATGCGAACGTCCGAACCCTTGCCGACCCGGACAGAGGCCAAGTGTCTACGACCAAAGGCGGCGCACCCAACTACGACAACTGGGCCGACCGCATCGTGATGAACCTCCCCCACAGCGCCGACGCATTCCTCGAGACGGCCGTTGCCCTCGCTGGTGACGACTGCGTGCTCCACTACTACGATATCCAGCACGAAGACGACCCGTTTGGCCCCGGCGAGCAGGCAATCCGTGCCGCCGCCGAACCCGAATACGACGTGACCGTCGAGACGCGCCACACCGTCCGCTCGTATGCCCCACACGAACTCAACGTCTGTCTGGATGTTCGTCTCGAGCGCTAAGCAGTTTGTCCTGTAGTCCTCGAGGGTCGTACGACAGTGTAACCCACGCACTGCGTTCACACGAGCGAATTGATTCGCAATCCTTATGGCCTACATCGCACCTATTTGTAATTGCACTCGTACCAGTGCCGGTGTAGCTCAGACTGGCAGAGCGAATCCTTCGTAAGGATTAGGTCGAGGGTTCAAATCCCTCCACCGGCTCTTTCTGCGACGAACGAACGTGAGGAGTGAAAGAGCGACTGGAGGGATTTGAATCAGGGAGGAGCTCCGCTCCGACCGTGGTTCAAATCCCTCCACCGGCCCCTACTAAATTACTTATAATCCCAGTCTCAGAGACGAACACCTCGAGACCTGCGTGGGGTTTCACATCCTCGAGCACCCCCACAAGTCGTCATGAATCACAGGCCGAAATTGCGGGTAACGGGGATGCGCCGGCATGGTAGCTGGCTGTTTCGAAGCCCCACTCGAGCGGGATTCGATTACAGGGAGGCAGACGCCTGACGAGGGCGTTGCCAAGATTGAGGACTGGATCAGTCACAGCGAAGAGCACATCTGAACGTTCTCTTTTCGTGGATTCTCCGTTCTAAAGCGCTGCTCGAGAACTATAGGTGGTGGGATTCTCGAAGATGGCTGCGTGTCCATCTCCGTAGTTGGCGAGGTGGTGATGTCTTCGCACGGGAGCCGGTGGCAACGACAGTCCCCCACCCCTCGCCATTTCGAAAATCGAGACTATCTGTATTAGCTGTGCTTCCCAAGTAATTTGGAAACCCACACGAAGGTGTGGGGGTGAGATGACTGCGGGTGTGATCAGCCGGCGACCGCATTGGACATAGCACTGCTTGAGGGAAAGCTCTGAAGCCGATACGGATTGGTGGTATTCCTCGATCTCGAGGACGATGAGACGTCTACCGGTTTGGAGTTGTATTCGACAAGACGACTGTGGAGTGAATCGTAGAATTAGATGGATCTTAAACAATTAGTGGAGCTACCAGAATGGCTTGTTATCCTTTTGAGAGTGTAAACTCGAGGTTAGATTCCAATTCAGTAGACTAAGCAATCAAATAGACAATAAGTTATATCTGTGTGTATGTCCCTGATTGTCTTATTCATATGAAATTACGTGATTTGATTGATACTCAATGGAATAGTTATGAGCGAAAACGGTTTCTCAAGGATAGGACTAAGGAAAAAACCGAATCGTTTGATCCAGAATCGTTCAAACACGACGGTTTCGATAACCGCGAGCGATATTTCGAGACATATGTTCCAGCATTAGCGGAGGACACGCGATTGGATGCTGAACTCAATAATTTTACACCACCACGACTCGACTCAGTCAACGACTCTTCTTATCAGGCCTTGGTGATTCGATATGGGATTCTCCGCACACTAATTCAACAACTGGATTTTAACATGGAAAAGGAGATTCTACTTGAGAGTGTCCAATCTTGGCAGCAGGACCTCATCAATGACTATAGTGAGGACGATTTTGATGATAGTGATGAACTGCTCCACCTTGCGAAGGCAGCAGTTGACTATGGCTCAGATGTGTACGATTCCGAACTCCATATGGTCTATAGTTACTTCGAACTCCACAACAGGGCCAAGGAAAAGAAACACGAATACTATACTTGGTTTGATTTCTTTAAACGACTTTCAGCAATTGGACGGTTCCCAAAAGTTTCTCGCTCGGAGAAGCCTGAGCATGCGTTAGATACGATTGAGAAGGGCCTATGGTCGTTGCAAGAACAGGCCATCATCTATGAAGTCAACACCGAGGATACAAACGAATTAGTTGGCATTCCTGAGGACTATATCGACTATATCCGGGACTGGCTCTATTATGAGATGTCTGAGGAGAATTATCTACAGATGCTCGAGACACTGGAACCATTCGACAAACAGAAAACGCTTGTAGATGCTCGGAACACGTTCGGTGTCGAGACAGGAACCAAAGGCCGCAACGATAAGCGCCGCGAGAGTCTCGTCAAGGCTGGCATTTTTCCGAGTCAGTTGCTCGCAGAGGGACTAACTAAAAAGGAATTGAAAGGAATCGTTGACGAGTATAGTCTGGACGCTCACAAGCAAAAAACCGACGAGATGATTGAAGCGACCATCGAGTATTTCGAGCAATCACAAAAACAGATCACAACCGATGATGAGGAAGCTGCTGCAGAACTCTTCTTGAAGTGTTATGAGGATATCTCAGATGGAAATGTCGAGAGAATCCCACCACAGCTACAGCAGGTCGTTGACGAAGATGATCCATCTAGAAAGATGGATATGCTATTTGAACAGGCAACGAGTGAGATTTTCAAAGAGATATTCAATGTCGATGGAACAGAACTTCTGGGCCAGAAGGCGAGTGGGATTGTTGCAGATGGAGAGATTGAACAGGATGGGAAATGGCTCTTATGGGACAACAAGCGGCGTATCAACAAGTTCAAACTAGGGAGCAATACACAAAGTAAGATCAAGAACTATATCGATACAAAAAGCCAACAACATCAGGTCGAATGGTTCCTTATCATTGCACCTGATTTCACGGACAACGCAAAGCAGAACGCAAAGAAACTCGAAATGCAAGTCGGTGGTATCGATATTCGTCTAGTAAAGGCAAGTGATCTCAAACAATTTGCAGAATATTGGATTGAGACATATGCCGAAGAAGGATATGAGCTTCCATTATCGGTGTTCTATGGCTCCGAGGTATTAGAACCAGAGATTGCAAAAGAAGCTCTCAAGCGAGAGTTTTCATAACTCTACTCGATCTTCTCTCCACAATGGGGGCAGTAGTCGGCGGATTTCTCATCATTTTCAGCTTGTTCAATAAACCCGGAGGCAAGGATTGATGCAGGGAGTGCAAAGAGACCGATACCCAACATTGCAACAACTGCACCAACGAACTGTCCTAGTGGAGTGATCGGATGAACGTCACCGTAGCCAACTGTCGTCAGTGTTGCAACACCCCACCAGAACGCCTGCGGAATCGACGAAAAAGCCTCTGGTTGGTGGGGGTTTTCGATGTAATACATTGCACTCGAGGCAATGACTAACAGTAGTAAATTCGCTGAGAATGCCAGTATAAGCTTCTCTTTTTTCTCTTCGATAACCAACCCAAACGATTGCATCGCTGTTGAGTACCGGGCGAGCTTCAACAGTCGAAAGAGACGAATAAGCCGGAGGGCTCGGAGGAACCGTAGATCTGCTTGTACTCCTACTACTGTCAAATAGAAGGGGATGATTGCCAGAAAGTCTACGATTAGCAGTGGGCGCGACGCAAACTCGAGTCGCCCAGTGATTGGCCCCTCGTAGGCAGGGTTATCGACAGCTGACCAGACGCGACCAAGATACTCGATGGTAAAGACAGCCACCGAGAACAACTCGAAATAGTAGAACGCCCCGCTGTAAGCGATAGCCAACGCATCAACCGTTTCAAGAATGACCATCGCTACATTCACGGCGATCAGTGTCATGATAAACCAGTCCGTGTAGTACCCAAGTTTCCCACCGAGATCTGGTTCGAAAAGCTCCCAAGTCCATCGGCGAGTTGCCGAGTAACGCCCCACGCTCATGTGGCAAACATTCAATTAAGGCTATATGATTGTTCTGAGGTTGGTTGACTGGTCTGACCTACCACTATTGAGCTACCCACTAGACGTATCCTCAGGTCTTTTCATGGATTGAATTTGATGAATCAGCCGGCAGTGAATTACTGACCCTCTTTAATGAACTCGGGATCAGCGGTTTCGATGTAGATGTCTCTCGAGTGAGACGCACAAGACGCGGAAGTAATCGTGGCGAGGAGTGAACGATAACCGAGTCGGTGTCTGGCTGAGGACACAGTACGGCTGTGCTCACTCGCCATATGAGTATTATTTCTATCCCGAGTTAAATTTACCGGAGACTATCTGTTGTGTGGAACAATGGTTTGACCTCATCGTTTCGTGACCGATCCCTGTCCGTAACGCCACGAGTGCCTCGAGGGTGGGTTTCGACTCTCGTGGTCACACTGTTGGGTCGGCGTGGGCCGTGTGCCAGTCTTTACACGCCTGTTCGAGTCGCGTCTCGAGTTGTCGCTCGGGGTCGCTCGCATCGAGGTCGATTTCGAACGTGCGCTCGTGTTCCTCGAGTTTGTCGGCGTCGGTGTCCAGCGTTCCGGCGTCGTCGCTCGTTTCCAAAAGCCGGTCAGTAACTACTGCAACCGCACTGTGTGGGGTTGTGGGGTCGTCGTATGTGATTTCGAACGTGCGTTCGACGGTGAGTTCCTGGTCTGCGTGCTGGTACAGATAGGAGCCCGAAAATTCCAGGTCGTGAGCTGCGGTTTCGCTGACGTTGCTCTGAGTGAACGTGATCGAATCGGGACTGGTCGTGTCAGTCTCTGTGTCCCCGTTGTCACTCTGTAACTGCTCGCGGCCGAACGACGACAGCGAGTCCCACTCGAGTCGGTCACCGAAGTCCTCGAGTACCTCGCCGAGCGTGTCGGTTGGCTCGAGGTTACGTTCGGTGTCGTCGCGGCTGACGAACCGCTGCTCTTCTTCTTCGACGTCGGCCTGAAAGATGGTCTCGTTCCGGTTGTCGTAGAAGAGTGCCGTCGATTTTTGCTCCTCGTCGGGGTTCATGATGCCGATGTAGGTCGGCTCTCGGTCAGGGGCCTCGTAGTCATCGAGTGGCCACTCATCGTGGACGAGGCTCTCACTGTCGTCGTCTCCTGCTGATGGATCGTAACTCATTGTATGCCCACTCGTTCCCTCCACGGTGCGCAGTTAATTTTATGGCCCGGATACAGCATGCGACGCGTCATCAGGGACACCGACGAACTGCGTGCGTGTCAGAGACGGGCGACCACGCGAGCAGTGTCTCCGTGTAAGAAGATGCTATCCGAATCTGCACCCGCTGGCTGTGTCGTATGGAGTGCCTGTAATCAGTCATATTAGCCGAGTGTACGCCTCAATTCAGTGAAGTATATACTGTGGGCTGTTGGGACGTTAGCTAGCTGTGACCCTCGAGACCCTCATGAACCGAGTACTTTCAGTGCTTGGCTACCCGAGCGCAATCCACGGCGTACTCAACCGGCACACCGATTCGCTCGAGTTAGCAGTGGCCTCGTCTGCACGACTCTCGAGAGGGTGTCTCTTGCGGGGAACGATTGAGCTTGGCCCGCGAACGCGGTTGAGCCGCGGCTGTGTACTCAGTGGCGACGTCCGCGTTGGCCGAGGCACGAATCTTGAGCCGAACTGCGATCTGATCGGGGACGTCTCGCTCGGGAACTACTGTGCGATTGCTCGAGATTGCATTTTTCAGGAACCAAATCACAAGCTCGACCAACCATCGTTGCAGATTCGGCTGTACGACGAGGTTCTCGACAGCGGGCTCGATGTCACTTCGAACGGCCCGATTTCAGTCGGGAACGATGTCTGGATCGGCGCGCGTGCGGTTGTTCTTTCGGGTGTCACAATCGGCGATGGAGCAGTGATCGGCGCCGGCTCAATCGTGACTGACGATGTCGAGCCGTATGCCGTCGTCGCCGGTGTTCCGGCCGAACGCATCAAGTGGCGATTCCCCGAATCGGTCAGGGAACGACTGCTCGACCTCGAGTGGTGGGAGTGGGACGAAGATCGGATTCGAGCGAACCAGCCGTTTTTCGAGCAGGAACTCGAGGACGCTGACGACGTCCCACCCCCTGCTGGACTCGAGGCACTACCTGAAAGCGACTCGGACAGTGATCGCGTGCCGTTTTCGTCGGTGTAGGGTCCTGCGACGATCTGATCTCACAGAAATGCTGTCAGCCCAAGCGCCAGCGCGAAGCCGAGCACGACCCAGTCACGCCTCGAGAACGCAAGTGGCGGGAGCGTCGGATTCCACGCGAAACATCGCGCTTGCAGGGCGAGCGAGAGTCGATCTGCACGTTCGAACGCTCGCGCAAGGCTGCGAATGCCGAGCGTACTGACTCGATCAACTGCGCGGCGTTCGCCGCCGAGTCGGGCAGCCATCGCGTCGCGAATGGTCTGGATATCGCGCTGGATCACCGGCAGGAACCGGAAGACGAGCGCGATGCCGATGCCGAGCAGTTGGCCCGGCTTGCCCGGGATCGTCCGTTGAATCGCCGCTCTCGAGTCTCGGATCGGGGTCGACCGGACGTACGCCGCACTCACAAGCAAGATGAGCAACACGCGGTAACTGGCTTGCAGGGAGGTCTGCCCGTCGGCCCAATCGATCCAGGGTGGCCCAATCGTGAGCGCGGCGATCAGTGGCGCAATGGCGAGGATCACGAGGGCGAACCGGTAGGCGACGAGCGTCCGGAGCAGGGACACGCGCGCGCTGTACAGGATACCGGCCGTCAGAACCGAGAGGATTGCCAGTGCCGGGATCGTGGTATGTGCCAGTGCGGTCCCAGCGAACCCGATCTGGACCGCGAGTTTCGCGCGCGGATCGAGTCGATGAGCCAGCGTGTCGTCGGGTTCGTAGGTTAGCATCGTTCGCGGGTGGTCTCCGGAATCCGGACCGAGAGCGACTCGAGGGCGGGAAGCGCCTGCGCTGGCGCATCATCTACGACGACCCGCCCGTCTTGCATAGCGACGACACGATCCGCAAGCGAGAGTACGTCGCGCAGGTCATGAGTCGCGACCACGACACCGGTTCCTCCAGCCGAGAGCGACTCGAGGCGCTCGAGGACGGAGCGACGGGCGGGTTCATCGAGTCCGGTGAAGGGTTCATCGAGGACGAGGTGACTCGGTTCCATCGCGAGCGCGCCGGCGATGGCGACGCGAGACTGCTCGCCGCCCGAGAGCGCGTCGATGCGCTCGTCATTACGGCCTCCCAGATTGACGGCCTCGAGTGCGTTCGTGACTCGCCGGTCGATTTCTGCACGCTCGAGGCCGAGGTTTTCGGGGCCGAAGGCGACATCGGCACCGACGGTCGCGGCGACGAACTGATCGCGCGGGTGTTGAAACACCATGCCGACGCTCGAGCGGGCTGCAACCACGTTGTCGGCGACCGGCGTATTGTCGACGACGACGGTTCCCGAATCGGGCTCGAGGAGGCCGTTACAGTGGCGCAACAGGGTTGTCTTCCCGCTACCGTTTGCGCCCGCGAGGACGACGAACTCGCCGTTGCCCAGCGTTAGCGAAACCTCCTCGAGGACGGGGACGTCGCCGAACGCGTATGAGACGCCGCGAAAGTCGATCATCTGGACTCGTGGGTTCCAACTGCAAGCTGGCCGCTTTTGACGATAAGGATTGCGGCGACCAGTTTGAGGAAATCACCGGGGAGAAAGAACACCATGCCGGTGAGAAGCGCCTCCCAGAGGTCGAGATGAAGCAGCCACATCATGTGGCCGACACCCATGCCGTAGATAACGATCAGTCCGGCGAGAAGCGCGACAACGACGACCGCGAGGGACTGTTCGGCGGGATCACGAAGCTCAGTTCCGCGGTGGACGAACAAGCCGATGAGGCCCGCAGCGATGGGGTACGACCAGAGGTAGCCGGCCGTCTCGCCGACGAGGACGCCAAAGCCGGATTCCATCCCGGCGAAGACGGGCACGCCGACTGCGCCCGCGGTGAGATAGAGCACCATCGAAAAACTGCCCCACAGTGGCCCGAGCACGAGCCCAGCTAGGAAGACAAACAGTACTTGCAGCGTGATCGGTGCCGGTCCAATCGGAATCGCGACGGGCGCAGATGCGCCGATGAGGACGGCAAGCAGCGCTGCGCGTGCAAACGACCGGACGACATCGCCGTCGACGAGGTCGACCGACTGCTGTTCAGTTGCCATGCCAGTGGCTCGCTCGTAAACAGCCATCAAAACTTCGGTTTACGAAAACGGCTGTCGGAGAACGCTCGCTGTGTCGATGGCTTGCAGGTTCAAGGCAACAAGTGACCGACGAAACACCGCGCTTCCTCTCAGTTTGCCGGCTACTCGAGGCAATTCATGACAGACGTGAAATCACACTCGAGGAGGCGGTGAGCGGCTGAATAAGTCAATTTTTGCCCCTGAAACGGTGAGTAATCAGGGATTGTATCCGCTGCCTAACCGAAACGACCGGCGTGTTTATGCATCGATTCGGTCGGGTGCTCGGAAACGAATGCAATCCGGTAGTGCAACTGCTGACGACCGATGGTATTGCAACGCGGGGGCGAGACAGCGGTGCTGGGGCGCGATGTGGCGCGTTTCGGTCCGGCGGGGAGACCACCGCGCGCGAGACGGCCGGCCTCGATCAGGACGCAACCGCCAGCGGACAGCCCGGATGGGACCCAGTGAGCGTGCGCTATGAGGTGGCAACAGGGGGCACTCGGTGTCGTTCTGGTTGCTGCACTGATGGTCACGAGCGTCGTGGCACTCCCACTGCTTGGTGGCGGGATGGGCCCGTTCGCGGACGGAACTGTCGACGGCGACGAGACGACAGATGACGACAACGTGCTGACGGACGTCGAGGCACAGCAGGACGACGAGGATGCCGGCAACGAGAGCGACGACCAATCGACCCCTGTGACGACTAGCCAGGGTGACGTCGACATCGTGGCACTCGAGTCGCCAATCGGATTGGACGGCGCAGATGTGGAGGCGGATGCGGACGCCGACGCAACCGAAACCGATGAAGCTGCCACGCAGGACGAGCCTGACGCGCCTGATGCCGTCGAAGCCGGTGTCGAGGAGGGTGTCGAACTCGCCCAGGCACAGGGCGTCGAGGTAACACAGGAACAACAAGCAGCGGCACTCGAGGCGGCAAGCGCGGCAGCGAGCCAGCATCAAGAGGCTGACACCGAGCAGGTACAGGAGGCGACGAAAGGGGCGGTTCACGGCTCGATGATGCAAGAGCAGGAGGTGAACGCGACACAAGTCCAGTACGCAGTCGGTGGCGCAACTGACGGTGCACTGGCCCAGCATCAGACGGTCAACGCAACCCAGATGCAGAGTGCCACTTGGGGCGCGACCCACGGCGCGCTCGCGCAAGAACAGCGCGTGACTGTCGAGCAGATTCAGGTTGCAACCTACGGCGCGGCCGCGGGTGCGGCGAGCGAGGCCGGCGAGAAAGACATCGACCGCACGCCGAAGATTCAGGAAGCCGCACAAGGTGCAGCGTACGGCGTCCTCGAGCAGTATCAGAAAATAACTGTTGAGCAGCGCCAGCAGGTCACACTCGAGCACGTCCAGCACGCGGCGGCAGGAGCTGCAGCGGGTGCGCTCGAGGGCAGCACTGAGGCGGTGTTCGAACAGGAGCAGGATATCGAGGTTGAACAGCACCAGCGCGTCGATATCAAGCAGATCCAGAAGGCAGCAACGGGTGCGGCGAAGGGCGCACTCGAGCAGCGCCAGGAAGTGAGTGTCGAGCAGACCCAGTCCGCAGCGCGCGGGGCGAGTAAAGGCTCGCTGGCGCAGGTCCAGTCGGTGACGATCGAGCAGGTCCAGCGCATTTCGATCACCCAGATTCAGGAGGCGACCTTCGGTGCGGCGAAGGGGTCCATCCAGCAGAGCCAGGACGCGAGCGTCGAGCAGATTCAGGCCGCTGCTGATGGTGGTGCGCAGGGTGCGTTAGTCCAGCACCAGGAGGTTTCGGTCACGCAGATACAGTACGCGGCACTTGGCTCCTCGAAAGGAGCAATCGAATCGGCAGTGCAACAGCAGGTCGTCGAAGTCGAGCAGATTCAGGCCGCTGCATTCGGCGCTGGTCAGGGTGCAGTCACCCAGACGCAGGTCGTCGACATCACACAGATCCAGACGCTCGCCCACGGTGCCTCGAGCGGGGCGCTCATCCAGCACCAGGAGGCGTCAGTCACGCAGATCCAGACGGCGGCCCAGGCCGCCTGCGAGGAGACTGCTCGTGCGATCCAGTACCAGCAGATCAGCATCACGCAGCTGCAGATCCTCACCCAAGATACGGCAGCCGATGCAACGGCGTACGCCGTCGGCGAGGACACTGACGACGTTACGCAGATCATCCAACACGTCCAAATCGAGATCAGCCAGCAGATCGAAGAAATCGACGAACTCGAGGGAACGGCCTCGATTTCGTTCACTGATCAGGAGTCCGATGGTGAGAGTGTCGTCGTCGACAACGTCGACCTCTCGGAGGGCGGCTTTGTCGCGGTCTACGATGGAGTTGCAACCGATGTGGACCCTGACGCGGTCATCGGCGTCTCCGACTACCTCGAGAGCGGCGACCACGAAGACCTCGAGATAGAACTGGATGAACCACTCGAGGAGAGCCAGCCGCTTGTCGCGGTCGTCCATCACAACACGACCGACGATCAGACGTTCCAGTACGTCGAGAGCGACGGCGCAGACGACGAGCCATACGTCACCGCAAGCGGTGGCCCGGTTCTCGACGGCGCGTTCGTGACGATTGCGGACGAGGAAGAGCCAGATCCTGAGCCGGACCCAGACCCGGAGGCAACGCTCTCGGTGAGCGACCAGACCGGTGACGGCGAGACGCTCCTCGTCGACGAGGCGAACGCGAGCGAATCCTACACCGTCGCGGCCGAGTACGACGGCGAGCGCGTCGACAGCGAGACGTTCGACGCAGACGAATCAGTGAGCGATCTCGAGGTTGACCTCGAGCCAGCACTCGAGGACGAGACGACAATCAACGTGTCCGTACGCGCCAGCGACGACGACGAGACACTGGCGAGTGAGACGATTACGTACACGCTCGAGGATGTTACCGATCCCGACGATCCTGAAGACCCAGATGACGATGCGGAACTCAATGTGACCGACCAGACCGGTGACGGACAGACGTTGACAGTCCAAGAATCCAACGCCTCGGTCGAGTACGTGCTGACGGCGACGGCTGACGAGACGGAACTGGTCGAGACCGAGCCGTTCGCGCCCGATACCGGACTCGATAACGAAACGGTCGACCTCGACCAGCCACTCACGGACAACGCGACGGTCGATGTCGCCCTCGAGTCGACGGACGAGGGTGAGACGCTGGCTGCGGAGTCGCTCGAGTACACGGTCGATCCGACGTTCATGGTCGAGTTCATTGACTGCACGCGAGCCGAAGTCTCCGGTAACTTCGAGGACGGCGACCAGATCGCCGCTAGCACCGGATTCTACGACTCTGCAGGCTTCGGTAACACGATCATCGAGGACTTCGTCACAGTCGGTGACGACATCGAAGCGCCGTTTATCGGAACAGTCGTCTTCGACATCGACGCGGACGACGGCGTGACAGAAACTGGCGACGACGAAGTGACCGTCGGCGTCAACGACTACGGCGACTTCGGCACTGCGATCACGGGCATCAGTTCGGACGAAGCGATCCCGTTTGCTGGTATCGACCACCCACACCCGGATTCTGAGACCTGTCTCGAGGAGATCCGGCCAGAACAGCCCGACATTGGCGTCGAAGAAACCGAGCCACTCGAGGATGACGACGGCATTGAGGTCACGTTCGGCTACGACAACCCGAACGACGCGATGCTCGCGGTCATCAGTGAGTACGTCGAGGGCACGACCGAAGACGACCCAGTCGGCGAACTCGAGCCCGGTGAACACGAGTTCATGGCCCTCTGGACGCCCGAAAGCGACGATGAGCGACTCGTCTGGGAAGTAGATATGTCGACCCACGACTACGATGAGGTGCTTACCGCTGAAACCGAGCCAGCGGGCGAGATCGACCCCGACGACCCCGCTAACTACAGCGTCTCGATCACCGAGACGAACTCGCCCGTCGAGCAGGGTGAGCCACTCGAGGTCGATGCCGACATCGAGAACGTCGGTGACGACGCCGGCGAGCAGAACGTGACGCTCTCGCTCGCCGAACTCGACCTCGAAGTGGACTCACAGACGGTCGAACTTGAGGGCGACGAGACTGAGTCGGTGACGCTGACCGCTGACACTGACGAGATCGAGCCAGACGAGTACACCGCAGTCGTCGCGAGCGAAGACGACAGCGACGAGGTGCCGGTGACGATCGAGGAAGCCGGTGAGGCTGCCGAGTTCACGGTTGGACCGGTGTTCGCTGACCCAGTCGCTTCCGTCGGCGACGAGGTCACTGTCCAGGCAGACATCACGAACGTCGGTGACCTCGAGGGCACCCAGACCGTCACCTACAGCGTCGACGGCGATCTCGTCGATGAGACGGAACTGGAACTCGAGGGCGGCGAGACTGAGACAGTCGAGTTCACCTCTGAAGCGATAGAAGGTGAGTCTGAACACGAGATTGCGACCGAAGACGACGCTGGTACGGCGACGGTCGAAGGCCTTGCCGACCCAGATGTACCGGAGTTCGAGGATGATGAAGAAACTGCGGAACCGGATGACGATACGACGGCGGACGATGAACCACCAGTGACTGACGAGGACGAACAGGACGACGACACTGAGCAGGGCGACACCGAGACCGATCCGGGCGCAACGAACGGTGGGGAAGAAGAGACGCCACCTGCGGACGACGGCCCGCCCGCAGATGACGACGCTGACGACGCGGACGGCGATGCTGACACTGCCGGTTCGGACGAGACCGACGAGCAGGCAGGTGAGGGGGCAGAGACCACCGACGAACCTGCAGGTGACGAAAACGAGACGGTAGCGGCGCTTATGTAGCCGCAGTCACCGTTGAAACGGTGGATCAATTTCTGGTCAAAATCAGTGGACCGCTTATGCGTTCAGCAGGCAGCGATGCCTAAAACGGATTAGTGCTGGTGGCCGGTTGCTTCGCCGAAGGTCACGCCGAACCGTTCTTCGAACAGGTCCATGATGCGTGCTTCCTGTTCCTCGAGGTCCTCGTCGGCGTCGTGGCCGTGGTGAACGATGTGGTGGGCACGGCTGGCGAACGATAGAAGTGTGAGGTCGCCGACAGTTTCGGCAGCGGTCTGGTCACCTTCGGCAACGAGGTCGACGAGGCCGGCCGGGATGGTCACGTCGTCAGTCGTCTCGTCGTCGGCTTCAATCGAGAACGTAATCGTCTCTACGTCGTCGGACATATCCGTATGGTCGGGAAGCGTCCGTAAAGATGCTGTGGCTTTCGACGGATACCCTGAAACTCGACTCAGACTGAGTTTCAGCGCCTGTTAGTCTGGTTTTCCCACGACGTTTTTGCTGCTCGCCGTCCAATGTCAACTCGAGCCATGCCACAGATTGAACTCGAGGAAGAGACGGTTGAACGGTTAGACGGCCTCCGAATTGAGGATGAATCGTACGACGAACTGGTGACCGAACTGATCAATATCTACGAGACGAGCGAGTTGACGCTCTTTCACGCGGGTGACTGAGATCAGCGTTCGTCGCTGGTCTCACTCGCGGCGGCCTCACAGATCGAGTCCCACTGGCCGTTCGACTCAATCTGTGTTTGTAGCTCGTCGGCGTATTCTGTTGTGAGCTGTTCAGCCGCATCACGTTTGGCGTCGTCGACGCCACTGCCGCCACCACCCAGCCCGAGTGCACCCTTGATCGAGTCAACGAGGCCGCCCGAGGAGCCGGAACCGGACCCTGCGCCGCCAGCACCACCGCCACCCATCGCGCCCATCCCTGACTCGATGTTCTCGAGTTCGGGCATGATCTGATCCACCTTGTCCGTGTTCGCAACCATTCGGGCGTTCTCGGGATCGTCGGGGTTCTCTATCTCGAGTTCCGTCGCCGTCATCACCAGACTCCACTGCTGACTCGAGAGCTCCGACTGGGCGATCCGTGAGGAAAACTCCTGGTCGACGCTCATTCGTGCACCGACGATCCGGTCCGTCCAGTTGCTGTCGCTCATACTCCCGGATTCGGACGGTGTGTGTATCAGCGTTTCCCTCCCCGACGCCACTGGCGGTTCTGACGTGAGAAAACATATATGTCAGCACAGTATGCACGTTGTATGAACAGACGTGCGGTTCTCGCATCGGTCAGCGCGGCCACAGCGAGTGCGGTTGCGGGGTGTTCGACGCCGACAGCTCGCGATGACGTAACCGAATATGACGAATGCGAACTGTCCATTATTCTTGGCGGCAATCTCCCCGGCCCCGTTGCTTCGGAAGTCGAGACCGCTCTCGAGGACGGCCAGTACCAAACGGATGGCGACCTCAGACTGCAAGAGGTGATGGGGCCAGACACAACCTACATCCACGTGTCCGGGCAGTACTTCGAACCCCACATCGACACGGATGGCGAGACGACCACGCTCGTCCTCGGGGAATCCATCCCGAGACAGGATGAAGGCGACCTTCCACTCAGAAATCGAACCGGCGAGGCTATCGACGCTGCGATCAGGGTCACGTACCAGCCACCTGGCGACGACGACACGGAGACGATTCGTGACGACCGCCTCGAGCTACCCGTCGGCGAGAGCGAAACCATTCCTGATTCGTGGCAGCAGTACGGTCGCTACACGCTTGAGATCGATTTCGGCGACTTCGACTCACTCGAGGAATCGTGGTCGATTAATCTGGGAACAACGTTCCGTGGGCTGACACTCGAGTCGACGTCTCAACTGCAACCCGATATGAATGTTGCCGATGTCGGCCATTGCCACTGGTGACGGACTACGGGTTCTCGTCGCCGCCAGCAAGTCGCTCGCTTGTTTCTGCGTGTCGAGTCGCTAATTCCACGTAGCGATCAGCCGTTGCCTCGAGATGGGGGTCCTCGAGCGTCGTTTTCACCTCGGCTGGTGCGCCCGCGACGAGTGTTTCGGGTGGGATCGTCATCCCCTCGGTGACGACGCTGCCGGCGGCGACGACGGCTCTCTCGCCAACAGTTGCGCCGTCGAGTACGGTCGCGTTCATCCCAACTAACCCGCCTTCGCAAACCGTTGCATCGTGGACGAGTGCGCTGTGGCCGACCGTTGTTGCGGCCTCGAGTGTCGTTTGTTCGTGGAGAACGGCGTTGTCCTGCACATTCGCACGCTCGCCGATCACAATACGGCCGTGATCGCCTCGAATTGTCGCGTTGGGCCAGATACTCGCGTCGGATTCGACGATAACGTCGCCGATGACGACGGCGGTTTCATCGACGGTTGCAGAATCGGCGATCTGTGGCGACGTGCCCTCAAACGATCGTAACATACGTCGGGTTGTGTGCGATGGCCCAAAGAAGGTTCGCCCCGCTATATGACGGGTGGTTTCCGTACAGGTCGACGCCGGATGCCAATATGATTTGGCAGTATGGCTATTATCATCCCGGCTGATGATTCAAGTGCAGCGGACGATGGGGCCTCCCCCGGCCCGCGTTCCGCTGAGTGTCATCCCACCACCTCACCCACCCCACCTACTCGGTGTTGGGATTCCACCCACTTTCGTTTCTCTCTCTCTCTCTCTTCGCGCAGCCACTCCCAGTCACTGCACCGCAGTCCTGTACGATCAGAACGCGTCACCCTCGAGCGTCATCTCGGCGTGCAGATCGGCTTTGAGTGCATCGTGTACCTTACAGAGTTCGTTCGCCCGCTCGAGAATATCGGCTGCCTGCTCGTCGTCAACGGTCGCCTCGAGTCCGATCTCAAAGTGAATCGACTCGAGTTTGTCGTCATCATTGAGATCGCCAGTAACGTCGATTTCGATCCGCCCAACGTCATCAACACCGCGTTGTTTGCTCCCGACGCGGAGTGCGGGAACGTAACAGGAGCCATAGGCCGCGAGCAGGCTCTCGAGTGTATCGGGTGCGTCCTCGCCGTTGGCATCGATCGTCGTCTCGAACTCGCGGATGTCGTTTGTCGCGCTGTAGCCCTCCTCGGAGACTGTGGTGACCTGTTTCGCCATTGCACTCCGACCGTCCACAGCGAGACTCCTAAACGTTGTTCTCGCTCGCAGGACGGTCTGTCGAGCAAGAATTCGATTCTGAGGAAAACGAGGGATGAATGGCGGGCCAGCGATGAGCAGTGCCCGCCTCACGGGCGGAGCAAGCGACGCAGTTACTCGAGAGCGCAGCGGACGATGCGTTACTCGAGGCTAAACGGCTCGTCGGCCTCGAGAATGTGGACGTCGGCGTCGCTGACGGCGGCTTCGAAGTCTGCGGGATCCTGTTCGATCGGCGGGAACGTATCGTAGTGTTGTGGGAACGCATGGGCTGCGCCGGTCCAGTCGACGGCGACGCCGGCCTGTTCCGGTCCCATGGTGAAGTGATCGCCAATCGGGACGATAGCGGCGTCAGGCTCGAGATAGTCGCCGATGACGTCGCGCATCTCCGAGTGCAGGGCGGTGTCGCCGGCGTTGTACAGCGTCGTCGAGTCTGCGGCGGTCGGCTCGCCGTCGGCGATGACGAACCCGGCTGGCATGCCGGCGCTCTGGTCGTTTTCGGTCATAATGCCGTTCGTGTGGTCAGCACGGACCATCGTGACCGTCGCGTCGCCACACTCAACGGTGCCGCCGAGATTCATGCCCATCCCGCCGACGGCGTCCTCGAAGCCGAACTCCGCCTCGCAGTACGAGACGAGTTCCGGCGTCGCGACCAGCGTCGCGTCCGAAAATGCCTCGGCGTGGGCGATGTGGTCGGCGTGGCCGTGTGTCAACAGGACGTAATCGGGCGTCTCGAGGTCCGACGGCTCGAGGTCGGTCTTCGGGTTGTCGAAGAACGGGTCGATCAACAGGTCAGTCTCCCCAACGGTGACGTGCCACGTCGAGTGGCCATGCCAGGTAAGCTCCATAGCGTGTGTTCGATTGACGCGAAATGGCCTTAAAAGTAGGTGGCTGCGGCTACACTGTCGATTTTCGGGGAGGTAATGTGGCCGGAATAGTGAGGGATCGAATGCCACGACGTTTTTTACCCGGAGGCCATACGAGAGCGTATGCTTGCACTGACCCTCGAGGATTTCATGGTCGAGTTGAACGATGGATCGATCAAAAACGTCGGCCCGAAGAACAAGTCGGCAACGGTCAAACTGTTCGATGTCGAGGATGCTGAAGCGCGCGAGTTCGGTGACAAACGCGCGAAGCTCGTCTTCGAAGACGAGGAGGGCAACGAGATTCAGGTGTCGCTGTTTCCCGAACAGGTCCGCAAACTCGCAGACGATATTGAGGCACTTGAGGCGGAATCACCGGCGTTCGAGTAACCGATCAGACCGATTTAGTTCGTCGCTGCGGCGCGAAGACATTTCGACAACCGTTTTAGGGCGAACCTGCTTGAACCGAGTAGATGGGTAACTGTATCATCTGCGGCACCGCTGTCGACGGGAAGATTTGCGAGAGCCACGAGGAGGACGCCGTCTTCGAGTTTACCGGCTCGTCCGCCTCGCAACTCTCCCCCGGACGGTACTACCGGGGCACCGTTGACGGCTACGCCGACTTCGGCGTGTTCGTCGATATCGGCGATCACGTCACTGGCCTGTTGCACCGAAGCGAACTCGACCAACGACTCGAAAGTCTCGATTGGGAACCCGGGGACGATGTGTTCGTCCAGGTTCTCGACGTCCGCGACAACGGGAATATCGACCTCGGCTGGTCGATCCGCCAGCGCGAACGCGAATTCCGCGGCAAACTCGTCGATACTGGTAGTGAGGAACTGCTCCCGGACGAACTCGAGAGCGACGAGAGCGAGCCGGAAACGGACACCGACGAGACCGCTGACACATCAACCGAAACCGACGCCAGCGCCGACACTGACGCTGGCGCTGACGCTGATGCGGGCGACCTGCAGGCTGCCGCCGATCCGTCATCTGGCGGCTCGGGCGGCTCCGTCGCTGCTGAATCGCCTGCTGCGTCCACCCCGCCAGCGGACGACGCAACCGACGCCGACGACACCACTGCGGACGAACCCGCACTCAACCGAACGACTGTCGATGCAATCGACAACCAGGTCGGCAGCATCGTCCGCCTCGAGGGCGAAATTACCAGTATCCGCCAGACCAGCGGCCCAACCGTCTTCGAGCTGCGCGATGAGTCCGGCACCGTCGAATGTGCTGCGTTCGAGGAAGCCGGCGTTCGTGCCTACCCCGACGTCGAACTCGACGACATCGTCGCCCTCGAGGGCGAGGTCGAACGCCACAACGGCGACCTGCAGATTGAAACCGAATCGCTCGACATTCTCGAGGACGATGACCGCGACACCGTCGTCGACCGCCTCGAGAGCGCAATCGAAGCGGAAGCCCGACCGACCGAGGTCTCGCTCCTTGCAGACCACGACGCCGTCGCTGCCGTCGAGGACGAACTCGTCGGCGCTGCAACGGCAATCCGCCGCGCAGTCATGGAAGCACGTCCCGTCGTCGTTCGCCACGCCGCGACCGCCGACGGCTACGTCGCCGGTGCCGCCATCGAACGCGCCGTGCTCCCGCTGATCCGTGAGAAACACACCCGCGAAGACGCACAGTATCACTACTTCGAGCGCCGTCCACTCGACGGGCGTGTCTACGGCATGGACACCGCAACCGACGACGTGACCTCCATGCTCGAGGCGCGCGACCGCCACGGCGAGCAACTGCCGCTCGTCGTCCTCGTCGACGCCGGCTCGACCGAGGAGTCGGTTGACGGCTACGACCTGCTCTCGATTTACGACGCCGAGTCGATAGTCATCGACGACAGTCACGCCGACGAGGCAATCGTCGACGCCGTCTCCGTCGCCGCTGCCCCATCGCTTGCGGGCGCTGACGTCTCCGACGTGACCTCGACGGCACTCGGCGCAAACGTCGCTGCCCACATCAACGACGACGTTCGCGACGACCTCGCACACCTCCCTGCGGTCAGCTACTGGGAGAACGCACCCGCGACCTACGTCGACCTCGCAACTGAGGCTGGCTACGACGAGACCGCACTCAGTGACCGGCGCGAAGCCGTCGCACTCGAGGCGTACTACCAGTCCTACAAGGACAAACGCGAACTCGTCGCAGACCTGCTGTTCGACGGCGGTGCTGACGGCGACCTCGCAGCCCACGTCTCCGAGCAGTTCCGCGCAAAACTCGAGACCGAACTCGAGACGGCCCGCGAGAACATGACGACGGAGTCCGTTGACGGCGTTTCGGTCGCCGTCCTCGACACCGGCGCGTTCACGCACCGGTACAACTTCCCGACGACGACGCTCTTGCTCGATGAACTGCACCGCCAGCAAGACGAGTCGGCCGTCACCCTCGGTGTCGGTGACGACGAACTGCACGTCCGCGCAACTGACTCGCTGAACGTCCGCGACCTCGGCGACGCTGTTGCTGACCGCGTTCCTGAAGCCGGCAGCCACGTTGTCGGCGGCGAAGACGGCCACCTCGAGTTCCTCCCCGGCGAACGCGACGCCGTCAAGGAAGCCGCACTCGAGGCACTCGGCGAGACGCTCGCGTAAGACGACACCTCGGACGCAACCCGTGTCCAGTTCCTCCGCTCACAACACACCAGAGAGTGGCGACACCGTCTGGGGCGTCTCCGTAACGCGAACGCGTGGAAACAGTTTTCGCGGTCTGACGCGTGAAAGACAGTATGAGTGACGATCCTGCGACACGGGCTCGAGAGAACGCCACGGAGATCGCATCGATGGTCGTCACAGGGCTCTGGCTCGCCCTGCTGTTAGCCGGGAGTAGCTTCTGGCTGCCGGTCTTACTGCTTGGCTACATCGTCGTTATTCCACTCGTAGCGCTCCTGTACGGCGACGAGGCGGATCGAGCGGAGTGGTGGGACGAGGAATCCTGGGACGACTGGTGGGGAACCAGTGAGAGCGAGGACGCAAGCGAGCGCGAAACCGCGTCAACCGAGACACAACCACGCACCGCAGACGAGTCGACGCCCGGCGACGCCCTCGAGACGCTGCGCGAGCGCTATGCTGCGGGTGAGATCACTGACGACCAGTTCGAACGCAAACTCGAGCGTCTGCTCGAGACGGAGTCACTCGAGGATGTCGAGCAGCGACACCAGCGTACTCGAGAAACGAGTGTACGGGACCGGGACCGCAATCGGACACCCGAGTACGAGACCTGATTCAACCGAATATCCTCGAGTAGTCACTGATAGCCAGTGGCGACCATCCTTCTCGATCCCACACGTATTTTGAAAGCAATATCCTCACGTGAGAACTTATTTAGTTGATTGGTTCTGACCTTTCGTATAATATGACAGAGGGATGGAATCGAACGCGGCGACAATGGCTCGCCGTCTGTGGTGGGACAACGACAGGTCTGGCAGGGATCGCCGGCTGTCTGAGTAGTGACGATGATTCAGGAACTGACACTGGTGACGGCGCCGACGGGGCCGAAGAGACTGACAACGGTGATAACGAACTCGACGAGACAGATGAAGCTGACAGCAGTGAGTCGACTGAAACGGCCACTAGCTCGTGGCCGATGGACCGATTTACCGCCGACAATCAAATGGTCGCCGACGACCGGAGCGGTCCTGACGGCCCGCTCGAGGAACGCTGGACGGTCGAAGTAGAGGACGTGACGCTGTCGGCTCCCGTCGTCGATCACGGACAGGTATACGTTTCCGACGAAACACCGACGCTCCACGCAGTCGATCTAGCGAGCGGCGAAATCGAGTGGACGTTCGAGGCAGAACTACCACCACGAGCGCCGTCGAACCCGCAGTGGGATCCGACGACACCAGCAGTGACCGACGACGCCGTGTACTTTCTCACCGACAAACTCTACGCGATTGACCTGGACGACGGTGAGGAGTTGTGGTCGATCGAACTCGGGTCGTTGTACGCTGGCGATATTCGCATCTTCGAGGGGATCGTCTACGTCAACAACGACGGAGAGTTGTACGCGATCGACAGTGACGCCGAGGACATTATCTGGGAGGACGAGGCCAGTGGGACAGAGGATATCGCGATTGGAGAGGATGGAACGCTCTTTGTAATCCGGCGTACGAACAACGATTTCGAAGTTATAGCGTTCGATGTCTTCGAAGATGAACGACTGTGGACGTATTCGCCGCCAGGAAACAGTCCGGCCGGATTTGAGCTGATGGTCCGAGACGGAACGGTCTATACGCACGAAGAAACCAGTGTTGTCGCGATTGATCCCGGAACTGGCGATGCAGAAACAGTAGCAGAGTACGAACAAACAGAAGAGACGTATCCAGTAAATGGCCCTGCACCAACAGTTGCGAACGGAACGATCTATTCGGGGGGTGCGTATAATTACCCTTCAGTGTTTGCGACAGGTGTGGAGACTGGCGACGAACCCAGCGAATGGGAGTCAAAGAACATTGAGGGCGGCCCAAATGGGCTTCAACCATTCGTCTCAGATGACACGCTCTACATCTGGCGTGATCTTGGATATACACATCTGCATGCTCTCGATCCAGAAACGGGAGCGGAACAGTGGACGACGTATACACTCGATCACATAGAGACAAGCCTCCACGGATCTATGGTTGAGGGATATGCGATTCTCGAGGATTCTGTCGTCCTAACCATCAACAGTAATACTGGCCAAGTTATCGTAACACTCGATCCCCAATAACCACGAGAACGGTGACCTCTCATCGATCCCGATAGGGTTGTAACAGGCCACAGTCGAACCGCCGAGACCAGTGGGGGTCGCGAGTCCGACACGCTTATTCGCGCCGCGCGTCCAAAGACGTGTAGTGAGTACCGAGACGCCCGATTCCGACGATCCCACGGAGACGGAGGCTTTCCGGCAGGTCTGTGAGACGCTCGTCGAGCGGATCCTCGCGGGCGAGATCGAACGCGACGAGGTCGAAAAGGCCAAACTCGAGGCCTGTTCGGAACACTCGGCACCCAAGGTGCCCAAAAACTCCGAACTCCTCGATCACGCGGGTCAGGAACACCGCGAGGTCTTAGAGGAGGTCCTCCAGCGCAAGCCCGTCCGGACCGCCTCCGGCGTGTCGCCAGTGGCGATTATGACCTCGCCCGAGCGCTGTCCCCACGGCAAGTGTCTGTACTGCCCTGGCGGCCCCGACTCGGAGTTTTCGTCCTCCCAGAGCTACACGGGCGAAGAGCCTGCGGCTGCCCGCGGCGTCCAGAACGACTACGACCCCTACGGGCAGGTCACGCTGCGCCTCGAGCAACTGCGCGAGATCGGCCACCCGGTCGACAAGGTCGAACTGATTCTCATGGGCGGGACGATGACCGCCCGTTCCCATGACTATCAGGAGTGGTTCGTCAAGCGCGCACTCGAGGCGATGAACGACTTCGACGTGGACAAGGAGCCAGAACCAGCCGAGGGCGTCAGCTTCGCACAGGACCCCGACGAATACGAATGGAAGTACCTCGAAGACGTCATCACTGAGAACGAGACGAACGACATTCGAAATATTGGGACGACGTTCGAGACGAAGCCCGACTGGTGTGATCCCGAACAGATCAACCGGATGCTCGATCTTGGTGGGACGAAAGTCGAGGTCGGCGTTCAGACCACCTTCGAGCGCATCAATCGGGAGATGCACCGCGGCCACGGCGCACAGGCTTCGATTGAGGCCAACCAGCGCCTGCGCGATTCGGCGTTCAAGGTCGGCTTCCACATGATGCCCGGTCAGCCGGGAATGAGTAAGGAGATGTGTCTCGAGGACTTCCGGCGTATCTTCGAACAGGAGGAGTGGAAACCGGACTACCTCAAAATCTATCCGACGCTGATCGTCCGCGGCACCGCAACCTACGACTGGTGGCACAAGGGAGAGTACGATCCACTGGGCAACGAGGAAGCCGCCGAACTGGTCGCCGAGATAAAGGATATGATCCCGCGCTATACGCGTCTCCAGCGCGTCCAGCGCGACATTCCGGCGGACTTCATCGATGCGGGTGTCTGGAAGTCGAACCTTCGACAGTTGGCCCGAAAGCGCATGGAGGACCACGGCTGGTCCTGTGACTGCATCCGCTGTCGCGAGGCCGGAATGAACGACGAGGAACCCGAGAACGTCGACCTCGAGGTCATGACCTACGACGCCTGCGGCGGCACGGAACACTTCATCTCCGTCGAGGACTTCGAGAAGGACCTCCTGATCGGCTTCTGTCGGCTGCGGTTCCCAAACGACCCGGTTCGGCGGGAACTCGAGAACGCGGCGCTCATCCGCGAACTTCACGTCTACGGTGGTGAGGTGACGATGGGTGAGGAAGGCGAATCGGGCCAGCACCAGCACCAGGGGTACGGTCGCCGCCTAATGGAAAAAGCGGAATCACTCGCCGCCGACGCCGGCTACGACAAGGTCAGTGTAATTTCGGGGATCGGTGCGCGGGAGTACTACCGGAACAAGCTGGGCTATCACCAGGACGGACCGTACGTGAGCAAACACCTCTGATAGCGGACGGTCTCGAAAGTACGCTTTCAGCACAGGAGACATCGAATTGGGAACGACAGCCACGTTTATCCGCTACAGTACGGAAAGAAAGATATGAGTAATTCCTCGCTCAGTCGTCACCGCGACTTTCGCGCCCTGTTCGATCAACTCGACGGGGTCGCACTTTGGACGGTGACAACACCCGGTGAGTTCGACTACATCAGCGCTGGCTTCGAAGATATCTGGGGGATTCCGGCGAAAGAGGTTCAAGAAGACGTAAGCAGGCTACTGGAGACCATCCATCCCGATGACCGAGACCGTGTACGCGAAAATATTGAATCATCCGGCAACGAGCCCGCTGACGCGACATACGAGGGCCGTGTTGTTCGACCGGACGGCTCGATCCGGTGGGTGCTAACGTATCAGATTATTCTTCGAAACGACAACGGCGAGATTACCGAAGTCGTTGGCATCTGTACGGACATCACGGAGCAAAAGCATCGGGAACAGGAACTCGAGATTCTGAATCGGGTTGTCCGTCACGACGTTCGAAACGATATGGCAATTGTGCTCGGTTGGGGAGAAATGCTCGAGGAACACGTTGACGACGAGGGTGAAGCGTATCTCCGGAACATCCTCGATAGCGGCGAACACATTGTCGAGGTCACCGAAATCGCTCGTGACTACGTGGAGGCGTTGTCGTCAAACGACGAACTCACGGTCGAACCAGTTTCACTGTGTTCAGTCCTCGAGACGGAATTATCGCTTCGGGAAGAGTCCTTCCCGGAGGCGACGTTCGTTCTCGAGGACACGCTTCCCGACAGTGAGGTCGCTGCCAATGGGATGCTCAGTTCGGTGTTTCGAAATTTGTTGAACAATGCTGTTCAACATAACGACAAAGACAACCCTGTCGTTGAACTCTCGTGTGAGATACGTACCGATACCGCCGTTGTTCGGATCGCTGACAACGGCCCCGGAATCCCGGATGAGCAGAAGGACGTGATCTTCGGAAAAGGTGAAAAAAGTCTTGGGAGTCCCGGGTCAGGAATTGGTCTCTATCTCGTTCAGACGCTGGTTTCTCAGTACGGTGGCGAGGTCTGGGCCGAAGACAACGATCCGACGGGAACGGTATTCGTCGTCAAACTCGCTCGAGCAACCTAAACCGGAGAATGGTCGTACGACCGCCAGTCACACACCGTCGCGTCCATCGAGTGCGTCCTCGAACATCGTAATCGCCTGTGTCGCGCCCGCCTGAATGTAGTCAATGTCGACACCAGCGAGGACAAAGTCGAACCCGCAATCGACCCAGCGCTCTATTTCTGCCTCCTCGAACGCCAGCGTTGCAACAGGTTTGTCGACGGCGTGACCAGCCTCGAGCACGCGATCAACAGCCGACAGGAAATCGTCGCTCTCCGTTTCGCCGAACATTCCGAGCGCAGCGGAAAGGTCAGCAGGACCGACGAAGAGCCCGTCGAGGCCGTCAACAGCGGCGATTTCCTCGACGTGCTCGAAGCCGGCTTCGGTTTCGATCTGGGCGATGGTGACGATTTCGTCGTTTGCCTGCTCGAGGTAGTCGGGGAACGCCTCGCCGTAGCCGGTTCCGCGGCCGTAGCCAACGCCGCGAACGCCGTCGGGTGGGTAGCGCGTGGCCTCGACCAATTCGCGGGCATCCTCGGGCGAGTCGATCATCGGAGCCATGACGCCGCTGACGCCCGAGTCGAGCACGCGTTTGATTTCTGTCGCGTCGTTTTCTGAGAGGCGGACGATAGAGCCAACCTCGCGGTCGGCGCTCGCCGCGTCGACCGCCCGGACCATCTCGGTGATCGTCTCGAGTGAGTTCGTCGAGTGTTCGCCGTCGATGACGACGGCGTCGAACGCGAGGCTGGCACTGAGTTCAGCGATTGCGGGATCGCCCAGTGCAACCCAAGTTCCGACAAGTGGCTCCCGATTACGAAGTTCCGATGCGAACGTCATGGCGCAGCGTTAGTCCATCACCGAGAAAAGGTCACGGATACCGCCTGGGGTGGTCGCCTCGGCTGGCGCAACTCACACTGCTAAGACGGTGTCGACGATGAGCATCAGCGCGAACCCGGCGACGAACGTTGCTGTTGCGGTATCGGCGTAGCCATGGCCGTGACTCGAGGGAACCAGTTCGCGAAAGACGACGGCGATCATTGCACCCGCGGCGAAGCCAGCAGCGAGCGGGAAGAGACCGGTAACGAAGACGACCAGCGTGAACCCGACGGCGGCAGCGATTGGTTCTGGAACGCCGCCGGAGAGCGTGGTATAGAGGATCGTTTTCGGTTTCGAGACGCCAGCGCGGACGGCGGGAACGGCCATCGCGAACCCATCGGGCACGTTCTGGACAGCAATGGCGGTGGCGATGGCGAACCCGAGTCCAGCCTCGCCGCTGGCGAATGCGATGCCAACGGCGAGGCCTTCGGGGACGTTGTGGATCGTCACCGCGCTGCCGACCAGAAGCGCCCGGCGGCGGTCGTCGGCCGTGACCGTTTCGTCTCCGGTGTCCGCAGTCTCGAGCGCTGCCGTCCCCTCGAGTTGGTCGCCACGAAATCGAAGATGGAGATGCGGAATGAGTGCATTCATTCCGAGCAGGAAGCCAGCCCCGACACCGAGGCCAACGACGACCTCGAGCGGCGTCCCCAACTCGAGGCCGGGGACGATGAGTGCGAACATCGCAGCCCCAACCATGACGCCGGCGGCGAAACCGAGTGCGCCGTCGTAGAGGCGGTGACTGACGCGCTCGGTGACTAGCGTCGGTATGGCCCCGAGGCCAGTCGCACAGCCCGCAACAAGCGTCACGGCGATGACGAGTGTAAGACTCGACACACGCGTGACACACTCCCTGAGGGCAAAAAGACACCTGTCGGTTGAGCACACTCGTTTGTCAACGTTGTCGCTGCCATCAACAGCTGAACAAGCCGATTGTAGTAGTCAGTTATAACTCACTCGAGGCGCTCGAGTACACCATTGATGGCGTTCAGCGACGACCTGCTCGAAGAGGGCGCATCGATCTGGGAGGCACAGAAACAGCACCCGTTCGTCGAAGAACTCGCGGCGGGAACGCTCGATGACGCGGCCTTCCAACACTGGGTGAAACAGGATTATCGCTACCTGCTCGATTACGCGCGGCTGTTTGCACTCGCCGGCGTCAAGGCACGCGACGAGGAAACGATGATGCGACTGCTTGGCGTCGCCCACGACGTACTCGACCACGAGATGGATCTCCACCGTGAGTTCGCAGCGGACTACGGCATCTCGAGGGCGGAACTCGAGGCTGTCGAGAAAGCGCCGACCTGTGTCGCCTACACGAATTTCCTCGTTCGGACGGCGTATGAGGGATCACTCGCAGAAATCGCAGCGGCACTGTATCCCTGCATGCAGGGCTATCTTGACGTCGGCGAGCACATGGCCGAGTTGGCGACGGACACGCATCGGTACACGCCGTTCATCGAGATGTACACTGGCGAGGAGTTTCGTGAGGCGACGGCCTGGTGCCGCGAATTCGTCGACCGCTGTGGCGAACAGTACCCAGGTGAACACGAGGCCATGCGCGAAGCCTTCCTCACGAGCGCAAACCTTGAGCACCGATTCTGGGAGATGGCCTACACGCTCGAGGGGTGGGAACTATAGTAACAACTGAAACTGTTTACACCCAATCGCATGACGGCTATGCGATTGGGTGTGCACTGACTGTCAGTGGCTACTATAGCTGACACCGCGTCAGAATCGTATCACTGACCGTGTGTGTGTGACAGAGACTACCAATACACCAATCGAAGATTGGAGTAGAGAACACTGTTCTTGTATATGGAATGTAGTTCAATATCACAGCGAACATCCTCACTGTGAGAGACGTGCTATTCGACGGCTTTTCTCCAAAGGTCGTTCGGGATCTCGAATCCAAATCAGTCGGATCGAGCGCAATTGCCGGTGATATATGGCGATGAATAGGTCTGAACAGAATCAAACATCCGAAACACCTTAGCATGGGTGTATAGAACATGGTGCGTATGTCGGTGCCACGATTCGAAAACGGGAGGCGAGTTATTCAGAACTGGGACCGCGTGTTTGAAGCAGCACGGGCAGAGCCGCGGCGACAACTCATATTTTCGCTGCTGGATGCCCCGCCGGAGGCATCCGTCCCGCTTCCGGAGAGTGCGATCAATCCAACCGTTCCGGCAGATCCGACTGCGCTTCGTCAGGAACTCATCCACTGTCACCTGCCACAGTTGGCTGATCGCGGATTCATCGAGTGGGAGCGTGACCCACTCATCGCAATGCGCGGTCCGCGATTTACCGAAATCGGGGCCGTTCTTGCGGCGCTTGAGTCCGCCGCGCCGGACCTTCCCAACTCGCTCGTCGACGGCTGTCAGCGACTCGAGTGTGAGCGCGAACTGAATCGAGAGTAAACCGGCTAACGACTGGTTGCCGGGTTTGGTGTGCCCACTATCGGTTACTCAATCGAAATCTCGAGTTCGAGAATACCGAGGTACGATGGGGCGTTTCCGCCGCTCGTGCGGAACTCAGTTGGGGTCGAATCGACGTACTGGTAGAACTCGTTTTGTGTCGATGGCATCATGACGCGCCCGTCTTCGCCCTGCAGATAGGCGGGCGCGTTGGTTTGTCGCATTCGCTCGACTTGCTCGTCCCAGCCCTCGCCGCCGTGGAGAAAGATCCCGAACGAGAAGCGCCCGGAGGCAACGGCCTCGGCTTTCGTTTCGAACTGGTCGGCTTCCTCGACTTTGTACTCCTCATCGCTGAGCCAGGCGATGGCCGCCAGTCCCTGCGTGCGCAGCAAATAGAAATCCCACGAGTTCGTGTTGTCGAACTTCGCCCAGCAGTTGCGCGGGCCGACCGTATTGATTTCGACGCTGAATGCGGGCCGTCCCCGCGAACCGGTCGGTTCGTGGACGAACGCCCCATCGTGGCCGGGAACGCGAATCCCGCGGTCGTGATAGACCAGCCCATCGACATCGATTCCGAGGTCGTTGTGCGTGTTCAACTGCTCGAGCAAGTCCAGTATGGCGATCCCACCGTCGGCCTCGAGTTGCTCGAGCAGTGACGGGATTTCGCGGATGTCCTGCCAGGGACGATGGCCACTCGGCGTGCTCATGGGTGTCCTCCGGTTCGCTCGAACGAGTTCGATCGATCGACGGGAGCGCCGTTCATAGGTGTGTGAAACGGGTCGACCCGGATTAGCTTTTCCGACCACGGCGGACGGATCGTCGCGGCTGCCGGCACGTCCCGGCCCCATCTCACCGCTCGCTACCTGCGCCCCTCCGTGCGGAAATAGTGAAATTCGGATAGCTCGAGAGCGACTCCGACGATGCCGACCGGAAGCGCCACGACCAACAAAAGTGCGCCGGTACCGAGGGCCAACTCGCCGAGTCCGCCGACGAGTGCGAGAACCATCGCGAACCGCTGGATTGCTGCGCCAAGCATATCGATGACGTCTCAGTAACCGAACTTTCAGACGATAATTGATTCGGTTGGACCGTGATTGGAACGAAAAGAGAGTGCGTCCTCGTTTCATCCGCTGAGTGATCGAACGGCCTCGACCGAGTCCGGTTCGGAGCGACACGCCTTTTTGACAGCGCTGGGCACTGATAGTATGGAGCAAAAGCGGGAGCTTACGAGCGTCGACCTTGCCGCCCTCGTCGAAGAACTCGGCGCATTCGAGGGTGCAAAGGTCGACAAGGCCTATCTCTACGGCGACGACATGGTCCGCCTGAAGATGCGGGACTTCGACCGCGGCCGGATGGAACTCGTCTTCGAGGTCGGCGAGACCAAACGTGCCCACACGGTCGCCCCCGAGCGAATTCCCGACGCACCCGGGCGACCGCCGCAGTTCGCGATGATGCTGCGGAATCGCCTCTCAGGCGCGGACTTCGTTGACGTCGAACAGTACGAGTTCGACCGCATCCTCGAGTTCACGTTCGACCGTGACGACGGGACGACCCGGATTATCGTCGAACTGTTCGGTCAGGGCAACGTCGCCGTGACGGACGGCGAGTACGAGGTGATCGACTCCCTCGAGACGGTCCGGCTCAAATCCCGAACCGTCGTTCCCGGTTCGCGCTACGAATTTCCCGACACGCGGACGAATCCGTTGACGGTCTCTCGAGAGGCGTTCGACCACGAGATGAACGACTCGGATACGGACGTGGTCCGGACGCTCGCGACGCAGCTCAACTTCGGTGGCCTCTACGCCGAGGAGGTTTGTACCCGCGCTGGCGTCGAGAAGGCGATGGACATCGAGGAAGCTGACGAACGCGTCTACGACCGGCTCTACGAGGCCATCGAGCGACTCGCACTCGACACGCGAAACGGGAACTTCGAGCCGCGACTGTACCTCGAGCGCGACGAGGAAGACGACACCGACAGTGAAGAGGCGGACGGCGACGGCGCAGGCGGTGACGCAAGCGAACAGGTCATCGACGTGACACCGTTCCCGCTCGAGGAACACGAAGCCGAGGGGCTGGTCGCGGAGGGCTATGACTCGTTCCTTGCCGCACTGGATGACTACTTCTTCCGGCTCGAACTCGAGGACGAGTCCGAACCCGACCCAACGGAACAGAAGCCCGATTTCGAGGAGGAGATCGCCAAGTACGAGCGGATCATCGAACAGCAGCAGGGCGCGATCAGTGGCTTCGAACAGGAAGCAGACGATCTCCGCGAGCAGGCCGAGTCGCTGTACGCCGAGTACGGACTGGTCGACGACATCCTCTCGACGATCCAGAACGCTCGCGCGCAGGATCGCCCCTGGGACGACATCGAGGAACGCTTCGAGGAGGGCGCCGAGCAGGGAATCGAGGCCGCTGAGGCGGTTATCGACGTCGACGGCAGTGAGGGCATCGTCACGGTCGAGGTCGACGGCGAGTACATCGACCTGATCGCTCACGACGGCGTCGAGCAGAACGCCGACCGACTCTACACCGAAGCCAAGCGCGTCGAGGAGAAAAAGGAGGGCGCGCTCGCGGCCATCGAGGACACCCGCGAGGATCTCGAGGATGCAAAGCAGCGCCGTGACCAGTGGGACGCCGATGACGGCGACGAGGACGAGTCCGATGAAGACCACGACGACACAGACTGGCTGTCGATGCAGTCCGTTCCAATTCGAGAGAACGAACCGTGGTACGACCGCTTCCGCTGGTTCCACACCAGTGACGGCTATCTCGTCATCGGCGGACGCAACGCCGACCAGAACGAGGAGTTAGTCAAGAAGTATCTCGAGCCAGGTGACAAAGTCCTCCACACGCAGGCCCACGGCGGCCCCGTTACCGTGTTGAAGGCGACTGATCCGAGCGAGGCGTCCTCGTCGGATATCGAACTGCCCGACTCGAGCATCGAGGAAGCCGCCCAGTTTGCGGTCTCGTATGCGTCTGTCTGGAAGGACGGCCGCTACGCGGGCGACGTCTACGCCGTCGACTCGGATCAGGTGACGAAGACGCCCGAGAGCGGCGAGTATTTAGAAAAGGGCGGCTTCGCGATTCGAGGTGACCGAACCTACTACGACGATACACCGGTCGGCGTCGCTGTTGGGATTCAGTGCGAGCCGTACACGCGCGTCATCGGCGGCCCACCTTCCGCCATCGAGGGACAGGCCGAGACGATGATCGAACTCGAGCCAGGGCGCTACGCGCAGGCCGATGCAGCAAAGCGACTCTATCGGCAGTTCCGCGAGGAATTCTCGGACGAGTCGTTCGTCCGGAAAATCGGAAGTCCGGACCGCATCCAGCACTTTATGCCGCCGGGTGGCAGTCGAGTTGTCGAAGAGTAGGCGTCTTCGAACCTGGCTCCGTGAGCGAGCCGACGCTTTTGGTTTGACCCGTCGTGCAGAGTGATAGTCGCGGTTGCCTGGGGCGATTCCCTTACGAACTGTCGATTACGTGTGCTCCGTCAGGCTCGAAGCCAACGGTGACGGCGCCGGACGGTGGCTCACGACTCCGTGCAACGAGCGTGCGGTCGTGCCACTCGAGGTGGACGCGAGTCGTCTCACCGAGGAACTCCGCGCCAGTGACGGTTGCGGTCGTCGCGTTCGGCGAGTCAGCCGCTCGGATTTCCCCGCCGGCGCTGCGACCCTCGAGTGTGAGGTGTTCGGGTCTGACACAGAACGCGACGTCGTCACCCGACACAACATCGCGATTCGAGACATCGACTGCGAACGTCTCGAGCCCGACATCGACAGTTGCGAGCGCATTGCTCACGTCGCCAACAGTGCCGGAAAAGACGTTGTTGTCGCCGACGAACTCGGCGACGAACCGGGTTTTGGGGCGGCGATAGATCGTCCGTGGCGAGGCGACCTGTTCGGGTGCGCCCTCGCGCATGACGGCGACGCGATCCGAGACGGCCAGGGCCTCCTCTTGGTCGTGGGTGACGTAAATCGTCGTAATTCCGAGTTGGCGCTGGATTTCCCGCACCTGAATGCGGAGTCGCTCGCGCAGTTGCGCGTCGAGTGCGCTCATCGGCTCGTCGAGCAACAACACGTCGGGGCCGGGTGCCAGCGCGCGGGCAATCGCAACGCGTTGTTGCTGGCCGCCCGATAGCTGGTCTGGGTCGCGCTCGCCCATGCCCTCGAGATCGACTAATGCGAGGAGTTCGTCGACGCGTTCGTCGTCGGGGACGCCGCCGGGTGCGTCAGCGAAGTTGAGGCCGTAGGCGATATTTTCGGCCACGCTCATGTGGGGAAACAGCGCGTAGTTCTGGAAGACAACGCCGACGTCGCGCTCTTCCGGTGGGACGCCGGTGACGTCTTCGCCGCGGAATCGAATCGTGCCGTCGGTCGGCGTCTCGAAGCCTGCGATGAGTCGGAGCGTCGTTGTCTTCCCACAGCCCGATGGCCCAACGAAGGTGAAAAACTCACCCTCGTGGACCGCAAGCGAGACGCCGTCGACGGCCGTCGTCTCAGCATACTGTCTGGTGACGCCCTCGAGTTCCAGCGCGATTGGGGCGTCGGAATTCGGTGCCGGACCCGCGGCGTCGTCTGTCGTTTCTTGTTCTCGATTTCGCTCTCTGTCTCGCGCTCGAGTACTCGAGCGTGGTTCTTCAGATGCCAAAGCTCTCACCTCCAAGTCGGTCGATCACGATGAAACTGATGCTCGTGACGACCAGTAAGACGACGCCCATTGCGGTTGCCGGTCCGAGCCGACGCCCGATGAAGCGTTCGATCGCGATCGGCATGGTATACTGGTCAGTCCCCGTTGCGAGGATGATCGTCGAGGAGAACTCTCCCATCGAAATCGCAAAGGCGAAAGCCGCGCCGGCGACTACGCCCGGCCAGACCAGCGGCAGTTCGATGTCGATCAGCGCTCGCGCCCGCGACGCACCAAGTGCTCGCGCGGATTCAATCAGCGACCGATCGACCGACTCGAGGCCGGGCGCGACCGTCCGAACGACGAACGGGTAACACGAGACGGCGTGGGCGGCGACGATCGCAACAGCCCCGGCGACAGAAATCCGCCAGCTGCCGATCTCGAAGCCGAAAACGGGACCACGAAGCAGGCCGATACCAACGATGATTCCGGAGACGGCCAGCGGTGCCATCAACACGGCGTCGACGATCTTCCGGCCGCGATACCGGCGAGTCGTCAGCACCGAGACGACGACACCCATCGGCAACGCAATCGCGAGCGCGCCGAACGCAAAGAGTAGCGAGTTCCGAACGGCGTCCCAGGGCCGAACCTGGAACGACGCGGCCGTCTCCTGGCGCTCGAGCAGGAATCGGTAATGCTCGAGGGTGAACCCACCCCCGCCGGTGACACTCGCATAGAGTAAGCTCACGACGGGCGAGACGAAGACGAAGAGGGCGACAACGCCGTAGACAGCCAGTCCGAATCGCGGTGCGAGTTCCCGAATCGAGAGCGACGGCGGAGACAGCGACCGTCGCGGTAGTGGGCGAATCCCGCGTGAGCGGACGACGTGGGTTGCCTCGTACCGGAGATAGCCGTAGAGAACGCCCAACGAGATGAGCAGTTCGATAATCGCGAGCGCGGCCGCTTCGGCGTAGTTCAAGTCCTGGATCTGCCGATAGACGAACACCTCGACAGTAGCCAGTTGGAACCCACCCAGTGCGAGGACGATTGGGAACGTACCGAAGGTGAAGACAAACGTGAGCGCGCCACCCATCAACACGGCAGGATACAGTTGTGGGGCGACGACATCCCGGAACGCTCGGAACGGACTCGCGCCGAGACTGCGGGCTGTCTCAATCGCGCTCGCGTCGACCGACTCCCAGGCCGCGGTTGTCACGCGCGCAACCAGCGGCGCGTTGTAGAAGGCGTGAGCCAGCAGGATCACCTCGAGCGAGGGGACCAGCGAGACGGGGCCGAGTCCGACTGCGGCCAAAGCACTGTTGAACGTCCCGTTTTGGCCGAACGTCGCGACGAAGCCGATGGCGACCATGATCGACGGCAGGACGAACGGCAGGATCGTCAGCGCACGCAGCGTCCGCCGCCCACGGAACTCGTAGCGAGCCAGCAGGTAGGCCGCGGGCACGCCGAGGACGACACTCAGCAGGGTCGACAGCACCGCTTGGTAGGTCGTGAAGCCGAAGATGCTGGACGGACGACCGCCCAAGAGAGTGTCACGAGCGACGGTGAGCGCCGACTCACCGTTCAAAATTCGTGCGAAACCGCCGAAGTAGAACGGATCCCGCACGACCTCGAGGAAAACCGAGAGCGTGACGACACCCTGGACGTACACCGACTCGAGAAAGACCGTCGCGACGGGGTAATAAAACAGGGCCACCAGCACGATTGTCGTGGCGACGGCGAGGGCGGCAATCGCACGGCGTTCGATGCTGTTCTGGATGCGACGTGTGGCGGTATCTGTCTCGGCGTCGGCCGTAGTTCGCTCTGTCATGATAACTGGCTCCCCATCTTCGAGTCGGTCGATTTCAGCTGGTCGCCAGCGGCGACACCGTCGAACCCAACGACTATGGGTCGGTCGGAACAACCCGGTGGTATGAGCGTGTTTGCACTACTGCGCGTGACGCCAGTCACTGAGGACGATATCACCGAAGACGTCGCTGCCGCGATCGACGCCCTCGAAGAGCACGACGTCGAGTACCAGACGACGCCCATGGCGACCATCCTCGAGGCCGAGGACGTCCACGAACTGTTCGCGGCGTGTGCGTCGGCCCACGAGGCCGTCGGGACTGCCGAGATCCAGACACTGGTCCAGGTCGAGGAGAAACGCGAGGTCGAAATGGCTGCCGGCGACAAAATCGACACCGTCGAGTCCGAACTCGGGCGGGAAGCCCGAAGCACAGGGGAGTAAGGACGGCTCCAGCGAGTTCGCCGGCGATTCATTTTGAGCGGGTAACGTCGACGACGTGAGCGATGCGTCTCGCTCGCACCGGGTACTCGAGCGGCTGGAGTTGGTTTGTGAGACACGTGAGTAAGTCCGTTGGTGGTGCCGACTCCGGCGTTAGCTGCTTCCAACGACTTCGCGCTCCCACTCGTCGAGCCATCCCGAAAGGTTGCCCTCGAGTTCGTCGTAGCCGAAGAAGACGGTCTCCTCGGGCTCGATAGCGTACTCGGCGTAGGCTTCGGGAAGTTCGGTTGCCTCGTTGACGGGACCGGTGACGTTGCGCTCGGCGATGACGCCCTGAACTTCGGGCTCGAGGATGAAGTCCATGAACTGGTGGGCCAGGTCGTCGTCGGTGCCGTCGGCGAAGCGGGCCATCCCGGCCATGTTGGCGTAGCCTTGGTCATGAAGCGTCGAAACCTGGTGTTTCTCCATGTCGTTGTCGCCCCGGTATGCGTAGACCCGGTCGTTCGTGTAGGAGACAACGACTGGCACGTCTTCTTCTTCGAACTGGGTGTAGACGTCGGCCCATGCGTTGAGGACCCGAACGTCGTTGTCGACCAGGTCCGACCAGTAGTCGAGATAATCGTCCTCGCCGAAGTGGTCGATCGTCCAGAGGAAGAAGAGCAGCCCTGTCGTCGAGTCGTGGGGGCTCGAGAGCGCGATCTGGCCCTCGTAGCGGTCATCAAGGAGGTCATCGAACGTCTCGGGACCCTCGATGTTCCGGCCGTCGTAGACGATGCCACTGTGACTGCGAAAGACCGGGACTGCGCGGTCGTGTGGGTCGAAGTAGTACTCGTCGCCGATGTCCGCAGCGTTCGAGAGTGCGCTCTCGTCGGTCGTCGCGAACAGGTCGCCGTCAACGCGCTCGTCGACCCGAACGAGGTTTTGTGGTCGGACACCGACGTAGAGTTCGGCTTCGATGTCCTGTCCGTCATTGTGACGTTCGGCGTAGTAGTTCAGTTCCTGGTCGGGGAACTGCCACTCGAGTTCGACGTCGTGGCGATCCTCGAATTCGTCTTTGATCCACTCGCCCGGACTGTCACTGGGCGCGTCGACGAACGAGGAGTAGGTGCCGACGGTCAGTACCTCGTCTTCGTCGACGGAACCGGTGGTTCCGCCGTTGCCGTTCCCGTTACCGTTGTCATCACCATCGCCGCCGTCGATATCGACTGCAGAACAGCCAGCGAGGCCGGCTGTCGCAATCGCCGTCCCGGACGTAAGAAACGTGCGTCGTCTCATCACTCCGTGGTCGCACCCGGTGGTACGTAAGGCTCGCGCTTCGCAGATCTTTCAACTGGAAGTCACGACGGCTCGGTACTCGAGTCGCTCGGGTCGTCTGTCGGCAGCGACAACTGAGAGTCCGGGGTGGTGCTTTCACCGTCGGAGAGATCCAATCGTCCCGTTTCGGCCAGCGTCCGAAGCGCGTAGAACCCCCGCTCCGTCGGCAGTCGCTCGAGTAAGGCGTTGTCAACCGCGCCGTCCCACGCCAGCGGGTGCTGGCCTGGCTCGCTCCACGCCTCCCGCGGCGCGAGATACGGTGGGTCCCACTCGCCCCCACGTTCGGTGAACTGTTGCGCCGGCGTGTGGCGAACCAGCGCGAGGTGTCGGTCAACCGGTGAGAGCGTTCGATCCGTGATTGAAGCCCGGTCGGTCGGTACGTCGGCGACTGTACGATACCGGTCCACGGCAAGATTCGCATGGGCGCGCTTTTCGCGTCGGTGCTCGAGTGGCACCTGCTGCCACGCGCGGACGTAAGCCGGATCCCACAGCGGGAGCCACCAGTCGACGTCGGCGTTCTCGTAGGTCCGCAGATCGCCGTTGGTGAACGTCGACATTCGCCCGCGCCACTCCCAGCGCTCGTAGGCTGCGGCGGCGCTCGCGGGGCCGTCGATCATCGCCGAGTCGCGCTCGCCGAGTAGTCCGCGTCGGATTCGCTCGCGCGCGGCGGCGCGAAACGCATCGTCGTCCCACCCCCACAGGCTGTAATGGATCTCGAGGATGTACTCGAGGAGTCCCTCGAGCGAGGGGGTGACGGCCTCGCTGCCCTCGTCACCAGAACCGCACCCGACAGCCCCAGTAGCGGAGTCGTCGCCTCGTGACTCGCCCGCAAAGACCGGCAGCCGCTCGCTCGGCGTCGCGACGGTGTGGCCGGGACAGTACAGCGCGTCCGTTGGAAGTCGCTCATCCTCGAGCAACAGCCGAAGTGCGGGCCATTCAGCGAGAAACGGGAGCGCGTCGCCGCCGAATGCCTGCGTGCGGTACTGCTGGCCTACCTCGCCGTGATACCATTCCGCCCACAGCGCCTCGTCGTAGGGGACGAACTCCCAGCGAATGCCAAGTCTCGAGGCCACCTCGCGGCTCATCTCCACGTCGGGGTGGCCCGAACGGCCGAACGTGAACCCGATCACCTCGCGGCCGCGCTCGACGAGCGACGCAGCGAGCAGGCGCGAGTCGTACCCACCTGATAGCGACAGGACAATCGGCCGATCTCCGGCGACACGCTCCAGTCGGTCGAGGGCAATCTCGAGTGCCGCCTCGAGTCGTGTGGCGTGATCGGTTCCGTTCGCTCGTTCGGTCCTATCGTCGCCATTCTCGAGCGAGCCGTCCGGCCAGTACTCGCGGTATGTCTGTCGCCGCACGGTTCCGTCCTCGAGTCGCACGACTTCGCCGGGTTGGACGGCACGAACGCCGCACCAGATCGTCTCCGGTCCGGTCACGTACCGCGTGAGCAAGAACTCGCTCTCGGTGACGGGGTTTCGGTCGGCGTTAGTCGTGTCGCGGACGACGCGGCCGCGGTCGGAGACGACGCGGCTGTCCACGTCGTAGTACAGCGGGATCGAGCGTGCGCCGTCGGCGATGAGCGTCGTGCTTTCGTCAGTCGAGACCACGGCAGCGTAAAAGCCCTCGAGTTCGGCGGCGGCCTCCGCGACGGCCTCGAGTGGGTCCGCGGCGGGTGCGGTTTCGACGGCGTCCAGAAGGTACGTTGCCAGCGCTTCACCTTGGAGCAATCGTCCGTCGGCGAACGCCCGGCCGCGAACCGCGACCTCATCGACGCGCGTCCAGTCGGGTCCGCACAGCGTCGTCTGCATAGGTTGTGGTCTGCTTTCCGCGAGACGTATATAGAGTCGGCGGCTGGGCCTCGGTCTTCAACTTCGTCCTCGCCTGCACCAACAGGGCAAGCGCACACGGGCGGGGCTGCTGATGCTTTCGTATGACGGACGCAGAACTCGGCACCGCAAAAATTGTCTACGAGACGCCCGACGGCGAGATCGACGAGGTCACCGTCGACAACGAACACATCGCCTTCTTCCAACAGCACTGGCTGTTCGCCTACGATGTCGACGACGAGAAACGACATCATCCGACGGGTTCCCCACGGTCGCGTCCACTACGTCGAACGCTCCGTCGAGGAACTCGAGGACACCTTTGACACGACAGTCGACAAGGCGAAGGACAAACTCGAGGAACTTCGGGAGTGAGCGACGCCAGCAGGGTTGACGGTATCGCTACGTGGTGTTGCCCTGGGGGAGCCGGTCAGCGTTGGCGAGTGCGCCCATTACAAGCACAATAATGGCGACGAAGATGGCGTAGCCCTGGAAGACGCGGGTGTAGCCGAGGCCAGCCTGTGCGAGCAGGCCGACGGCGACGCTGCCGGGGGCTTGCATGAGCATCATAGTTGCGCTGAACCCGGAGTAGGCGCTGGCGCGATTTTCGTCGGGCAGGGTATCGAGCAGGTAGGCGTCGGCGACTGGGAACAGGCAGTGAACGATCAGTCCCATCGCGACCGAGACGAGCGCGATTGCGATGAAGCCCTCGACCATGGTAAGCGCGAGCAGCGTGACGACAAAGCCGACAAGCGTCGCGAATAGCACGGGGAGATAGGAGAACCGATCTGCGAGTCGGCCGGCGATGACGAACGAGGGAACGCCGGCAGCGAACATCACGGTCAGTAGCGTCGTGGCCTGTCCAGACGGAATATCTTTCGCCACACCGAGATAGGTGACGTAGAAGTTGAACACGCCCTGCCAGACGAAGCCCGCGAAGCCGACGAAGATGATGCCGACGGCGATCAATCGCCACTGCCGCCGAATCGCACCCAGAAAGTCGCGGTCGTCAGCGCCGGCGGTTGGCATGTCAGCGTTCGTCACCGCAACCCGGAAGACCATCGTGACGACGAACGCACCGACGGCAATCGCGCCGAAGACGAGTCGCCACGTGCCGAGGATGATCGCGAGTGAGACCAGAAACGGCACGCTGACAGCTGCCAGTTGCGAGAACATCCCGCGGATGCCGACCGCCAACCCGACGCGCTCGGGGTAAAGTTCGCTCACGAGCGGGTTCGCGGCAATGTAGAAAACACCTGTCGCGAGTCCGACCAGAAATGCGCCGACGATTGTGTAGCGGATGTCCGGCGAGATGGCGGTGAACGCCGACGTAATCGAGAGAAAAAGCCCCATCGCGAGGATCGTCCGCTGGCGACTTACGTAGGTCAGCAGATAGCCCGTCGGCAACCTCGAGAGCGCGCTGCCAACCCAGACGGCCGTTGCCGCCAGCCCAGCCGTCGCCGGGTTGATCCCCATCTGAATGAAGACGTCAACCAGGGGCGCAAAGGCGATACGGACGCCGTTGACGAGAAACGAGAGCAGACAAATCGAGAGAAAGACGCCGAGTCGACCCGACAGCGACGGCACGCGCTCACGGATCATGCTCGCACTCGAGTCCGGTCTCTTGTCGGACGCTTCGCTGGCGCGACCGAGGAAAAGACGAGTCGATCAGGATCGAATCGGCAGGCGCTGAAACGGACGGTCACACCTCTCCGTCGCTACTTCGGCAATTTGAACCTCTCGATTCGTCGGCGTCGATGGTGCTGCTAAGCGGGCGGAGCCGATCAGCCCTCGAGTTCGCGCGAGTCCGCGTCGGCGTGTGCGATACGGTCGTCCCAGCGCTGTTGGCTGTCGTCGTAGGAGGCGCTGAGGGCGATGAGAAAGCCCACGATGGCAGTTACAAGCGCGATGATTCCGACGGCGACGGTTGCGACGGGGAGTAGCGCGCCGGGAAGGACCTGTGCGGCGGTCAACAGCGCGGTGGCGGTCACCGCTGCGATGAGCGCGAGCAGGCGACCGAAGCGGCCGATTCCGAGCCACTGTCCGCCGCCGCGTTCGGTGCGGTCGGCCAGTTCGTTCAGGACGCCGCTGTACTCGCCAGTCGTGGCGTTGCCAAGCGAGTGAACCGAGTGGGCGACCCACAGCCCGGCGGTGAAGTTGAGCAGCGCGACGAACGAGACAAGGCCGAGTTGGCCGCCGACGAACAATCCGGCGAGGACGGCGTTAACGAACGCAAGCACCATGACGCCGTGGATGACGAGCGACCGGGAGCCGAATGACTCGAGCGTGGAGACGTGTGCGAGTTTCATATGCTACCATAGGCCGCACCGCGGATACCACTCGTCCCTAACAGTGCCAAGACCGGGAGACGACGCCAGGACATCTCTCGAGACGCAGGGACTCGAGGGATCGCAGCCCACTTAGCCCCGCCGCACAAATCGGCGCATATGCAGATTAAAGACCGGGAGCAGGTCGAGGGCGGCCGCGAGCGGGTGACGGTCGTCCCTGAGAGCGTCGACGATCTCTGGCACCTCCAGTACGTCTTAGAGCCCGGCGACCGCGTCGCAGGCGATACGACCCGGCGGATTCAGCGCAACGACGACCAGATGCGGGATACGGGTGGCGAGCGCGAGCACATGTGGGTCGCCATCGCCGTCGACGATATCGACTTTCACAAGTTCGCGAACCGCCTCCGGGTCGGCGGCGAGATCGTCGCCTGTTCGCGCGAGGATCAACTCGGCTTTCATCACACCCTGAACGTCGAAGAGCGCGAGGAGCTCTCCATCGAGAAGTGGTTCAAGCCCGATCAGGAGGCCCGCCTCGAGGAGGCCGAAGAGGCCACCGAGAATCCAGACGTGGCTATCGCGACGGTTGAAGAAGGCCAGGCACACGTCCACACGGTCGCCCAGTACGGCACCGAGGAGCGTGCGGCGATCACCGGCCCGACCGGCAAGGGCGAGTTCGCCCGGGAGCGCTCCGAGCTGTTCGCCGAACTCGGCAACGTCCTCAAACGCCAGGACGCCGACGCGATCATTCTCGCCGGTCCTGGCTTTACGAAACAGGACGCAAAGAAGTACATCGAGAACAACGAGCCCGAAGTCGCCGAGAAGCTCACGATGGTCGATACAGCAGCCGTTGGCGACCGCGGGGTTCACGAGGTCCTGAAACGTGGAGCCGTCGCGGATGTCCAACAGGAGACGCGTATCGAGAGCGAGGCCGAGTACATCGACGAACTCACAAAGCGCATGGCACAGGGCGCGAAAGCCGCTTACGGCCCCGATCAGGTGAAGCAGGCCGCCGAGTTCGGTGCCATCGAGCGCCTACTCGTTCTGGACGACCGCCTGCGAAAAGAGCGCGGTCCCGAGGGCGAGTGGGCGCTCGACATCGACGACCTCGTCCGGACAACGGAGCAGAAAGGCGGCGACGTGACGGTGTTCTCGAGTGAGTTTCCACCGGGCGAACAGCTGTCGAATCTCGGCGGCATCGCAGCGCTGCTTCGCTATCGTCTCGAGTGAGACGGAGACCGCACAGCGGGCATACCATGGTCGTCTCGTCACCACTCGCGGTCGTGCTCTGGGCGCTGGCCATCGGCCTGTACGGCATTGGCGACCTCGTGACGACGCTTCGTGGACTCAGATATGACGACCTCGAGGAAGGGCAGTCGATTCCACGGGCTGTACTCGGTAAACCACCGTCGGCAGTCCGCTTCGGGCTGTTCAAAGCCATGATTCTTGGTATCTTCTACGCTGGCTATCTCACCGTCCCTGACGCTCGCGTTCGGCTGCTTATTCCGGCTGGAATTGCGATTATTGGGTCCTATACAGTGTACAATAACGTTCGTGCAATTCGGTCGGTGCAGTAGCTGTGTTGACAGTCGCGATTAGATTCCTTGCCCCATCAGGTGACTGCGCAACACGTCCGCCTCCTTGTTCCCGGTGCCTGTGTTGCAGATGACAACCGTCTCGTCGCCGTCAAAGGCATCCTGTTCGGCCAGTTCCCACGCCCCGCTGGCTGCCGCAGCCGAACTCGGTGCCATCTCGAGGCCCGCGTGCTGGGCGACCTGCACACCGGACTCGAGAATACTGGGATCGTCACTCGTGACGGCACCGCCACCGCTCTCGCGGATTGCCTCGAGCGCCTGTGGGCCGCCTGCAGGGTCTGGAATCTCGAGTGCACCACAGATCGTGTCCGGGGTTTCCTCGGGCTGGTGGGCGTCCTGGCCTGCCTCGTGGGCCTCGACGATGGGTGCACAGCCGCTTGGTTGGACTGCATACAGCGGCGGCACGTCGTCGATCAGTCCCAGTTTTTGGAACTCCGTTGCACCCTTGTAGAGACCTGCGAGGCCGACCCCGCTGCCAGTCGGGTAACAGATCGCGTCGGGCACCTCCCACTCGAGTTGTTCGATCAGTTCGTACAGCAGCGTTTTCGCGCCCTCGTGGCGGTAAGGTGTCTCGAACGCCTGCAGTGAGTACCAGTCGTCGTGTTCTGCAAGGCCCTCTGCAGCCGCCTCGAGTGCATCACCGTAGCGCCCACCGACGACGTTCATGTCGCCGCCGTGGACGTTGACCATCGCTTTGGTCGTAAAGCCCGAGCGCGAGGGGAGATAGACGTGTGACTCGAGGCCTGCGCGGCCCGCGTAGGCGGCTGCAGACTGGCCGCTATCGCCGGTCGACGCGAGTGCAACGTCGGTCGCGCCGTGCTGGCTTGCCGCCGTGAGGGCAACGCTTTGGCCACGATCTTCGACCGTCCCCGTTGGGTTCCGTCCCTCGTCTTTGATGTAGACACGCTCGACACCCAACTCGTCCGCAAGCGCCGGGCACTCGACCAGCGCTGTTGCTCCCTCATCCGTCGAGACTGCGCTCTCGCTGGTAAACGGCAGCAGTTCCTCGTAGCGCCACTGGGTGTCGAACGGTCTCGAGTCGAGCGTCTCACGATCCAGTTCGATTGCGTCGTAGTCGTAGCGCGCCTCGAGTCGTCCCCCACACTCCGGGCACGTATGCGATTCGTCGGCGTCGACCGTCGTTTCGCAGTCGACGCACTCGAGGCCGACGAAGGCGTCAGTCGTCTCCAGTTCCATAGTGGTCAGTTTGTGGCCTGAAAGTAATGGCTGTCCATCGGTCGGCCACTGAAAAAACGGTTCAAACGGCGGGTCGTTCGTCGGTCGATTCGGTGCCGCCTTGCTCGAGGGTGACGGGGTGGAGTTCGCCCCAGGTGTGTCCGATCACGTAGTACGCTGTGACCAGCGCGTAGAATGAGACGAGTGCACCCAGCAGCGCTCCGAGGAACGGAATGGATGCGAGGATTCCGGAGACGAACCCGCCGACGATCACGATGCCGAGTGCGATCAGCCAGGCGCTCGCGTAGGTTCCGGTTCGAAGCGTTGGGCGCAGCGCCTCGAGGTCGATCCCCGCGCTGAGTCGTCGCTCGCCGGCGAAGTTCGCGATTCCCGCTGGCGCGACATACATTGCGGCGATGGCGACGGCAAGCGTCAAGAACGCGCTGATCGTCAGTGCGCCGATGCCGAGGACGCCGGGTTCGCCGCCCGTTACGAGCAGAATTCCGCCGACGAGTACCGTCCCGACGATGGCCGGGACGAGCGCGTACGCGAGCAAAATGAGGCCCACTTTTGCGCCGTCGACCAGCAGCTCGCCCCATTCCTCGAATGTCGGTGCCTCCTCGTCGCCGTGTGCCGTTCGGTCGACAACGCGGACGATGTAGCCCCAGACGAGAAACAGGGGGAGAAGCAAGAAGCTAAACAAGAGAAAGATTCCGCCGAGTATGGTCGTCTTCCAGGCGTCGTCACTGTTGTTTAGGTAGGAAAGTGCGTCAGTTAGCATGGGTATCCCTCGACCGCCTGCCCCGATGTAGCGTGGTCACTACTACGTAGGCTCGAGACGGGGATAAACGTTTGTTACGCCCGAATTCAAGTATCTCAGGCGTTCTGGCGGCTTCGTTCGGTCGCGATCTCGAGAGAGAGACGCGACGCTCAGGCACTGAAAGTGAAGAAGAACGCGTACCGATATCGGCGAGAGTTAGTTGTCGCCGGTTTTCGACTGCCACTCGTAGTCGCGGCGCTTGGCAGATTTGCCAAAGCCACAGGACGAGCAGACTTTCTTCTTCGTATGGTAGGATTTCTCTCCGCAGCGACGACACTTCGTGTGGGTCGTCGTGTTCTTCTTTCCTTGGCTCGGGGTTCCTGCACCAGTCATGGAGTGATCGAAACGACGTTATCGCCGCGTATAATGGTTGTGTCTTCGATCGACTCGCCGTCGTCGGCCGATTCCGACCCCGAAACGGCATCCGTCGCAATCGTCACGTCCTCGAGTACGAGGTTCATATGCTGATCGTAGCCAGCGAGATCGCCGTCGTACTCGTCACCACTTTTGAGTCGTACTATGACCCGGTCGCCGAGTGACGCCTCGAGGACGTCCAGCGGTCGTCCACTCATACGAAAGACCGCAGGTGACGGACACTTAATCGTACCGGTCCGCCGTGCACAGCACAGGGGATCAGGGCAAGCCTACTGGGAAGATCACCTCATCGCGGACAGCCATACTGAGGCAGCGCTGGGCGGTCGCAGTCGCCTGATCGGCCCTACAGGGGCGACTATCAGGATATCGGAGTCAACCAAACGGATAAGTAGGGCGTCGTTGACCGTTCGGCTATGGGAGATAAGAACTTCACCCTCATCGAGTTGCATCTGGACGGGAATCCGCAGTTTGGCCCACGAACGATCACCGACGCGCTGCCGTTTGGTGACACTGCGGATACTGCCGACGAGGAGGCCGACACCGACCTCGAGACGGAGACAGAAACCGACACCGAGTTCGAAGCCGAAACCGACCTCGAGTCGGAGTTCGACGAGGACGACGACTCGAGCGGCAAGGGCGCACTCGGCGCGGTCGTCGCGCTCACAGTCCTCGTCGTCGCCGGCGTCGCCGTGAAGAAGTTCCGTGGTGGCGAGGACGAGCCCGAAGTTGAGGCCGACGAGGAACAGCCGGACGTTATCGTTAACTAATCGGTCACGCGAGCGGACCGTGTCGAGCCGAACCCTTTTGCGTTCGCTTGCCGTACCTCAGCGCGTGAATCTCTATCGCAGCGTCCGGGCTGTTGCCGAATCGTCCGGTGACGATGCGATCGACTGGGAGTCGGCCGCAGAAGCGGCCAAAGCAGCAACCGATCCCGGCTCGATCGCGCTGACGGCAGCCGAGCGCGAGGCGTACGCACGCGACGTTCGAGACGCCCGTGCCGGCGTCCGCGAGGTTTCTGGACTCGAGTTTGACGTTCCCGAGACTGTCGAGATCCAAAACCGACATCACTGGATCGACGCCAACGTCGCGACCTTCGAGCGCATCATGCGCACACTCGAGACCCACGCCAACACTGGCGCGTTCCCGGGCGTCGCCCGCACGGTCAACACGGGTACCATGACCGTGCTCCTGTCGTTCCTCGGGCGAAACGTCCTCGGCCAGTACGATCCGCTCTTGCTCGCTGACTCGCCACAGGACGATCATGCGCTGTATTTCGTCCAGCCGAATATTCTCAATGCGGCGGACACGCTCGCGGTCGATTCCGACCGCTTCCGGCGCTGGATCGCCTACCACGAAGTGACTCACGCCGCCGAGTTCGGGGCCGCCCCGTGGCTTTCCGAACACCTTGAGCAACGAATGGAAGACGGTATCGCGACGCTCTCACACGGCTCGTTCGACCGTAAAGCGTTCCGCGAACTCGACGCGGCGATGACCGTCGTCGAGGGATACGCCGAACTCCTGATGGACCACGCCTTCGACGGCGAGTACGAGGATCTGCGGCGCAAACTCGACGAGCGACGCCAGGGTCGTGGCCCGCTTCAGCAGTTGTTCCGTCGCCTGCTCGGCCTCGGTCTGAAGCGCCGTCAGTACGAACGCGGCAAGGACTTCTTCGAACACATCGCTGCCGCACGCGACCTCGAGACGGCCTCGCTGGTCTGGGAGGGCCCGGAGTACCTGCCGAGTCACGACGAACTCGATGCGCCGGAGACGTGGATTCGCCGCGTTGAGCGCTGAGGTCGTCATCCCATAATTCGGGACAGATACCACAATAATCCGCCACCGAGAAGGAAACTTCCGAGCGTCACTGCACCGATCACCTCGAGCGGAGCGCCGCCCTGAATCGCCATGAGGCCTCCAGAAAGGCCGACGAGGACGACGAATCCGGCACCGAGTTGTCGTCGGCCCGTGATGTCGGGATCGCGTGCGCTCGCGCCGCGACGGCCTCGTCGCCGGCGATTCCGGCCGCCACGATCGCGCTCTCGAGTGTCCTGAGTGCGCTCGCGTTTCTGACCGAACGTCCGCCCGCGCTCGTCGCTCATAGCGCCTCCGCGGTGCTGACGTGCATCGAAACGAAGCGCCAGTCTGGGTATGACTCGGCGTCCTCGCTCGAGTCAGCAGGCACCAACGTGCCGCTCCAGCGCGTCTCGAAGCGCTTGCGGTCGCCGCATTCGGTGTCCGTCCAAGCCATCGCCACTTCGTCCGCGAACGTCGCAACGCCGTCGTATTCACTAACGACCAGATCGGTACTCTCGAGTGACCACGAATCCGTCGTCGCCGTCTGTTCCTGAAGCGCCTCGGCGACTGCGTCGTAGCCAAACAGCGCCTCACTGATGCCGAACTTGACCGTCGTTGTGTCGTCTGCCGCACTCTCTGCGTCGGTTTCGGCCTCGAGAAAATAGTCCTCGAGTGTCTCGCCTGCCCGGAGCGCGTCGTAGTACGCGCGGACGACGGCCGCTGGTGACTCGCTCATTGGTGAGTCGTCGGGTGCGATTCGTATAGACCCAGCGGACGCAGTCGCCAGCATGCCCACACTACATAAAGCCGCGATCGACTTCGTCCGTTTCGATCAGATCCTCGAGTTCCGCATTCAGCAGGTCGTCTGCCTCCTCGAATCGCTCGGCAAGCTTCTCGAGTTCGTCGGGGCGGTCGTACTGATCGTACTCCATCGGCCCGAACGCTGGGCTCTCGAGGGCATCCATGACGTCATCAAAGAGATCCTGTGGCCGGGTTGGGGCGTCCGCATGGGTCTCGAGGACGGTCTGCAGTCGCTTCGAGATGGAGTCGGCGTGGGACTCGTCTTCCGGTGGGGATTGGACGGCAAAGCGGCCGCCGGCGTCTTGTTGATTCGGAAGGAACGAGCCGATTTCGTCGTCCAAATTTCGGGCGACGCGCGTGCCGACGCCGCGCACCTCGTAGGGATTTTTGGCGTACGTTTTCAGGAAAAAGACCCCTGCGCGAGGATGTGCGAGATACATGTCTTCGCCGACACCACCGGCGCGGTCACCGGCAACTGCCCGCCAGTCTTCGGCGTCAACAGCTCGGTCAGTGACGTCCTCGAGTATGTCCTGCCACTCACGAATCCGCATGAGCGGCGGTTGGGACGCAGTCGGAATGAACGTATCGGTCGGACGAAAACCAGGATGCCCAGTCAGGGCAGGAACCAAAAGGAATACGATGGGTCCCCCGACACAACGCGTAACCGACGATTTCGACATGTCTACCCGCCACCCTATCTCAATTGCTGAACTGTTTCGTGCGACGCCAGCGACGACGTGTCTCCTCACAGTTGGGCCACTAGTGCTCGCGATTGGACAGGTGCTCAACAGCTACGTCAACGGCGTCTCACCTGTCGTCGCGCTCTGTTTTGCAGTCGGCATTCTTGGCTTTGCTGTCGTTGCACTCCGACATCACGCCGCCGAGTATCGACTTCGAACACTCGAGGCAGAGATCTAAGGACAGGGGTGTTAGGAGCCGCTCTCAAGCTCTGCATCAGTGACGGTTCGTGCGTCGCGGGCTTCATAGGCGTTGTACCCGGAGAGGCCAGCGATGAGCAGGCCGGTGGCGAGCGTACTCCAGAACATGCCACCGATCATCTCGAACAGCGCGGCAGAGATGATGAGCCAGATGCCAAGGACGGCGACCAGCGAGGCAACGCCAACGCTTAGCGGAATATCGTTCGCGAGGCGGTAGTAGTTGTAGCTCGCAGCGACGAACACGACTGCACCGACGAGGACGTTGTTCCCGAGTGTCGCACCGCTCACGTCATAGACCAGTACGGAGAGTGCAACCCATGCGCCCAGAACAGCGACGATTGCGCTGACGATCGGGGTGTTCCGACGCCGCTCCTCCGAGGCGATCAGCGTCCCATCATCTCCCGGGTCGCGTTCGTCCATTTGGGGATTGTCGCCGATGCCGGTTTCCGAGTCGACGTCGGAGACCATCGCTTCATCGGACGGCTCCCTCGCTGTGTCTGTCTGCTCGTCGTGTCTCGAATCAGCGTCGGTGTCCGTCTCCCGATGACGGTCGTCGGACGGGTTACTCATAGACGCCGCTTGCCCTCGAGTTCTCAAAAGCGAGGGCGACCGTTTCGGTGATCGGCCGCCCATCACGGTGAGTAAGACGAGATTACACAGACCGACGCAGTCGAACGATTTGCTGGGCGCGAACGTGTTGGACAGAGGAAATACCAGCCTGCTCGCGCGGCGGCCGACCAGTAGCGTTTTTGCTGGCTCGGTTCGTGAGCCATAGTCGTGCACATACGCGGAACCGTCGCGGGCGACGTCGAGGTGCGGTCGGTGTCGACGAGTTACGGCGAGAGCGATCTGGCCGAGGTACCGCTGCGGATCGACACGGTCGCAAGCGATATCGAGTCGGTCCACGCCTCGACAGCCCCAGCCGACGGCGAGGAACACGAGCCGACCACGGTCACGTGCTGGAACAAGTGGACCGAATCGGCCGAGCTGCTCGAGCCCGGGATGGAGTTGCTGGTCATGGACGTAGCGGAAGACGAGTATCAGGGCGAACAGCGCTACAAGACGACGGGCGAGTCCTACGTCGTCGTCGAGCCGAGCTTTCTTGTCAACGTGACCTCGATCCGCAACTGGGTGGAGTGTCCGCGCCTCTACTACCTGAACAAACTATCCGGGGTGCCGCTGAACTATCCGGTCGTAAAAGGGACGCTCGTCCACGAGGTCTTCGGCGACTTGCTTCGCGGGCGCGATCTCGAGGAGTCCATCGACGCGCGCGTCGAGGAACGCGGTCTGCAACTCGGCCTGCTCGGTGAGTCGCCCAAGGCCGTCGCCGAGGACGTTCGCGAGAACGCCGGCGCAATCGAGGGCTGGCTCGAGCAAGGGCGTTTGACTGAAGATGATTCCTGGCGGTCTGAGCAACTACTCATCAGCGAGACGTTCGGTATCCGCGGGCGAGCCGACGCGATTCGACGGGGCGCGCCGGTCGAACTCAAGACTGGGAAGAACCTCAAAAAGGAGCCCCGATTCAAGGACAAGGTGCAGGCGGCCTGTTATGCCCTGCTGCTCGAAGAACGCGGTGGCGACATCGACACGGGAACGCTACTCTATACGAAAAACTCCGCGCTGGATCGCAACGAAGAAACTGGCGACCTCACGCCGGCAAAGGACTTCTCGATGGGCCAGGGACTGCTCAAATTCGTCGTCCGATTGCGCAACGAACTTGCGGCGATGGAGATGACCGAGGGCGTCCCCACGGGCTATGAAGGCTCAGCCAAGTGCGAGTACTGTTTCGAGCAAGACACCTGCATGGTCGTCTCCGGACGGCTCAACCAGGAGTCAAAAGCCGGCCAGATCGGCACGCCACTCCCCGAGGAGGAACGCGAGTACTTCGACCGATTCTATCGCGCCATCGAGGAGGAACGCCGCGAAGTCCACCGCGAGTACGCCAAACTCTGGGAGCAAGACGCCCAGGAACGCGCCGACGACGACCGCGCGCTGATCGACCTCGAGTTCAGCGAGATGTCCGAACTCGAGGGCGGGCGCTGGGAACTACGCGCGACACGCGAGGGTGGCGCGACCTCAAAGCTCCGCGAGGGCGACCTCGTGCTGGCGAGCGACGGGCATCCAGTCCGTGGCAACTCCGAACTGGCGATGATCGAGCGACTGGATGATGCGGTCGTACTGACCGCCGACGAGCCGGTCGAAGTCTCGAGGCTGGACGTCTATCCCTCCGAACTGACCACGGATCGGCTGCTCGCCGCGCTCCATGACGCGCTGTTGAAGGGCAACGAACGCCGGAAAGACGTGCTGTTCGGCCGTGCCGAGCCCGAGTTTGACTCCATCGAGGAGACGTTCATCGACAACAACGACCGCCAGAACGAGGCCGTCACGAAGGCTGTCGGCGCAAACGATTGCGCGCTGATCCACGGCCCACCAGGTACCGGAAAGACGTACACCATCGCTCGAGCCATCCGCGCGATGGTCGAACGCGGGGAGCGAGTCCTTCTGTCGGCGTTTACGAACCGGGCTGTGGACAACGCCTTGGAGGCCGTCCTCGAGCAACTCGGTGACAATCTCGAGTCGGACCGCGTCGTCCGCGTCGGCTCTGAAAGCGGCGTTCGCGACGACATGCAACCGTATCGCTTAGAGCGGTCGGGCGAACCCGAAGATTGTCTCGCTGAACTCGAGAACGCACAGGTCGTCGCGGCGACGACGGCTACCTGTGGTTCTCGCATCATGAAAGAACAGCAGTTCAACGTTGCGCTGGTTGATGAGGCCGCCCAGCTAACCGAACCCGGCACGCACGCGGCGATCAATCTCGCCGAGCGGTTCGTCCTCGTTGGTGACCACGAGCAGCTGCCGCCCGTCGTCCGCGCCGAAAACGAACTCACGGAGTCGCTGTTTGAACGCCTCATCGACTTGCACCCCGACGCGGGCGTCATGCTCGACCGCCAGTACCGCATGAACCAGCGGATTCAGGCCTTCGCCTCGAGCGAGTTCTACGACGGCCAGTTGCGCCCAGCCGAACCCGAGGTTGCAGCCCGGACGCTCGACGATCTCGAGGGTGTCTCTCGAGACGCCCTTCCCGACTCTCTGCACGATCCAGTCACGTTCGTCGACGTCGAGGGCGACGGCAGTCGCTACACCGACAGCGCGGAGGCCGCCCGTATCGCCGAGTTGATCGAGACCTACGAAGCGGCTGGCCTCGAGCGCACGGATATTGGCGTTATCGCGCCGTTCCGTGCCCAGGTATCCGAAATTTCGAAGCACGTCCCCGAGGACGTGGCGGTCGACACTGTTGACCGATTCCAGGGCTCGAGTCAGGAGGTCATCATCGTCTCCTTTACCGCGACGGGCACGCTCGAGGGGCCGATTTTCGAGGACTATCGTCGGATCAACGTCGCGCTGACGCGCCCAAAGCGCGCACTCGTACTCGTCGGCGACGGGACCGCGCTAGCGAGCGAGCCAGTTTATAAGCGGATGCTCGAGTGGGCACAGGGATAGCAGTTAGTATAGTAGCCACTGAAAGTCAGTGCACACCCAATCGCACGAGGGCTGTGCGATTGGTGTGTAAACAGTTTCAGTTGGTACTATAGTGCGTTTCTTTAGTCAGAATTATCCGTGAAACCGGTGGCAAGTATAGGCGGTGCAATTACCACTGCGGTTAAGCACAAACACTGCACCCGCGAGCGACCATCGGGAGCGAGCGGCCTTTTTAGCGTAGATTTTTGCGCCGAGCGGTTCCTCGCGAAGCGAGGAATCCCGAGGCGGAAAAAGGTACATTTGCAGCTGTGGTTACCGAATCATCTTGGTCGGTATCGAGTACCACAACGTTCATGAATAGCTATCGCAAATTACCGAGCGAATGCAACCAGTGGGGAGGGAATCACGGGGTGCAATCGAGCTGTGTGCTCGCCGTCCACAGCCAGGGACGCTCGAGACACATGAATCAACGGAGCCGAAGCGATTTTATCAGCCATCAGCACTGCCACAGCCAGTGGACTTGCTGGCTCGCGGATCGCGGATCGCGGGCGGTTCGCTGACGCATCGGTAGCAGTAGTTATAGTAGCCACTGCAAGTCAATGCGCACCTGATCGCACGACGGGAGTGCGGTTCGGAGCGAACGAAGTGAGCGAGAACCGCGGACACACGAAGAGTGCGAGACCAGCGGTCTCGCATACCATGCGAACGGCGCTTCGCGCCGTGAGCAGACGGGGAGCGAAGCGAGCCGTGAACTGTGCGATCCGTGGATAAATAGTTGCAGTTGTTACTATAGTAGTACGGGTTTTGTATGTAGAATTGTTCGTAAAACCGAATTGAGCAATCCGGTAACTACGTGTGCTTATTGATTGTACCTCTATTCAGACACCAGTAAAGTGATTCACGCGCCATATTGAAAAATAGAGAGTCGCCTGTATGAACTCACAATTCAATTGGTTCGTCAAGATTTGGATCAGTACTGAAAATCGCAGATAGATGGGGCTGTAGCTGGTCGAACTGTTCTGTCGGTTCCACGAGTTGGCGCTCCGAGTCGTATTCGATGACTCCTGCTGATTCTAACTTTGGAATGTGCGTGTGGTGTAGCGCGATCTGAATTTCCGTTAGTACCGCTTCAGAAGCGTCGGTAACTGGCGTATGATGATTATAGGTGAGAATTGTTGACCGGAGGTCATTCACGGTCAACGAACGCTGTTCTGCCGAGAGTATCGCAAGGACAATACGACGGTGCCCGTCCCCACATAGGTCGAGAATTGTATCGAATGTGATGGAGGTCTCACTCATGATACTAGTATCTGAGACCTACACGGTTTATCCTCCCTTTTTAGTATCCAACACGCTTATAAATCCTCTATCGAGAGGGCGCTGATACGTCAGATAGCGTATTTCCGAGGATGTAGTTGATTCCGCGCCGGAGTCTGGATGCGACGGCCTGCTGTGTGATTCCAAGTTCGTCACCGATCTCTTCCATCGTTGTTTCGCGTGGGGACTCGAAGTAGCCGCGCTCGTAGGCGAGCACCAGCGCTTCCTGTTGGGTAGCAGTGAGAGCCTCCTCGGTAGCCGTCTCAATAGGCGTGAGCGCGTGTAGCTTCGTGAGCGTAATCGGGATCCCCACCTCTCGACACCGGGATTGAAAACCAGCAATATCGTCGCGGCTGTCACCACGAATATCGAACGTCCACTCTTTGTCCGTCCCGACAGCTTCGATGAGTGCGATCTCCGTCTCCGTCAGCGTGGTTAACACGTCGTCGTAATCCACCGCCCATTCGACGCGCAACAGATGGTCGTCTTTGACAGAGTCGATGAACTGGATTCCCGTCACGCCCGGATGCTCCGAGAACGCCCCTTCGATATCGTCAACTTCGGTTCCCCGAACCCAGAAGTAGGGGATCACCACGTCTCGGGCAGGGATAATCCGTTCCAGTTCGACCGACACATCCGGCAATTGCTCGAACACTGTTCCCAACGGGAACTCGTCGGATGGTACCGTAAAGGAAGCCTCTGTAGCCATCGTCCAATCTGTGGCTCCCTGAGCGTAAATACCCTTCACGGGACTGCGAAACTGAAATACGAACAGATTTCGTGTTTCGTGTTCGGGACCGACTCGGTATGTCTTTGCCCTGTACTGACCGCGATTTTCACCAATCACTCTAACTAACGAAACCGTACTACTATCTACTGTTAGGCATCGGCGTCGCTGTCAGCCGACTCCCAGAGCGGATACAGATCGTCCTCGAGCGAGCCGGTCAGTGGCTCGCCCTCGAGTAACACATCCGAGCCGCCAGCCGTTGCGATGCCGATTTCGGCGGCTGCGATCCCGGCGTTTGCGAGATCTGCGAGGCAGTCATCGACAGCGCCTGCTGGAACGGTCGCGAGCAACGCACCCGAGCCGAAAATCTGGAGCGGATCCACGTTGGCCGCGTCACAGAGCCGCCGGGTTTCCGAACGGACCGGGACCGCATCACGGTCGACCTCGAGGCGAACATCCGAGGCGCGGGCGAGTTCCCGTAGTCCGGCCACAACACCGCCTTCGGTCGGATCGTGCATCGCCGTCGCGTACTCGCGGACGACGCGGGCATCTGGAACGATCGAGAGGTCCTCGAGAAACGCTTCAGCGCGCTTGCGCAGGTCGTCGTCAATGTCGAACTCGTCGCCGAAATCAGACGCGAGGATCGCGGTTCCTTCGATGCCCGCCGCTTTCGTCAAAATCACTCGGTCGCCGGGTTCGGCCCCGCCGGTCGGGATCACCGTCTCGGTCGCACCCATCGCCGTCAACGAGAGCAGTGGGCGCTCGAGTTGGTCGACGTACTCGGAGTGGCCGCCGACAATCGACGCACCGACATCGTTCGCAGCGGCGTCGAGATCGGTCGTGATGGTCTCGAGGTCGGCGCTCTCGCCGGGGAGCAAGATAACGGCGGTCAGCCAGCGTGGGTCGGCCCCGGCCGCAGCGACGTCGTTACAGGCGATGGCGACGCCGAGGGTGCCGACCTTCGAGGCGGCGAGCGAGATCGGGTCGGAACTCACGACAAGGTTGCCGCCCGGCCAGTCGATGGCCGCGGCGTCCTCGCCATGGGCTGGCCCCTGGATGATCGTCTCGTCTGTGTCAGTGGTTCCCGTCCGATTGAAGACGTGTGTGAGCAACTTCTCCGGCGGTACCTTCCCGGGCATATCACGAACTGGAACGATTGGAGGTTTGTACCTGTCGGCGTCGACTCGAGGACATTGATAATCGGTAGCCGATGTGACTCTTCTATGACACTTCGATAGACGATCACTGTCAGTGACCGCAGTGTGGGAATACGCGGTGTCTCTCTCGCAGGCAAACTCGGCCAGCATAGAGGGAGCAGTCGGTGCCGCCGAGATGCCCTCAGCCACGCAACCCACAGTGGGCAACGACGAGTTCGACCGGGACGACGAGAACCCACTCGATGTGGGTCTGAACGACGCCGAATCCGGCGTTCGTAAGGACGGTACTGACATCGAGCGGTCGACTATCGACCAGCGTCGGAAAAACGTCGTTGAGTCGCGTATAGAGCAGCGAGATGGTATCGCTCGCCGCTGTCGTGGGGCTGATGACACAGATTCGACCGCCTGGTCTAAGCACACGATGGATTTCCTCGAGTACAGTTGTCCGATGATCGTCGGCGAATAACTCGAGCGTGAAACTCGCGAGGACAACGTCGAAGCTGTCGGTATCGAATGGCAACGACAGTGCATTGCCGCAGACAACCACGGATGGATCCTCGTCGTCAAGCTGGTCCCGTGCGAGTTGGCACATCTGCTCTGCAATGTCGATCCCGATGACCTGGCCGTCCGATCCGACAGCGTTCTGCAGTGTGGCCACCCCGCGACCGGTCCCACAGCCAATGTCGAGAACGCGGTCGTCGGGAGAGACGCCGAGGTACTCAATTCCGCGTCCCCGAAGACGACCCTGAACAGGATCAACGAGGACGTCATAGTACGGACTGAGCGCATTATACCACGCTTTGCTGTAGTGTGTTTGTTCCCTCCTCACGGTTCTGTGTGCTCTTTGGAGTTGCGGGAGAACCGCTGGAAGAGAGTGACGATACCGAATAGTACCCCGACAAAAATGGCACCTCCTGCAAGCAGAATAAGGAGGATGAGGGTAATCGGAAGGGCAACATTGGCAATCGGCAGCATCATAACCGAACGGGGACGTACAATTATTGACATTAATGAGTTGTTCGCAGGGAACTATATTTAAAAATTAGTGTCGGAAATCCTCGTGGTGGGCTCGAGCCCTACTCTGATTCAGAGGCGAGTCCTTGCATCGACTCTGTGCCAATCTCCTCGAGAACGTGCTCGTGAAACGCCTGTAAGGCCGCACTCTCGTCTTCGGCGAGCACAACGTCACTCGCAGAGAGTGTCGCGAGGCCAAAGGCACGCGGCGTCGGCGAGTCGACGAGGTGGCGTTCGATTATGAGGTCGCCCGAATCGATGGCGTCGACGACGGACTCGAGTTCGTCGACGGCGAGTTTGTCCTCGAGAATTTCGCGGTAGGTCTCCTCGATGACGGCGAAGTTCTCGAGGTCCTCCGCAAAGCCGAGTAACATCTCGCTCGAGACCTGCTGTTCGCTCGCGGATTTCTCGTAGCCCTTGTAGCGTTTGAGGATCATCAGCGAGCGGGTTGCATTGATCCGGAAATACCGTTGCAACAGGTCGGTATCAGCAATCGCTGCGCGCAGATCATCCCGGACCTGATCGGCCGAGAGATCGTCGATGATGCTCTCGAGATCGACTTTTCGATTCAGGGGCATCGAGAGCACGAAGCCGTTGTCCGCGACGGCGACGCGGACGTTGGCGGTCGCCTCCTGGGCACAGCGATACGCCAGCAGGCGTGAGAGGCCGTCGTTGAACTGTCGGCCGTATGCGGAGTGGATGTAGTAGTGGCGTTCGTACTCCTCGCGGTCGCGGTCGACCTCGATGGCGAGTCGGTCGGGCGTGCTGACGCTTTCTGGGCCGGCGTACTGGAGTTGGTGGTCGAACAGTCGCGCAATGGCGCGGACGCTGTTGTCGTCTAACGGGAACTCTCGGAGCCACGCGCGGACTCGCGCCGGCCCGCCCTCCTCGTAGTGGGACAGCAGTTGCCCCTGAAAATCGACAATCTCCCGGCCCAGATCGTACGACAGCGGGAGGCGTTCGGAGTACCACGACGGCACCGTTGGCCGCGAATGCGTGCGGTCGACGTAGACTTTCGACCCGCGGCGGTACCGGAATTCGAAGTGATCGCCGCCGAGAACGAACACGTCGCCTTTCTCGAGCGTGTCCAGATAGTTCTCATCGAGTTGGCCGACCCACTCGTCGCTGGCGCGGGTGTAGACATCGCAGGTGAAGGAGTCCGGAATCGTTCCGATATTGGTCATGTAGATTACCCGCGCGAGTCGGCCGCGCTTGCCGATCAGGGGTTCGCCGACCGGATACTCCTCGTAGTGGTGCTCGCCGTCTGGCGGGTCGTTCTCGTCGCGCCAGATCTTCGCGTAGACGTTCTTGTCCTCGAGGCCGGCGTAGTCGGCGGTGAGGTACCGACAGAGTGACTCCCACTCAGCCTCGGAGTAGTCGCGGTAGGGATAGGCACGACGTAGAATGTTCGTCACCTCCTCCTCGGGGCGAATCTCGGCGATTGCCATCCCGTAGACCTGCTGGGCTGCCACGTCCTGTGCGTTTTCGGGGATCGAAACTGAGTCGACGAACCCCTCCTCGGCCTTTTTCAGCATGACGGCACACTCGAGGAGTTCGTCTCGGTCCAGCGCGATGACCCGCCCGGTGACGGTCTGGCCGACGCGGTGGCCGGCGCGGCCGACCCGCTGGAGCAGCGAGGCGACGGATTTGGGCGACCCAACTTGGACCACGAGGTCGACGTGGGGCATGTCGATCCCCAACTCGAGGCTCGTTGAGGTGGTCACCACGTCGAGCGTGCCGTCTTTGAGCCGGCTCTCGATGTCGTGACGAACCTCCTTCGAGAGGCTGCCGTGGTGACAGCCAGAGTTCTCCTCGTCGTAGGCGTCGAAGTTCTCGCGGAGGTTGTGCAGGACCCGTTCTGCGCCCGAACGGGTGTTCGTAAAGACGAGCGTGTTCGTATGGTCCTGAATGTGCTCGTGGAGCATCCGGTAAAACCGCTCCTGAACGACCTCGCGGGAGGTGTTGATCAAGTCGTCCGTGGGACACTCGAGTTCGATGTCGAACTCGCGGGCGAAGCGGGCGTCGACGATGTCGTAGTCGCGCGGACTGCTTTCAGGAGCGTCGTATCCTCGCGGGTCGCGTTGCTCTCCGCTCGGCTCCTTCGAGTTGCCTGGCGGCACCTCGCGGGTCACGCTGTTCCCCGCTCGCTTTTCCGAGGTGCCTGACGGCACCTCGTAACCCACCAAAAACTCCGCAACCTGCGACAGCGGATCAATCGTCGCCGAACAGCCGATTCGCGTGATATCGTGGTCGACCATCGCCTCGAGTCGCTCGAGACTCACGGACAGATGCGTCCCCCGTTTGCTCGCAGCCAACGAGTGGATTTCGTCGACGATGACGTACTCTACCGTCCGAAGCTTTTCGCTGAACTTCGGCGAGTTGAGCAAGATGGCGAGCGTCTCGGGCGTCGTGTTCAGAATGTGGGGCGTCTCCTCGAGCATCTTCTGGCGCTCGCTCGAGGGGGTATCGCCGTGGCGGATGGCGTGGCGAATCTCACCCATCGGTTCGCCGCGGTCGGCAGCAATCGATTCGATGCCCTCGAGTGGCACCTCGAGGTTCCGATGGATGTCGTTTGCGAGCGATTTGAGGGGGGAGATGTACAGACAGTAGACGGCGTTCTCGAGGCCCGCGTCCGTATCGCGGTCCAGTTGGTAGAGGTAGTTGATGATCGAGAGGAACGACGACATGGTTTTGCCCGAGCCGGTCGGCGCACAGATCAGCGTGTTCTTCTCGTCGTGGATTTTCGGGATTGCGCCGCGCTGTGGCGGCGTAAAAAAGCCCTCGTTCTCAGGGACGTACTCGCCGAATTCCTCGAGCCACCACTCCTGGACTGCGGGCTCGAGCAGGCCGAAGATGTCGCTGTCGGTGATCGTCGCCGCGTCGGGGTCAAAGGGCAACTCGTCGTCGGAAAGGGGCAACTCGAGGTCCGCGAGCCCGCTCATTGGTGCCGACTCGGGGCCGGGTATGTAAGAGGGTTTGGCCAGTGGAGTGAAAGTGAAACACCGCCTCGAGTGACCGCTCTATTCGCCAGACAGGGTCACGGTCGCGTAGTATGGTTGGCTGTATCACGCCCACACGTTCTGTTCCCGGTCGAGCAACGAGACAATGACAGTATGGGGAAGCGTCAAGATAGCGAGACAGACCAGATAGAGGCCCAGTAGGTCCGTCGGCGTCGCCGGCGTTTGTGGAACGGCGAGTGCGAGGCCACCGAGAACGATCAGCGCGCCGGCGGTCAGTGGCGTTGCGTCTCGAGTGAATCGCCACGTTGCAGCGCGGATGTCGCGTCGCTCGAGCGCGGCGGTCGCGCGGGTATCGACGAGCATGGTGCGAAGGATGTGCCGGACCGAGTGCCAACCGGCGAAGTAGAGTCCGATTGCAAGAATCGGTGGCACGACCGCAAAGAAGACAAGGAGCCCGACGGTCTCGCCAGCATCGAGCAGCCACGACCGGGATGGACCCATCCGCAGGAGCCCCCACACGAGCGAGGTCACGACGAGTGTGACGATAGTCATCGCCACCCACGCGCGGACTCTCAGATCGAACGCGGGCTCGAGTGTGGCCGCTGTGGCCGGTTCGAACAGGTTGATGACGGCGGTCGCGACGAACGCATACTGGTCCGGAAACGCGACCAGCGGGACAAACATGGGGATTCCGCCACGGACACAGAGTGCGAGGAGACGTTGCCCTCGGGTCTCGAGGTGGTCGGTGCCCAGTAGCTCGAGGAGGGCAAAGACGTCGCCTTGCCCCCAGTGAACGACCGTTAATAGAATAAACCCGACAAACGCGACGACTGGCTCGACCAGCCACAGGAGCACGTAGCCTGCGGCGAGTACGAGGTAGCCCGAACAGACGAGTCCGACCGACCGGCGGGTGACCGGCTCGCCGCGAGCGCGCGGAAGCACGAGATGGTCGATTGCTCCGTGCGGAAGTCCGAGGATGAGGACGCTGGCTGCAAGTGGCACTGCTTGCACCGCTAGCGGCATGCTATCGACGAGTGCCGCGAGCGTGACGCCGATTCCAAGTACCATCACAGCGAACGCGAGGGTTGTGAGTCTTGCTGTCTCGAGAGCTATCGGGGTGGCAGTTGAGGAGAGTGGCCTCTCGACTGGTGCTCGCCCCGATTGATCGCTTTGACTGGAGTCGTTAGGAGTCATCGCGGTCGACTTCAGCCGTCGGGTGAGAGTTTTGGAATCGGGCGGGCACGGGCACCAGTTCCGGCAGTTCGTGACGGCGCTCAAGCAGCCACAGATAGAGGACAACGGTCTGAACCACGAAAATGTTCGTGACGAGGAAGAAAACGGCTTCTTCGATTGGCAACCCGAAGAGATCGTACCCAATCGTATGTACTTCAGAAATCTGCCATATTCCGAGCCCGATTGCGATTCGGTCGGCAACCCAGAGATAGAGCGTCGGAACGGCGATGCCGATTGCGACAGTCCAACGGACTTCCCAGAGGTAAGACAGGCCAAACCCCCATTGAATCGCCAGGATTGGGCCAGCCCAGAGGAAGATCGCTCCCAGATAAATCGTCGACTGTGTCTCGAGCGATAGCAACAGGTAGCCAAAGAGGGAGACAGCTACACCGGCGCTTGCACCGAGAACGCGATGGCTGCGCGGAAGTGCTAACGACCGATCGGCAATCTGGGGCCACTGGAACAGCCAGAACGCGGTGAGGACTGGTTGCAGAACGAAGAACAAGTATTCCCCGAGTGGCGCGTGCCAGATCGTCGCGGCGACGGCGCCGTCACCGTACCACCAGACGCCCTCGGCGATAAGCAGGTTGTCCCACGGCGTCGTGTAGACGAGCGCGAGCGCACAGACGATGGCAACCGCCGATAGCGGATCGCGCCCCCACCAAGCGTCCTCGCGACGGATTGCAAGCCACGCGAGGAACGCAATCGGTGGTAGAATAAACAGCACGTGAAACTCGAGATAGCTCAGCGGAACAGTCATCGGTAGTTGGTGTGGTCTCTCGGGTCGATTGATCGCTGCATTGCCCGCCTGTTTCGGCAAGGGGGTAATGAACGATCTGGCTAACGATGAACTCCCTTTGAAGCCTCGAGAAGCGATCTCAACACTGTTGGCCACTATCGCTAAAAGAGAGGGGTTTCATATCGCATGCTATGAACGTCGCGAGATTGCTGTTGCCTGGTCGGGTTCGCCGGAATTACACGGCGAAACTCGGCGCGATATTCACGCTTGTTACCGTCGTCACGATCGTATTTGGTGGCGTCCTGTACGGAGAGATTACTGCCGGCATCGAAGCTGGTGACGCCGCAGCCGTACAGAACGCTGCGGTGTCGGCGATTCTTGGGTTGATTGTCTTGACGGTGATCAATCTCGGGCTGGTCGCGGCGACTGTTGGCGGAAACACCGCCGCGTCGCTTTCGGCACTGTCGACGACAGCGGCCAGAATGGGCGATGGCGACCTCGAGGTTGACCTCGAGACACGTCGTGAGGACGAAGTTGGCGACCTGTACAACTCGTTCGATGAGATGCGGACCTCGCTTCGGACATCGCTCGAGGAGACTGAGACTGCCCGCGATGAGGCAGAAGCCGCTCGCGTCCGAGCTGAAGAGGCACGCGAACAAGCTGAAGCCGCCAGAACGGAGGCCGAAGCTGAGCGAGAACGACTCGACGAGATGAACACTAAGTTAGAGGCTGAGGCCGAGCGATTTAGCGACGTGATGGCTCGCTGTGCCGACGGTGATCTGACCGCGCGGATGGACGCCGAAACTGACAACGAGGCAATGGCGGATATCGCCAACTCGTTCGACGAGATGATGGATGGCATCGAGCAGTTAGTCGGGCGTATCCACGGCTTTGCAGTCGACGTGTCAACGGAGAGTCGCGAGGTCCGATCGAACGCCGAGCGGGTCCAGGAAAAAAGCGCGGACGTCAACGAGACCATTGCAGATATTTCCGAGGGCGCAACCGTCCAGACGGAGCAGATCCAAGGGATTGCCCGCGAGATGGATGACATCTCCGCGACGACAGAGGAGATGGCCGCAAGCGCGACACAGGTGGCCCAAACGTCCCACGAAGCCGCAGAGGCGAGCGAAAACGGCCTCGAGATGGCTGAATCCTCGATTGCAGAAATGAACGAGATTGAGGCCCAAACAATGGCGACTGTTGACGCAATCGAGACGCTCCATGAGGACGTCAGAGAAATCGGTGAAGTTACGGAAATTATCGCAGACATTGCCGACCAGACGAACCTGCTCGCGCTGAACGCCTCTATTGAAGCGGCCCATGCCGACCGAGACGGTGACGGCTTCGCGGTCGTCGCAAGCGAGGTCAAATCCCTCGCTGAGGAGACAAAAGATGCGACTGAAGAGATTTCAACGTCTATCGACGGCATCCAAGAACGGACCGAAATGACTGTCGAAGACATTCGAGAGACAAGCGAGCGACTCTCTCGCGGTGTCGAAACGGTCCAGGAAACAGCCACCTCCCTCGAGCGAATTGTCGATTCGGTTGAAGAAGCGAATACGGGGATTCAGGAGATCAGCACGTCGACGGACCGGCAGGCTGAGTCGGCCTCAGAAGTGGTGAGCATGATCGATGAGGTCTCAGATATTGCTGAGACGACTGCTGGCGAAGCTACCGATGTCTCGGGTGCAGCCGAGACCCAGATGGACGTGGCCGGGGATGTCTTCGAGCGCGTCGAGCATCTGTCCAACGGCGCACAGACGTTACTCGAGGTTCTCGAGGACGTGCAGATATCCGAACGAGGATCACGCACGCGCGTGCACTCGGCGCTGGCTGACGGAGGCGAGTTGCGATGATCGACCTTGAGCCAACGCTGGTGTTTTGGATCGGTGCGTTCGGGATGGCTGCTGGCACGGTGGCGTTCGTGTGGGGTGGGATCAGTGCTCAGACTGCCCAACGGCGATATTACGGAATACTGGTGGCAATCAGTTCAATTGCATTCCTGGCCTATGTGTTGATGGCGCTCGGTGTCGGCTGGATATCTGTTGCTGATCGGACTGTATTCATTCCGCGGTACATCGATTGGATTCTGACGACACCGCTACTGTTGCTCTTTTTGGGCTTGCTCGCTGGAAGCGGTCGTCGGGAACTGGGCCTCGTTATCGGTGTCAATACTGCTGTGATGGGCCTTGGCTTCGCCGGTGCTCTCGTGGCGGGATCGGCGCGATACGGGCTGTTCGTTCTAGCTGGTATTGTCTACCTCGGATTGTTGTACCTGTTGCTCGGTCCAATGACTGCTCGGGCGAGCCAGCACGGGACCGGTGTCGCGTCGCTGTTTACCAGTCTTCGAAACTTGACAGTGATCCTCTGGACGGTGTATCCAGTCGTCTGGCTACTCGGTCAACCCGGTCTTGGACTGCTTACGCTTACGGTTGATGTCATGCTCATCATGTACCTTGATGTACTCACGAAGGTTGGATTCGGCCTGATCGCGCTCAACGCGAGCGCAGTCATCGAGAACCCGTTTGAAGAGTCGGTCACCGAAGCCGAACCCAGTGCCGTCTCGAGAGCGGACTGATACGGATTGGTATGACAATGTGCCGGCGTAACCGACGCTCTGGCCGCGGGTGCGCCGGAAATGACGTACAGTAAACCGTATGATACGGTCGGTTGTACTGACTGGGACACCCAGTTCTGTTCTTGTGAGTGTACTGTTGCAATATCGGCCAGCGCAACCCTTTTGCTCGGCCCGGGCACACGCTCTCGCATGCAGGTTACGTTTTTGGGCACCGGAAGCGCGATGCCGACTGGCGAGCGCTTCCAGACGGGACTGCTCGTTCAGGAGGACGGTCGAACGTTGCTGCTCGACTGCGGATCAGGCGTCCTTCACCGACTCGAGCAGTCTGGCGTCGGCTACGAGGCCATTTCGACGGTGCTGTTGACGCATCATCACCTCGATCACGTCGCCGATCTCCTGCCGCTGATGAAAGCCCGCTGGCTCGCCGGTGAGGAACAGCTCGAGATCGTCGGCCCGCAGGGGACAAAAGGACTGGTCGACGACTTGCTCTCGGTGCACGACTACATGCAGGATCGGCTCGACTTGCAAATTCGCGAGGTCCATCAGGGCGAGTTTTCGGTCGCCGGCTTCAACGTGTCGGCGTACGAAACCCGTCATTCGTTGCCGTGTCTGGCTTACCGATTTGGCGATCTCTTTACCTTCAGCGGCGATAGCGAGGCGTTTGCCGGACTAGCGAACTTCGCTGAGGGCTCGGCGGTGCTGGCACACGACTGCTCGTTTCCCGACGATGTCGACGTCTCGAATCATCCCACACCGGAAACGCTTGGAACCGCACTCGCCGGCCACGACATCGGCCGGGTGTATCTGACACATCTGTACCCACACACCGATGGCCGCCACGACGAGATGCTCGAGTCAATTGCCAGACAGTACGACGGTGACGTTCGATTCGCGGAGGATCTGACGACGGTCACCATCGAGTGAGCGGCCACCCTACCAGCAGGCTCTCGAAGTCAGCGGTGGTGCCCGGACGAATCAGAGGCAGGATTGGTTTCTGCGTCCGCAGACCGTGCGTTTTCGCTTTCCTCGAGCGCCAGTACGCGCTGTCGGTACCGGCGTTCCAGTCGGCCACGGAGATTGCGCGCCAAAACACGGGCCGAGAACCCGAGTGAGCGGCGCTGTTTCCGGGAGTAATACGTGCCGAGTTCTGACTCTGGAACCGTCTCTGGCTCGAACGACGGATCTTGCAGATTCTCGAGGCCGTCACTCAAGAGGTCAATTTGCAGCGTTGCCGTTCGGTCGAAGACGTCCCACATCGTCTCACAGTCCGCAACTGAAACCTCGTCGATGGCGACGATTTCGCCACCGTCGATTGAGTCCGTCAGACGCTGTAACGTCGCGCCTGCGACTGACCGGTCTTCGTAGAAAATCGCCGGCGGACCCAACCCGCGAAAGCGACGGATATCGGCGGGGTGAAAGCTCAACACGCCGTAGTCGGGTGCCTCGAGAATACCGCCCCGAATGAGCCCAAAGCCAAAGCGGATGACGACGTCACACTGTGTTGCAACGTCTGAGACGACGCGGTCTGGAAATTCGGCCCACGAACCCGTACGTTCTGGACGACAGCGTACGTGATCGACACCCTCGAGTGCGGATACGTCGTCGATGGCGCGGCGGTGCCAGAGCCCGGCGGTATCGCCAGCGACTCTGGCAATGTTTCGTTCGGCGAGGACAAGCGTCCAAGCGCGTTCTTGGCGCAGTTCGCGTAGAAATCGCGTCACATCGCTGAATTCGATTCGGTCGCGCGTGTTCCAGTCGTCAATTGAACATGAGTCGTTCCGCCCGTTGCTAACAACGAGGCTGATCTCGAGGTCAGTCCTCGACTGCAGCGTCTCGAGGGCGCGGACCTGCCACTCGTAGAGAAAAGGTTCGACGAGAAGGCCAACTGTCTGCGGTTTTGTTGAGCCCATGTATCAACGGTATAACTACAGCCAATTAGTTAGGCCTCCACTTGAGACAATTACACCGGTGTAGGTTCACTATTGACGCGGGATGTAATTGATTACAGACATCCTATTAGCCAGTATTGATTCCGTACTCTTGGTGGGTATACGGCTTTCAGAACAATATCAGACTCTATGAAATTCTCAATAGTATCAACAACCAAATACGTATAAGCCGTGCCGTTTGTAGGATTATAACAACAGCATGTCTTGCCAACGCCGTGGTCGTTCGATGGAGGCGATGAGATGAGTCTGCCACACCGCCTCGCCGCCATTGTGACCGATCATTCACGGATCGTTTTTGTAGCCCTTCTCTTGCTAACCGCGCTTGTGGGTGCGGGAATGCCGATGGTCGACGACGATTCCTCGCTGGATCAGTTCGAAACCGATTCTCCGGAGGCCCAGGCGATGGACGACATCGATGAGCGATTCGGTACCGACGATAACACGACTGCCGTCCAGTTGATCACCAGAGGCGACGGCGACAACGTCCTCGAGCGCGAGTCACTGCTCGAGTCACTCGAGTTCCAACAGGAGATACGCTCAAATGAGTCCATCAACGAAACACTCGCTGATGACGACCCAATCACCGGCGTTGAGAACCTGGTCGCAATTACGGCGAATGCGACCGAGCAGGGCGAGGAACTCGAGGAACGCGGTGAAGAACTCGGCGAGCGCGAGGCTGAACTCGAGGCCAGAAGCGCCCAGCTCGAGGCTGGAATCAACGAGTCTCGAGACCTCCAGCGCGAGTACGAGCAGCTGAGTGCCGAGTACGACGAGGACGACCCAGAGTACCAGCAGGGAGCCGCTGACATCGAGGCGGGCTACGACGAACTCCTCGAGGAAATCACAACGGAGGCTAACCTCGATGACGAGCAAGCCGAGACGTACGAAGAATTCGCCGGACAGGCGCGCATGCTCGAGTCGGATCTGTACGAACTCGAGCAAAGCGTCGAGGATCCCGACCAACTCGAGGAGCTTGACGAGTATCAGGAGATTCAGGAGGGTCTCGATGACGTCTACGCTGGCGCGACGATGGGCGTCCTCGAAGACGAGTACGAGCAACTTGAGGACGACTTCGACGCCTTTGAAGCGGATCAGGAGGCACTCGAGGAGGACGACGAGCGACTCTCGCTCGAGGAGCAGATTGAGACGCTCGAAACGATTGACGACGACGCGTTCGAGGACGCACTCGAGGACACGCTCGCAGACGGCGATAACGGCGAGGACGGGGCAGGATTGGCCTTCATGCCTTCGGAGTACGAGCCGGGCTCGACCGACGCTGACGCCCGGATGACCTCGATCATGCAGGATACCGGTGGCGACGACCTCGAGATGGGCGCGGCTGAGGGTGGCAACGGCGTGGTCGACGCCCAGCAAGACCTCGGGACGCTCGCGTCGGCACACGAGCATGACCACGTCGTCTTCGGCGTGGGGATCATCACAGACGAGATCGACCGCTCGATGGTCGATAGCCTCTCGATTGTCGGGCCGCTTGCGCTGGCGTTCGTCGCTGCGGCACTGCTGGTCGCCTACCGTGACCCGCTCGATATCGTGCTCGGCCTCATCGGTATCGTCGCGGTGCTCGTCTGGACGTTCGGCTTCATGGGCTGGGCAGGAATCTCGTTCAACCAGATGTTCGTCGCGGTCCCGGTGTTACTGATCGGGCTCTCGATAGACTACGCGATACACGTCTTTATGCGTCATCGAGAGCAGCGGGAAGCCGCGCGGGCCACAGTCGAGGCGGAGCGAGTGGCGACTGAATCGGGCATCAACACCGTCCGTGGCTCGATGTCTATCGCCCTCGCTGGTGTCGGCGTTGCGCTCGTCTGGGTGACTGCAACGACGGCAATCGGGTTCCTCGCGAACCTCATCAGCCCAATCGGGCCGATTCAGGAGTTCGGCGTCGTCAGCTCTGTCGGAATTATCTCCGCACTGATCGTCTTCGGCGGACTCATTCCGGCCGCGAAAGTCGAAATCGACTCCTGGCTCGAGTCGCGTGGCTTCGACCGGCATAAGCGCGCGTTCGGGACTGGCGGCAGCCGATTCAGCAGCCTGCTTTCAGTTGGTTCTGTCGTTGCACGTCGCATCCCGCTGGTCCTGTTGGTTGCCGTCCTGTTGCTTACCGCCGGCGGCGTCTACGGCGCGAGTCAGGTCGATACGAGCTTCGAGGAGGAGGATTTCCTCGCGGAGAGTCCGCCTGAGTGGACCCAGAACCTGCCCGGCTCGATGGCACCCGGCGAGTACCAGGCCGCGGATAATCTGGACTACATCAACGAGAACTTCCAGCGCGACGACGTTCAGGCACAGATTCTGGTCGAAGGCGATGTCGCCAATGGGGACGTTCTGGAACGCCTCGAGGCCGCACAGGACGAGGCCAGCGACAGTCCGGTGACGTACACGCTGCCGACTGGCGACGCGGATGTCGAGAGCCCGCTCTCGGTGATGGAAGAGACCGCGGCACAGAACGAGTCGTTCAACGAGTCGTTCCAGGCGGCGGATACGACAGGCGACGACGTTCCTGATGAGGACGTGCCGGCGCTGTTCGACGAACTGTTCGAGGTTGACGAAGACGCTGCGAGCAACGTCATCCACCGAACGGACGACGGGGAGTACGATTCGGTCCGACTCATTGTGGCGACTGAGGGCGACGCTGCCTTTGCAGACACGACAGACGAGATGCGGATAATTGCTGGCTCGATTGACGACGATGGAATCGGCGACGACCGCGCCGTCGCGAGCGACGACGAGGCGGATAACGAATCCGTTGCAGCCGCCGACTACAGTGGCGTCAGTGCCATCGCAACTGGGGACCCACTCGTCAACTACATCGTCGAACAGGATCTGCTCGATACGGTTCTCCAGAGCCTGCTCATCACGCTCGTCGCCGTCTTTACGTTCCTTTCTGCGGCGTACTGGCTGACCGGCAACAGCGCAACGCTCGGTGCCGTCACCCTGTTGCCCGTTGCGTTCGCGACGAGTTGGATTCTCGGCACGATGTACCTCATCGGGATGCCATTTAACGTCCTGACGGGGATGATCACCAGCCTCACCATCGGCCTCGGTGTCGCCTACAGCATCCACATCAGCGCCCGCTACACCCTCGAGTTAGATCGTCAGGGCAACGTCTGGGACGCGATGAACACGACGGTTACCGGCACCGGCGGTGCCCTTCTCGGGAGCGCAGCGACGACCGTCGGCGGCTTCGGGACGCTTGCGTTTGCCATCCTGCCCGTGCTCCGGCAGTTTGGCATCATTACCGGGCTAACGATCATCTACGCGTTCCTGGCGAGCGTCGTGGTCTTGCCAACGCTGCTCGTGCTCTGGACCCGTTACCTTGGTCCGGATGTCTCGTTTGATCGGCACTCAACACAGCGACGAACGCCTGCCGCAAGCGATGGCGGCAGCGTAGCTGACGACGAGGCGGCCGAGACAGAGGTAGCTACTCAAGTATCCGATGAGAACGATGGTGATACCCAATGAGCGTCGACGAAACCGAGGCTATTGACGCGTTCGAACGTCTTGGCCTCACCAGCTACGAGGCGAAAGTCTTCATTGCACTCCACCAACTCGGCTCCGGCACCGCTCGAGATGTCGATCGAGTCGCCGATGTGCCGCGTTCGCAGGTCTACAGCGTCGCCGAGAGCTTGGAAGAACGCGGGCTCCTCGAGGTCCAGCAGTCGAGTCCAATCCGCTACCGGCCGGTCAGTCTCGAGGAGGCAGAGCGCACCTTGCAAAATCGCTTCGAACAGGAGCGAGAACGGGCGTTTGCGTACGTCGATGAGGTCAAACAGGACTCTACCGGCGAGGAAACCCAGGAAGATATCTGGACCGTTCGCGGCCGGGACCGGGTCGACGACCGCGTGTTGGACCTACTTTCGCGGGCCGAAGAACGGATCGTCTTCGGGACACGCCTGCCGGAGTTCATCACCGAGCCAGTGGAACGCGCACTCGAGTCGCAGGCGGCCGAGGGCGTCTCTGTCCTCGTCGTGAGTCGCGTGGAGTCGATCCGAACGCAATTCGAGCACCTCGAGGGCGTCACGGTCGACTCACCGCCACAGTCGCGGACCAGCGATCAGCGCTCGGGACGGATCATCGTCGTCGACGACGATACGATTCTGTTGAGTGTGGTCGACGACGACGGCTGTGAAACTGCGATCTGGAGTGCTGGATCGCTGTTTGCCTCGGTGCTGGTCCAACTGATCGAAGCGAGTGAAGAAGTCCACGAGTCCTCGAGCGGGTAAGTTAGTTTCAGTATCTGCCTGTGCCGTCGTCAGTGGCTGTAAACGGAATTGACGGCAGCGGAGCGAGATCGAACGCGGCAGCCCCGCAGTAGAGGGCAAGGACGACAAAGGGAGCGACAAAGAACAGCCCGTCAACACCGTGTACGAGAACATTCTGGACGCTTCCCCAGAGGAGCACTAACGAAAAGCCAAGCAACGCCAGTGTACCGATGACATCGAAGATGGCATCTCGAGTGGCGCGTCGGACGATGGTGTAGAGTTCCGCGTCATCCATGTCAGAGAGGGGCGTTCGCTGCGTCTCGTCTGGAGGGGACATACCTGTGTCGTGACAGTCAGTCTCCAAAGTGGTTCCGATCAGACAACGACTCGTCATCAGTGGTCACTCGAGACGACTACTCGAGCGTCTCCTGACTGATCGTATTCGGCAGCAGTTCGCTGAGGGTATATTCTGTTGGCTCCGCGTCCTCGCCCTCATCACAGAGCACCCGGAGATTGTCGTCACAGAACTCCGCCAGCGTCTGGCGACACATCCCGCAGGGCGTGACGCCGTCGCGGCGACCCGAACTGACTGCGAGCCGCGCGAAATCGCGGTGGCCCGTCTTGACCGCCTCTGCGATGGCGACCTCCTCGGCGTGGAGACTGTTGCTGTAGTTCGCGTTCTCGAGGTTACAGCCAACGAAGACCTCGCCGTCTGCGGTCTCGAGTGCAGCCCCGACACGGTATTCGGAGTAGGGGACGTGCGCCTGGGTCTGGATATCGCGAGCGGCCTCGATGAGGTCGGCGTCAGAACGTGCCATAGCGACTGCTTGCTCAAGCGCGGGCAAGAAAGCACCGCCCGCTTGCGAACGTTATGTACTGTGTTCTGCGACCGTCGACTCGATTACGTCGCTTGCCTCGCTCACCAGTTCGTCGACCTCATCGCTCTCGGCGTAGATGCGAACGTAGGGTTCGGTCCCGCTCGGGCGGACAAGTACCCACGAGGCGTCGTCGAACTCGAGGCGCACGCCGTAGTCCGTGTCGACCGTCGTGTCGGGGAACGTCTCAGGGAGTGCGGTCTCGAGCGTTTCCATCACGTCCGATTTGGCGTCGTCGGGACAGTCAACGCTGATCTTTCGGTAGGGACGTTCGGTGACTGGCTCGCGGAGCGCGTCCGTCCCGCCGGCGTCGGCGACGAGCACGGCAACCGCGGCGGCGCTGACGACGCCGTCAATCCAGCCGCCGAAGGCCGTGTGGATATGTTTCCACGGTTCAGCCGCGAAGACGATTTCGGTGTCTTCATCGCCCGCTGCTCGCTCTCGAGCGATGCCTTCGTGGAGTGCACCGAGGCGAACGCGTTCGACCCGGCCGCCGGCTTCGCGGACTCGCTCGTCGATCCGTGCGGAGGCGTTCGGCGTCGTGACGACGACGGGATCGGCCGCCTCGCTCGAGGCGACGTAGTGTTCGGCGACGACTGCGAGAATCGTATCCTCGTGGATCACGTCACCGTCGGGTCCGAGAACCACCAGTCGGTCGGCGTCGCCGTCGTGAGCGAGTCCGAGGTCGAAACGCTGCGTTTCGGTCGGTGACGTGTGTGGGTCGGTCTCTGCAAGAAACGCCGAAAATTCGCGAAGTGTCTCCGGCGTCGGCTTGCTCTCTCGAGCCGGGAAGTGGCCGTCGACGGTTGCATTGAGGGCAACGACCTCAGCGCCGAGGCGTTCGAGCACGTGGGGTGTCGCAACCGATCCCATCCCGTTGCCACAGTCGACGGCAATCGAGAGACCCGCGAGTGGTCCTTCAGCATCCGCTTGCCCGGCGAGTTCGTCTTCAATATACTCGACGACCAGCTCTCGGTACGTCTCGAGGATGTCCATCCGACTCGAGTCGCCCCAGGTGTCCCACGGGACGGGGGCTGTGGCATCGTCGGCGAGCGCGTCCTCGATTGCGCGTTCGGCCTCGCGGTCGTACTCGACGCCGTCGGCGAACAGCTTGATGCCGTTGTCTTCCGGCGGATTGTGACTCGCCGTCAGCATCACACCGCGGCGACCACGGGAGGCGAACGCGAGCGTCGGCGTCGGCACCTGCCCAATCCGGATGACGGACGCCCCAGCGCTCTCGAGGCCGGCTTCCATCGCCGCGGCAAGCGCTGGCCCGGTTTCGCGGCCGTCGCGGCCGACGACGAACGTTTCGCCCGGCTCACCGGCGGCTTGCCCGACCTCGAGCGCCAGCGCCGGCGTGATTTCGGTCACTGGACCGCGAATACCAGCGGTCCCGAACAGTGTCATATGGTGAGGTTCTGCGAGGAGATACTTATACTGTAGCGAAGACGAAACGCGCTATGAAAGGGTCAGAGAGACAGTAGTGTCATCGTAGCTGAAACTACTCTGTGCCGCTGATTGCTCGTCCAGCGGACGAACTGAGCCAGCGATTTCGGATTTGATTCACGTTATCGCCGCTCGCCACCCCGGCTCGTAGCACAGCAGTTTGACGAGTGGAATCGCAACGACCAGCAACGGTACCCCGACAATGACTGAGGTAAACGGGTCTGGCGGTGTCATCATAGCTGTGAAAACAATAGTCACGAGCCCGCCGATACCGACCGCTCCGGCCCACTGCTCGAGTGAACCCCCGGACTCGTCTCGAGAGGGGAGTCGTTGTCGATAGAGCAGATACGCTGGCGCAGCAATCGGCGCTAAGACGAACGCGAACAGCGCCCAGTTGTCACCGCTTGCCCCACGAGCGTTCGCATCTGCGGCGATTGCATAGCAGAAACAGGCCGCAGTGAACACGAACGCGCCGATGTATGCCAACAAGACGACTTCGTGTGGGATCGGGCCGAGTTGCATCGACTCCGAGTCGTGTTGATATGACAATCAGTCTTCTGATTCAGACTGCGTGTTCACCACTGGTGTTTTTCCTTTGTGAGCACCCGCACGTTCTCGATACCCGTCTCGGGATACTGCCCATCCGCGTCCTTCTCGACGGCTTTGACCATATCCCAGACGACGTTTAAGCCGGTCGTGACACCCTCGAGCGCCTCCATCTCACAGCCCGTCTTGCCGGTCGTCTCGACGGCGACCTCGCACTCGAGGCGGTCCTCCTCGAGGTCGAATGCGGTGTCGACGTTCGTGATCGGAATCTGGTGACACATTGGGATCGTCTCCCAGGTGTGTTTGACGGCCTGAATCGCGCCGATTCGGGCGGTCGCGAGCACGTCGCCCTTGCCGATTTGGTCGTCGCGGATGGCCTCAATAGTCGAGGGCTGAAGCCGAATCTCACCCGCTGCGACAGCGCGGCGCTTGCTGTCGGGTTTGTCGCCGACGTCGACCATCTGTACGTCGCCCTCGTCTGTGGTGTGCGTGAGATCTCGAGCGTCGGCGTCATCATCGTGTCTCGGGTCCGGATTCGAGCCTGCAGCGGGCGTGGGATCGTCAGACATTGGGCGCACCTTCGTCCCACAGCACAGTAGGGATTTCTGTGAGCAGTTCCGAGGCGAGAAAGCCGTGTTCGTCGCGCTCGGCAAGTCGTTCGCCGGCCAGGCCGTTGACGTGAGCGGCTGCAGCCGCCGCATCCAGGGGGTCAGCGTGTTCGACCAGCGCGGCGACGATTCCCGCGAGCGTGTCGCCGGTGCCGCCGACTTTCATGCCGACGGTTCCAGAGCGACTGATTCGCGTGCGCTCGCCGTCGGTGATCACGTCGTCGGCTCCCTTCGCGAGGACGACGTGTCCGAGGTCGGCCGCAAAGGACTCGATGTCGTCGGCGACGGCCTCGAGATCGTCCGCTTCGGGGCCACCCATTCTCGCGAGTTCCCCCCGATTCGGCGTACAGATCAGCGTCGCATCGGTCTCGAGGTCGGGCACGACTTGCAGCGCGTCGGCATCGACGACTGCGGTGCCAGTGTAGTCAGAGAGGAACTGCTGGGCAGCCTCGAGCGTCTCGTCTGCGGTGCCCAGTCCCGGCCCGATGACGACCGGCGACTCGTAGTTTTCGACGGTCTCGAGGAGGTCCGTAGCTTGCTTGGATGTGAGTACGTCCTCCTCGTAGGGCTGGACGATGAGGTCCTCGCTGTAGCCCTGGATTTCGCCAGCGACGGTGTCGGGCGCGGCGACGAACGCGAGTTCGGTGCCAGCGCGGAGCGCGGCCTGGGCGGCGAGCGCCGGCGCGCCGGTGTAGGGACCGCCGCCGATGATATTCGGTCGTCCATTGCGGCCATCGGGGCGAGCAAGGTCAATGTCGCCGGGGCCGACGAAACGCTCGGCTGCAGCGGGGATGCCAATGTCCGCGACGGTGATCGGGCACTCGAGGTCGGCGAGTCCGGGTTTCGTGTCGTGGAACGTGACGACGTGGTCAGCCTCGATGCGATTTGCAGCGTGATCGCCGCCATCGGCGTCGAAGCCCGTGGGTACGTCGACCGCGAGCACTGTCGCGTCGGCTGCGTTGATCGCCTGCGCGGCGGTCGCAACGGGTTCTCTGAGGCCGCCGCTGATTCCTGTCCCGAGCATGGCGTCGATGACGAGGTCACAGTCTGGCAGGTCGAACTGACTCGAGTCGCGCACCTCGCGGGCGTCGTAATCGGCCTGCTCGAGGATCTCCCAGTTCTCCTGGGAAATCTTGGTGCCGATGTTCCCAGCCCGTCCGAGCAAAAAGGTGGTCACATCGTACTCCTCGAGAAAGCGGGCGGCGACGAACGCGTCTCCGCCGTTGTTTCCGCGGCCGGCGACGATTGCGATGGTTGCGCCCGGCTCTACGAGGTCGCGAACCGCGCGGGCAACGGCGTTTCCGCTCGACTCCATCAACTGCTTTTGTGGCACACCGAGTGCCGCAGCGTTCTCGTCAACGGCGGCCATCCGCTCGCCTGTGATCATACAACTGGCTTCGACCGGCCGGCCGTTCAATATTGCGACGACATGCTCAAGCCGTCCCAGCCCCCAGTAGCGTCGTGAACGTCTTCTGGCTCGATGCGGAGCCGCGACTCGCTGCGCGATATCACTGCGACCAGCACGTCAACAAACTGCTGCTCGAGGCCGCGCAGGTGCTGTGTACGGCAGCCCGCGAGAACGGCCTCGAGCGCGAGTTTCTCTACCAGCCGACGCATATCGCGCATCCAGTAACGCAGTGGGCGACCGAATCGCGGGCGAACTGGCTCCGCCTGCGCGAGCACGCCGAGGCGCTCAACGCGGAGTTCGTCGAGCGCTACGAAAAGGATGAGGACCACGCAAGCTGGCAGGTGATTGAGCAAATCGACCCCGATGAAATCGACTTTCCTGCAAGCGAGCCCACGCCGCGCCCGCAGGCTATGCCCGACGAGTACAAACGCCCGGATGATCCCGTCGCGGCCTACCGTGCCTACTACGCCGGCGAAAAGGCTGAATGGGCCGAGTGGAACTACACCGACGAACCGCCGTGGCTCGAGGAGTATCTCCCTGCGCTCGAGTGAGCCAGTGGTTGTGGCCCTCAAGTAATCTCTGTCCGGCCTCAGTACTGGATTTCAAAGCCGTCTTCGCCCTGTGGGTCTTCGTACTCGACTTCGACATCGTCGACATCGGCCGCAGGACTGCCTTCGTGACAGAACTCGAGCATTGACTCGACTGCGTCCTCGCGTCCTTCGAAGACGGCTTCAACGCGCCCGTCTGAGAGATTTTTTACCCAGCCATCGACGCCATTGTCCTGTGCTGTATCGCGTGTCGTTGCACGGTAGTAGACGCCCTGTACCTTGCCCGAAACGAAAACGTGTGCACGCGTCCAATCTGTCATAGCTGGACCGTCGGTCGCAAGCGACAAAAAGCCAGTTCGTTGCCACTCGCTGCAATCCGGGCCTGCGCTTAACTGTAACCACGGTGTATGGCCGCTATGGGACCGCTCGACCGCGTCGAAGACGAGTACGTCGACGTCTCGAGTCGCCGGGCAACCGTTCGGGAACTGCTCGAGTTAGCTGCGGGTGCGCTGGTGTTCGTCCTCGTTGCAAGCGCCCTTGCGTACTATCTGCTCGGCGACACAGTTGCACTCGTGGTCGCGGGAGGGCTCGTCCTGATCTTCGGTGTGATGCTCATTTCGCAGGCGTACTGGGCGATCACCGGGCGGTCGGATTACGAGTAACAGTCGATAAAAGCGCGTCTTCTAATTCCGTTTCGAACCTAAACGCTAGTTCAAATCGTACTCTTCGTCAGATTCCCGGGTTGACTGGTCGGTTCCGTTCGTCCGATCCATCTCAATATCCTCCGTACCGACTAGTGTGTCGACTTTCCGTTCAAACTCGTGTTCATCGATTTCGCCTTCTGCGTATCGTTTTTTGAGCGTCTCCAATGCCCCCAGTGAGGTATCCGCTGATTCGTGGCTACCGCGGTTTGGGTCGTCGGAAGACTCAACAACAAATTCTCTGGAAATCGCCAGTAGTGGCAGGAGTAGCAACCAGCCAACGATGAACACGACGAGAGCTGTCTGGAAACTAACGAAGATACCTGCTAAAAGTCCGAGCGGAAGCGTGAGAACTGCGACTGTCGCAATGAGTGTATCCCACACTCGTTCCTCCATTATTGAAAGTAGATCATCATGTGTATTTAGTCATTTCGGTGGGCGCTTGCATAATCCTCCTATAAACGGCCTTCTGTGGCCTCGAGATCACCGATCAAGATTCGGCGGACTGTTCGTATCGCTGTGCACCAATGACCATTCGACCGGCCAGCGCCAGTGTGCCGGCGATGAGCAGCGGGCCACTGAGTGAAGCCAGTTGCCCGCCCATTGGTTCGGTGTAGTTGACGAGCGCGACGAGCAGCAACAGTCCGGCAACATAGAGGGCGTTCGTGCCGATGAACGTGGCGAGTCCTTCCTCGTCGGTCACCCGTTCGGGATCGTAGCCAGCGATGAGTTCGACGCGGCCGAAGTGTTTGATGAGAATCCCGAGTCCGCCGACGAACAGGGCAGCGACGACGAGCGAAATCACTTCCCCAAGTTCCATATGCGATCTTGACAACCCAGTCACAAAATCATTGTTCGCTGTGTCTGAACGATATACTTCGACTTGCCCTCACCCCCTCACTCCCCTGAGCCAGTTCGGAGGTGATGGAAAATATACGTCTGGGCGTAGCCCGCGTACTCGCTTCCCAGTCGGTCACGGATCGCTCTCGAGGTCGTCGCATAGGAGCCGCCATCGCAGTCGGGATAGTACTCCTCGATGGCCGATTTGATCCACGTATCGAGCGGGACGGCCTCGTCGAAATCCAGCGCAAAGAGCAACACGCAGTCTGCGACCTTGTCACCGACGCCGACGAACTGACAGAGATACTCTCGTGCGTCCTCGTACTCGAGGTCGCGCGCGTCGGCCGGATGCGCCTCGCCGTTTGCGACCATCTCGGCAGTGCGGACGACGTACGGCGCGCGGTAGCCAAGGCCTAACTCGCGGAGTTCGTCCTCGGTCGCCGTCGCGAGTTGCTCCGGTGTCGGAAACGCGTGGTACGTCTCGCCGTCGAACTCGAGTGGGGTGCCGTACTCGCGGGCCAGCGTCGACACCATCGAGTGAATGCGACTGACGCGCATCTGGGCCGAGCAAATAAAGGAGATGAGCGTCCCAAACGGTGGGTCAGCGACCAGTCGCATGCCGTGGTGGGCGTCATAGGCTTCGCGCAGCAGTGGGTCATCCGGTGCTGTGGCGACGATTTCCTCGAGGTCGTCATCGAGTCGAAGCAGTCGCCGAACCTGTTCCTCGGCATCCGTCGATGACTGCCACTCGAGGCGGTCCTCGAGCGTGCGGGCGCGAATCACGTCGCCGTCGACAACAGTGTAATACCAGGTTCCCGGGTCGGGTTCGCTCTGGTACATCTCGCCGTCGCCGCGCCGCCACAGGTAGCTCTGGCCGCTCTCGAGAGTTCGATAGAGGTCGAGTCCGCCCGAGAGGGAGCCGAGCGGAATCGTTCCCGTTTCCATTCGTGGGTAGCTTTGTCGGTGCGGGCTTGGGCCTTTCGAAGCCAGCGTCCGTCTCTCGAACCCGGCCGAAGTCAGTGAAACCGTTTTTCGGTGCGAGCGCGCTCACTGTTGCAATCGTTTCCAGCGAGAAACGGTCACCGTTGGGGACTCGTTGGGCGAACCTTGATACTGTAGGCCACACAATGTCTAGGTATGAACTGCAGGGTTGTCGTCGAGGCTGCCGTGCCGGTGTTCGACGTTGAGACGGAAGACGAGGCGATTCGAATCGCCATCTCGAAGACAGGCGAGATGCTGAACCCTGACTTAAATTACGTCGAAATCAACATGGGCGAGCGGACCTCCCCATCGGGCGAGGAACTGCCGCCCGCGTTTATCGCGGCCGACGAAGCACTCGTCGCCCTCGAGTTGGAAATGACCGTTTTCAACGTCGAGCGCGAGGAACACGCCTCGCGAATCGCCCGCAAAGAAATCGGCCAGCGCCTCGAGAATATCCCGCTCGAGGTGATTGTGGTCGAAGTGATCGACGACGAAGACGAGAGTGAATCCGAAGACGAAACGACGGATGATGCCAACGACGATGGGGATGCCATCGACGAACTCGATCTAGGTGACGAGTCGCTCGAGGACGGCGACGACGATGTGTCTGGCGAGTCAGAATCGACAGACGACGTGTTGCCCGAATTCGAAGATCTCGTTGAGTAACAGAACAGAACGGTTAGCAACCGCTTGGTGGTGCTGTTTCGTACTGTCGAGTACAGTCTCGCCAGTAGTTCGTAGTAATCGTCCGGAGGATACGTCTCGAGGGTTTAGTCTGCGGTTGCGGCGACGGCTTCTTGCTCGTCTTCGCCCATATTCGTCGTGATACCGTTGGCGAGTGCAAAAACAGCGGCTTTATGATCTGTCTTTGACTTGTGGATTGATGTTGGCCGAATGCCCCGGGATTCGTATTCTTCGAGGTCGATCTGGCAGTTTTCCCACTCCGAACACTGATTCGATACCTCCGCGAGAAGACCGTGAAGGTGGATGAGCTCCTGCTTCTTCATAACCATCCTGTTCTACCCACTGCAGGGTTATATTATTATCTTGAGTCGCGTTACCACACGACCTATACACAGCATGCTGAACGTACCGATTGGTAATACGATGAAGCCACACACTAGCCGGCTGAAATTGGCAACAATTTACCCTTGGAACGGCACCAATCAGCATCTACGTTGACGTGTCACCGGCAGAACCTATCCGCATTCAGAATGTAACAAGTAATTACTGCATACAGTAGCGTCTCGGCATCTACAAGCTGACTGTCGCCTGAAAACGAAGTAACAGGCGACGGGACGAACGTGTGGAAAAACAGTACCCAGAACCTGAGTGGGTACTACCCGAGTTGTTTCAGGGTCTGCAGATCCCGATCGGTCCGCATAAACTCGGACGTTCGGCGTGTCGCATGGCAGTTTGGACAGTGAAACATCGACGTTGATTCAGGAAGTTCGCGCGGTGCGGACTGCCAGTCTTTGGTACACTCAGGACACAGCAGCTGCACAGTCGTCTGGTCCATGCTACTTCTTTGCACACCCTCTGTAAAAAGCTTTGTCGCGTCATACGCCATCCGACATTGTCGCCCAATCCGAGGTTACCAACCGAACCGGCGAGCGAGGCTTCGTCCTTATGCAGGCGCGGCCGAATCCGACGCCTCGAGGAGTTCCTTGTACCGGTTTCGGATCGTCACTTCGGAGATGCTTGCAACTTCGCTGACCTCGTTCTGGGTGACTTTCTCGTTCGTGAGCAGGGCTGCGGCGTAGACACCGGCAGCCGCGAGGCCGACTGGCGACTTGCCGCTGTGGACACCCTCTTCGCGTGCGGAGTCGAGCAGTTCGCGGGCCATCCGCTCGGTTTCATCCGAGAGGTCGAGGTCGCTGACGAACCGTGGGACGTAGCTCTCTGGATCGGCTGGCTGGACCTCGAGACCGAGTTCGCGGATGATGTAGCGGTACGTGCGGGTCAGTTCCATCTTCTCGACGCGGCTGACAGCCGAGATTTCGTCGAGGCTGCGTGGCGTGCCAGCCTGTCGGGCAGAGGCGTACAGCGAGGCCGTCGCGACACCTTCGATGGAGCGCCCTGGCAGGAGGTCTTCCTCGAGGGCACGTCGGTAGATGACGCTTGCAGTTTCGCGGACGTTCTCTGGAAGCCCGAGCGCACTCGCCATGCGGTCGATTTCGCCGAGTGCCTGTTTGAGGTTGCGCTCTTTCGAGTCACGCGTACGGAAGCGCTCGTTCCAGGTGCGAAGCCGTTGCATCTTCTGGCGCTGGCGACTCGAGAGCGATTTCCCGTAGGCGTCTTTGTCCTGCCAGCCGATGTTCGTCGACAGGCCCTGGTCGTGCATCATGTTCGTCGTCGGCGCGCCGACGCGGCTCTTTTTGTCTTTTTCGGCGGAATCGAACGCGCGCCACTCGGGTCCGCGGTCGATTTCGTCTTCCTCGACGACGAGTCCGCAGTCGCTACAGACTGTCTCGGCGTGTTCGGCGTCCGAGATGAGGCGGCCGCCACACTCGGGGCACTGCTCCTGTGTTTCGGATCGCGTCGTTTCGTCTTCGTCTTCCACCTCTCGCTCGCTTGTATAGGCTCGGATGTTTGTGTTTGTCATGGTGTATCGGGTTGGTTACTCGGGGCTCCCGGGTGGGGTAACCAGAAGAAACCCGGTCGCCTCGGCTAACATATAGTAATACCGGAACGCATATAAAGATTTCGCCTACTTTATATGCTGACTAGCCAATCTACATATATATGTTTTGGTTATAGGCTGATTGATAATGATATATTAGCCCAAACTGCATGGCCAATGTAACCAATCTCCGCCACAACACAAGTCGAACGCTTTTGGATAACCGGCACAAAACAGCGTCGTATGACCGTCCAGTTTGGCGCAGTTACTATCGACTGGTTTGGCCTCGGATCGCTTCGACTCGAAGGCCAGACGGGAGCCGTCATCTACATCGATCCTGGACCGACTGACTACGGCATTCTCGAGGACCGTGCCCCAAACGATGGTGATCTCATTCTGGTCACTCATGATGATCACTACGATCCGGCTGCGATTCAGCGGGTCGCACACGAGAACGCAATCGTCGTCGTTCACGAGTCAATCGATGCGACGGCCATTGACCGGCCGGTTGACCAGCCCGAAGAGCTTCCCTACGAGGTTGAACGTGTCGGTGACGACGAATCGTTCGTCCTCGGGCCGCTAGACCTGTTTACCACACCGGCGTACAACGATCCGACAGGACCCCACACCAACGCAGAGGGGCGTCCATATCACCCCGAGGGAACCGGCTGCGGATTCGGCGTTACCATCGACGGCGTCACCGCGTTCTGGCCTGGCGATACCGATGCACTGGCGTTTCATGAGGGCCTCGAGATCGATCTCTTCATGCCCCCAATCGGCGGCACATATACGATGGACCGCCACGAGGCCGCCGACCTCGCCGCTGCGATCGCCCCGGATCTCGTCCTTCCCGTCCACTACGATACGTTCGACGAGATTACTGCCGACGCGGACGCATTCGTCGTCGACGTCGCCCGACGTGGCGTCCCCGTTGTCCTCGAGATGTAATCGGTTGCTCCGTTGGACGTACCCAACGTGTTATATTTCCAAAGAGTTAGTGGGATGCCACCCGAAGTGGCAACTATGCCAACCGAGCGTCGGGGCCAGGGTGAGAGACACGACTGCTCGAGGTGTGGCTCCGGGCTCGAGGCGTCGATGAACTTCTGTCCGACGTGTGGCGCGCCGAGTCGAACGCAGACCGAGACAGCCTCGTCTGGCGACACTGCGAGCCACGCTTCGCCATCAACCGACGCCCGACGCCAGCGACTCGAGGAGAAAATCGCGATGGCGACGAGCGACGGTTGGGAACTCGAGTACGACTTCGGTGACCGAGCGGTCATGAGTCGACGGTCAGTCGGCAGCCTCGACGATCACGTATTGATTGGACTGCTTACCCTCTGGTGGACGATGGGGCTTGGAAACATCTTCTACGGCATTTACGTGTACTCTGAAAAGCCCGAACGGATGGTGCTCCATCCCGATGCGGCCAGTGATCCCGCCCTTGAGACCGAGACATCTTCATCGTCGCATATCCTCGCGCGGATGACAACCGGTACCTGCTGGCTGCTTGGCACACTAGTGTTGGCACTTGCAATCGTGTTCCTCGGCACCGCCCCGTTGTTCGTCACCGGCCTTCTCCTGGCCATTGCAGCGCTCTTTGGCCTCGTCGGAGCCAGTGTCCTGCCATCGGTCAACAACCGACTCTCGCGGCGTCACTCCGTGCTGACGAACGGCCGCACGCGTTCAGTCGACGAGCGACGTGTCGACTCCTACACGGAGCCCTGTACGGACTGTGGCGAACCGATTGGCCACGGCCTCGAGCGACGCTATCGCTCGGAGTTTTGCCTGCTTGGAGTTCCGATCACCGGCTCGAGCGGGACAAATTACTACTGTCAGCGGTGTGCAAGCGCCGAGCAGCCGATTTCTGACTCCATAGCGGATCAGAACAACCGCGATACGACTGTCAAGACACCATCTGCTGAAAACAGTGAGACAGAACCCGCACTCGAGTGAATCGCCGTCTCAATGACGCCCATCTCACTGAGCCGTTCAGGCAACATCTCCCAGAACCGCGGCTCGATGACCGTCTAGATAATGCCCATCTCGTCGAGCCGTTCTGGGAGATACGTATCCGTCACGAAATCAAGCCCATGCGATGCCAGTGATTGCTGTTCGGACTTCTTCTCGATCTCGAGTTGCAACTCGATCTGTTCTTCCCAGTAGTCCGTCTGGAAGCGCGGGTCCTCGAGTTCGCTCTCGAGTGCGTTCTTGTCCGAATCAGAGAGTGGGTCCGTCGGAAGGTCGTACTCGACGATGTCGGCGGGCTGGATGCCGATGAACTTCGCTTCGGGTGTCGCGAGGTACTCCGAGAGGTGTGCCGACTTGATCGAGCCGTAGGCGACCGAGCCGTAGATGCGGTACGACCACGGGTCACCGTCTGTAAAGACCACGACGGGGAGGCCGAGTTCGTCGTGGAATCGCTTCGTCAGCCGCCGCGTTGCGCGTGCTGGCTGACCGCCGAGGTGGACGACGATGGCGTTGTACTCCTCGTCAAAGCCGTTCTCGACGAGTCGGTCGCGCATACCACCGGTCTCGACACAGAGAACGAAATCCGCATCGTTGTCGAGGAACTGGATCATATCCGGGTTGTTCGGGATCTGGTAGCCGCCCTGCCCGACATCGAGTTGGCAGTGAATATCGCGGTCGCCACGGTTCGTCTGCTCACGAATATGGATCGGCCCCATCACCTTCGCACCCGACTCCTCGGGGCGCATGTGGAAGTCCTCGCGAGTCACGCCGGAGACGATCTCGAGATCTTCGATCATTCCGTTGGACTCGTCCTGACTGGTGAACTGGGCTTCGTTGTTATCCCAGCTCTCTGAAAGATAGTAGAGTTCACGCAGGGTCGAGGATCGGTCTTCGTCGAGTTGGTCCGCGAGGAACTCGATCGTGTAGACCGCCTTCAGGAGCTTTCGGGCACCTTTGACGGAGTTTGCCGAGCGTGTCGACTCCCGGTCGCCGTACACCCAGACATTCGAGTCTTCGTCGTACTCGATGTTGTTCTTCGTCCGCGTTGGTACGGACATGTGTGGAATCTCGCCCAGTTCAAACTGGTCGTAAAACTGCGATGCGAGATCGATCAACTGCTCTCTTGCCTGTTGTTCGTTGTCCGCGCTCATTGTTTGACAGTAAGTTTCTCGCTTTCAACACCCTTGACATCCAGATCGAACGCTGCGTCATCCGGCACCGTATACTCGAGGGCAGCGTCGTCATCGCTTTCGACCTCGGGTTCCCACTTGACGAACCACTCGCCGTCCATTTCGATGACGGTGGCATCATCGGGGAGGTCGCTTGGTTCGGCCGAGACGATATCCGTGATCTCCAGGCTCTCGTTCGTCCCCGAGTTGTTCTCGACGACGATCGAGACGGCCTGTGTGGTGCCGTTCTGTTCGACCTCACGTTCAACGAGGACGTTGTTCATGATCCGGGCGATGGCGTCATCGATGTTCGGTTCCTCGTTACCCGTCACTTCGGCGACCTTGCTGGCCATCTCCGGCAGGATCTTCCCGAGGACGTTCTGTTTCTTCCGGCGCTGTTGCATCGACCGGCGCTTGTTCAGGAAACTCTTGAGTTCGCGTGCGGCCTCGCGGATTGCGAGTTCGATCTCGTCTTCGATTGCCGGCACGTTCGCGACGGCGTCTTTGGACTCGCTCGTAAATGGCACGTTCGTCGAGGCGACGTGGATCATGATGACCGCTGGGCCGTTCGGGACGCCGGAGCCACCTGGCTGGTCGAGGCCGTAGTTGCGCCAGCCGATCGATTTGACTACGTCGGTCGTGGCACACGCCCCGCGCTGGTAGACGAGCGGGACACGGTTTGCAAACCGCAGGACATCGGCGCTGCCTTCGGCCTCGAGGTCGCCGCCGTAGGCGATACCGGCTTCGACGATGAATGGGTCACCACCTGAGACGTCGGCATCGCGCGTCGCGGAGGCGTAGAAGTCGGCGTCGAACTCCTTCTTGAGGCCGGCTTCGACCAGTTCGGCCGAAATCGGTGAGAGACAGCGCGTCGGCGGAGCCATAATGTCGGTTTCGCGCATGCCGTCGACGAGGTCGCTCGTTGCATCGCGGTCGCCGTCGAGTTCGCGGACGAGCGGCGGATCGTCAGGGACGGTCGCCATGACGCCCCAGATAGCCTCGACAATGTTTTCGCGGGCGGTGTCACCGAAGGTGACGTCGTCGTACTCCTCGGTCAAGTCTGCAGCGCGGCTGACGTATTCCCAGAGTCCATCGTGGGTGACGCGATGGCGAACGTCCTCGGCTGCTGCGTCGGCGAACGTCCCAGCGAGACGCTGGGCGAACGCCATGATAATCTCGTCGTCCTTACGGGTACTTGTTGCCTCGTCTGCGAGGGCGTACAGATCCGTGACGAGGCGCGACGTGGCTTCGGGGTCGTCAACCGCTTCGTCATCGGGCAACTTGTCGATCAGTGTGAGCCAGACCGCATCAACGGCGTTCTCGCGAACGGTCTCACCAAACGTCGTTCCGTGATTGTCTTCGACCGTGTAGGCGGCCTCCTCGACGATTGTCTGTAGTTCGTGGTGGGCGATTCGATCAGTGTCATCAACTGCCTCAGCAATAGCTTCGGCGAACGCTGCTGTCGCGTCCGCACCTTTGTTCGCTGTCGCATCCGAGACCGCGCCCTCGAGATCGATTCCTTCGTTTACGGCTGGCGGTCGCCAGCGCATTTCACGGCCGTAGTGGCGGTCGCGGAACGCATCGATGACCGAGTCGGCCGTTTTTTTGCCGACGCGGGTGAACTCCTCCTGCAAAAAGCCCGAGACGGTTTGAGAGTCCGTCGCGCCGAGCATCTTCATTACAGTCCCAAGTTCGACGCCATGGGGGTGGGGCCGGATCTCTTCTGTCTCCTCGGGCAACTGATCGGTTGCGCGCTCGAACTTGAAGTGGGCCGTTGGCTCGCGCAACTCGAGGCGGGCGTGGGGGTTGACGACTGCCGTGTGCTTGATATAGTCGTGGAGTTGCTGGCGGGCGCGCATGTTCGCCTCCATCTCGAGTTCGATGCGCGTCCCGTGTGGGCGATCCCACGTGGTCGTCTCCTCGACGCTGATTTCGGGTTCGTTGTCGTCGGTATCGACGATCAGTTCGAAGTACTGGGCCTCACTCGAGCCTTCCGTTCGACTGGTGATTTTGGCGGGTTTGCCACTCGTCAGTTGCGAGTAGAGCACGGCCGCGGAGATACCGATCCCCTGCTGACCGCGGGATTGTTCGCGGGCGTGGAATCGAGAGCCGTAGAGTAGCTTCCCGAAGACTTTCGGGAGCGAGTCTTTCGTCAGCCCGGGACCGTTGTCCTCGACGATCAGCCGGTAGTAGTCACCTGCTTCCTGAATTTCAACATAGATATCGGGCAGAATTCCTGACTCCTCGGCGGCGTCCAGGGCGTTGTCGACGGCCTCTTTGACGGCCGTCACGAGGCCTCGAGCGCCGCTGTCGAAGCCGAGCATATGCTTGTTCTTCTCGAAGAACTCGGCGATGGAGATCGCTTGCTGGTTCTCGGCCAGCTCCTCGGCGATCCCCTCCTCTTCACCGAGTGTCGACTGGAACGACGTCATCGTATCCCTGTACTAGCGGGGGGGCTAAAAGATGTACGCTACCGAAGTGAAAGTGAATCTGGATCGAAACGCACGTCTGTTCCGTCTCCCTCGCGGACCTTTTTGTAGTTTTGACAGCAATTTTGTTGGATGGATGACGATCATGCAGAGCCAGCCGCTGCGGGACAGCTTCATCACCTCGAGCTATACACCTCGGCGTTCGACAGCGCTGTCGAGTTCTGGGACTGGGTGCTTGCCTCACTCGGCTATGAGCAGAAAAACGAGTGGGCGGGTGGGCGCTCGTGGGAGTGTGGCCCAACATATCTCGTGCTCGTGCAGGCTGAACGGACCGATCATCCCTTCGACCGGCACGCGCCTGGACTCAACCATCTTGCCTTTCACGCCGACTCGCGCGCAATGGTCGACGCCCTCACAGCGGCGATTCAAGACCGCGAGGATGCAACGCTGCTCTATCCTGATCGCCACCCCTACGCCGGCGGCTACTATGCGCTCTATTGTGAGGGGCCCGATGGCGTCAAAATCGAAGTCGTCGGCCCGGACGCCAATAGAGACGGAAGCGCAGGTCCAGACACCGGTAACGGGACCGAGTGAGCGAGACAGTCTCGAGTGAGCACTGGGCCATCGCAGAAACCCGTAAAATCGACCGTGGCTGCGGCTTGCACAAAGGTTTAACCTCGAGCGAAACTTTGTCCCTGACGAGAGGACACATGCATTCAGATGACACTGACGAGCACCGGGACGGGGACGCGGACACGGATGGCGATGACCGGTCACTCGAGGACGAACTCCTCGAGCATAGCGACGAAATTGTCGATGATGGTCGCCACGCCGTTGACGAGGTTGACCAGCGCATCGTTGATTTGCTCTCGTGGATCCTCGATACGGAGACACGGGCAAAAATCTACGTCCACCTACTCGCACAGCCGGGGAGCACGAGCGAGGAGGTCGCGAAAGGGACGGGACTCTATCCGAGCACGGTTCGTGAAGCGCTCGCGGAACTGCACGACGAAGACCGCGTCACGCGTGAAAAGCGCGCAAGCGAGGGCGCAGGAAACAACCCCTACGAGTACACGGCGATTCAGCCGAGCGAACTCGTCGGTGGTGTCGTCGATCAGGTTCAACAGGAACTGAACACGATCTTCACGCTCGACCGCGTGCTCGAGCGCGACGAAACGGCCGACCCTGACCCCGCCTTCGGCGACGATGTAGACCCCGTGACGATCACCGTCGACGAGACGGACCCCCTTGCAGACGATGCGGACAACGCATCCCACCCAGCAGATGCCGACGCTGCAACGGGTACAGATATCGAAATCACTGATCACGATAGCGACAGCGACGACGACACCACTGACGACGAGTCCTAACGGATCCGATTAGGCGTCCTCGAGCAACAACACATCCGGCCGCTCGAGTTCGATGTCCGGAAGGTCAGCCGCGAACGCCCACTCCTCGAGTTCGAGCGGTTCGACCGTGGTCGTTGGCCAGCCACCAGTCGTCGTCAGCACCTCGATTTCCTCGTCAGTGACGAGTGCGGTGTCTTCACTTTTTGCGCCCTGGACCGTTGGATTCCAGGCGTAGGCCATCGGCGCCTCGACGGGTGCCTCGTGATCCGGCGTTGCGATCCATTCCCGGCCTGCAAAGCCAGCAGCACCGCCCTGGTGGTGGTACTCCCACTCGCCTTCGTAGTCGACGGCAGCGTAGGCGTCTTGGACGGCACTGAACAGTTCGCCAGCGATGGCGTCGTTTGCCGCGGCTGCCTGCGTTGCCGCCAGCTCTGTCGTATCAATACGTGTGGCCGCTTCGTGGCGCGCCTCGAGCCAGTCGGGTGCGTCGAATGCGACCGTTCGCGTACAACTGGCGTGGAGACCGTACTTTTCGGCAGTGACGGAGACGAGCGCGTAATCACCCAGTTCTGTCTGTGTGGGCGTGTAGTGGCGATACTGCGTTGCACGCTCGCTGCCCCCGACCAGACGGACCGGCGCTTCGATGTTTCGCGCCGACAGTGCGACTTGCAGTGCCGAGGCGACCTCGAGTTCGCTGTCTTCGGGCCGGAGTTCGCGACAGACGGATTCGACTGCTGCCGCCGTTTCGACGCTCAGTTCGCGGTAGCGCTCGCGGTCGCGGTCGGTCAGCGGCTGGCGAATCGTGGTTGGATTGAGGCGCTCGAGGCCGTCAACGTCGATATCTGCGGCCCCCCGTTCGTCCGCTCCAACCTGGGCGGCGATGGCGTCCGCGAGCGACATTGCGTGCCAGTCAAACTGCTCGAGTCGAACGTCATCTTCGAGATCCGGGAGCTCTTCGGCTTCGGTGCGGGCGGCTTCGATAGTGTCGGTGACGACGCAGACGTCGCCGTCGTAGCCGACAGCCGCGACGCCAGCGTCGGCTTCGCGGTCAATAACGTTACTGCCGCCGGTCAGCCAGGCAAAGGAGTTTGGGCGGGCGAACCAGACGGAATCGAGGTCACGTGACTCGAGGTCGGCCTCGAGTCGCTCGCGTTTGACGTTGTCCATGTCAGGTGCTGGCGTGGGGAGTCCTTGAATGCGACGGACCACGGCGGACAGGTGTCGGTACCCACCGCGGCGTGTCATAACTGTACGAGCAACTGAAACGAAATGCGCGAAACCTGGACCGATGGCTCTCAGTCCCTGGGAATCAACACGGGAAGCCTAAATACGGTTGGTCCTAACTCCCGTCTGAACGACTGTGTCGTCCGATAACTCCCCTTCGCGTCCGACACTCCGATCGTTGATCGACCGGTTTGGCTTCCCACATCTGCTCGCGACGACGCTCGTGTTGGTCGCGGCGACGATTCTGTTAGGCGTTGCTGCGAAAGCAACCGGGTCGGGACTCGCCTGTGAGGCGAATTGGCCACAGTGCGACGCTGGGCCGTTTAACCTCCTGCCGGCCAACCTCCCGAGTTTCTACGAGTGGATTCATCGATTCGTCGCGATGTTCGCTGGCGTCGCAATCATCGGCTCGGCAGTTGCCGCCTGGCGACTTCCCAATATCGACACTCGAGTCGCAACGCTTGTCGTCCTCGGGATGGTCTTGACGCCGATTCAGGTGTATCTGGGCCGTGAGACTGTGTTAGTGTACGAGATGGATATCCTCTCGTTGCACTTTTGGACTGCAATCCTGATCTTCGCACTGTTCGTCATCGCGACGGTGCTCGTCTGGAAGTCAGCACTCTCAGCTGATGCGGTCACGGCCGCGTTCGGCCTTGGGCTTGTTTCCTTACCGCTTCACGTCGCGCTCAGTCCAACTGACCTCGGTGTCGTCTCGGAGTACTCACCGACCGTCCAGTTGCTCCAGTACGGCGTCACCCTCGCGCTCATCGCTGCTGTCATCATCGCCGTGATGGTCGGCCGCTGGCGCTTTGATGATGTTCCACTGATTGGCCTGGCTGGAGGTGCTACCGTCTTAGCACTCGTCGTCTCGTATCTTGGCCGCCAGACTGTGATGAACTTCAGCGCGACACTTGACCAACTCTACATCGGACTTGCTGCCGTGCTCTTTCTTGTCTTCTGTGTCGGCAGCTACTATAGCGCGACCCGCGCAACGCGAACCGACCACTAAACCCAGCGAATTGCGATCCAGTACTGTTGCGTTCATTTTTCACGCCACAGCTTTGCACTCGAGACCACGTTGTCGAACCGAGTTGCAACCGCGGTTCTTTTTCGCTCCCAGCCCAACGACGGGGTATGCGAACGAGCCTCAACGTTCCCGAGGAGATGATCGCCGAATTCGACCAGACCTGGCAAGCAGAAGGGCTCGACTCTCGCTCTCGAGCGCTGCGCGAGGCAATCCAAGAGTATGTCGAATCACATCATCGACTCGAGCAAGCCCATGGAACGGTTGCAGCGACGATCGTCTTCGATTACGTCCACGACGAGATTATCAACGCACTCCACGAAATTCAACACGAGTATCAGGAAATCATCGATACGACCTGTCACGTCCATCACGGCCAGTGGTGTCTCGAGTCCGTGTTCTGTCACGGCGATGCGGAAACGGTTCGCTCGCTCGTGTATCAACTGAAAGACTTTGACGCGGTTGGCCGTGTGTCAGTCACACTGTTGCGCGCGGATGCCGACCACGCCGACGAGCGTCGTCACTCCGCTCACAACACACATAAATGACTTCGATATCGAACCCACCGATTCTTGTAAGATCCAGAGAATATAGGACTGAGCACCCCGTATGTTCACACGTCTTTACAGGATACTCCTCCACAACCACCGTCGAACAACACAGCTTCACAACCGACGTCAACGTGTGGTCAACCGCCACACACTGCCGGCTTGCGTCCCCAATCAATGAGTGTTATCGCGACAGTTTCCGTCCCCGCAACAGCGTTCCCGCTCGGCGCGGTGCTCGATCCAGAACTCGATGTCACCGTCACCGTCGAAACCACAGTGCCGACGAACGAGGGTATTATCCCATACCTCTGGATTCCGCTCGAGGCGACTGACGCTGTCTCCGACCGACTCGAGCGTGAATCGGCCGTCGATACCGTCTCTGTCGTCGACGAAGCCGACGAGAGCGTTCTGATGAAAATCGACTGGAACGGGCATGTTAACGGCGTTCTCAAGGCGATTCAGCGAAACGAAGCGATCGTAACGAACGCCGTCGGCACGCCGTCAACGTGGACGCTCCGGCTTCGATTTCCAACGTACGAGGCTCTCTCGACGTTCTATACGTCCTGTACGGAGCAGGACATCTCTCTCGAACTCATTCAACTCCACGAGGCGGTTTCTCCAGAAGACCAACTCCAGTTCGGATTGACAACAGCACAGCGAGACCTCATCGTCTCAGCCTACGAGGCTGGGTACTTCGACGTGCCTCGAGAGACGACATTGGTCGATCTTGGCGAACAACTCGAGATTTCTGACTCTGCTGTCTCACAGCGACTTCGACGTGGACTCGCCGCACTGATCAGTTCGACGCTCATGCCCGAGTCGAATGCAGCCACCGAGACACCAGCTACACCTGAGACCCTCGAAAACGAGTATGGGCCCCCATCCAGCCCATCTCGCTCTGACGACAAGTGATGTGAACACGGTGTCAACGGACGCCAGACCGGTTTCCATTCGACAACCGCGGCCGTTATTGTAGCCGCGCCCGTTGTCACTCTCGTGAAGAACGTCACCGATCACACACGCAATCCGTTCGGACTCCGACCGCCGTTCGACCGGACTGCCCCGGACGAGCGCACAGCCGTCTTCGGCTACGGTGACGCGAACGCCGACTTTCACGTTATCGGCGACCATCCGGGCAGTCACGGCGGCAAGCGATCCGGTGTCCCGTTTACTGACACCGACGCCGGCCTCGCAATTCAGAACGTCTTTCGAGACCTCGAGTTCGTCACCGGGCCGACAGACGAGCCGAACGTTGAGAATCTCTTTGCGAGTTACATCCACATGTGCTGTCTGCCGGATGGCCACCAGCCAGCACCGAGAGACTACGACGACCTCGAGCGCTTTTTTGACGCTGAACTGCGGGCGATCAACGCTCACATCCTGTTGCCGGTCGGCGACGCGGCAACGGACCACGTTCTCGAGGCCTACACCACCCAACGGCGACGGTTTGACCTCGAGGTCGACGACTTGCATGCGACAGAAATCCGCGGTCGTGGCTTCATGGTCGTCCCAATTCGGGAACCCAGCGAGTGGGACGACACAGACCGTGGGCGTCTGGTTGAACGACTCGAGGCGATTCTCGCAAGCGACTACCGTCAGACAAAGGGTGTGGCGACGACGGTCGGCTGATTACCGACCGAATCGTTTCCTGATCGTTGCGCGCAGCGGCAGTCCAAGAGCGCCCGCGAGCGGCAAGATGACGAACGCGAGCAGTTCTGCGGGGAGCAATCCATAGTCGGCGAGTCCAGCACCGATGCCGAGAATCGGTGCGAGGACGGGTGCGACGTACAGATACGACGGTTTCCAGCCGGGTTGCAGTCGCGTGTGACGGACGATGACGCCGAACAGGAACGGCATGAGCACGGCACCGGCAAGCAACGGTCCGCCGAGCAGCGTCGTGGCAGTTCCCAGCGCGAGTGCCAGAAGGATCGTCTCATCGATCGTGATCGTGCCGCCAACTTTGCCTCGTCGCCAGTACCGGGTTGCGACGAGAGTCACGAGCGCAGCGACGACGATCCCCACGAGAACGGCGTACCACTCGAGCGTTGGCAGCGGTGTGGCCACGAGTTCGACGCCTGCGACGAACATTGCTGGGCTATCAATGCCGTGGCGACTCTCTGTAAGCAGCGTCCAGACTGCCTCTGGGTCGGTTCCAACTGCCGCTACTTCGGCGACGAGCGCCTCGAGTGGGGTTGCGTTCTCGAGGGCGAAGTGAGCGAGTCCAACGGCATAGACGAGCACGGACAGCCAGATAAGCGGCAGCGAGAAATTCTGGCGACGCCACCAGCGGCTAATTGGATTCTCGCGACGGTCGGTTGGTGTCGATGTCTCATCGTCGCTTGTTTCTCTAGTCTCTGTCGTCGCGTTCGTTCTGGTTGCAGTGTCTGCGCGCGAGCGTGACTGGCTTCCTGTCGTCTTGCTCGAGTTAGTCGCAGCCCCCGCTGTCGTTTTCGAGCGCGTTGTGCTACTGGCACCGGCTGTTGCTGTCCTCGCACCCGCACTTGCCGATCGGTCCGTCCTATCCGAACGCGAACGAGAGCGTGATCGCGAGGAACTCGAGTCTGCACGTGAACTCGAACTGGAACCGGAGCCGGAACTCGAGGCCGATTTCGATTGCGAACTCGAACTCGAGCGCGATCGAGACGACCGTGTGCGCGACCCGGTTGCTGTCGACCCGGAGGCGCTACTCGAGGACGGGCCTGTGCTCGTTTTCGTTCCCGTTCCTGACTTTGAACTCGTACTCGAGGACGCAGTGGATCCGCTCGAGGTGCTCGACGTGCGTGTACTGGTGGTGCTCGAGTCGCTGTCTGTCTTCCAGACATCCGGTGAGGGGATGCCGCTGGTTCGTTTTGCGACGTAGTCTTTGTGCCCGAGTCGGTCGTAGGCCTGGCGTTCGACCGGGTCGCCGAGAATTTCGTTGGCCTTTGTGACGGCGGTAAACTGCGCTCGCGCTCGATCGTCGTCGTTTACGTCCGGATGGTAGACGCGAACCTTCTCCCGATAGGCGTCTTTGATCTCGTCCTGGGAGGCGTCGGACGGGATCTCGAGAAGATCATAGAAATCATCAGTCATGAGCGATCGGAGCGATATTCGTTACTACTGGGTGTGAACGAAGGGGGATCATTTCAGTGTTCTGTTCGAATCGATTGCTGTCACGTCCCGCCGAGTGGTGGCCGATCCGTCACACATGTTCAGACTCCTCTCATTCGCGGGAAAAGTCGGTCAATGACGATTGGCCGTCTGTCATGGGTCTCGAGTCGTCCGAAACAGCGTCTGTTTCGTCGTCAGGATCGGCACCATCAGTCGTAGTCCCATCAGTTGCAGGCCTGTCAGGTCCCTCGAGAGTGCCAGCATCGCCAACTGCCTCCGTAGAGTCATCAGCGTCCGCCTCCGAGACTGCGTCGTCCCACCCGTCGAGGCTGGCCTGATCGGCTGCAGAGAACTCGAGGTTGGCGATGCGGACGCCAAGCTTTCGGACGGCCTCGGTTTCGAACTCGACGAATAGCTCTCGAGCGATGCGCTCGACCAGTTCGGGGTCGTCGACGGGGCCGGGAAGGGATTGTTCGCGAGTGTTGACCTCGAACGGCGGCAGGACGGCTTTGACGCCGACAGTTCGGTACAGCGCGCCCTCGCGGGTTGCACGGTCGGCAACGGCTTCGGCGAGTGTTTCGATCTGGTCGTACTTCGGCTCGGGCTCGGAAACAGGCTCCGCGAACGCAGACTCGCGCGAGAAGCTCTTGGGATCGCCTTTGGGTTCGACGCGCCGCTCGTCGTCACCGCGGGCGCGGTCGTACAGCTCCCGGCCGCGCTCGCCGAAGCGCTCGATCAGCGGCTCGGGATCGGTCGCTGCTACGTCGCCGGCCGTCTCGAGGCCCATCTCCCGAAGTTCGCGGGCAGTTACGGGGCCGACACCGTGGAGCAGGTCGACCTCGAGTGGGGCCAGAAACTCCCGGACGGTGCCGGGACGAACGACGGTGAGGCCGTCCGGCTTGTCGAAGTCGCTGGCGATTTTGGCGGCGCTCATGGTGGGTGCGACGCCGACGCTGACGGTCACGCCGACTTCACGGCGGATGCGATCTTTGATATGGCGAGCGAAGCCGTCGGCGACCTCCCAGGCGGTGCGCTCGGTGACGTCGAGATAGGCCTCGTCGATGCTGACCCCGCGGACGATATCGGCACAGTCGTGAAGAATCGAGCGGACGTCATCGGCGACGGACTCGTAGAAGTCCATATCGACCGGACGGTAATAGCCAGTCTCCTCGCGCGTGAGGTCTGGGTCGTGATCGTCGGCAGCCGGGGAGAGCGCGGCGCGGCGAGGCAGTCGCTCGAGCGCGCTCGAGATTGCCTGGGCGCTTTCGACGCCGAACTCGCGGGCCTCGTAGCTGGCGGTGGCGACTGCGCCGACAGTCTCGCCGGGTTCGTAGCCCATGCCGACGACGACGGGGTCGTCTCGGAGTTCGGGCTCGCGCAGTCGCTCACACGAGGCGTAGAAGCAGTCGGCGTCAACGTGACAGATGATGCGGTCCTCGTCGTCTGCGTGGTCAACGCCCGGCAGCCGTGGCCCATCGGGCATTCAGTTGGACGTTCGTCCGCGTCGTTGTGAACGTTGTGTCCCGCTGTCGCCGACGGATCGTGTTTGTGAGGAAGACTTTTGCCGGTCGGGTCGGAATCGGGACCTATGTCTGCTGATTCGGCGAATACACCGCCACCGGTCGATTCCTACGAGGAGCCGCCGGACCACGGAAGCACGCTGATGAACGCCGCAGCGGGTGGCGGCGCTGGCATCGTACTCTCGTTTATCCCCGGCTCACCGCTGCTTGGGGGCGCAATCGCCGGCTATCTCGAGGGTGGCGACCTCACGGATGGGTTCTGGGTCGGCCTGTTCGCCGGGCTGATTATGCTCGTTCCGATCACGTTTTTCGGGATGCTCGCGCTCATTTTTTTCCTTGGCGCCCCAGGGGTGATTGCCACAGTATTGATACTCGCAGTGCTGCTCGGGGTGTTCTACATAGTCGGTTGTAGCATCTTTGGGGCGATTGTCGGCGTCTATCTCAAAAACGAACTGTAACTCAGTTATAGCCCCGCCAGCGCTTTCCGCACTCGGTGCACTTGAAAAAGCGCGTCGGCGGCTCATCCGCTGAGGCGGTCTGTTTGAGGGTGTACCAGGCTTCCTGATTCCCACACTCATCACAGATCACATCGGTCGCCTTCGGTTTCCCCTCGAAGTTCGCGTTCTCATCAGACTCGATGATTTCGTCGTCCGTCTGCGATTCCGTCGAGACGAACTCGTCTTCAAGATCGCGATCCCGATCGCTCGAGGCGCCACAGTCGTCGCTCGTACAGACCATCTGGTCGCCGTCGGCTTTCATCATCGAACCGCAATCATCGCAAAACTGCATGACTGGCGATACGCAATCGAGTGCAAAAACACCCTCGCTCCTATCGGCGTGTGACGGGTCAGCGCTCTCGCTCGAGTGCTTCGTTCTCGAGGACGACCGGACAGTCCGCCACGCGGAACGACTCGAGTGCGGTGACTGCCAGAATGTCGGTCCCGTCGTGTTGACACTCGAGTGCAGGCGGCTCGGCGAAGTGTGGACACTGGTGGCAGTAGCTGTGTTTGTCGATGTCGCGAATCTCGCGGTCATCCTCGAGAAATGAGTCGAGTGGCTGGTCGTTCTCGAGGCGGTCCCAGAGTTGTTCGCTATCGATTTCACCGATCTTTTCGCGTTCGAACAGGTCGTCGAACGCGTCGCCGTCGCCAGCAGCGTCGTCCGCTCGCTCGTCAACACTCGAGGCGATGTCGCTCAGGGGTCCCTGCCGGTCGCGACCGGATGACTGGGTTTCGCGTGTCGATTCCGCTTGCTCGCTGTGGACGCGCGGAAGATCATCAGTAGCTGTCACGCTCGAGTCAGACTCAGACGATTCGTCCTTGGACGAGCTACGCGCTGTCGGCTCAACGTCATCAGTTGGGAGAGCATTGACGTGGTCGCTAAAGGGAGCCGGATCTGTCGCTTGTGAGTCGTCTTCGTTCGCGTCTGTGTGAATGCTGTCTCTCTCTGTGGATGCACTGTCATCGCACTCGTCATCAGCTGGGAACTCGCTGTCGTCAGTCATCGCTTGTCAGTGGCGTCAAACGACGTGTTCGGTTCCGATTGGTCGGTGGACGCTGCCTCAGCTTCGACCGCTTCAAAAACATCCTCGTTGGTCGGTTGTGTTTCGCGTTCGGCCCGCCCCTCGAGTGCGGGTGGCTCGCCGGTCTCGAGCGTATGCGAGCCGAAAAACGAGGTGCGCTCGGCGACATCGGCGAACGTGCTCTCGCAGTGGGGACATTCGGGGGCCGTGAGTAACGCGATATCGATGCTTGCATCGCAGTCTGCACAGGCCGCGGTACGGATTCCCAGCTGGTTTGCGGCCAACTGCAAGCGCTCGGCAGCGGCGCGACGGCGCTCACGGTCAGCAAACGTATTCCACCGATCACGGAGATCGACGACGGCCGTTGCAAGCACCGTCGAGCGCTTCTCAAGGTCGTCGGTCTGGTCAAAGAGGTAATCGAGGACGTCCTCGAAGTTTTCAAAGCCGGCGCCGACGTGCTCCTCGAGAGCAGACAGGTCAGATTGCAGTGACTCGAGGTCTGACTCGTAGGTGTCGTGGTCGTGTTCTGCGGACGCTTTTGCGTCCGTTTCGCGTTTGACCTGAATAACGCGCGAGCGAACGTCTTCGAGTAACTCGAGGAACTCCTCGTGTTGGCTCTCGAGGTCGGTTTCGAACTGGTCCTCGAGTGCCTCGAGGTCGTCTTGATCGACTGGCTGTGGCTCGTCATCGTCGGTCGCGATAGCATGGGCTGCAGTTACCACGCGACGACAGACGTCTTCGCGCGATTCATCGCGCCGTTCGGCCGCAGTTGCCACCCAGTCGTCGACATCGGCCGGTAGCGCGAACGAGACACCCCCATCGTCGTCCTCGCTCGCCATCTATCATAGTTACTGGGGGTCGGTGTATAAGGGTTGTTGCCTGGGTCAATTGACAGTAATAGCACCGCTAAGCCCGTGCCGGTTCGGATTAGCGTATTTTTCGAACGTTACTGATGTCGAAACCAGCGTCGCCGATTTCGGTCTCGAAGCGAACGATGTCTTCGCCCTCGAGTCGCGAGAGCACGCCTCGGAACTGTTCGACGACGAGGGTGCGTGCGCGTTCTGAACCGCCACTTTCCCACTCGAAGAGCAACGTGCCGTCGCTCGCTTCTTTGAGTCGGCCGAGTTCGGTCGACTCGAGCACCTCTGAGTTGACCAGTAACAAGATGACGCTGCCCCAGCGACGGGACGCGCGAGCGAGCCCCTTCAGGAGGACGGTCAGGTCCGCCCAGTCGAAGCGGTCGTCCGCTGTTGCGACCAGATCAGTCACGGAGTCGACGACGACGAGGCTTCCCGCGGCCTCCGCCGAGAGATACTCTGCGAAGGCCTCGAGAATACCGTCGCGCTTCGTTTGTGAGCCTAGTGACGTAATGTCGGCCGTCCGTTCGGCGTACCACTCCGTTGGCACCGGAGTTAACTGGAAGTATTCCTCGGCGAGTTCGATGAATTCGACGGTTTCCATGCCGTCGGTGACGAGGTCATTATTCATTACGAACGACATCTCCGTCCCAACCGCTCGCTGGTCATCGGTAAAGGACACATAATGAACCGCCTCGGGAAGCGTCGTTCCCGACTCAAGGTCGCCGTAATGGAGGTCAAACTGGTCGGCTTCTTGGATTGCAAGGCCGTTCATGACGGCGCTCGTATAGCAGAATTCGCGCGCCCCCGCCCCGGAGTCGCCCGCGGCCAGGACGACGCTGCCGGTCGGGGCCCCGCCCCCAATGAGTCGGTCGAGTCGTGAGACGCCAAGCGGCATCCGCTCCATACCCGTCCGTGGGTGGCATGCGGTATAGGTGTTCGTGATCCGACGAGGAACTACGCGTCCTCAGCGCGGATCGTCGCCCCGCTCGTCGCAGCCTGCGAGAGAAACACTTCGCCCTCGAGTCCACGCTCCGTCAGTGCGTCCTCCGCTGCACCGAGAGCCTCATCGCCGTGTTCGCGGTCAGTTACGCCGTAGACGACCGGCCCCCACGAGGACTGGCCAATGCCAGACAGCACGGGACAGTCCTCGAGTGCTTCGACGAGTTCGCCCGCGGGCGGGCGGAAAACGCCACCTTGGGCATCCGCGTACCACGCGCCGTTCTTGCGGCCGATTTCGGCGATCGCTTCCCCGAAGGCCTCGAGTCGGCCTGCCGCGGCGGCGGGGAGCAGTTTCCGGGTGACGACGCCGGCGAGTTCGTCGGCGACAGCGGGGTCTGCGCGTTCGACGACGGCACGCATACTTTCGTCTTCGCTCTCGCCGCTTCGTCCGGGAGCAACGTCGGGGACGACGACCAGAAATCGCCAGTCGTCAGGGAGGTCGTGGCGGGCAACAACCGGCGGAACTGTCCAGTCGCCCTCTGCGGGTGGGCGCGTCGTGAATCGGGCCGTTGGATGGCCCGCATCGACCACGAAGCCGCCGTCCTCGAACGTCGCGAGGCCGATCCCGCTTCGCCCGCCCCGCCCCATCGCTGGTGCGTGCTCGCGAACGTCGATCTCGAGGTCATAGGCTGCTGCAGTGGCCGCAAAGACCGACAACGCGAGTTGCGTGCCGCTACCGAGGCCGACGTGACGCGGCAGGCGCTCTTCGATCGTGAGCGATACGCCGGGCACCTCGAGAATATCGCAGGCTCGCGTGGCGTACTTTTGACCCAACGAATCGTCGCAGTCAACGGTTTCGGCGGGCTCGCCCACCACAGTCACGCGTGGCTCTGCGAGGCCAACACCGACGCCGCCGTAGAGGCGCTGCCGGGCCAGCGAGAGGTTCTGAAAGCCAACGTGGAGGCGTGCGCCTGCGCTAACGGTCACTGTCGACATACCGTCTTACCTGCCGTAGGAACGCCCACAAAAAGGGGGTTTCGACGTTGGCAACGACTGACGGTAGCCGCGCTATTCGATCCGAATCGCTGGTTTGCCGGGTCGAGCGTTCAGTTCGCCCTCATCGAGTGCGTCGACCTCACCCGCCCGCCGAATCGTCACGTCGGCGTTGAACTCGTCGGTTACGAGCCAGGCCGCCCGCTCGAGGACCAGTCGCTCACGTTCGGGCTCGAGGACCTCGACAGTACCGTGGCCGCGAGCCGTTGCTCGTTGCTCGAGGAACGAAGCGAGTTGGTCACTCGAGACGTCTGCCTCGAGTTGCTCGGACACGCGCTCGGCAACTGACTCGAGGTCATCTGCATCCGTCGTATCGTCACGTTCGGCGACCGCCTGGAGCGTCGCGGCGCGATACGTCCACGTCGGTGCGACGACCAGGTCGATCTGTTCGGGTTCGTCGATGGAAGCCACCTCGACAATATCGCGAACGTCTGCAAGCGTTCGTTCGACCAGTCGACGCTCGAGGCGGGAATCTTCGATGTCGGTTTCGGGCTCGGGCCAGTCGGCTTCGACGACCAGTCCGTCGCCGCGAAGCTTGTTCCAGCACTCCTCGCCGAGGTGCGGGGCCATCGGTGAGATCAGTGCGGCGAGAGTCAACAGCCCGCGGCGATAGGTCTCGTCGTGAGGCTGGGCGTAGGCTCGATAGCGGCGAAGCAGTTGGGCGAGTTCTCGAATCTCGGTTGCTGCGCGGTGGAACCGAAAGCGCTCGTACTCGTCCGTAACGGCGATGATCGTCCGGTCAATTTCGTCAGCGATGTACTCGTCGTGTGGTTGGCGCTCGAGACGAGTGTTGCCCTCCTCGACGAACGCGGTCGCCATTCCGTACAGGTCCTGCTGGAGGTCGTAGGCCCCGCGAACGTTGTTTGCGGTCCACTCGAAGTCCTGTTCGGGGTGGGCTGCCGAGAGCACGAACAGCCGGGTCGTCTCCGCGCCGTACTCCTGTGGCGCGACGACGTTGCCTTTCGAACTCGACATTTTTTCGCCGTCGTACAGCACCGTCCCCTGACTGATGAGCTCTTGGACCGGCTCGCGACACTCGAGCAGGCCGAGATCGGAGAGTGCGCGGGCGAAAAAGCGGATGTACAGCAGATGGAGGATAGCGTGTTCGTCGCCGCCGACGTAGACATCGATGGGCATCCACTCCGCTGCCTTTTCGGGGTCGAACGGGCCGTCGTCGTAGTCGGGCGAGAGGAATCGCAGGTAGTACCACGACGAGTCGACGAAGGTGTCCATCGTATCCGTCTCTCGGCGGGCCGGGCCGCCACACTCGGGACACTCAGTTTCGCGGAACGAGTCGTGTTCTGCGAGCGGGTTTCCTGTGGTTCGGACGAACTCCGGCAGTTCGACGGGCAACTCGTCGTCGGGAACGAGGACGTGCCCGCAGTCCTCGCAGTGGACGACCGGAATCGGCGTCCCCCAGTAGCGTTGCCGAGAAATGAGCCAATCGCGCAGTCGGTAGGTCACGTCTTCCTCGAGCGCATCATGCTCCTCGAGCAGTCGCTCGCGAGCCGTCTCGCTCTCGAGTCCGGAGTACTCGCCGCTGTCCTCGAGAATGCCCTCGCCGGTGTAGGCCGCGGACTCGAGGTCGACATCGCTCGCGCCCGTTGTCGGCGCGACAACGCCCGCAATTGGCAGGTCGTGCTCGGCGGCGAAGGCGTGATCGCGTTCGTTGTGTGCAGGAACGCCCATCACCGCGCCGGTGCCGACATCCTCGAGGACGTAGCCTGCGACGTACACTGGGAGTTCCTCGCCGGTTAGTGGGTGGGTTGCCGTCGCGTCGGTTTCGACACCCGAGAGGCCAACGTCTCCGGGGTCTTGCTCGCGGACGGTATCGACGTACGCTGCAACGCTCTCGTCCGTCTCGGCGAGGTCACGCGCGAGAACGTGGCCGGGTGAGACCGCGAGATACGTTGCGCCGTAGATGGTGTCCGGGCGAGTGCTGAATACGTCGACGGCGGTGGTCTCCGTCTCATCACCGGCGACTTCGAACGTGATCCGCGTCCCTTCCTGGCGGCCGATCCAGTTGCGCTGAATTTCGCGGACGCCATCGGGCCAGCCCTCGAGGTCCTCGAGTCCGTCGACCAGTTCTTCGGCGTAGTCGGTGATCGTGAAGAACCACTGATCGAGTTCGCGCCAGGTGACGGGCGTTTCACAGCGCCAGCAGACGCGTTCGCCGTCGTGGCTGCCGTCTGCGGACTCGCGTTCATCTACCTGTGCGTCCGCGAGGACGGTCTCACAGTCCGGACACCAGTTGACCGACGCAGCCTCGTACTCGACGAGTCCGGCCTCGTAAAATCGCTTGAACAGCCACTGATTCCACTGGTAGTAGTCGGGCTCACAGGTCGTGATCTCTCGCGACCAGTCGTAGCCAAACCCCATCGTCTCGAGTTCCTCGCGCATTCGTCGGATACAGGCCTGTGTCCACGAGTTCGGATCGCTCGCGCGCTCGTAGGCGGCGTTTTCGGCTGGGAGGCCGAACGCGTCCCATCCCATCGGATGCAACACGTCGTCGCCTTGCATTCGACGATAGCGGGCGTAGGCATCCGTAATCGCGTAGTTTCGGACGTGTCCCATATGCAACGTGCCCGACGTGTAGGGAAACATCCCGAGAACGTAGGTCGGATCCACGGCGTCATCCTCGAGGTGATAGACCTCGTCGCGCTCCCAGACGTACTGCCAAAACTCCTGGACCTGCTCGTGATCGTAGTGACTCGTCATTGGGATCCCGTTTGGTTGGTTGTCACTCGGCGTGCCGGGCATATCATTGTTCGGCCCTGCGATCAGTGATTCACTACTCGAGGATCCGAAACGCGAGCGCGATCATATCATTTCGCCCTCGAGCGCTCGCTCCAGTTACTCTCCGCGGTCGTTGCGCCGCCGAAGCGCCTCGAGTGCAGCGAGTCCACCCGCAGCGCCGACCCCGATAGTAAACCCGGGGACGGAATCGGAACTGTCGTCCGCCTCAGTGCTCGAGTTGTCGCCCCCGTTGGCATCGGTTGGCGTCTCGTTTGACTGGTCGTCGGCGTCGTCGCTCCCGCCGTTGTCGTCGCCATCTGGCGCTTCCACGTCGAATTCGAGGTCGTCGGGATCGGTGAGTGAGGGCTGGTCGGCCTGTTCGCCGGCCTCGATTGGGAACGTATAGAGTGCGCCCTCGGTCGGCGCGTTCGGGATGAGTTCGGTGCTGCTCGCGACGAACGTTTCACCGGGCTCGGCGACTCGAGCGGTCCAGAAGCCCGCGGCTTCGGGGTCGTGCCACGAGGCGATTTCCTCGGGGTCGCTCGGATCGCTCACGTTGTGAATTGTCACGCCGCCCTGATACCACGAGGCGTAGAGTTCGTTGTCCCGGAGTTCAAAATTGTGTGCCGTCGTCCAGAGCCCGCCGTTGTAACGTTCGTTAAGCGCTCGAGGTGCGTCAATCGTCGCCCGATGGACGGGATCGGCGGGATCACTGACGTCGTAGAGGTCGATCCCGCCCGGTCGATCAGTATCGGTGTCGCCTTGCCCCGTCGCCCAGGCTTCGCGGCCGACGCCGAGCAGGTCGCCGGTGTCATCAACTGCCGAATAGTGATCGTTGCCGGGCAGCCCCATCTGTGCCTCGTTGTCGTCCTCGACGGCCAGTTCGTCCTCGAGCGTGGTCTCTGAGACGTGAGAGATGTACTCCGGCTCGCTGGGGTCGCTGACATCGAGCAGGTAGGTTCCGGCGTTCCAGTGGGCGAGGTACGCAATGTCGTCGTGGACGTACACGTCGTGGAGGTAGCGCACGAGCCAGTTGACATCCTGCCAGTCGGGTTCCTGTTCGACCAATGACCACCGGCTGATCTCTTCGATTTCGTCACCGCCAAGGTCGAACACAACGAGCGGGTTCTCGAGTTCGCCGTTGCCGACGACGTAGAGCGTCTCATCCTCGAGAAAGCAGTTGTGGATGTGGTAGCCGGTTTCGTACGGCTCGCCGAGCAGTTCCGGCTCGGCAGGGTCGCTCACGTCGTATATTGCAAATCCATGAAAGAGGAAGTCGTTCGCCTGATTTGCCGGGCCAGCAACAGCGAGCAGGTTGCCGTCGACTTTCACGTCCAGAATCTCGTTGAATCTCTGGTCATCGAACTCGAGGCCGCGTTCTTCGGCGAGAACCTCGGGGTCTGCTGGATCGCTAATATCGACGGTCGCAAAGCCGGTGGTGGCCGCGACGTAGACAATATCGCCATCGTCGCCAACGACAGCTTCCGCCGCGTTATCGATCTCAACACGACCGAGTGGTTCGTAGTCTGCCTGCGTCGTGGTCGCTCGTATTCGCGGACTTCCGGCGAGTATCCCGGCCCCGGCCATCCCGATCACCAGGCTCGCGCCACCAGTCCGAAGGAGGGCACGTCGTCGCATACGCATTAGTCATCGTCGGAGACACATAATGCCATCTCACGCGAGTCCGAGCCAGTACCGACGACTTGCGGGTCAGTTCTGGAATCGTCGTCGGTCGCCAGTGCCTTCGGTCATTGCACTCGCGAGTGCGCCCTCGAGCACGACGTCATCGCCCATATCCGTCACGCGGATTTCAGGGACGTTGCTCATGATCATTCTGGAGATTCGGTCACGGATTTGGTCGACGACCAGCTGCTCGTTATGGAGGGCAACTGCTCCACCAAAGGAGATGACGAGTGGGGCAAACGAGTGGATCACGTTGGCGACGCCGATTGCGTTCCAGTGGGCGAGTTGCTCGATTGTGTAGTCTGCCAGTTCGTCCTCGCCTGCGAGTTCGAAGACGTCTCTGGCCGTGAAGTCGGGGTCCTCGAGCGGGAGCGAGGTTGAAATCGTCGGGTCGTCTTCGGCAAGCAGGCGGGTATAGTCGGGGATGCCATTGCCCGAGCAGTACGCTTCCCAGTGGCCATCAACGCCACAGCCACAGGTGAGGCGGCCACGGGGGTCGACGACACAGTGGCCGACTTCGCCGGCGTTGCCGTCCCAGCCGTCTAAGATTTCGCCGTCACAGCAGACACCGGCACCAATCCCCGAGGAGATGGTGATGTAGACCATGTCGTCGGGGTTGCGGTCGGCGTGGAACCGTTCGCCGATGACACCCGCGTTCGTGTCGTTGTGTAGGTAGACCTCGTTGCTGTCGATCAGTTCGCCAATCGGGCCGGTGAGTGGGATTCGGTCGATCGAGTCGGGGAGGTTCGCCGGGTCGACCACCGCGCCTTCCGCGAGGTCGAACGGCCCAATCGAGCCGATTCCCGCCGACTCGACGGCTTCGGGATCGATGTCGCCGTCGATACAAGCTTCTCGCACTGTCTGGAGCACACCTTCCGTGACATCGATGCCAGTTGGCCCCCGCGGTGTGGCGTTTTTACTCACACCAATTGTCGTCCCGTCGTCTTCCGCGACGGCGGCCCGCACGTTCGTCGCGCCGAGGTCGACGCCCGCATAGTAGACCATCTTACTCTACAGACGACCGTCGCCGTACTTAACTACACATATTGTACTCGCCGACGAGTTGTACTCTCGAGCGGTCGGTGTCAGTTACGCTCCGCTTGCTGAGGGCCTTCGCCGTGTAAAACACGCCTGGGTCAAGCATCCGACCGACCCGGCAGTAGCCGACCAACCGCCGAGCGAACGACCTCGAGGCCGGGGTATCCATCGCGTCGCCACGCCGCGAGCGCGAGCGCGGCGAGGACGAACTCGAGGAGGAAGTACGGATCGGACAGCGACTCGAGGAAGAGTCCGATAATGGTGGGCGGCCCACTCTCGTAGGTCTCGACGGGGAGAAGCGGCCAGAGCAGCATGTTCGGATCGGCAGCACCCCAGAGTGCAGGGATGACGTCGACGACCGCGTGTGAGAGTGCGCCGAGGACGAACGCGAAGCCGAGTTCGGTCCGGTCGTAGCGACGGGCAACTGCGAGGACGATGATCGAGAGCGGGATCAAAAACAGCAGCGAGTGGGCAAGCGTTCGGCCGGTTGGCAGGACGCCGACGTACCACGCCAGTGGCTTGTCAACGAGGTCCGGAAACTGCGTCCCGAGCAGGAGTGAAAAAAGCGGGAGGGCAGCGGGCGGGCTATCAAATCGCGTCCGTGTCGCGAACGTATACAGAAGATAGCCGACCGCAGCGTGTCCGAGTGGCCACATGCTGGCGTGACTGAAGAAGCGCGACGTCATAACAGTCGTGGTTTCGCCATGAAAAATGGGTGGCCGCTGGGGGTTGTGTCCGACTGTGGGTGGCGAATGCTGCGAACGTCGGTCTCACGAGTATTCTTTGGGAAGTGTGGACTGTAGTCACTGTTAGGCCTGAACGTTGTGGCAATCAGGCACAATGCATAGCTCCTTCTCGAGCCCGTAGCCGATCTACTATCAGCGGATACGCGTTCCCATCGCGATCAGCCAAAAGCCGGTGAGAACGACGCCGACGGTCAGTGCGAGTGCAACGGTGTAACTACCCGTGTAGGCGACACTCGCCGTCCCAAGCGGCGGCATCGCCAGCGCACCCACGCCGCCAGCGACGTTGAAAATGCCGATGATCGCCGTATCTCGCTTCGGGTCGAAAATTTCCATCAACACTGGGATGTACAGCGTTGCACTTCCGCCTAACCCGAGGCCAGTAACGATAATCGCAACCCCGAGGGCCACCCAGCCGGGCACCAACAATAACACGACACCGACGGCTGCACAGCCCAGCGAGGCCAGAAACGCCCGCCTCGAGCCGACGACGTCTGCGACGTAGCCGCCACCGATTCGAGAGATGATGCTCACGCCGCCGATGAGCCCGAACGCGACGGATGCGGCGGCTTCAGTCATCCCTCGCGCCGCAAAGTAATCGATCGCGTAGGCGGCGAGCAACTGATACCACGCAAACGCGAGACTCATGCCGACGAACAGTAACTGAAAGGTTCGGCTGCCGGCTAACCCGCGGACCCACTCGAGGACGCCGCGGAACGACTCTGTCGTCTGGTCGGCCCACCGGGGTCGGCGACAGGTGAGACCGGCGAGGGCGAACGCGGCGGCTGTCACGCCCATGACGACGAGAAAGCCCTGCCGGACGCCGACGGTTTCGATTGCGGCTTGCCAGATCGGTGGCAAGACGGTCAAGCCTAATCCATTTCCGACGAAGATCAGGCCGGTTGCAACGCCGCGGCGTTCGTCAAACCAGCGCGGAACAACAGAGGCGAGCAGAACGAAGACGGTCCCGAGCGCCAGCCCGAGCACGGCAAAGACGGCGACGAGGCCCAGATATGACTCCGTTACGTAGAGTGCGGGCGCGATTGCGGCAGTCGCGCCAGCGCATGCAAGAAGCACGACGCGAGCAGGGAGTCGTGTCGAGGCGATACCGATCAATCCAGAGCCAATAAAAAAGGCAAACAGCATCACTGAGAAGACAGTCGACATTGCGACCGGCGAAATCCCGAACGCGTCGCTGAATGGCTGGTGGAAGACGCCGTACGAAAGCGGCGTTCCGAACGTAAACACCATCGCAATCGAGCCGACGATGGCCACCAGCCAACTGCGGCGACTATCTGGTCGCTCGGGAGAGGGCGAAGACACGACTCGTCGTTTGCAGTCAGTCGGCGAAAACGTTCGGATACGAGACTGTCTCGCCGGATAGAGTGCCAGTGAGTGTCAGTCAGGTTCGCTTGGTAGCGTGTGACTTAGTTACGACTGCTCGAGGTCGGCCTCCCCATCCTGAAGCCGCGTCTCGGCTTCCTCACGGTCTTCGGGGTAGCCAACGTCGATTCGCCAGCCCTCGAGGCCGATGGCGTCGATGGTGCGGCCGGACTGAATCAACAGGTCGATGGCTTCGCTGATCTCGTACTCGCCGCGATTGGATGGCTGGACGAGGTGACAGGCGTGGAAAATTGCGGGCGTAAACGTATAGAAGCCGGTCATCACGAGGTTCGACGGCGGGTCGTCTGGTTTCTCGACGACGTCGGTGATCTCGCCGTACTTGTTCGTATCGCAGACGCCGTATCTCGAGGCTTCCTCCCAGGGGACCTCCTCGACGAGGAAGGCGGCGTCGGCGCGGTCCTCGCGCTGGCGGCGCACGACATCCTCGAGATTGGCCTGGAAGATGTTGTCGCCGAGGATGAGCATGAAGTCGTCGTCGACGTGCTCCTCGACGGTCACCAGGGCGTGGGCGAGGCCCTGCTGTTCGCGCTGGTGGGCGTAGGTGATGGGGACGTCACGGTATTCATCGCCGTAGTGGTCGATAATCCGCTCTTTGAGGTAGCCAACGACGACGATGAGTTCGGTCGCGCCGAGGTCGACGAGTTGGTCGAAACAGTGCGTGAGAATTGGCTCCTCATCGACTTCGACCATCCCTTTTGGCTTGTCCTCGGTGAGCGGCCGCAGACGCGTCCCCTCGCCGGCGGCAAGAACGACAGCTTGCATGCCCGGAATATCCCAAATACGTGGACAAGTATCTTCTGATCGACAGGGTTCGAACCAGGTGGTTCGTGCACTTCCTCACCCAATTGCAGTCGCGGCTACACCAGCCCGCTCACTCGACGGTCACACTCTTTGCCAGATTGCGCGGCTTGTCGATTGAGCGGCCCAGTTCGTTGGCCACCCAGTAGGAAAGCAACTGCAACTGGACGTTTGCCAGAATCGGCGTCAGTCGGCGTCCAGCGTCTGGCACCTCGAGAACGTGCGTCGCGTACTGCTCGACGAGGTCCGGTTGGTCAGTCACGGCGATCACTGGCGCGCCGCGGGCTTCGACCTCCTTGACGTTGCCGAGTGTCTTCGCCGCGTTCGGCCCCGAAATCAGCGCGAATACGGGTGTCTCCTCGGTCACGAGCGCCAGCGGCCCGTGTTTCAACTCACCGGCGGCGAAGCCCTCCGCGTGTTTGTACGTAATTTCTTTCATCTTGAGCGCGCCCTCGAGTGCGACCGGCGCGTTGTAGCCCCGCCCGATGAAGAAGTACGCATCGGCGTCGACGTACCTACTCGCAATTTTGCGGGCGCTCGACTCGTCTAGCACCTGCTGGAGTTGATCGGGGAGTCGCCGGAGCCGTCTGATGAGGTTCGGGGAGTGGTCGTCTGAGAGGACACCGGACAGCATCGCGAGGGCAGCTTGCTGGCTCGCGAACGTCTTGGTCGCGGCGACGCCGATCTCCGGGCCGGCGCGGATGTACATGACGTAATCACACTCGCGGGCGGCCGAACTTCCGACGACGTTCGTCAGCGCAAGCGTTGTCGCGCCGGTTCGGTTCGCACCGCGAAGCGCCGACATCGTATCCGCCGTCTCGCCGCTCTGGGTGACGCCGACGACCAGCGTTTCGTCGGTGATCGGAATCGAGCGCGCGTCGTACTCACTCGCGAGGAAACACTGCGCTGGGATGCCCTGCTCGCGAAGCAACCGGGCACCGTACAACGCCGCGTGATAGGAGGTTCCACAGGCGACGAACTGGACCGGCCCACGACGCTCGAGGTCTGCAAGTTCCTCGACCGTAATCGTCCGCTCGAGTTCGGAGACCCGTTCGCGCAGACACTGACGAAGCGCCAGTGGCTGTTCGTTGATCTCCTTGAGCATGTAGTGGTCGTAGCCCGATTTCCCGGCATCTTCGGGGTCCCACGCGACGGTGTCGACTGGCATCTCGACGACAGTTCCCTCGCTGTCCGTGATGACGATTTCATCTGGCGAAATGCGAGCGAACTGCCCGTCCTCGAGGTAGATGACTTGATCCGTGTACTCAAGAAACGCGGGCACGTCGCTGCCCAGGTAGTGGCCATCATCGCTGAGGCCAAGCACCAGTGGTGACTCGTGGCGAGCCGCATAGATCGTGTCTGAATCCCCAAAGACGGCCGCGACGGCGTAACTACCCTCGATACGGGAAATGGCGTGTCGAAACGCCTGTTCGGAGCTCGCTCCGTCTGCGAGTTCGTCCTCGATCAGGTGGGGGACGACCTCGGTATCAGTGTCGCTCGCAAAGGTATGGCCCTCATCCTCGAGCCTCGTCCGCAGCGTCTGATAGTTCTCGATAATGCCGTTGTGGACGACGGCGACCTGACCCGTACAGTCGGTGTGTGGGTGGGCGTTTCTGTCTGAGGGTGGCCCGTGCGTACTCCAGCGCGTGTGGCCGATGCCCGCGAGTCCGTCGATACCGCCGTCGGGCAGCGCCCCCTCGAGTGCGGAGACCTCGCCTTCGCGTTTTTCAACCGAGAGCGAGTCATCGGCAATCGCGACGCCAGCGGAGTCATAACCCCGATACTCGAGGTTCGAGAGGCCCGACATGAGCACCTCGAGGACGTCGTTTTCCGACCCAGTGTAGCCGATGATCCCACACATTAGGATCGAACCTCGGTGTCTTCGGCGATGGTTCCGCGGACGGTCGCGCCGGCTTCGACGCTCACGTCAGGTCCGATGACGGCACCAGGGACGTACGTACTGCCGCCACGGTCCGTGACGCGATCACTGAGCAAGGCGCCGAGTCGCTCGCCTTCGAAGATGCGGTTCCCGACGCGAACGTCGCCAGGACCGCCGGGGATTGCCGACCCGTTGCCGACCGTGACGCCGATGCCGGTCACGCAGTCGACAACCGTCGCGTTCGCGCCGATTCGCGTATCCGCATCGATTACGCTTCGCTCGACGACTGCGTTCGAACCGACGGTCGCGTTTTCGCCAAGGCAGGTGAAGGGACCGACGACGGCACCCGCACCGACCTCACAGTCAGGTGCGACGACGACCGGCTCGCGAATCACAGCTGAGTCGTGAATCGTCGCCGTTTCGGCAATCGGTGAGTCCCGTTTGTCGTCGACGACACCGCTCTCGAGCAGTTCAAAGGAGACGTCGAGCAGATCCCACGGGTAGGTTGCATCGACCCAGACTCCCTCAGAGACCGTTCCACACACAGATTCACCGCGCTCGAGGAGTTCGGCGATCCCATCGGTCAGTGACTGCTCACCCGCTCGTGACTCGGCGGCGCGAATCGCGTCAAAAATCCCGGATTCGAAGACGTAGACGCCTGCGTTGAGCCGATAGCTGCGATCATCGTCCGGGTTCTCGACGACTGCGGTGACTGTCTCGTCCTCGAGGACGACGCCACCGTAGGGGTCGAGATCCATCCGGTTGAGCACGCCGAGTGTCGCCGCGGCGTTGCTGTCGTCGTGGGCCTCGAGCACGTCTTTGATGATCGCACTCTCGACGAACTGGTCGCCGTTGACGACGAGCATCGGCCCGGAAACAGTGCCGTCTGCAGCCAGCAGTGCGTGGCCGCTGCCGAACTGGTTGTCCTGTGTGACGTACGTCAGCGGGATGTTGCGGTAGGTCGACCCGAAGTGTGACTGTACCCGCTGGCGTTTGTAGCCGACGACGACGGTGATATTCGTCACGCCCGCCTCGATCAACTGATCGAAGACGTGCTCGATAATCGGCGTCGTAGCGGCCGGTAAGAGTGGTTTCGGCCGATAGCGCGTCAGCGGGCGGAGGCGCGATCCCTCTCCTCCCGCAAGAACGACGGCAGAGATCGAATCCATATATGAATTGAGAGGTGACAAAGCCTTAGAACCACTGGTTCAACCGGGTTTCGACAGCAATCGAGAAAATTCCGGTCAAAATAGTTTTAATTATTATCGGTTCACGTCTGTGTGAGACCATACTGTGTTGTCAACCAAGAGATGATCTCGAGGTCCATACTGCAGGTAAAACGACTCTCGACCCAGCCGAACGGTTATTGCTGGTGTCAGAAATGATGTGGGTATGAATCGATTGTCCGCTCCGCTCACTCGCGACGGCCTCGAGGCGGCACTGGCGCTGCTGGTCGTTGGGATTGCGCTGGTATTTCTCGTGCAACCGTCCGGACGTGCTGGGTGGGCACTCGGCGAACTTCTCGTCCCCGTCGTGATCATCGGGGGTCCGGGGGTGTTCGCGCTGTGGGTCCTCCTCGGTGTTCTGGCACACGGCTATCGACTCGTCTCGTCGCTGGTGACCGACACGGATCGGCGGCGTGCAGGCGACACGTCGGTACTCGCGCTCGCAACGTCACTCGTGTTCGGTGTGCTTTCGCTGACGACGCTCTGGCTGGTCGTGGGCAGTATCTACATTCTCGTCGCCGGCGTTGGCGGTGTCCTTCTCGCACCGGTGTTTGCGGTGTTCATCGCCGGCCTGCTCGCGGTTCTCGTCTTACTTCGACAGGGGATCAGCCGCGTTGTCGACAGCGAATTGGCCACAGCAGGCCGCTGACCGGTTCGAAAATAACAGTTCGTCGATTAGGAGTGCTCCTGTGAAATCGGGTCGAAATCGTCGACCGGAATCACGGAGTAATCAACCGTCAGCGCATCCTGCGTTGCACGGATCTTCCCGACGAACGTCGAGATATCCTCGAGTTCGCCCTCGAGGACGAACAGTTCCATGCAGTAGTGGTCGCCGACGTGGCTGTGGAAGTTCGAGGCGACGAGGTCTTCGTGTTCGTGGCGTAGGTGCATCATCCGCTCTTCGACGCTCGTGGTCTCGTAGTCGAACAAGATTGTGACGAGGCCCATGAGGTCGCGTTCCTCGAGTCGGGTGTCCTCGAATTCGCCAAGCAGATTGCGCGAGGCTTCGCGGACGACCTCGCTGCGGCCGGTGTAGCCGTGTTCGTCAGCGAACTGGTCGAGTCGCTCGAGGAGTTCATCGGGCATCGAGACGCTTACGACTGCCATATAATAACTCGGCCGTCAGCAAGTATTAAGGTTTATCATCGAATGCCGGGTTCGGCGCACCTCGATGCTAACAGTCCGCGGTCTTGCTGCAGGAACGTCACATCAGCCACCGAAGTTTTGCGCGTTCGCTCCGAGTGCACCATATGTACCTTCCTGAGCAGGCCTGGCCGGATCTGACCGAATACGTCGAGACCGAGTCACTCGCGGTCGTTCCCATCGGCTCGACCGAACAACACGGGCCGCATCTCCCCGAAGGGACCGATCACCTGATCGCCGAAGCACTGGCTCGAGCGGCCACGGACCGGACTGACGTGCTCTGTACGGCCCCGCTGCGAATCGGCGTTAGCTCCCATCATCGGCAGTTTCCCGGCACGATGTGGGTCGATCCGCTGGTCTTTCGCGACTTCGTCGAGAATTTCTCGCGGAATCTTACCTACCACGGCATCGACCGCATCGTCTACGTCAACGCCCACGGGGGCAACGTCGCCCACCTCCGCGAAGTTGGCAAACGACTCCACGACGACGAGACGGCCTACGCCCTCGAGTGGATGTGGGACGAGTCGATTCCCGACGTGCTCGAGGAGGTCTTCGAGACGCCTGGCCCCCACGGCGGTCCAAAGGAGACGGCGATGATCATGCACATCGCAAACGAACTCGTTCACGGGGACCGCCTCGAGGACGCCCGCGATGGCGGAGCCGTCTTCGATTTCGACGCTGAGCGCGTCCACGGCGCGACGACGTTCTACGATACGATTGATAATAGCGAGAACGGCGTCTTTGGCGATCAGACGGAGGCCACCCCTGAAATCGGCGAGCGACTGTTCGAGGCTGCAACCGAGCAACTCGTTGCGCTGCTCGAGTGGCTCGATGCCCAGCCGCTCGAGGCGCTCATGCCACAGCCTCACGTCGCGCGGACTGGATCGCAGTAATGCGGGTGGGTGCTCGTGGCTCCTGATCGAATCAGCACCGGCCGTTCGCTGTTCGCGTTCGTCCGTGCGGCGGTCCACCAGAGCGAGCGCGGGACTTATGCCTTGGACCACCGTTCTCCCGGTAATGGACGACCGAGCAGCGGCGACTGACTCGACGTTCTGGGCCGTCGGTGACGACCACGGTGGGTTCGCGGGCTACCGGGCACTCGTCGAGATGGTCGACGGCGGCGTCGTTCAGCTCAGCGCTGACGGCCGTCTGGTCGGACTCGACGAAACGTTCCTCGAGTTGACCAACAATAGTCGTGACCGCCTGCTTGGCGAACCGGTCAGTGCCGTCTTCGACCACCGCGACGGTGACGGCCGCTCGAGTGAGTGTTTCGACGAGTTCCTCGCCAATCAGGCAGCTGAGGCCGAAACCAAGACTGAGACGGTAGCAATCGACGTTCACACCGCAGACGGCCGACGACTTCCCTGTACCCTTCGGTTGAAGCACTTCGGGGTCGACGATTCCCGCACGCCGCCGTCCCTGATTGGGATTGTCGAGCCGATAAAAACAGCTGATGCCACCGGCGATCAGCCATTCCCCCCGATGGATGAGACACATACAACCGTCGCCTCCGTGCTCGAGGAAGCCGCTGTCGGCGTGTTCGTGTTAGATTCGGCGTTCGATGTCGCGTGGATCAACGAAGCTACCGAACGCTACTTCGGGCTTAATCGGGAGGCCGTGGTCGGCCGGGACAAACGTTCCTTGATCACCGAAACACTCGCTGATCGGGTCGCCGATTTCCCGCGGTTTCGCGACACCGTCATCGCAACGTACGACGACAACAGCTACGTGGAGCAGTTCGAGTGTCGAATCCTCCCCGGCGAAAATCGGGAGACACGCTGGCTCGAGCATCGGAGCCAACCGATCGAGTCTGGACCGTACGCCGGTGGGCGGATCGAACTCTACTACGACGTAACCGATCGCCGTCGTCGGTCCTACCAGTTACGTCGACTCAACGAAGCCGTCAACGACTGGCTGCAGGCGGAGTCAGACAAAGATGCCGCCGAACGGGCCTGTCGCAGTCTGCGTGGGATTCTCGACCTCGAGATAAACGGCGTCTTTCGCTACGAGGAAACTGCACAGGCGCTGTGTCCGATTGCGATCTCGGAACCGGGGCTCGGCCTGTTCGACGAGGCACCGACGTTCGAACGCGGGGAGGGAATCGCCTGGCGCGTCTTCGAAACTGGAAGCCCCGAAATCTACGACGATGTCAGGTCGGATCCGGACGTTTACAACCTCGAGACGCCCATTAGAAGCGAGATCATCCTGCCAATCGGCGACTACGGCATCATCATCGCCGGTTCGGAACAGCCGGGTGCGTTCGACCGCGGGGATCTCTCGTTGCTTAAAATCGCCGCATCGAGTCTCGAGGCGACGTTCAACCGCATCGAAAACGAACGCCAACTCGAGCGCGAGCACGTCCAGATGGAGAAGCTTCTGCAGACGGCGCCAGTCGCAATCGCGGTCATGAATGGTGATGGTGAGACCGTCCAGGCGAACCGACACGCTATGGAGCTTCCCGGTTTTCCCACGCAGCAGGCGGTCGACGCGGACGAGACGCTGACACTGTACGATGCTGACGGAAACCCGCTGCCACTCGAGCGAACGCCAGCGGCTCGCGCGTGGGATCGCGGTGAGCCGGTTGTCGATGTCGAACTCGAGGGAGTGGGTGCAGACGGCACGCGCACGTGGTTCATCGTCAACGCCGCGCCGGTCTTTGACGCTGACGGGACCGTCGAGCGCGTCATCACCGTCGGTGAAGACATTACAGAGCTCAAGACTCAGCAGCGCCAACTCGAGCGCCGCAAGAGCGAACTCGAGACCGAACTGAGCGAGATTCTGGGGCGTATCTCGGATGCGTTCTTCGCGCTCGATGAAGACTATCGGTTCACCCACGTCAATGACCGAGCTGCAGCGTTGCTGCAATACGCGCCCGGCGAGTTGCGTGGCCGTCGACTTGAAGAGATCTACGCTGCGGATACAGCCGAAGAGGGAGAAACGGACCGCATCCGTCAGCAGTTTCACGACGCAATGAACTCACAGGAGCGTGTCAGTTTCGAATCCTACGATGGGACGACAGACGCCTGGCTCGAGTTTAACGTGTACCCCTCCGAAACCGGCCTTTCGGTGTACTTTCGCGACGTAACTGAACGGAAAGTGTATGAACGACAGCTCGAGGCGTCGAACGAACGCTTAGAACAGTTCGCCTACGCCGCCAGCCACGACTTACAGGAGCCGTTACGGATGGTCTCGAGTTACCTCCGCTTGATCGAACAACGCTACGGTGACGACCTCGATGACGATGGCCAGGAGTTTCTGGAGTATGCAACTGATGGCGCAGATCGGATGCGAAACATGATCGACGGCTTGCTCACCTACTCGCGCGTCGAAACCCAGGGTGACCCGCTCGAGCCGGTTGACCTCGAGACAGTCGTTTCGAACGTCCACGAGGATCTGCAGTTGCGTATCGCTGAATCCGACGCTGTGGTGACGACAAACTCGCTGCCAACAGTGCGCGGAGACGCCTCGCAACTGCGCCAAGTCTTTCAGAATCTGCTGTCGAACGCGATCGAATACAGCGGTGACGAGGCCCCAGATATCGAGATCTCGAGCGAGCGCGACGGGTCGTACTGGGAATTGACGGTTACGGATCACGGGATCGGAATCAAAGCGAATGCGACCGAGCGCGTCTTCGAGGTATTCCAGCGACTGCATAGTCGGGAGACACACGATGGAACGGGGATCGGACTCGCAGTCTGTAAGCGGATCATCGAACGCCACGGTGGCGACATCTGGATTGAGTCCGAACCCGGCGAACAAACGTCAGTGTCGTTTACCCTACCAGCAACTGAGCAGGAGCACTGAGAGACAAGTCTCCTGAACGGCGAGTAGCGGCGGGATTCGATGCCACCAACAGCTATATAGTCACCCGGAGACACCTCTCGCCAAGGCAGTGACCGCCGTGATCCAGTCTAACGTCCGTTCGGATCGACTTCTGCTCGCCGCCTCGTTCGCCTGTTTCGCCGTTGCCGGCATCGCGACTGGCAGCGCCGAGGTGCTTTCACTTGGACACACAGTAACAGCGACCGCGCTTGCCGTCATCGCTGTGTACTGTCTCGCCCGCTACGCGAATCGGGTTAGCCGCCGGACGCTTGCGAACCTCTCGTTTGCGTTCTGGATCGCCTTCCTCGCCGTCTCTGGACTCCACGCTATCGGCCTCGAGGCAATCGCGAGTGCCGTTCCAGGCTCGAGTAGCGTTCTCGTTGCCTCGCTGACGGCAATCACTTGGGCGACGTTTTTGACGGCCTGTGGTTCGACCACTTTCCTCGGGTTCCGAGAATACGGTGCCTCGAGCGCGCATGCGGCCGAAGAACAGGTGCTCGAGGGTGAGACCTCGGATTACTCGACGCGGTAACTCACGGCGATTCCTTCTCCCAATGGTAGCACGACCGTCTCAAACGCTGGATCAGTCGTAACACGCTCGAGATAGTCCGCAATACCGCGCGTATGTTTGTTTGCGTCAGCAGCGACTGTCTCGTCACCCTCCGCAAGTGCGAGTAGTTTGTCAAACTCGAGTGGACCGGCGGTGATTGCGTTGTCCGCGACGATCACGCCCCCGACGGGGACTTTCTCGCGAACCGCGTCGAACGCCTCGACGTAGCGGTGCTTCTGGTGGTCGATTAACACCGTCTCAAAGGGGCCGTCGTAGCGTTCAATCGCCTCGAGTGCGTCCCCGAGTTCGTACTGCGCGATGTCGTCGTAGCCACCCTCGGCCATGTACTCACGAGCCATCTCGAGTTCGTCTTCGTCGACTTCGGTGAGGACAATCTCGCCGTCATCGGGGAGCGCGCCTGCGAACCAGTACGCCGAGTAGCCGTAGCCAGAGCCGAACTCGAAGACGCGCTCGGCGTTACTGAGTCGGGCGAGCAATCGAAGGACGCCGCCGACTTCAGGGCCAACGTGAGGGAACCCTTCCCGTTCTGCGTAGGCGTCCATCTCCTCGAGCGTCTCGTCAGTATCCGGGCCAACTGTGCGCACGAAGCGAGTGATCTCGTCGCTGAGTACCTCGACCATACGGATATCTTCAACGGGGACAGTATAGAACTGCGGGACGAGACATGTCGAAGCCACTTTTTTGTCGGTCGAACCCGTCAGCTATCGCAAATGTCTGCTGATGATCCCCCAACGAATGCAGATCGGAATCCAATCGCTGACGTCGTCGATAACCTGATCTACGAACCAACGCAGGTTCACGAGCACGGTATCGACCTGACGGCGAGTGCGATCTACGAAGTCACCGCACCCGGCCGACTCGATTTCGGCGGCGACGAACTCGCAGACGCCGACTTAGCGCCGGTCGACACTGAACTCCGTAACCCCGACGACGAGTTCGGCTGGTGGTCACTCGAGGGCGGCCAGTACGTTATCCAGCACAACGAGTTTCTGACGGACCCCGAGATGGCGCTGTTGCTCCAGCCGCGAAACGAACTCCTTGCGCGCGGTGGCTCCCATCCGTCGGTACAGGTCGGCTCGCACCTTCCGCTGGTGCCACTGACCGTTCCCGATGGTGGCCTCGAGATCAAAGAAAACGCACGGGTGTCGACACTTGTGCCACTGGGCGAGAAAGCGTAATACGAAAGGGGTGGACGAGGCCGAGGTGAGTGGCGGAGTGGATGCGGACGTGGCTGAACACTCGTTCCCGGGGACGAGCGTTCGGTGGCCCGGAGACGCGCTTTGTTGCCGGCGAGACGTGAAAAGCGCCTGAACCGGCGTCTATACACAGACGCTACCCGACTAAAAAGTCAGCGGTCGCCTGATGGTATTGCTGGCAGTACAGTCGGTCGGAGTGAACCCAGCGGTCCAGCGCTTAGAATCGCCGGTCCCGAAGCGCCGGAAACTCCTCACGAACGGCTGTCACCGTCTCACGATCGATCTCTGCGGTGACCAGTGCAGGGTCGTCACCACTCGAGGCTAGCGTCACGCCCCAGGGATCAATAACACTCGAGCGTCCGAGCAGCGTCGTCTCGCCGCTGTCGGTCGGAAACGTTCCCGCGCCGTTAATCGTCGCCACGTAGCATTGGTTTTCGATTGCACGCGCTCTCGAGAGCGTCTCCCAGTGCTCAATACGCGGGTAGGGCCACGCGCTCGGCACGAGAATGAGTTCGACGCCGGCATCGACCAGCCGCCGATAGAGTTCCGGAAACCGCAGGTCGTAGCAAGTCGTCACGCCTACTGTGAGGCCGCCAATTGTCGCCGTCTCGAGGCGCTCGCCGGGGACGAGGAGGTCCGATTCGGCCGAGTCGTACCCAAAGAGGTGGTGTTTCCGATAGACAAGTTGGCGCTTTCCAGCGGAATCGAAAAGAACGGCGGTGTTCGCGAGTCCCGTCTCGGCTGGCGTTGGAACGCCCTCAGTCGCCGCAAGGTCCTCGACGACGGTGCCCGCGAGGACGGCCACGTTGTGTTCGTCGGCCGCATTTTGCAGGCGCGTCAGCGTCTCGCCCTCGAGTGGTTCGGCGCTTGCGTCGTACTGGTCGAACGCGAAGTAGCCGACCGTAAAGAGTTCCGGCAGCGCAATCAGGTCCACGCCACGGCTTGCGGCCTGTTCGATTGCCTCGAGTGCGCGCTCGAGGTTGGCTGTCACTGCACCCGGGTCGATCTGCAGTTGGGCCGCTCCAAGCGTCAGCGTCGCATCTGGTGCTGGTATCGCTGGTGGGGTCATGCTATCTACGTCGTCTGGACGGCTCGCTCGAGTGCGCGCTGGAGATTCTCGAGTTCGCCGTCCAGATTGCGTTTGAAGTACTTTTCGACGCCCGGAAGCTTCCCATCCACGACGAAGTGATTCTCGACTCGAGTCCCGGTTTCAGTGGGGACGATGGTGTGTTCGCCGGTCACCTGCATGACCTTCGCCTTCCCGACGAATTTGACGTATTCCGGCTCATTTCGCGTTACATCTTCGGTTTCGACGCTGACCGTCCGACGGACAAGCGGGATTGGCAGTTCCACATCCCAGGTGACCTGTCGACCAGCTGGGTCGGTGACACGATAGTCTTGGACAACGCTGATCGCTCGAGCGCGATTCTCCGGGTCAGAAATGAACTCCCAGACGCGCTCGGGTGACGCCGACAACTCGAACGAACGATCGACCCGTACAGTCATGGGGCTACCTCGGAGATTCTGGGGTAAAAAGGCCGTGGACCGTGACGACTCGAGACGGACCCTTTCTCGAGAAACTATAGAATACGATAGTGAATAGTACGCGAGAAACGCCGATCGAAACGCAAACGTGGCGGTCCGGGGTTAACTGACAGTCACTTTCCACGTCGTCGAGCGGGCGCGACCCCACTTTTCGATGTCAACATCCTCTGATTTTTCTGCCAAGTGGGGTAGTCGTGCGCCAACCTGTTTCGACGAGAGTCCGATCGCTGCGGCGATGTTTTTCGCCCGAAAGTACTGTTCTCCCCGGGCAGCACTCTCACGGAGGTGCGAGAGGATCCGCTTCTCTTCGTCGGAATAGTCAGTCATCGTCCGTACCAAAACGTACGCACTCGTCGGTCTTAACAGTATTGCGTGACCACGTGTGCCGCGAGAACAGCGGACAGGCCCTTAGCCCCAGAGATGGATCGCGACGATTGCGATTGCGCTAAAGATCATTGCCGCGGCGAAGCCCCATGCGGCTTCGATATCCGGTGCGCCAGTGATCATCAACACTGCCCCGACCGCAACGACTGCCGCACAGGCGAGTGCGACGCCGAGCCCTTTGTCCGTCGTCGAGTTCGATTCGGTAGCCATACCCCGAGATTGTGAGTGGGGTCTCTTAAACGCACTTATTCTCGAGAATCGAACCGATCAGGGTAGTCGCTTTGCTCCTCGAGTCGAGTCGGCGATTATTTGATCGTTGTATGATCTGACTCTTCGTTTAGTGCCAGGTTCGCCGCAATTTCGGCGTTTCGCATCGCGTACTGTGCAGTCTGCTCGAGGCTGACGAGGACCTCTCGAACGCGAAGCAGGTCCTTGTTCGGCATCTCGGGAAGTCCGTCGAGGATTTCGTCTTCGCGGTCGGAGATTTCGTGAAACAGTTCGCGGACGCGATTCGATTTGTCGTAATCGCGTTCGACGGCTGCTTCGACCGAGATGGTTGTAATCTCATCGACGAGATCGTTCATCTCACGAATGTCGCGCATCACGGAACTGTCGACGTCGATATCGTGATCTTCGGCTTCGATAACGATCTCTGCAATATCCTCACCGTTGTCCGCCGTCAACTCGAGGTTCTTCGCGATGGATCGGTAGCCGATCAATGGGAAGCCACTGTCGAGATCGACGGCACGTGCGAGATTCGGGTTCTGGTAGGCCGTAAAGATCAGCCGCAAGAGCAACACGAAGATTTTGTTGGCTTGGCGCTCGCGGTTGAGCGCTCGCTGTGCGAGGTCGGGATTGCCGTGTGCAAGGGCTTTGATCCCCTCACCACGCATCGTCTGGCCGGTTCGCTCGAGGCGCTCGAGCAGGTTGTCGAGGGTGAAGTCCTCAGGGTCGACCGAGCAGCGAATAGAGATGCTTTCGGGCGTTTCTTCGATCACGCCAAGTCCCATGAGTTGGGTTTCTGCCTGGTAGACGGCGTTGATGTGATCGGACGAGAGCGCGCCCTCTTCGCGTTCGATACGGATGACGCGGCGGCCAAGGACGTACTGGGCGACGATTGCTCGCTCGACGGCGTCGGCATTGAGATCGTCAGCGTGGATAATCGCCTCAGTTTCTTCAGAACTTGCAGATTCGGGCATCACCGTCAGCGTTCCCTTGCCACTGGTTCGCAGCGAGACCTCGTCGCCTTTCTCGACATTGTGCTCGGACGCCCACTCCGCGGGAAGCGTCATCGCGAGTGTCGATGGGCCGAGACGCTGCACTTTCCGGGTTTCCATACACCTTCGTATGCAACACTCAACCTTAATCTTGACTATATTGCCATTATATCACAGTGCCGTCGTTATATGCTTGGGTGATTCCCCACAATTCCAGCAGACCTTATATAATTCGACAATAGCGACGGCCGCAGCCACTCGTGACGTGATTCTCGCGTCAAACCGGGCGAAACTGCTCGAGTATCGCTTCGGAGATGATAATTCTAGACGACCTGAATAAGACGCGTCGTAAATCGCCCCGTTCGGACGCGAATCCAGCCGCAAAGGTCCTCGTCAATCGATTTGTCGTCCGTATCAACGTGCAACGCGTCGATACCGTCGAGTTTCGCCTCCGACGCGACGACCTCGATCTCATCTGCGTGCTCGAGGACGGCTGGCGAAAGCTGGTGGTTCCCACGACCGAAAATGAATCCCTGCCCGCCGATTGGCGAGACGACGATTGTGACGTCGGCGTCCCGTTCTGCGAGGGCCTCGAGGATATCGGCTTCTGCTGCGTCGCGAGCAAGCAGATCGCCGTCGTACCAGACGTCGATACCGAGGGGCGATGGGTCGATCTCGAGTTCGGTTTCGATTGCGCCGACGGTGCTGCCGGGACCGAAGATGTAGATGCGATCCGATTCGATCTCACGGGCGAATCCGGCTGCGAGGGAGTCGACGCTCCCGCTTGCAAGCTGTTTGCTCGATTGCAGTGCGGGGGCGACAGGGACGGGAACGATTGCTCGAAGCTCACTTCGAACGGTTCCCTCGCGATAGGCGTCTTCGTCGATGTCGTTGACCTCGCGAAACTCGACGCGCTCGAACTCCGCGGCGACCCGCCCTGCGTCGGCGGGCGTGACAGCGAAGACGGATGAATAGATTTTGACGCCTGCGGGTACACCGAGCATCGGCGTTCGATCGCTGTCATCGATTCCCGTCTCGGCTCCCTCGAGCGTCTCGAGGACGTCTGCAACGTCGACTGCCGTGCCGTCGCCGCCGACGAACAGTACGAGATCGACGCCCTGCTCGAGAAACGCGCGGACGGCGTTTTGCGTGTCCTCAGCGGACGTCTCCAGTTCTGCTCCATCTTCGTCCATCGGTGCTGTGTCAGTCGCTCCATCGCCAGTGGTGATGATCTGTGGGTCAAATCCAGCGGCTCGAGCAACATCCTCGCCCATCATACCGGCGACAGTGTAGAGCGTACACTCGGGTGCGTGTCGAGCGAGTGACTCGAGTGCTTCTCGGGCTCGAGCCGGTGCGCGTGGCTCTGCGCCGCGTTCGCGTGCCTCCTCGAGTTTGCCGTCGGTGCCTTTCAGGCCGACCCGGCCGCCCATACCTGCAATTGGGTTGACGACGACGCCCACGTCCATACCGAAATCACGGACAGCACGCAAAAAGGTGCCTCGGTGTGTCGTCGGTTCGGCCAGTTTTCAGATACGACCGGCCAACAATCAGTACAGCGTTTCGACCACCCATTCGATCGAAACGCTGTGACTCGTTTTGGCCGGCAGTATGAACCATTAAGAGGTCCCAGAACGGACCGCCGAGTATGACCGCACTGACACACGCCGTACTCGAGACGACACTGCCAATGGATATTGCCGGCTGGGGGACGCTGGCACTGGCTCTCATCGTGACGTTCGTCTGGCTCGCGTACCTCTATCGGTAGGATAGCAGACCGCGCTATCGCGTCTCAACGTGCTCGCGAAGCCACGAGGCTGCAGCCTCGGCTGTCTCCTCATCGGTGCTTTCAACTGTGAGTCGAACGGACTCGCCAGGATAGCTCCCGACAGAGACGTCGAATCGCTCCCGTACCTCTTCAAGGCGGTCGAGTAACGCACTTTCGGGTTCGTCAGCCACGACTTCTACGACATGCGTGGGGGTCCCTGAAAACTCCGATTTGATCGACTCGAACATCGCCCGCATCTCCGTCGGGACACCAGGAAGAACATACACGCCCTCGAGTGCTGCTCCCGGTGCGACGCCAGCCTCGTTGTGAAGGGCTCGCGCGCCTTCCGGGAGGTGCGCTGTGCCCTCAGTCAACGCTGCACGCGAGTAACCGTCCTCCTCGAGCCAGGCAAGTGCATCCTCGTGCTCCTCGAGTGAGCGCCCGAGCGCGGCGGCGATGCCTTCCATAGTCACATCGTCGTGAGTTGGCCCGAGGCCGCCGGTGACGATGACGGCATCGTACTCAGCGCGGTACTCGTTGACGACACGTGCGATATCTGCGATACGATCCGGGACGGTTGTGACGCGTTCGACTGTCGCCCCACGGTCGGCGAGGCGCTCACAGAGCCAGGTGGCGTTCGTGTCCGTGGTTCGCCCGGCTAGTAGTTCGTCTCCGACGGTGACGACCGCGACATTCATAGCCGGGAGTTAGGGAGTGGCCCTCAAAACGGTATCTACGGAGATTGCCACTCTGCTTTCTTTATCATCGACGTGGTTGCTCGAGTATGGCTCACGTCTCCGGCCAGCGCAGCCGAATTGTCCACCTCGCCGTGGTCCTCGTCACCGCCGTTGCGTTCGTCTCCATTGCGACGGGGCTCGCAGCGATGAGTACAGACCCCACGTTCGAGACTGGCTTTCACACACCGACACTCGCAACCGCGACCGGATTCAGCGGTGTGCTCGTCGGCTTTGCGCTTCTCGGAGCCAGTTGGGGAATGCGCCGTGGCTTTCGGGTTGCGTATCTTGCTGCAATCGTTTTGGTCGTTCTCGCGGCGACACACGGCATCGTCCAAACGCGGCTCCTGTCGATTCCACTCGTTGTGCTCTCTCTCGTCGTCACCGCATTACTCGTTCGCTGGCGTTCCGAAACGCCGTTTACGCGCTCGATTACGCTGACGGAGTCACAGATCGGTGCGGTGCTTGCAGTCGGCAGCGTCGTCTGCTATGGAACCATCGGCTCGTACGTCCTCAGAGCCGATTTCGAGGGCGTCGACTCGCTTATCGACGGCCTGTATTTCACGCTCGTTACGGCGAGCACTGTCGGCTACGGCGATATCCACGCAAGCACCGACGCCGGACGGCTGTTTGCCATCTCGCTTGTGTTACTCGGCCCCGCAAGCGTCGCTGCGATTGCTGGCTCGCTTATCGGCCCCTCTCTACAATCGTACTTCACGCGCGCCGGTGCTCGAGCCACGAACGCCGAGCGCCCGACAAATGGCGAGCAGTTCCTCCTGATCGGCACGTCCACACCCGGAAACCAACTCATCTCCTCGCTCTCGAGGCAGGGTGCTCTCACCGTCGTCACAACCGATGAGGGGTGGGCAACCCAACTCGAGGCCGACGACATCGACGTGACAGTTGGTGATCCGACCGACGACAAAGTGCTTGAGCAGGCAACACCGACTGACCTCACCGCAATCGTCGTTGCGACTGACGCCGAGGAGACGCCCTACACTGTCCTCGCTGCTCGGCGACTTGACTCGACTGTCCGTCTTATTGCGCTCGTCGCCCGCGAGCGACGGGCAGACATCGCGGAGTTGGGCGCGGACGTGACGATCGATCCAGCACACGTTCTCGAGCGGGCCACGACGGCCGCAGCGCTTGGTGGGGAGTTTGACGCGGTTGCGGAGCGCGGTGGTGACTCTTGAAACGCACTATGAAAATAAAAGAGATTAGGCACGTCGCGGTTCGGCTGCGGGTGGCGTCACATCGTCTTCGTCGATGCGGCGCCCGCTGTAGGCGACCGCGATCATCGAGAACCCGGTCATGAGCAGCGCGACACCGACGACAGCGCCGATGAGCCACGTTGCGTCGACGGGGAAGCCTGCCCAGAGGAACGCCGCCAAGACGAGCGAGACGACGCCGCTTGCGGCGATCCAGCCACGACCAGATTCACCGGACATGCGGATACTCATCCAGAGTTCGGCCGCGCCATCAACGACCAAGTATGCGATGACCAGCAGCGTCAGACTCACGAGTCCAACCATGGGGTTCACGAGCAGGATGATTCCTGCGATGACCGAGACGACCGCGAGCGCGAGTTGCCAGAACCGTCCGGTCCAGTCGCCGACCGTGAAAGCGTGACCGGCGTGGATGATCCCGCCGACGACCAACAGCGCCCCAAGGACGTATGTAAGCGCGATGCCGGTCGCAAACGGCGCGACGAGCGCAAGCAGGCCAGCAATCGCGATCAAACCGCCGGCAATGGCGAGCGTTCGCCACTCAGTCTGGATCTGCTCAGCATCAGATGTAGTGGTTACTGTGTTCATGGTAACACCCAGTATACTAGTCGACGTGTGAGTATATATACAATTCTCGTGATTTGATAGTCTGTCCGGTGAAACAACCAGTCGACCGGATGGCTAATAGCGTGTTTTCGTGCTTGTATAATGCCCAAAGGCGGAGGGAACAAAAACAAAAATTACCTCGAGAGAGGTCTACGTTGGCACACACGACAGCCTGGCAACATCTCTGGCTCGTCAATTCGTAATCTCGCCTCGAGAGGGAGTACGTATAAAACAACACTCGCTATAACCATAAGATTCAATTCGTGTAATTAGATATTGTTCACTTATGTCTTCGCACCGGACGAAACAGACAGACCGAAATTCACCCGCGGTTCTCTCGGCACTCGGGAACAAATACAGTGCCGAAATCCTCTGTGCAGCAGGCACGCCAAAATCAGCGCAAGCGCTGAGTGAGGATATCGAAATCCCCATCGCGACCTGCTATCGCCGTATCGAGGAACTGGTCGATGCGGGCTTGTTGACCTGTGAGGGGCGACAGCTCTCAGAGAAGGGGCGACGAACGAACATCTACCGCCGAACGGTCGACGAACTCGAGGTCGACTTCTCTTCGGAGCGCCCGGCGTTCTCACAGAAACGCCGCACCGAGGCAAAGAATCAGATCCAGGATCAACTTGGGGAGTAACTGACAGAAACACAACTCACGAACGTTCTGGTGTGGGATGGGGGACGGTTGCAGTTGCAGGTCGATGTGGGTGGGGCCACAACGGCATTTCGAGGTCGCAGTCGGAAGTGGACTGGCAGCGATAGCGGATTGGCTCGTTCGCAAGGTGTTCGCGAGCGAATCAGCCGTTCGAGCGTCTGATTTCTGGCGAAACGCGTCTGAACTGATACGGGCAGCACGTCGTCTGCTCGCCAGCACAGCACATCGCCTACTGATTGTCCGCCAGTAACGATCATCCTTAAGTATTCTCTCGAGAATACCAAGGTATGTCTAACTCGTTGGGCCCCGTCGGCCATGCCACAGATGCAGAGGCGACCGACACGCAGGTCATCGGCACCGAACGCGTCCTCCATATTGGGCGAGACCGGCCAATCCGAATCAGTGCAGGGCATCGACTGTTGCATCACGACGGCAAGTGCTCGCGACCCCACGGCCACAACTACGAGGTCACCGTCGCGCTCACGGGCGAACTCACCGCAGAGGGATGGATCGCCGACAAAGGCGATATTACTGCAGTAATCGACGAGTGGGATCACATGTTCCTACTCGAGGCCGGTGATCCGCTGATCGAGGCGTTCGAGGCGGCCGGCGACGCAGACAGCCTCATCGTCCTCGAGCAGCCACCAACCGCCGAGGTGATGAGCGTCGTCCTCGAGCGAAAACTCGAGGACGCGCTGCCCAAGACAGTCACCGACGTTGCAGTACAGGTTACCGAAACGAGCGAACTCTGTGGAGGCAGTCGGTTCTGAATGCCGGTTTCCGATTCCGTCGATGTCGATATGGAAGATACAGCGACAGCCGATATCGACGGCCCCGCACTCCCTATCAACGAACTGTTTGCCTCTCTGCAAGGCGAGGGAACGCTCGCTGGCGTCCCGTCCGTGTTCGTCCGCACGAGCGGCTGTAACCTCCGCTGTTGGTTCTGTGACTCCTATCACACCTCCTGGGAGCCAACCCACGCCTGGCTGGAACTCGAGGACATCATCGCCGAAATCGAGTCCCACGACGTCGAGCACGTCGTCCTTACCGGCGGCGAACCGCTGTTGCACGAAGAGAGCGTCGCCCTGCTCGAGGCCCTCGATGACCGGGGCTACCATACGACCGTCGAGACGAACGGGACGATCTATCGCGACGCTCCGATCGATCTCGCCTCGATCAGCCCGAAACTCAAGAGCAGCACGCCGACGCCGGCGCGCGATCCGGACGGCGGGGGCGCGAGCGCGAACGGGAGCAAGGGCGGGGGCGAGTGGGCACAACGCCACGAGGACGACCGAATCGACCTCGAGGCACTAGCCGCGCTCGTCGAACACTACAACTTTCAGTTGAAGTTCGTCGTCACAGACGAGGCCGATATGGACGAGATTCTCGAGTTGCTCGCGGATCTCCGCGACGCTGCTGACGTGGCCATTCCCGATCAGAACGTCCTCCTGATGCCCGAGGGCGCGACCCGAGAACGCCTCGCGGAGACGCGCAATCGAACCGCGGAGCTTGCCCTCGAGTACGGCTTTCGCTACACGCCGCGCCTGCACGTCGATCTCTGGAACGACGCGCCCGAAACGTAGACTGCTGACACGACTACAGACTACCCGACCATGACCACCGAAGCCGATACCACCGACACCACCGACGACAGTGAATCGTCTGCTGACCGACCCCAAGACAAGCGCGCCGTTGTTCTCCTCTCGGGCGGCATGGACAGCGCCACTGCCGCCTCCGAGGCCCGCGAGCGGGGGTACGAGGTGTACGCCCTCCATACGTCCTACGGCCAGCGAACCGAGGATCGCGAACTCGAGTGTGCGCGCCGACTCGCTGAGGAAATCGACGCCACAGACTTCCTGCAGATCGAAACGGGCCACCTCGCAGCAATCGGGGCCTCGAGTCTGACCGACGACGAGTTAGCCGTCGCGGACGCGGATCTGGAGAGCGACGAGATTCCCACCTCGTATGTTCCGTTCAGAAATGCGAACCTGCTCTCGATGGCAGTCTCCTACGCCGAGGCCAACGACTGCGAGGCTGTCTTCATCGGCGCACACAGCGAGGACTTCTCAGGCTATCCTGACTGCCGCCTCGCCTTCTTCGAGGCGTTCGAGTCCGTCGTCGACGTGGGGACGAAACCCGAAACCGACATCGCAATCGAAGCGCCGTTCGTCGAGTGGTCAAAGACCGACATCGCGGCACACGGGGTCGACCTCGAGGTGCCCTACGAACACACCTGGAGCTGTTACCGCGAGAACGAGCCAGCCTGTGGCACCTGCGATGCCTGCGCGTTCCGCCTGCAGGCGTTTCAGAACGTCGGCGTGAGAGACCCAATCGAGTACGCAGAACGGCCGTCGTACGTCGAGGACGGGTTCGAAACGTAGGCTAACTCGACACTCATAGGGTTTACTGTCCGTCATTTCCGGCGCAACCGCGACGCGGGCGGCGGTTGCACCGGGAAATCGGTACAGCAATCCGTATCAGACGCCGTCCAGAAAACCTATACGCCGGTCAAACTGACTCGAGCTATGAAGCGGCGAGCAGCCCTTGTCGCGATATGTGGGTGTGCCGCTGGGCTTGCTGGATGTCTGTCGACAATCTCCAGATCGCCGGACAGCTCTGCGTCTGAAATCGAAGACTGTGAGGGTTCGTACCTCGAGCGCAACGTCTTCGACGACGAGGATCCTCCATCGATCGACGCCTCGGTTGTCTCGAGTGAGCGATACAACCACGAGTACACCGAACTCGAGGTTGAGTCACACTGGATAGTTCCCGGCGTGGACATCCTCGAGATCACGCTCCAACCCGGATCGTCTGATCCCCCAGCGGACGCGCCAGCGTCCGACAGCGAACCGTTCGCCGACCTTGCGGAGTTTCGACGGGTGCTTTCTGAGGTTGTTGATTCCGGCGAGGAAACAACTCTCCACGCCGATTTCGATGAGTACAACGCAATTCGTGACGGGTTCCTCGAGGCGTTCGAAATCGATGGTCGTGGGAGCGAGCAAGAGACTGTTGTTCTCGAGCATGAGGGGGACGCCATCGATGTGTCGCTGGTGACCGAGGAGTTCCACGGCGACGGCGAAGCAGTGGCGTACTACTTTGTCTCCGAGACAGCGACCTACCGCGTCGACGAACACGGCGGCGAGCCCGAAGACGGGGCGCCAATCGATTGCTGACGCCGCCGTATCTCACTCGGCGACCAGCAACAGCTTGCCGACGAAATCACCTTCTTCCGCGTGACTGTGGGCGTCTGCAACCTCCTCGAAGGCGTACCGACCGTCGATGTGGGGCTCGAGCGCACCCTTGTCGACCAGCGTTGCGATGGTCTCGAGTTCGTCGCCGATGCGCTCCTGGCGGTCACCTAGCAGTACTGGGAGGATCACGAGCACGACGCCTAACTCAAGCGAGTTGCCGTGCATCGGCGCGAGATCGAGGTCCTGCGCGGCGCTGGATTCAGTCGTCACGACGGTCCCAAACGGCCGGACTGCCTCGAACGCGGTCTCGAGGTGGCCGTCGCCGACAGGATCAAAGACAGTATCGAAGCCGTCGCCGGTGGCGTGTTCGGCGACGTATTCCTCGACTGCGGTGTCGGTGTAGTCGACGGTTGCATCGGCTCCGAGGTCGGTGGCGAGGTCGCGCTTTTGCTCGCTCGAGGCGGTCGCGGTGACGTTCGCACCGAACCAGTCGGCGAGTTGGACGCCGATGTGGCCGACGCCGCCGCTTGCGCCATAGACCAGTACCTCGTCGCCGATGTCGACCGTCGTTTTGTCGGCGAGCATCTCCCACGCGGTGAGTGCGACGATTGGGAGCGCGGCGCTGTCTGCGAGCGGAATCGAGTCGGGGGCGTGTGCAAACGTACCTGCGTGGCCGACAGCATAGTCAGCGAGTGTGCCCTGTCGACCCGCGCCGCCGGGCATGCCGTAGACTTCGTCGCCCGCCTCGAACGCATCGACATCCTCGCCGACCGCATCGACCACGCCGGCAATGTCACAGTGCAGCGTCGCCGGGAACTCGGGGGTGAAATCTGGAATGTCTCCGCGACGAATCTTGTAGTCAACCGGGTTGACGCTCGAGGCCACGACTTCGACGCGGATCTCGTCGGGGCCGGGTTCTGGAACGTCGACAGTCGCCGCCTCGAAGACGTCCGGATCGCCGTACTCTTCGATCTGGAAGGCACGCATTTCAGCAGGCATCTTGTCTCAAACGGGGTCTTCCGGGGACGTATAGCCCGTGCTTGCGGCGGCACCTGCTGGTGCTTCGCAGAAGCTGCAACCAGTAATGACAGCCGAAACCTGTTAGCTACTGAGAGTAATGTTGACTATCATCGACAGCTATTGTAGACATGTCAATGGCCTCCGGCCTCCTCGAGTGGGTTCGTGACGAAGAGGGTGAGTGGACGACGCCGACGGGTCGTCGGGGTGAACTCGTTGCACTCCTCGTCACGCTCCCCGTTGCGCTCTGGTTCGTCACCGGTCGCGACGGATTTGCCTGGCCACAGGCGACCACCGCCTGGCTGGCCGCTGCAGCAGGGCTCTGGTGTGGCTACGCCTACGCCGTGTATTACCGAGAACCGATTGTCAAGTCCCTTCTGGAGAAAGACATCGGCGGGTTGACGCTCTTTACGTTGTTCAGTGGCGGCCTCGGGATTTCCGCACTCGAGTTCCTGCCGGCCACCGGGGCACTCGTCGTGGCACTCTGTATGACTGGCGTGACGATCATCGTCATTTCGCTGCTCAGGCTCGTCTCGCCGTTTCATCGCGGCCTCGAGCCGGCACGTCGTGGCGTCGAGGTCGAGCTACCAGAACGGGTCGAGTCCTGATCAGTGCGCTCACCACGCCGCCTCGAGTACGTCTTCGATCTCCGCGACCGTCGGCTCGAGGCCCGGTGGCGCGTTTTCCATGAATCGGTCCGCGAGAACGTCCTCAGCGACCGCGGTGAACTCCGCAGGCTGGGGGCCGTCGACAGCCCGCAGTTGTGACGGTAACTCGAGGCCATCGCGGATCGTCGTCACCGCTTCGACGACGGCAGCGCCCTGATCCACTGCGTTGTCAACCCCAAGCGCGTTCGCGAGCAGTCCCACACGGGCGTCGACGCCGTCCTGCTCAAATAGGTACTCGAGGACGTGAGGCGCGACGATTGCGTGCGCTTCGCCCTGTTGTACGTCGTCCGTTCGCGTGAGTGCGTGGCCGAACGCATGGATAATCGAGAGCGTCGTTCCACCCGGTCGCGAGATCCCGTACTGGACGAGGAGCACGCCCTCGAGCAGCGCCTCGAATGTCTCGAGATTGCGCGTGCCGTCGCCAAAGGCGCGGAGTCCGTCCGCGAAGTTCTCGAGGCCGTGTCTGGCCGTGGCGTCGGTAATCGGCGTTCGGTTCGCGGCATAGAGCGTCTCGAGGCCCTTGTCGAAGCCGTTCATCGCCGAGCCCGCGAGCACGCCGTCCGGCGTCGTCGAGACGAGTTCCGGGTCGTAGAACACCGCATCGGGCATCAGCCCTGGATCGCTAATGCCGCCGCCCTGTTCTGCATCGACCGGACTCGAGTCCGGTGCGGCCGTCACGCCAGCACCCTGCGAGAGGTCGGCTCCGGCGAGGGTCGTCGGAATCGCGATGATGGAGATGTGATTCTCATCCGGCACGGAGATCGTTCCCGTTTCGGCGAACTCCGCGGCGACGTCTTCGTGCGAGCGGTCACTCGCCGCGAGCACGCTGATCACCTTCGCGACGTCCAGACTGCTACCCCCGCCGAGGCTCACGAGCGCATCGGCGTCTCCTGACTCGAGGCGATCGAGGCCGTCGAACGCCGTTCCGAGCCGTTTCTCGGGCGTCGTCTCGTCGAACACGCCTGCGAGCCGGTCGCCGAGGCCCTCGCGGACGGGGTCGATTACGGCAGGCGTGTTCCCGACCGTCGAGCCACAGACGACCAGCGCGCGCTCGCTGTTCTGGCGCTCGAGTTCGTCTGCGAGGTCGGCGACGCAGGTGGTTCCGACGCGAATCGTCGCCGGATCGTACGCGAAGCGAAACGGGTGGCTGGTTCTCGAGTGAGCGGCGTCCATACGCAAAACACACAGTGCACGGTGGTAAAACGGGGTGACCCTCGAGTTCGAACTCGAATCCGCTCAGATCGAGCGGGCCATTTCGTACTCGCCGCGCTCGCGCAGCGTCGTCTCGAAGCCAGCGGATCGGTAGAGATTCATCGCGATCCGGTTCGTGCGGGCCACGGAGAGCCAGACGTGGGTCAGTCCGCGGGACTGGCCGTGCCCGAGGAGCCCGCGAATGAGGTGCGTACCGATCCCCGCCGACTGGTAGTCTGGATGGACGAAAATCGCGAGTTCCGACGTGTCATCGTGAGGAACCAGTGCCGCGTGACCGACCACGTCGTCGCCGTGACGAGCCACGACGTTGTAGCCGTCCTCGAGCAGCAGGCTCACCCAGTCACGGATTCGCGGCTCCTGGCGTGGCGGGAGTCCCTGTGCGCGTGACTCCTCGTCGAAGCGTTCGTACATTGCGACCAGTGGCTCTGGGTCGTCGGCGTGGGTGTCGATGCTGATCGAGCGATCCGCCTGATCGGTAATCCGCGTTGGTGGGCGCGGGAACTGCGTCGGGTGCTCGTGGTCCGAATCGGAAGCGAGGGCCATACGAGTACATCGACCTGCAGGGACCTAAGACGGGACCACCATTCCCGGTGACTGGGAGCGCCGGGTCGGTAACTCATCACCCGCTCACAGGGCGCGTCTCGCGGGAACGCTTATAAATCCACCACGCCAATTACGGACGAATGGAACTCGAGAATCATGCCGAGGATCTTGCCTCCGACCTCGGTGTCGACAAAGAGGAGGTCATAGCCGACCTGCAGAACTTAGTGGAGTACAGCGTGCCAATCGACGAAGCCAAGCAGAGCCTTCGCCGGAAGTACGGCGACGGGAGTAGTGGCGGCGGCGGAGCGCCGTCGGCCAAGGACATCGCCGACATCACGCCCGACGACAGCAGCGTGACTGTCACGGGCGTCGTCCTCTCCGCTGGCAAGCGCTCGATCCGCTACCAGGGCGACGATCACGTCATCGTCGAGGGCCGCCTCGCAGACGAGACCGGCACCGTCGATTACACCTCGTGGGAAGACTTCGGTCTCTCGCCGGGCGATACCATCACCGCGGGCAACGCGAACGTCCGCGAGTGGGACGGCGAACCCGAACTCAACCTCGGCGAGAGCACGTCCATCTCGTTCGATGAAGACGGACTCGAGGTGCCCCACGAAATCGGCGGCGACGCCGACCTCGCCGACCTCGAGACGGGCGACCGCGCGGCAACCGTCGAAGTCTCCGTTGTGGAGTGCGAGCGCCGGACAATCGATGGCCGCGACGGCGAAACGGACATCCTGAGCGGCGTCTTCGGCGACGAGAGCGGCCGCCTGCCGTTTACGAACTGGGACCCTGCCCCGGAGATCGAAGAAGGTGGGACGGTCCGCATCGAAAACGCCTACGTCCAGGAGTTCCGCGGCGTTCCCGAAGTCAACGTCTCGAAGTTCTCGACAGTCTCCGCCCTCGAGCGCGAAATCGACGTCGGCGCAGATACGACGACGATGGCTGTCGGCGAGGCCGTCCGCACGGGCGGCGTCTACGACGTGGAAGTCGTCGGCAACGTCATCGCCGTCCGCGACGGCTCGGGGCTCATCCAGCGCTGTCCCGAATGCTATCGCGTCATCCAGAAAGGCCAGTGTCGAACCCACGGCAGCGTTGACGGCATCGACGACCTGCGCGTTAAGGCAATCGTTGACGACGGCACCGGCACCGTCACCGCCGTGCTGGACGACGAAATCACCGAAGACGTCTACGGCGGCACCTTGGACGATGCGCTCGAGGCCGCCCGCGAGGCGATGGATCAGGAGGTCGTCGCCGACACGATCCGCGAGGAGATCGTCGGCCGCGAGTACCGTGTCCGCGGGCACCTCTCGGTCGATGAGTACGGCGCGAATCTCGATGCCGAATCCTTCGCCGAGAGCGACGACGACCCCGAGACGCGTGCGAGTGCGTTCCTCGAGGGGATCGATGACACTGCTGGCGAACTCGAGGAGGTGGACGCATGAGCGCAACCGACGAGGATGAGGTAATTCCGGGACGCGAAGTCGCCTACCGGCTCTTTGCAACGGAGTACGACGACGCCTCTGTGTCTCACACTGAAAGCGACGAAGAGCGTGCCCCAAACTACGTCATCGCCCCGACAGGCGCGCGAATCAACCGCCTGTTCGCCGTCGGGACGCTGACCGAAATCACGGCGGTCAACGACGAGATGCTTCGCGCCCGTATCGTCGACCCGACGGGCGCGTTCGTCGTCTACGCAGGCCAGTATCAGCCCGACGCACTCGCCACGCTCGAGTCCCTCGAGCCGCCCGCGTTCGTTGCGGTCACCGGCAAAGCCCGGACGTTCCAGCCCGATGATTCGGATCGCGTCTACACGTCGATCCGACCCGAAAGCATCGCAACGGTCGACGCCGACACCCGCGACCGCTGGGTCGTCAGCGCGGCCGAGCAGACGCTCGAGCGGATCGGAACCTACGCCGCTGCAGCCGACGTTGACGCAAGCGGCGACGAGTTGACCGATGCCTTGCTCGAGGCTGATATCGAACCTGGCCTCGCGGCGGGAATTCCACTCGCACAGGACGGCTATGGAACGACCCCTGCGTATCTCGCCGCCCTGCGCGACTGCGCGGAGGAGGCCGTCGCAGTCGTCGCCGGCGAGCGCGATCAGGTCGGGTCGTTCGACGCCCAACCGGATCAGCCAGCACCCGGCTCCGACGACGCGACGTTCGAGTCGCTTTCGGCGCTCTCGAGTCTCGATCTCGAGGCGCTCGAGACGGCAATACCAGCCGAATCGACAGTATCGACTCCGACTGCTGCAGTCTCGGACGAAGACGATGCTGTTGTGACTGACGCTCTCGACGCCTCGTCGGCAGCGGGAACGGCGACAGGAACGCCCGACTCGAGTACAGAATCCGTCGATGTCGATGTCGACGAATCCGCAGAGGCGGCTGACTCGGAAGCGAGTGCCGAGTCTGAGACTGCGACTGCTGCCGAAGCGGAAACTGAGATTGAGGTCGAGTCCGAGCCGACCGAGACTGAGTCCAAATCCTCACTCGAGTCCGAGCCGACCGAGACGGACACCGATACTGCAGCTGATGCCGAGGCCGAAGACGAGTCGGCAGCGGAGACGACGACAACGTTCGACGAAACGGACGCTGCAGCCGACTCTGACGACGCCGCAGACGCCGAAGTGGACAGCAGCGACAACGACCTCGAGAACTTCGACGCCGAAGACACCGGCATGTACGAGATGGACGACGACGAGCGCGAGCAACTCGAGGAACAGTTCGGCGCGGAGTTTACGACCGGCTCAGAGGTCCAAGAACCCGGCGAGGCTGGTATTGACGTTGAAGTCGATATGGACACCGAGGATGAGTCGGCTGACGCTGTCGACGAGAGTGAGCCGGCAGACGTTGTTGCGGACGACGAACCCGCGACTGACACTGACGACATCGGTGCACCGCCGGAATCCGGCCTCGAGACCGCAGAGTCCAGCGACTCCGATGAATCGGACGCTGACAGCGAGCCTGCCGAGGCGTCGGGAGACGAGGACGACACAGCCGACGACGAGGCAGATGAGCCAGTAGCTGCGGACGAGGCAGACGAGCCCGCCGAAGACGTCGACCTACAGGACTACGTCATCGACACCATGGGCGACCTGGACGACGGCGACGGTGCCGACCGCTCGGAACTCGTCGAGACCGTCGCGAGCGACATCGGCGTCTCCGAGGACGAGGTCGAAGACGCCATTCAGGACGCGCTCATGGGCGGACAGTGTTACGAACCGAACGACGACTCGCTGAAGCCGATCTAATCGCCGACGATGACTCGAGGGCGTCGCGTCCGCGTCGAACCCGTGCCCGGCGAGCCAGCCGCGACCGCCACAGTTGACGGCGAGCGCGCGCTGCTCGTCGCGGACTACCACGCCGGCTACGAGGCCGGACTGCGATACGAACGCGGCGTCGACGTTCCAAGTAAGGCCTCCGACCGCCGAGAGCGACTGCTCTCACTCTGCGAGCAAACCGCAGCCGACCGACTCGTTGTCCTCGGCGATCTGATGCACTCGATTGGCGACCCCGGCGGAGCCGAACGCGGCGAACTCGAGGTGGTACTCGAGTCGCTTCCATCGACTATTGACGTCACAGTCATCAAGGGGAACCACGATGGCAATCTCGAGACGTGGTTCGGAGCCGACGGTGATGCGGTAGCTGGTGCTCCCAGCGCGAGTGTCAGCGTCGTCTCCGGCGACGGCATCGCTCTCGACGGCGTCGGCGTCTGTCACGGCCACACCTGGCCCGCAGCCGACGTGCTCGAGTGTGACGTGCTCTGTCTCGGCCACGAACACCCTTGCGTGCGACTCGAGGACGAAGTCGGCGGGAGTCGCGTCGAACGCGCGTGGCTTCGCGGGCGCGTCGATCCGACGCCGTTTCGCGAGCATGGCAGCTACGAGGACGTTTCGTGGCTCACGGACTCGAGTGCGGAACCGCCGCGACTGGTGGTCCTGCCGGCGTTTAACGACCTTGTGGGTGGAACGTGGGTCAATCTCGCAGAACAGTCGTTTCTCTCGCCGTTTTTGCCCGATGGGCTCGCGGGCGGTGAGGCGTATCTCCTCGATGGAACGCGGTTAGGGCCGTACGAATCGGTGTAATCGCTCCGTTCTCGTCTCGAGTCGATTGTAACCGAACGGAGGGGCGATGCTATTCTCGAAGAGCAATGCGCAAAAAACGGACTGTAGTCGTCGGCTACTCTACAGGTTGGCGCCGAGCCAGTCTGCGAAGTCACCGGTCAGGAAGTTCACGTAGTCGATGATACCGAGAGCCAGCGTGACAGCCAGCACGATCAGCAGCGGGATACGGACGGACCAGATCCAGACGGCTCCAGCCGAACCGAGCGAGCCGACACCCTTGGAAACTTCGTCGAGTGCAGTATCCGGAATCACCCAGCCGACGAAGATGACGAGCACCAGTGCACCGAGGACGAGCAGAACGGAATCTGCGAAGTAGTCGAACAACTCGAGGAACACCAGATCGTACGTCACTGGGACGCCGAGCAGGAACAGTGCGCCGCCAGCGCCAACCGCTGCGGTCTTTCGCTCGAGATCGTGTTCGTCCATCAGATACGCAACGATGAACTCGAGAATACTGATCGCACTCGAGAGTGCTGCAACGGAGACGACGCCGAAGAAGAGCAAGCCGAGAATGTCGGGCACTTCGGTCATGGCGTCGGCGACGGCGGTGAAGATTGCACCGATTGGCGAGGCGAACAGGAGTTCACCATCGGGGTCAGGTGTCGCGGTGAGCAGGATTGGGAAGACAACGAGACCGACCAGCAGCGCGATTGCGGTGTCGAAGCCGATGATGATGCCGCCGTCTTTGGCCAGATTCCGGTCTTCGCCGATGTAGGAGGCGTAGACGATCATCACACCCATCCCGAGCGAGAGCGTAAAGAACGCCTGTCCAGCGGCGGCAGGAAGCAGCGTCGTCCAGTTCGCGGCGATTTCACCGAAGTCTGGCTCGAGGTAGTACTGGTAGCCCTCCATCGCACCGGGGAGTGTTGCAGCCCAGATTGCGAGGCCAACGAGCAAGATAATCAACGCAGGGACCATGACTTTGACCGCGAGTTCGATCCCTTTCTGGACGCCGAGTGCAACGATACCGACCGTCACTGCCATGAACAGCGCATGGAACAGCATTGAATCAAGACCAGTCGAAACCGCGCCGAACAGTAGATCTGCGGCTAACACATCCGCTTCAGCCGCTTCCGCTTCGTACTGTCCGACGGCGTCATCGTACCCCTGTGTGATTCCCATCACGAAGTAGCGAACGAACCAGCCTGCAACGACACTGTAGTACGAGAGGATGACGAAACCGGTGACGAAGAAAATGTACCCGACGTATTTCCATGTATCACCACCGAGTTCACGAAGTGCACCCACCGGATTCAGATTGGTTCGTCGGCCGATAACGAACTCGACGAGGATTGCTGGGAACCCGACGAGCGCAATGAAAAGTAGGTAGACAAGGAGGAACGCTGCCCCACCCCCCTCACTGGTAACGAACGGGAATCGCCAGATATTGCCAAGCCCCACCGCACTCCCGACCGCGGCGAGGATGAAACCTGTACGTGTTGCCCATGTTTCTCGTGCCATGGTGTGTCACTTTAAATAGCAAGACTATATAACTTTTCTAAATATGTCCTATACCTGTTACTAGATTGGAGAAAGGTCGTGATAGTGTTACGGAATCCTTTTCCAGTTGGTGCTCACACAACGCGGTATGCAACCGACTGGGGTGTTCCAGACGTGACGATGGAAGACCGCATCGACGACCTCGAGGAGCGCCGCGAGGAGGCTCGCCTGGGTGGTGGCGAGGAACGAATCGACAAACAACACGACAAGGGGAAGATGACTGCCCGCGAGCGGATCGAGTACTTCCTCGATGAGGGCACCTTCACGGAATTCGACCAGCTCCGAACTCACCAGACGAGCCAGTTCGGGATGGAAGAACAGAAGATCCCGGGCGACGGCGTCGTCACGGGCTACGGTGAGGTCAACGGACGGACGACGTTCGTCTTCGCACACGACTTCACCGTCTTCGGTGGCTCGCTCGGCGAAGTGTTCGCCGAAAAGATCTGCAAGGTCATGGATATGGCCATGGAGGTCGGCGCGCCCGTGATCGGACTCAACGACTCCGCTGGTGCGCGTATTCAGGAAGGCGTCAAGTCCCTCGCCGGCTTCACTGAAATCTTCAACCGGAATCAGGAAGCCAGTGGCGTCATCCCACAGATTTCGGGGATTATGGGGCCGTGTGCCGGCGGGGCCGTCTACTCGCCGTCGATTACCGACTTCATCTTCATGGTCAAAGACACGAGTCACATGTACATCACCGGCCCCGGCGTCACCAAGACCGTCACCGGCGAGGACGTGACGCACGAGGAACTCGGCGGTGCGATGACGCATTCTGGAAAGACCGGCGTCGCCCAGTTCGCCTGCGAAAGCGAAGAGCAGGCACTCGACGATATGAAGCGCCTCCTCTCGTATCTCCCGCAGAACAACGTCGAGGACCCACCGCGCGTCGAGCCGTGGGACGACCCCGACCGACGTGACGAGGACCTCAAATCCATCGTCCCCTCGAGTCCGCAGAAACCCTACGATATGATCGATGTGGTCGACAGCGTGGTCGACGAAGGCTCCTTCTTCGAAGTCGCGGACAACTTCGCGAAGGAACTCGTCGTCGGCTTCGGCCGCCTCGATGGCCGGTCGGTCGGCATCGTCGCGAACCAGCCCCGCGTGAACGCGGGCACGCTCACCGTCGACTCCTCGATGAAGGGCTCGAGATTCATACGCTTCTGTGACTCGTTTAACATCCCTATCGTCACCTTCGTCGACGTCCCTGGCTACATGCCTGGGACGGACCAGGAACACCGCGGGATCATCCGCCACGGCGCGAAACTGCTCTATGCGTACGCCGAGGCGACCGTTCCACTCCTGACGGTTATCACGCGCAAAGCCTACGGCGGCGCCTACTGCGTCATGGCATCGAAGAATCTCGGTGCAGACGTCAACTACGCCTGGCCGACCGCCGAAATCGCGGTGATGGGGCCACAGGGTGCGGTCAACATTCTCTATCGCGACGAACTCGCCGAAGCCGACGACCCCGACGCCTTGCGGGACGAACTCATCGAGGAGTACCGCGAGGAGTTCGCCAACCCCTACACCGCGACGGACAAGGGCTTCTTAGACGACGTGATCGTCCCCACCGAAACCCGACCGCGCCTGATCGCAGACCTCGAGATGCTCGAAACCAAGCGCGAATCGAACCCGGACAAGAAACACGGCAACATCCCGCTGTAAGCGAGTTCGATGGCATCACAAAATCAGACGGAGACGACCGACGCCGACGCGCCCACGGACGAGCACGCGTGTGACGCACTCGAGCCGTCACTCCTGTCCGAAGTCGATATCACGCTGCCCGACGACGCAGACGAGGCGGAAGCGGCCGCCATTGTCGCCGCTGTCGGTGCACATCTCCACGATCAGGCACTTGCCGTCGCTGCGGCCGCCCAGAGCGAAGAGGAATCGTGGGATGGCAAGCGCTGGGCGTTCAGCGGTCGTGTCCGCGCTCAGCAAGGTCGATTCGCTCGCGTGCCTCGGAACGCGCCAACGGATGCGTGGTCGGCTGCGGGACGCGTGGATCGGTTCTGAATCGGCGCTGTCGCGGCGTAGATTTCTGAGACAGTTTTCGATGTGCGCTCGAGTGCGATAGTGCAGTTGCTCGAGGGCTGAGAACGAGTATGAAGAGCGAGGCGGCGAGTCGACGTTCCCAGAGGGTCGCCCACTCCAGTAGTTGCCGACACGCAGGCGAGCTTATCTTCCGTGTTCGGGATGGGTACGGGAGGGTCCTCGCCGCTGTGGCCGCCTCAGTGTCGTCGCAGCCAGTAGACTGGCCACGAGTTCGTTTCAACAATGGCGAGTGTGCGTAGTAACAGTTACGTTTCGAGTCGTCTGTGGGAGTCAGAGACACAACGATGATCACGGCTCGAGAAGCGACCAACAAGACAGCTCAGTAACAATCGCCGTTCTCAAGGGCGCTATCCGTTGCGAAAAAGTAAGGTACTGGCCGAGCAACTGTTTGCCCAAGAATGTTCAGGAAGGTTTTGGTGGCGAATCGTGGCGAGATCGCCGTCAGAGTGATGCGGGCGTGTGAGGAGCTAAACGTTGGGACTGTCGCCATTTACTCCGAGGCCGACACAGACGGCGGCCATGTTCGCTACGCCGACGAGGCGTACAACGTCGGGCCGGCGCGAGCGGCTGACTCCTATCTGGATCACGAGGCAGTGATCGAGGCTGCGCGCAAGGCCGATGCCGACGCGATCCACCCCGGCTACGGCTTCCTCGCGGAGAACGCCGAGTTCGCGGCGAAAGTCGAGGAGGCCGAGGGTATCACCTGGATTGGCCCCGCCGCAGAGGCGATGGAGAGCCTCGGCGAGAAGACCAAAGCGCGGACGATCATGGACGACGCCGACGTGCCAATCGTCCCCGGGACGACGGACCCGGTCACCGACCCCGACGAAGTCGAAGCCTTCGGCGAGGAACACGGCTATCCCATTGCGATCAAAGCCGAAGGCGGCGGTGGCGGCCGCGGGATGAAAGTCGTCCGCGACGAAAGCGAGGTCGCAGACCAACTCGAGAGCGCCCAGCGAGAGGGTGAAGCCTACTTCGATAACGACTCGGTCTATCTCGAGCGCTATCTCGAGCACCCGCGTCACATCGAAGTCCAGATTCTGGCAGATGAACACGGCAACGTGCGCCATCTGGGCGAACGAGACTGTTCCCTGCAACGGCGTCACCAGAAGGTCATCGAGGAGGGCCCATCAGCGGCCCTGACGGACGAACTGCGCGAGAAAATCGGCGAAGCGGCCCGCCGCGGAGTCGCCGCTGCGGACTACACCAACGCCGGCACCGTCGAGTTCCTCGTCGAGGAAGCACCCGGACGCGGCCCCGACGAACCGCTCGGCCCCGACGCGAACTTCTACTTCCTCGAGGTCAACACCCGGATTCAGGTCGAACACACCGTCACGGAAGAGATTACGGGCCTCGATATCGTCAAGCGCCAGATTCAGATCGCGGCAGGCGAGGAAGTCGACTTCGCACAGGATGAGGTCGAGATCGACGGCCACGCCATGGAGTTCCGGATCAACGCCGAAAACGCCGCCGAGGACTTCGCCCCCGCAACGGGCGGCACGCTCGAGGTGTACGACCCGCCGGGCGGGATTGGCGTCCGCATGGATGATGCGCTCCGGCAGGGCGACGACCTCGTGACGGACTACGACTCGATGATCGCGAAGCTGATCGTCTGGGGCGAGGACCGAAACGACTGCATCGAGCGCTCGCTGCGCGCGCTTCGAGAGTACGACATCGAGGGCATCCCGACGATCATCCCGTTCCACCGCCTGATGCTCACCGACGAGGCGTTCGTCGAGAGCACACACACGACGAAGTATCTCGACGAGGAACTCGACGAAAGTCGCATCGAAGAGGCCCAATCACAGTGGGGCGGTGACATCGGCGACGGCTCGAGCGACGACGAGGAGGAGACCGTCGAACGCGAGTTCACCGTCGAGGTCAACGGCAAGCGCTTCGAGGTCGAACTCGCAGAACACGGCGCGCCGGCGATTCCAACCGGCGATGTTGACGCCGGCAACCCATCCGGCCCACCGCAGCCTGCCGGTGGCTCGAGCGACGAGGCGGACCTCAGCGGCGACGGCGAAACGGTCGATGCCGAGATGCAGGGGACGATTCTCGACATCGAAGTCGAGGAAGGTGACGAGGTTGCCGCCGGCGACGTGCTCGTCGTCCTCGAGGCGATGAAAATGGAAAACGATATCGTCGCCTCCAAGGGGGGGACGGTCACCGAGATCGCAATTGAGGAAGACCAGAGCGTCGATATGGGCGACGTACTCGTCGTCCTCGAGTAGCGAGCGAACGGCCTGCGTTGTATCCGATTTCTCGAATCTGTACAGAGCGTTCCCGGTGGTGGTACAGTATCCGAACATATGCAGGCCAACGTTCAACTGTGATGTCGCGAAACGGCAACTGCACGCGGACATAGTCCAGTTGGGCTTGCGTTTCGCGTGAGGATCGAGTTCGACAACATAGTTGCGTTGGTTCGATCCCGTCTCGAGCACGACGGCCACCCTGAGCACACAGTTCGGTTTCCCCGTGCTGGTGGAGCCTGGTCAGCCATCTCTTCGGGTGGCCGTCGAAACCGCTCGAATCTTTTCGTGGCTATACAGTGTGAGATAGCATCGAGCAAATTGAGAGAATGAGACGCTCCGCTCAGTCGCTGGCGACGTGATCCGATCCCGTTTCGCTTGACCACGGCAGTGGTCCGTCGTACCCGTCAGGAACGTACGGGCAAAGCGGATCGCTTGCGAGTGGATTTCCAGTCGTCGCGAACGCACGCGAGCGACTGCCACCGCAGACGTGTCGGTACGGACAGGCACCACATTTGCCCTCGAGTTGGTCACGGTCTCGGAGCGACTCGAACAGGTCGGTGTTGCGATAGATGTCGGTAATTGGGCGCTCGAGGACGTTTCCGGCTGATTCGGGCAGGAAGCCAGAGGGGAAGACCTCGCCGGTGTGGCTGACGAACGCGAAGCCGTCGCCGGCGATGATCCCAGCGCGACGGGTGGTCTCGGTGGCCGCTGGGTTCGTCTTTGGGTCCTCATTCGCCCGGCGCTGGAGTGCCACCCGTCGATACTGGGGTGCTTCCGTCGTCTTGAGGCCGAACGGTTCGTCGGTGCTGACTGTGTGGAGCCAGGCCATCACCGCATCGGCCGTTTCAGGATCAATCGGCTCGAGAATTCTCCCACGGCCGACGGGCACGAGAAAGAAGACGCTCCAGAGTACGATGCCGATCTCGCGGAGCAGGTCGCGAATTGCAGGCAGTTCGTCGACGGTCGCCTCGCAGACGGTCGTATTCACCTGGACCGGCAGCCCGACGGCGCGGGCGTCTTCGACGGCTGCGATGGTTTCGTCGAAACTGCCGGACTCGCCGCGAAAATCGTCGTGATGCTCCGGTGTCGCGCCGTCGAGACTGACCGCCATCCGGGTGAGGCCCGCGTCCGCGAGCGCCTGAATGCGCTCGGCTGTCAGTGAGCGCGTCCCGCTCGGTGTAATCGTCATCGTCAGTCCCAACTCCGTCCCGTAGGAGACCAGTTCCTCGAGGTCGTCCCGGATGAGCGGGTCGCCACCCGAGAGGACGACGAGTTGTCCCTCGCCGAATTCGGAAACGTCCTCGAGCAGGCGTTTACCCCCGGAAGTCGAGAGTTCATCGGGGTGGCGCAGTTCCTGTGCGTCGGCCCGGCAGTGGTCACAGGCCAGCCCGCAGGCTTGCGTGACTTCCCAGATGAGCACCAGCGGGCGGGCTGTCGTATCGAGTGACTGACCAGGTCGCATTGGCGAGCGTTGGTGGGTCGCACACGAAAGGACTGCTCTCGTTCCCAAAGCGATAGAAGACACAGACATGTTCGTCCCGGCCCGAGATGTTCGGGTTGGCGCTGGGTTTTCCGGCGACTACTGGATTGCAAGGACGACTATCTCACGGGTACGACGTTCTTGCGCGGCGATAATCGCAGTATAACAACGGCTACGGACTGTGAGTCTCAGCGTATGCGTTCTCCGTGGGGGTCAACAACAACACAACGGTTCCGCGACGCAGAGACGGCTGTCACGCCCGTCATCGGCGTCGTCCTGATGGTTGCGATCACGATTATTCTGGCAGGGACAGTGCACGCCGCACTGATCGGCTTTGCCGACGAACCGCCCGAACCGCAGCCGATTGCCGGCTTTTCGTTCGACGAGACAGACTGCGATGGCGACGGCGTCACCGTAACTCACGTTGCTGGCGACTCAATTCCAGCCGACGAACTCTATCTACACTCACCAGCAAAGAGCACGCCAACGACGTGGGAGAACCCAGACGGACACGAACCGACCGGCCTCGAGAACGGCATGGTCGATGCGGGCTCGAGTTTGACGACCTGTCTTGGCGAGGGTACTGTCGATGACGAACCGGTGCAGGTGATCTGGGAGTCGCCAACCGACGATCAGACGGCTGTGCTTGCGGAGTGGGACGGGTAAGGTGCCTGCAGACCGGCGGCTTACGCCGTCAATGCGCTCGCGCACAGCAGAGGTACATGCACTCCCTCAACAGCAGAACATGAACGGGTAGATCAGTGCAACCCGGTCGCCGTCCGCAAGTTTGGTCTTAAATCCCGCTGCGTGTTCGTTGAAGCGGCCGTTGATACAGACACGGGCGTAGGGCCGGGTTTGCTCACCTTCCGGATTCTTGCGCCACGTTCCGGGTAGATCATCCGGCGGCGGTGCCCAGCCGCGAGCCGTTGCGTCGGCCTCAGTCTCGGCGATGAGCATGTCCTCAACATCGTACTCCGCGAAGAAGGCCTCGAGAAAGTCTCGTAATCGCGTTCCCTCGAACGTGTACTCGAGTTCGTGAGCCCCGACGGCGTCGCGAACGTGGCCGGTACAGCGGACGGTTACGGTTGTCGTGACGGGCGACTCGTCGCTGGTCTCCGTTTCGGGCGCGATTTCTGCAGGCATAGCCGTCTAGACGGCCTCGAGCGCGGAAAGGACGTGCCCGAACTTGTTCGGCTGCACCAAGACAGATGCAGTCAGCCAAAAGACGGTGTGGGAACCGATTGCTGCTAGTCCTCGCTTTCGTAGGATTCGCCGACGGACGAGGGCATTCGCGTCTTGCCCCACGCTGAGAGCACGACGATCACAGCAATGTACGGTAGGAGGTTGACGAGCCGCGCGGATACCTCAATCCCAACGGTCTGGAACTGGACGTTCAGCATGTCAAGCCCACCGAATAGCAACGCAGCAGCGGCCGCTCCAATTGGGTTGTAGTTGCCGAACAGGTAGGCAACGATGGCGATCCAGCCGCGGCCTTCGACCATCGTGTCTCCGGTGCCGACAAAGTTCCCCTCGTGGGCGAGCAACACGGCTCCGCCCAATCCAGCCATCACACCGGAGAAGATCACGGTCGCGTAGCGGACGCGATTGACGTTGACCCCCGCAGTGTCGAGTGCTTCGGGGTTCTCGCCGGCTGCCTGCACCCAGTAGCCATAGCGCGTGCGATAGAGAACGTACCAGGCGGCGACCACGATGACGACAGTCAGGACGACCAACGGCGACTGGCCAAACGGAAGCGACCCGACGCTCGAGAGGCCCGGACTCGACTGGCTTCCCCAGATAATCGACGCGGTGAAGGGTGCGAATCCGAGGCCGATGAACCAGACGGCCAGCCCGGCGACGATCTGATCCGCCTTGAACCGGATCACGAGCACGGCGAAGATAGCCGTCATCGCCCCCGTAATCAGCACCGAAATCCCGATCGCAGACCAGACGTGAACCTGCGTCGAGGCCGTTCCCCCGATGGCGTACATGCTCGCTGCGGCGGTGAACGCCCCGAAGATCATGAATCCCTCGAGGCCGATGTTGAAGACACCGCTCTTTTCGGCGTAGAGGCCGCCGATAGCTGCGAGCGCGATCGGGGTCGCCATCTCGAGCGAACGGGTCAGGAAGCCAAGCGTGAACAGTCGCTCGAGAGCAATGTCGGTCTGGGTACCAACGACCGCAAGCGCGACGAGCGTTGCGGCGAGGGCGACCGCGCCGAGTCGAACCCGTCGTTGCTCGGTGTAGTCGACGACGCTCATTCGCCGTCACCTCCCAGCCCGGTTCGTTTCGCAATCATCCTGAACAGTTCCGGGACGGCGACGAACAGCACGACCAGCCCGACGATGCCGTCGATTAGTTGCACTGGCACATCGGTGCTGATCTGGATGTGCGAGCCAGCAGACTCGAGGCCGCCGAATAAGAGACCTGCGGGGATGACCCCGATTGGGTTGTTCGCCGCAAGCAGGCTCACGGCAATCGCGTCGAACCCGTAGTTACCGATTCCGGATGGGTCGGTGAAATAGCCCTGGATCATGATGGCGAAGATCGCGCCGGCCAGTCCGGCGACCATTCCGGACAGGGTCATTGTCGAAACGATCATGCGTTTGGCGTCGACCCCGGAGTACGTCGCGGCGGCTTCCTGCGTGCCGCTTGTCACCATGTCGTAGCCGAAACTGGTTCGAGTCATGACGGCCGCAATGAGCGCGACGACAACCAGCGTCAGCACAATTCCGACAATTGAGAGGTTCGGATCGTCAAAGATGACCGACGGGAATCCGACGTTCTCTGGCATGTGCTCGGTCCGCGTCGCCGTCGCCTGTGGATCGCCGAACCGGCCGGCGACGAGCCAGCCAACGAAGCCGATCGCGATGAAGTTCAACATGATCGTCGTAATGATCTCGTTCGCGCCGCCGTAGGCTTTCAATACGCCCGGGAGTGCCGCATACAGCCCGCCTGCGGCGATCGCCGCGACGGTACCAATGAGCATCAGGGCAACCCCGCCGCCCGTACCGTTCGGCAGGTACGGTGCGAGTGTAATGATCGAGACGACAGTCGCGAAGCCACCGACGATGAACTGGCCCTGGACGCCGATATTGAACACGCCAGCCCGGAACGCAATCGCAACGGCGACACCTGCCAGCACGAACAGCACCGAATAGCGAAGCGTTCGCGCCACCGCTCGCTCGCTCCCGAACGAACCAACGAGCAACTGGCTGGCAAACTCCACTGGATTGTAGCCTGAAATCGCGACGATCACCAGCCCAATAAGTAGCGCTGACACCGTCGACCCGACCGCGATTCCGATCCGCTCGAGCACCGTCGCATCCAACATGCGAGTCGCTATTCGATCAAGCGTTCCGCGCGCTCGTCCGTCGGAATCCTCACTCACGTTTGGACACCTCGATCAGATTCGCCGGACTCGGCCTCGTCGGCGTCCTCTTGTTCGTTTGTGAGGGACTGGGCATTCTCGAGGGACTGGCCAGCCATCAAGAGTCCGAGATCCGCCTCGGAGACGGATTCGGGATCGACGACATCGATGAACGCGCCTTCGTACATGACCGCGATGCGATCCGAGAGCTTCTGAATTTCATCGAGTTTCGAGGAGACGACGAGAATCGCCAGCCCCTCATCGCGTAGTTCGATCAGTCGGTTGTGAATGAACTCGATCGAGCCGATATCGACGCCTCGAGTCGGGTGCGAGGCGACGATTACGTCGGGATCGTGGCCAATCTCGCGTCCAACAATGAACTTCTGCTGATTTCCTCCGGAGAGCGATCCGGCCGTTGTGTTGGGATCGGGTGGCTGCACGTCGAACTCCGTGATGATATCTTCGGCGTGATCGCGGACTGCCCACCAGTCGAGGATACCGTCGCTCGCGTAGGGATCGATCGTCTGATTTCCGAGCAGCGCGTTTCGGACGAGCGAATCACCCTGAACCAGCCCTTCACTCTGGCGATCTTCGGGAATGTAGGCGATACCAGCCTCGATACGGCGGCGGCGACTAGCGTTTGTAATGTCCGTCCCATCGAGGCGAACCGTGCCGTCCGCGACAGTGCGAAGGCCGGTGATGCCCTCAATGAGTTCGCGCTGGCCATTCCCCTGTACCCCCGCGATACCGAGAATCTCGCCCTCTCGAACAGTGAGGTCGACGCCGTCAACCTGCTCTCGCCCTCGATCGCCACGCATCTGGAGCCGTTCAACCTCGAGGACAGGCTCACCGGGTTCAGTCTCGCGCTCGAGGCGGTCGAACAGCACTTCTCGGCCGACCATCATCCGCGCTAGGTCCTGTTCGGTCGTGTCGGCGGCGTCGACGGTTCCGATTGCCTTGCCATCCCGGAGAACGGTGATGTCGTCGGCGATCGACAGCGCCTCATCGAGTTTGTGTGAGATGAAAATGAGCGAGTGGCCGTCGGCTTTGAGGTCGGCCATGACGTCCATCAGGCTCTCGACTTCCTGAGGCGTAAGCACCGCGGTCGGTTCGTCGAGGATGAGCACCGCTGCCCCTCGGTAAAGGCTCTTGACAATCTCGACGCGCTGTTGTGCGCCAAGGTCGAGTTCCTCGATCGGTGTGTCGAGGTACTGATCCACGTCGAAATCATACCGCGAGCAGATTGCCTCAATCTCGTCTCTGGCTACATCCTCATTGATCTGGCCAAACCGGTTCTCGGTCGGTTCGTGACCCAGGACGATATTTTGCAGAACCGTCATCGGCTTCACCAGCTGAAAGTGCTGGTGGATCATGCCGATTCCAGCGTCCATCGCGTCCCGCGGCGAGTCAAACGACCGTTCCTGACCATCGACGTAGATTGTCCCGTCGTTCTGGTCGTACAACCCATAGAGGACGCTCATCAGGGTCGTCTTTCCCGACCCGTTCTCGCCGAGCAGCGCGTGGATCGAGCCCGTCTCGAGCATGAACTCGATGTCGTCGTTCGCGACCACGTCCCCGAACCGTTTGGTGATTCCCTCGAGATGGACCGCTGGTGGCCCGTCCGGTGTCATTGTCTCCCCTCCGTTGAAAGTGCGCTCATGTGTACAAATGGAAAAATACCGACGTTAGCAGCTCGTCGGACCGCACGTCAGCTCGACCTCATCTGCGACGATAGCATCTTTCGCAGCCTCGAGTTCCTCTTCGACGGCGTCGGGGAGTTCGCCTTCGAACGCCTGACCGACGATGAAGTCGATACTCTCCTGTTCGATGCTCAAGTTCTGCTCGCCAACCTGGCTCTCGAAGTCGTCGTTGACGACGGCTTCGGAGACCTGGTAGGTCGCCTCGTTGAGTTCCTTCACTGCAGAGCCAAGGATGACATCCTGGTACTGCTCTTCCTCGATGGACTGATCGACGTCGACGCCGATCGCGAAGCGGTCATTGTCCTGGGCGGCTGCAAACGCACCGGCTCCTGCCGCCGAGGCAGCGTGCCAGACGATGTCTGCACCGTCGTCAATTTGGGATTCAGCGACGTTGTTCGCCGAACCGGTATCCGAGAAGCTCCCGCCGTAGCCCGTCAGCACCTCCGCGTCGTCGTTGACCCACTCGACTCCCTCGATGTAGGACTGCTCGAACGCGTTGATGAGTGGAATATCCTCGCCGCCGACGAAGCCAACAATTGACTCGTCCGGATCGGTTTCACTGTCTTCGTGTTCGAACTCCTCGTCAGTCATCACACCGGCGACAACGCCCGCGAGGAACGACATTTCGTTGTTCATTTCGATCCAACCTGACACATTATCGGCGCCCTCAACGACGTTATTGATAAGCATCCAGTTCTGGTCCGGATACTGCTCAGCATTCGTCGCCATCGGATCCGTATGGTGGTCGCCGACACAGACAATGAGATCGTAGCCGCTCTCAGCTGTGTCCGCTTGTACCGACTCGTACTGGGCCTCTTCAGTCTCTTCAATCGTTGTATACTCGAGGTCAAAATCGTTTGACGCTTCCTCGAGACCAGACGCGGCGTTGTCATTGAACGCGTTGTCATCAAAGCCAGCCGGACTCGAGATGATTGCGACCGATGTTGCCGCATCTTCGTCGCCCGTATCGTCAGTGTCGTCCGCGTCCCCGTTCCCATTGTCATTGCCGTCGTCATCGTCACCGAGACAGCCCGCTAATGATGATCCAGCAACGATAGCGACCCCCGATGCGAGCGCCGTTCGCCGATCGATTCCGGATGACTCGGTCCGCTCTGCAGTGTCAGTTGACAACATTACTTGTCCAGATACTTCACCATTGTTAATAAACTTAAGCGAATAGACATTTGTTCGAGCAACTAAACTAACTGCTGATACGAATGAACTATGCACTTACTCGCATGAGAATAAAAACACGAGCGACCGCCATTCTCTCTCGTCTGTCTCGTTTGTGGAACGGTAGCTTCCTACATATTATCATATGGCAGACCAGATACTCTCTGTGATATCGGTCCGTTCTTCAGTAATCAGCAGTATCAGCATCCTCAGTCCATGATACTGCGACGAATTGGTACACACGACTGTGGGACAGTAACAACTGCAACGAGTTACACAGTGATTGCACAGCCGACTCACGGGCACATCGTGCCCGTTCGCTTTTCCGCGGTTCTTGTTCGCTTCGCTTACACCGAACCGCGCTCCCGTCGTGCAATCAGGTGTGCAGTGACGTGAAGTCGCTACCATAATACTAATCCTGTCGGGCAGAATGACGTCGTTCCGGTCGCATGCAGGCAGATGTTCCACAATCGGACCGCCCACGACCCGGTCGCTATCTCGACTTGACTCTGATAAGGGTACGTATCTCGTCGTAGCGAACGCTCCCCTCGTTGAGGTCGTGGCCGTCAAGTTCGAGATAGCCGTGTTCGATACCAGTTACCTCTCCCGTGCGGTCAGCGTCCGATGCATCGGTCCGATCGGCTTCCCAGACTTCGACGACGTCACCGACCGAGACGTGTTCTTGGACGAGTTTCGCGGCGCGCTCTTCGGAGGCATCCGGCGGGATTTCAAGCTCTGTCATCGGTGTCAAAGACGACCACGCCGAAGCGGGTAAGTACGGCGGCGTCAGATGACGGGCGCTTTTGTGCTGGCTACGCCTCCCACTGGGTCGAAATGTACAACAGCGCAATCAGACAGAGGATTACGATGACGAACAGACCGATTGTCATCAGCTGTTGTGATGGCATAGCGGGGCTTCGAAGCCGCCAATAAAAGGGCTACCGGTCCACAGCCACTCGAGGCGCATGGAGACTCCCTGTGACGGCTCTCCAACCCACTCCGTGAACGACGGTTTTTGTATGATCGGCAGTAAGTACAGCCAATGAAGGTCATCAAGGACAGCGTTCACGATCACATCCGGGTTGACGGCGTTGCCCGCGATCTCCTCGATACGCCCGAGGTCCAGCGACTCCGCCGGATTACCCAACTCGGAACGGTCTCGTTCGTCTATCCCTCCGCAAATCACACCCGGTTCGAGCACAGTCTCGGCGTCTACCACCTCGCCTGCAAAGCCCTCGAGAACCTCGACATCGACGGCCAGCAAGCCGACCGCGTCCAGGCTGCAGCCTTGCTCCACGATGTTGGCCACGGGCCGTTCAGCCATAATCTCGAGTCGCTGACTTACCGCGAGACCGGCCGTTATCACGACGACGTTCACGATCTGCTCGCAGACGGCGCTGTCGGCGATGTGTTGCGATCCCACAACCTCGAGCCAGCCCGAGTTGCGGGGCTAATCGCGGGTGATGGCCGGTTCGGTCAGATCGTCTCGGGTGAACTCGACGTTGACCGGATGGACTACCTCGTCCGGGACGCCCACCATACTGGCGTTCCCTACGGGACGATCGACCACGAGCGACTGCTGCGCGAACTCGCGTTCGTCGACGGCGAACTCGTCTTAGCTGAGGGGAACGTCCAGGCCGCAGAGAGTCTGCTCGTCGCACGCGCGTTGATGAATCCGACCGTCTACAGCCATAGCGTCGCCCGAATCAGCAAGGCCATGCTCCGGCGCGCGGCCGAACGACTCCTCGAGCAGACTGAAACGGACGCTGCAACGCTGCAGCGAATGGACGATGCCGACTTGCTCGTCGCGCTTCGCTCGAGCGAGACAACGAGTGAGTTCTCCCGTCGATTAGACGAGCGAGACCTGTTCAAGCGAGCCGTCTGGGCCGAAATCGATGACGTTCCGGGCGGTGTGATCGAAAGCGGCCACGAAGAAGTGCGAGCGTTCGAACGCGAGATTGCAGAAATCGCCAGCGTTGACCCAGAAAGCGTCATTATCGACGTTCCACGCCGGCCGTCAATGACCGAGTCGACGACGCGCGTGATGGTCAACGGTGAGGTTCGCTCGCTTGGCCAACAGTCACCGCTTGTCGCCGCGCTACGGGCTGCACAGTACTCGCAGTGGCGACTCGGCGTTTACTGTCCGGACGAGATGCGCGAATCCGTCGGCCACGCGGCCGTCGACGTGCTCGGACTCGATATCGATGGTGCGCTAGTCAGTGAGGTTCGGGACGGTGTCGATACGACGCTCGACCGGTTCATGGAGTAACCAGTCGACCCGGTCAGTCACGCCGAACGCAGGGATTCAACTCGCTCGAGCGTTTCTGCATCTGCTGGCTCCTTATCTGATCGAACCGCCAGAAATCGCGGGAATCGAAGCGCGTAGCCCGACGAGTACGTCGGCGAGGTCTGAATCTCCTCGTAGCCCACCTCGAAGACAACTGCTGGCTCGAGGTCGACCTCCTGGCCGTCCTCAGCCGTGACGTGGGGCTCGAGCAGGTCCGTGAGTTCCTCGAGTTTTTCATCCGTAATGCCCGTCGCGACTTTCCCGACAGTCTCGAGGTCGTCACCGTTCCAGACCGAGAGTTCGAACGTCCCGAGGAAGGTTGCCCGTCGGCCTTCGCCCCACTCCGCGCCCGTGACGACGCAGTCGAGCGTCTCGATGTCGGGTTTGCGCTTGCGCCAGTTCTTCCCGCGCCGACCCGGTGAGTACGTCGAGTCGGGGTTCTTGAGCATGATTCCCTCGTGGCCTGCCTCGAGTGCATCGGCATCGATTGCTTCGATTCGTTCGGGGTCGTCGGTGGTCCACAGCAGGGACAAGCCCTCGACGTCTGCAGGCTCGACAGCCGCCCCGTCGGGTGTCAGCAGTGACTCGAGGCGGTCGTGTCGTGCTGTTAATTCCTTCTCGAGCAAATCTTCGCCGTCGGTGTGCAGGCAGTCGAAAAAGACCGGGCGGACGGCCACCTCTTCGCGGGCTTTCGCCACGTCGTGTTTTCGGCGGAACCGCTTGAGAACTTCCTGAAACGGCAGTGGCGCGCCATCGTCGTCGACGGCGACGACCTCGCCATCGAGAATCGTCGGCTCGGAGAGGGTGCGTTCTGCATACTCAACGACTTCGGGGAGGGCGTCGGTGACTTCCTCCATGTTTCGGGAGAAGACGCGGGTTTCGGTCGTCTCACCATCTGCAGCAGCCATTCCAGCCGGATCGTGGTGCAGTTGTATTCTGGCACCGTCATATTTCCATTCTACCGCAGCCTCCTCCCACTCCTCGAGCGCCTCGGTAACTGTCCCGGCCTGCGCGAGCATGGCCTGCACGGGGCGGCCAATCTCGAGGTCCATGGCATCCAGCCCCTCGAGTCCGTCATCGCGGGCGACGTGGGCGACGTGACCGTAATCGTTCGACACCTGCAGGGCGCGTTCGACGCGCTCGCCGGGAACGTCGAACGCCTCGGCGATCGCGTCTCTGACAGTGCCCTCGCCGACGCCGATACGCATTTCCGAGAGCACGAGACGGGCGAGATAGCGTGCCTCCTCGCTCGAGCAGCGATTGAGTAATCCAAATAGGAGATCGACCTTGTGATCCTGACTTCCTGACCCGTCTGCGGCAGCCAGGTCGATGAGGGTAGTATTGACCTCGCTGACGGTGAGGTCGTCGGTGTCTGTGCCGCCGGTAAATGCGCCCAGACCCTGCTGACCGCCGAAGTCGTAGCTCGCCGCCACCGCGCCGATTTCGCCGACCTCGGCGAGACGGTCTTCCACGTCATCGCTGTCGACGTTCGTCCCTGCCGCACGAGCAATCGCCTCGTAGCACGTCCGCGGCCCGATATCGAGCGTTTGGGACTCCCATGCTGGAAATACTCGACCCTGCACGAAGCGGGCGACTACGTCGAGATCCGTCTCCGCGTCCGTCAGCAAGTCGGTGACGTGAGCAACGATCTCGAGGTCTGCAGACTCGTCGTCGATTGCAGCGACACGGTCGGCGAACGTGGCGAACTCCATCACCGACTGCTATCGTCGGGGACGGTAAAACGGTTCTGAGAAGCGGTGGTCGGCTTGTCTGTTTGTGTCCGTGTTAGGACTCAGAAGTGGTGTCTCGAGCCCGCTCATAGATTTCCCCGCAGACACAGCCAAGCGGGAGCGTGAACCAGGCGGTTAGGACGACAGCGAAGATGCCAATGAGGGCGGTGAGGGTACCCGCTTCGGTGAGGCCAGCCGAAAGCGATGTCGCTCCATCAGTGGCGGCGACACCAAACAGAATCGTGAAGACGACAGCGAGCGAGGCGATGTAGGTGAGGATCGTCGCGAGAAACCCTGCAACAGCGCCGGCGTACGGGATCGACGCGGGTACGACGTTCCAGGTGAGTGCGCCCGCGAGAAACGCGGTCGTAAGCACGATTGGAATCGCGACAAGTGCGCTGAGTCCCCAGAACGGCGCGATTGCCCACGTCTCGAGCGGCGGGCCGTAGTAAAACAGGCCGAACATACCGAGTGCAAAGACGGTCGCAATTCCCACTGCCGCTGCGGCACCAGCGTAGCCAGCCCCGATCGCCCGGTGGTCTGCCTTTGGCAATCGACCCGGTCCATAGCGCTTGCAGGCGCGGCTGAGACTCGAGAGTGCGGTTGTTCGGTTCATAGCCAACTGTTCAACTGACTGAACTATATACCTTCGGGTGGCTGGCCTTGAGCGGGTGTGACGGTTCGCCAACCGGCACACCGAGAGAGTGCTTTCAAGGCGTTCGCGCTCGCACTCGGAGATAGTATGACAGAGGGAGCACTTGCGCCGCGGGTCGCTGACGTCCTCTCGGTCGATGCCGACGGGTTCCGAGACCGGGCCGTGGCCGATGCGGACGTGATCAAAGACGCCATCGAAGATGGGGTGTTCGACAATCCGCAAGCCATTGTCGGCCTCGAGTACGAGTTCTATGCGATCAAAGATGACGACGCGACGCTGCGGCGGGTGCCACGTCGCTTGCTCGAACTGATCGGATTCGAGAAGGAACTGGGGCTGCACAACGCCGAGATGACAACGAGTCCACAGCCGCTGAACGCCTACGGAATCGCGGCACAAGAATCAGAGGTCAAAGCCCGATTGCAGACGGCGCTCAGGGTAACCGAATCCGAGCGGATGCGACTGGTCAGCGACGGCCTGTGGACCATCCCGCCAGAAGGCGAGTCGGCGACGACGTATCTTACTGACAGTATCGAACGACCAGCGGACGACGCCAACGGCAGCGAGCGCTCGATTCGCATCGCGACGAACATGAGCGACTCCGCGCGCTATCACGCGATGGCCAACACGGACCAAGCCCAATCGGCCGGGATGCACCTCGATGCGCCACACGTCTCGCTCGAGGCCGAGACCGTGATGCCGGAGAGTCTCATCACCTCGATCCAGCCTCACTATCAGGTGGCCCACGCAATCGATCTGCCGACGTACTTCAACTACGCCGTCCGCGTTGCTGGCCCGCTGCTCGCACTCGGCGTCAACTCTCCGTTCTTCCCTGCGGATCTCTACGACGACGAGGCAACACCCGAGGACATCCTCGCCGATAGCTGGATGGAAAACCGCATCAGCGTCTTCGAAACCGTCCTGAACGATCCCACGACGGGCGAAGGCAAGGTCCGATTCCCTCACGACCTCGAGTCGGTCCACGAGGCGGTCGACCGCGTCGCCGACGACGATACCATTGTCCCGATGCCAGTCGAGAAGGGAGAGCGCTTCGACGATCAGTTCCCGCACTTCCGCGAGAAACACGGCACCTACTGGCGCTGGGTTCGCCCGGTCTTTGGCGGCCCGACCCGCTCGGCGGCAAACGCCCGCATCGAGTTCCGTCCGATCCCCGCCCAGCCGACGGTGCGAGATTCGACGGCCTTCCTCGCTGCCTTCGCCGGGCTCCTCGAGAGCCTGACCCGTCTCGAGCATCCGGTCCACGAACTCGACTGGGAACTCGCCCGCGAGAACTTCTACGCCGCGATGCGCGATGGCCTCGAGGCAGACCTGACGTGGATCACGAACGACGGCAAAGAGACCACGGACACGCTCGACATCTACGAGGATCTACTGGCACACGCCGAAGACGGTCTGACGAATCGGGGGCTGACCGACGAACAGGCCGCAAAGTATCTCTATCCGCTTCGGCGTCGCGTTCGACAGGGCGTCACGCCCGCGAGTTGGAAACGCGAGCACGTCCACGCGGCACTCGAGGACGGGGACTCGCTCGAGGAGGCAATCGCGACGATGCAGCGGACCTATGTGGACCGACAGCGCGAGACCCTACTCGAGGGGAGTTTTGCGGACTGGATCGGCGACTGATCGGACATTCTCAGACCGACTCGGCCGTAAGTTCCCACGTCAGGCGAACGTCGACCGACGCCCCGTCGACCTCGAACGCCAGGTCCTCGCCCGCGAACTCGTAGGTTCCGGGCGGAAAACACGCGTCAACGAGCGGATCGTCCGCGACGATAAACTGCTCCGTCCGCGACTCCCCTGGTCCCAACCGATCCTGCGGCGTTGGTTCCATCGTGAACATGATGCCGACGTCCTCCTCAGCCGGGTCGACGTCGTTGAGGTCCACGTCCTCGTCGATGTAGCCCTCGGAGGTCCAGACGATTGGGTCCACGTCCTCGGCGAAACACGGCGGCACGTACTCGTCGACCTCGAAATCCGCAGCCCGGTGGTTGTAGACGACGATTCCGCGGTCGCTCCGGTCGGCGCTCGCTCCCTTCAAAAATGCGGCGTCGACCTGGTGTGACCGATCGTCCCTGTTCGTCGTCGTAATCTCGACCGTCGCGGTCGAGGACGGCGTGATCCACGGATCGTCGACTTCCACGTCGAACGCGACCGGCGATTCGTCGGGGATCGACCCAACGTCTTCGATCGAGATTTGTCGCTCGGCGTCCTCAGGAGGATCTTCTGCTATCTCTGGAGACGACTTTTGTTGCGTATGGGCCGCAACGAGTCCTCCAACTGCGAGGCTGCTGCTACCAGCCACGGCCACAAGATATGTCCGACGGTTCATAATAGAATGTTTATCACAATATCACAAAAATATTGGGGTCATGGATATAACCAAAAGCGATTCGTTCATATGAACCGCAGTAAGCCATTTCCGGTACCATCTCGACTGTCCTGCGATCGTAGCGGTGAATTGTTACAGCAAACTGTATCACTCACAAGAGAATGGACTGTACAATCACGATCGGCCATAATACAGTAATCCTGGCTAATACGAAATAATTTCCCAGAATTATTGTCTGGGTAGAAATATATGTGGGATTCTATAAGTGTCTTCTAGACATCACATCCGTCAAACATAATGTCGTCATCATCATCTGCTATTGCATCAGCTCGGGTAATTGTCGTTCCAGGCCCCCACTGTCTTTCTTCGCCCGCACATTCAATGCTATCATTTGTAGTTAATGTTGCGATAGTCATACCAACTATAACCGCACCTGTTCCGACCGGATGAGGAAAGTCCTCATAATAAAATAGAGGTCCACCTGAATCACCTGAAGCAGCCTCAGCCCCGACATTTGCAAAGTCATCATCAAGAATATCCAATTCCCCACTAGTATACCCTGTTGAGATACCGGTTTTATAGATTGTTTCACCATCGTGATCAAGTGCCTCCATATTTGTTGCATGGCCGTGGAATTCTTCGTTGACACCATCATGTTCAACAGTACAATCCATAGATATGCCAGAACGTTCTCTTTCAACAAGCCGATAGTCTAAATATTCCGAACCATATGAGGTTGCTGTTCCAAAGAAGTTTGAATCCTGATAAACCGTTGCACCCTCCCCATCCGGTATTACGTGATCTGCAGTGAGCATTAGGTGGTCTCCAAACCCGTCATGATTTACACGACAGCAAGTGGTACCGGATTCATTTGGTGGCTCATTCATTGCAACGCCTCCTGGAACCGGATCAAATGTTGTTCGATTCACACATGCTTTCTCAGAGGTGACTAACTCTGCATCAACATTAAGTCCCTGATACTGTTCCGGAATTGTTATATCCAACTCGCTTTGGATATCTCCATCTAATTCAGAAGTGTCGATTGTAATTGTATTTAGACTACGCTCGTCTTCGCCGTCTTCAATTCGATCATTGAACCGAGTGCAGCAGTTGCTTTAAGAGCAGTTCTCCGGGTTGGGTAGTGCTTTTCATCACCCATATCCATTGGTAGTAGCCATTGGTTCTTATATTTATTTTAGTATTTCACACATGTATGAATGTATGCACTATATATGAATTTGTGTTGATATTCACATACAAAAACAGCAAAACGGTGTTATTTGCCAAATACCCAATAGTATGGACATCGAGCCAAACATTCAATATCCTCTATGCTATTGAGATCCATTTTCCTAGATCTCTAATTATATCGGTATTAATCCACATATTCTCCCACACATTACCCCAAGCATTGTGATTGTGGAATAATGTCGAATGGGAATTTCTGGTGTATCGGTGGTTACTCTCCTGAGCCAAAAGTCATTAAACATCTTCAGCCGAGAGTCTAGCGTATGGTAACCTTCCTCTCCGGGGGTACGGGAACGCCGAAGCTATTAGACGGTGCTGGGGCTGTATTCTCGCCGGAGGAGACGACAATCGTCGCCAACACCGGCGACGACATCGAGCTTGGTGGGCTGTTCGTCTCGCCGGACGTCGATACGCTGCTCTTTCAGGGTGGGGGCGTCCTCGACCGCGAGACGTGGTGGGGGATCGCCGGCGATACACACCGGACGAACTCGGCGCTAATGGATCTCGCCGCCGCCGCGGATCTACCCGAGGGACCGCAGTATCTGCCCGACGAGAAACAGACCGCTGGCCGGCGACTCGCGCGCTGGCGGCGATTCTCCGGCATCGCCGAGTTCATGACGATTGGCGACCGTGACCGGGCCGTCCACCTCACGCGCACAAGTCTGCTGGATCAGGGGAACACGCTAGTCGACGCAACCCAGACGCTCGCGGACGCGTTTGATCTCTCCGTCTCACTCCTGCCGATGAGCAACGACCCCGTCGCCAGTCTCGTCCACACCGACCAAGGCATGATGCACTTTCAGGAATACTGGGTTGGCCACCGCGGTGAGCCCGACGTCGAAACTGTCGAGTTCCGGGGCTCCTCGAACGCGACACCCGCACCCGGCGTCCTCGAGGCACTCGAGGGACCGGTCGTAATCGGGCCGTCGAATCCGGTGACGAGTATCGGACCGATGCTCGCGCTGCCAGGATTTGCGGACGCACTCGCAAAGACAACCGTCGTCGCTGTCTCGCCGTTTTTGGGTGACGAAGCGTTCTCGGGGCCCGCCGAGGATCTGATGGAAGCGGTCAACGCTGAACCGAACACGCACGGACTGGCGACCGCCTATCCTTTTGCGGACGTGTTTATCGTTGACGACGGCGACGACGTCGAGTTCGACCGACCGACCATCCAGACGGATATTACAATCGACTCGCCGGAAGACGCAACACGCGTTGCCCGTGCGGTCGATGAAGCGATCGACCTCGCCAGCTAATGTTCCACCCACCGCTCGCACTCGCCAGCCTCAGCGGGGAAGCAGACGCCGAATGGGCTCGAGCAGGTGCCGACTACGCCGGCGCGGCCATCCTTGGCGGCATCGCACTCGATGCGGACTCGAGAGCCGCGGCCCGCGACCTCGTCGCGCGCGACCGGACTGAGTTCCTTCCGGACGACCCGCTCACATTCATCGACGAGCAACTGGAGGCACTCGCAGACGTACCGATTCAGACGGGGTTCAATGTCCGGAGTGCGACTGTCGGCCCGATCAGCGACGCCGCTCGAGTCTGTCGTGATCGGGACGGCCTCCTCGAGATCAACGCCCATTGCCGACAGGACGAACTGTGTGCCGTTGGCTGCGGTGAGACGTTGCTTCAGGATGACGACCGGCTCTGTGCATACGTCGAAACCGCTGCCGAGACCGGGGTGACGACCGGCGTCAAAGTTCGAGCCGAAGTTCCTGGTGTCGACCTTGCAGCCCTCTCAAAGCGACTCGAGGAGGCGGGCGCAACGTTCGTTCATGTCGATGCGATGGACTCCGAATTGGTGGTTGCCGACGTTGCGGACGCGACTGATCTATTTATTATCGCCAACAACGGCGTTCGCGACGATGAGACCGTCCGTGAGTACGTCGAGTACGGCGCTGATGCAGTGAGTGTTGGCCGGCCAAGCGACAATCCGGTCGTCCTCGAGCGAGTTCGAGAGGCTGTCGATCAGCGATTCGGGGTCAAACCGAACCCGTAGATCAGGACTGAAGACGATATCGGTCCACCGATTCGGTTAGGCCTTCCACTTTGTTCAAGTTCCAGGAAGTGCTCTCGAGTTAACTATTTGAGTATGGACTATAATGGATGTAAATTCGGCGAGAACACTTACCCTGACGGCGTTTGATGGACCAGACGATGGCAACGAAAACGTTGGAAGAAACGGATCAACACACGATCGAACTAGACGCCGAACTCGACATTCCGATTTTCACGTACAACAAATACGTTTCCGGTGAGGGCCTTCGGGAGATCGCCAGCCAATGGGAGGACGTCATCGAATCGGAAGGTGCGGACAAGTACGTCGTCAACACCCAGTCGATCACTGCCCACGACGCCGAAGACAAACAGTGGCTTGCCGAGACGTGGATTCCAAACCTCATCGACCACGGTGTTCGATACGGCGCTGGCGTCTTTGGTGATTCCGCGCTCGCGAGCATGGATATGGAGGAAATCGAAGGCAAACTGAATGCGATCGATCCCTCCTTCGAGTACCGCATGTTCGCTTCCGAGTCGGAAGCGCTCGACTGGCTGGCAGAGCAGTAATCTCACCTGCGGCGTCGGCAGTGATTCACCTCCGATCTTTGTGTGGGTTGACTGAGCATCGTCAACCGACCACGAAAGGACTATCGTGCGGGCTCACCTGCAATCGGCCATGTCCCTCGAGGATCTAAACGAGGAGATGCAGGCATCGTACACCGCCTTCGACGACGAACTAACGGTTTCACTCGACCGGGAGACGCGAAACGAACTCGCCTTGCTCGAGGCAGCACTCGAACCCGACGAGACGGACGAACTCGTCCGCCGAGCCATTCACCTGCTGTTTCAGTCGACCGTCGAAACCGGCAAACTCGATTTCCAACTTCGATCTGGCTACGACGTGACCTACGATGAGTATCTCTCGGGGATGACCTTCGAGGAGATGACTGGCGCGGATCAGTATCCGACGATGGACGACGAGCGGCGCTATCAGTTCTGACCGTCTGCCCGGCACACAGGTATGCGTTTATATCCCACAGAACTATCTAATCACTGTAATAGGCGAGTTTATAATCGTCCAGTTCTGGCATTCGCCCATGGCAATCAGTCAGTCCCCAACCGATACCGGCCTCCGCTGTAACGAATGCACCGGCGCACTGCGAGTACGACACGGCGCACTCGAGTGCACTGAATGCGGTCATACGCCACGTCACGGCTCCGATTAAGACGATTTTGGGTTGGTGTCGTCGCGGAGTGACGCCTCTCCGTGGCGGAACACTACCAAGCGTGATCACAACGAAAACCGAAGTTCAGAACAGCGACGATCCGATCAGTCGTCAATCGGTGCCGCACTCGAGAGCGCTTCGTCGAGTTCTGCATCTTCCATCTTCTCGACCAGGGCGTCGATCACTTCCTCACGTTTGCCTTTCACGAACTTGATCGAGCCGACAACGAGGTGGCCGCCGCCGGAGACGCCGCCGCCGGGGATCTCTTCCTCGAGTTCGGTGACCATCGTGGGGATGTCAAGGCGGACGCCATCGGATCGAAGCACAGCGAAGTCAGGGCCGTATCCGACCGTGATGACAGGATCGCCAGTTTCTTCGATTTTACGGTCGTGAATCTCGCCGGTCGTTTTACCGGGTGCAGGGTAGGTAAATCGGTGGGCGTGGTTCTCCACGTCGATCCGGTAGAGATGCGCGCCGTTCTCGAGGTCTTCGTGCTCGAGGTGGGGCATGGCTGCGTCGAGTTGCTCGTCGACCTCTGCGCGGGCGCGGTCGGCAAAGAAGGAGACGAGTTCGTCGTGGCGGTCCTCGTCGTCGCTGCCGACCTGCAGGAGGTCCTGAATCAGGCGGTCACCGGAGTTATAGCGCAGCCAGAACGCGGCGTAGTCGAGCGCTTCGCTCAGGTCCTGCAGGCGGTCTTCGTCGTAGCCTTCCTCGCCAGCTAACTCGAGGTAGTCGGTCATCGCGTCGGCTTTCGAGCGATCCGAGAGGCCGGCAACGGCGGGGACGTGGCGCAGTTCCTCGGTGAGGTCCGGATAGATCATCCGCGCGAGTTCCACACAGAGCATTCCCGTCGTGATCCGGTAGTCCTCGTCGTGGAGGTACGGATTGACGTGGGAATCGAGCAGGTCGCTCACTGCGTCAGGGTCGGGGTGGTGGTGATCGATAGCGACGATTGGGATATCGTAGTGAGCCAGCGTCTCGTAGGCGGGGACATCCTCTGCGGTCGAGCCGTTGTCCAGCATCAACAGGAGAGGCAGTTGCTGGCCGTGTTTCTCGCGGTCCTCGAGCGCGAAGTTGAGGTCGCGCGTCGCATCTTCCATCTCGTAGAACGGCGCTTTCGCGGGCAGGCGCTTGATGAGGTGGCGTGGCGCGTTGTCGTCCTCGTGGACATCAGCGATGAATCGCTCGAGGGCAATCTGGACGGGCACGGCAGCGCACATGCCGTCGCCGTCTGCGTGATGGCGGACGCGAATTGGGCGCCCCTCAAGCACTGTTCGGCGAAGTCGTTTCGCGACTTCTTGCAGGCTTGGGCGGAGCTTTTCGAAGGCAGGCCAGTCGATCAGCGGCTCGACATCGTGCGGTTCTGCGCGTTCGTCGAGTGCAGCGTCGATGCGCTCGCGAGCGTCTTCAGCGTCTTCGCCCTCGAGTTTCGAGAGGCCGTCGACTTCGATCTGGACCGATTCGTCACGGTGTTCGGGGGTACCGGTGACGCGGACGACATCGCCGACTTCAACGGACGGGTAGGCGCGGACGCCAGCTTCTTCGAACGCCGCACACGGGACGACACCGTCTTCGTCCGCGATGTGGAAGATTGTCGGCCCGCCGGTCTGTTTGACCTGAACGATCTCGCCCTCGAGGTGGACCTGTTCGCCGACGTTGGCCTCGAGGCGGCCGGTTCCGGTCAGCGAGTACTCGTGAGAAATGGCTTCGATGGGCGCATCCTCAAGGTCGATGTCGGCGGGTTCGAACGCCATGTCGCCGTTGTCGCGGACCGTCTCGAGTTCGACGGCGAGGTCGTCGCCGACAGCAAAGGTGCCTTCGAGAACGGATTCGTGGACGAGGCCGGAGACGGATTCGGAGAGGTCGACGAAGACGCCGTAATCGACAATACCGTTAATTGTGGCGAGATAGGCCTGGTTGCGGTCAATATCATCTGCGGTACAATCAGCATCGAGATCGTAGACGACGGAATCCCCGTCGTCCGCGCCGGGCTCCCCGGCGGACGCTCGTGTCATCTTGACTCGTCGTTTGGGGGTGGCCGCGTATAACCCTTGCCAAGGAGATGGAGCGACTCGGCACATGCCTCGGATTCCCCAACCGACGCATCGGAACGTTTAGCAACCGCAAGCCCGGACGGGGAGATATGGGGCTGCTCGACGCGCTGTTTCGGTCGAACGAGATTCTTGGCATCGCCGAGGAAACCCTCGAGTTTGCCATCGAATCCTCGGAAGCCGCCCACCCGGACGAGTACATGGGCTTTCTGCGCGGGACTGAAGCGAGCCAACTTGGACTCGAGCAAGATGGACTGGTGATCACGGACGTTCTCGTGGTCCCAGGAACGGAATCCAACAGCGTGAGCGCCACTGTCAGAACGAGCCAGATTCCGAACGATGTCAAGGCTCTCGGAAGCGTCCACTCGCATCCAAACGGCGTTATTAGGCCGAGCAGCGCGGATTTAGAAACGTTCGGTCGGGGAAGCGTCCACATCATTATCGGCGCACCGTATCGCCGCTCAGACTGGACGGCGTTCGACTCGAGTGGGAAACGGACGAATCTGCACGTTATCGATGTCGAACTCCCCGATTCGGAGGACTTCTTCGACTTTACGCAGGCGGATATCGATGAGGATTTGCGAGGCTAACGATGGGATTGTACCAGGGGACAGATTCGACGATGAGCGCACTGAGCAGCCAACCAGCGACGAGGCGGCGGGCAACGCAAACCGCTGAAACCGTAGGGCCAGAACAATGACCAGAACGATCATCGCCCAGGGGACGTTTGATATACTCCACCCCGGGCACGTCCACTATCTCGAGGAGGCCGCTGCGATGGGTGACGAACTCGTCGTTATCGTCGCGCGTAAGGCTAACGTCGATCACAAGGAAACTCCGATCTGTCCAGCCAAACAGCGCCGCGACGTCGTTGATGCCCTCGAGCCGGTCGACCGGGCGATTCTCGGCCACGAGGAAGATATTTTTGTGCCAATCGAAGCGATCGACCCTGACGTGATTGCACTCGGTCACGACCAGCACCACGACGAGTCAGCTATCGAGGACGAACTCGAGCGCCGCGAAATTGAGTGTGTCGTCAAACGCGCAAGCGCCCGCGAGCCCACAGCCGATAGCGAAATATTATCGACCCGACACATAATCGACCGAATTCTTGAGCGACGGGACTGAGTTCGCCCGCCAACAGTTGTAACTGAAACTCGTGTAGTCATGGGAAAACCACCCACGCTATCACTCACCAACGTGTGTGGAGTGTGACACAGTTAGCGGAAATAATTTCTGGTAAAAGGTTGAGATGAGTCGTAGTATGACGGGTAACGGTTGAATCTGGACAGTCGCGTTGATGGGCAACAGAGTTCACGACAATACTTTCCTCTATACCCCACATCCGCCATATTTGCCACAGAGACGGACTGAAACCCGCAAACTTTTCATCCCGTAGTTCGGAGTACGCAGACATGACGATCGATCCGACTCGACGAAAACTTCTCGCCGGTAGTGCCAGCGCAGGTATTATTGCTATTGCTGGTTGCGCCGGTGCTGATGACGATACTGACGACGAACCCGAGGAAGAGGAAGAACCAGAAGACGACGACGAGAGCGAAGAGGAAGAGGAAGAAGAGGAGGAGGGAGAAGAAGAGGAAGAAGAACAGTTGATGTACGATATCTGGGCGCTTGACCAGGGCCAGGATACGATCTACATCTACAGACCAAGTGCCGGGTCTACGGTTGAGACCAGCGAACTGATCGATCTCAACCAACTCGAGGGTGTCCCAGACGAAGGCGTCGTTCCGCACATGATCGATTTCAGTTCGGACTACGAGTACGCCGCAATCGCCTGTACGGCTGGTGCACGGACCCTTGTCTTCCGGACCGAAGACTACGAACTCGTTGGCAACATCGAGACCGGTCCTGGCTCACACATGGCCGCGTTCTCGCCTGACGACGAGTACATTCACGTCGACGTGATCGACGATGGAAAGATCGTCCGCGTCGAAGCCGACCTCGAGGAAGAGGAGTTCGAAGAGACCGACTACATCGAGGTTCTCGAAAATGATGTCGTTCAGGACGCCGGTATCGATTCCGGTGCACCGATCTGTCACCAGTTCGCTCATGACGGTCGCTCGCTGCACACACTCGGCCCAAGTTACCACGACGGCGCGCTCGTGATCGTTGACCACGATGACTTTACGGTCGACCTTGCGTACTCCCACGACGAACTGCCAACCAACTGCGGGACGATGCCCCACCCTGACGAGGAGAAATTCTACCTCACGGCCGGACTTCCGTCCGATCCAGAGGCTGACGAGGACTCCATTGATTACGAAGGCGTTGGCGAGTTCTACGTCTACGACACTGCCGAAGACGAGATTCTCACGGAAGACGGTGTCAGCACGGAAGGTGTCGACGCACACGGCTTCTGGTTCACGCCAGATGGCGAGGAACTGTGGGTCCTGAACCGCGAGACCAACGACGGCGTTGTCGTCGACCCAGAGACCGACGAAGTCATCGACGAAATCGATGCCTTCGGCGAATGGCAAAACGACGAGCCAGAAGAGCGAGACGCACCAGACATCATGTGGTCGTCGCCCGACGGCGAATACATGTTCGTCAGTCTGCGCGGCCCTGAGCCCGTCTCCGGTGACCCACACGCCGCGACCGGTGTCACACCTGGCTTCTCGATTCTTGACATCGAGACGCACGAGATCGTCGACGTTGCCCAGCCGGATCCGATTACGGGCTACTCTGATGAGGAGATCGAGGACGAAGACATCAGCACGCCGGACTTCCACGGTATCGGCGTTCGCCCAGTCGACGACTTCGAGAGCGACATTCCGAACTCGCCGCCGTTCTAAGGCGACCAGGTCCGCTCTCGAGTTGGTCTGAAAACGGGTTTGGAATCACTGCACTTGCACCGATCGAGTGCACGCAGCAACGAACCGCGGGTCAATTTTGAAGCACTGCTTTCGGCGGTGGTCGCAGTGTATCGACTGTATGGCCTGTCTCGACGAAATGCTCGATCGCTTTCTCTGACGTTTCTGCTTCCGTGTAGCCCTGCATCGTACTGATTTGCCAGTTACACTCGAGACAGTATTTGCACATTCGTTCCTCTATAGGTCATTTTGTGATAGGGCGTCGAAAGGTTCATGCAGGAAATCGAAGGCACGCACCGGAGTGAGACCTCCGACCGAGCCTCACTCGAACGCTGTAGAGGTGAATAAGTCTAACACAGCGCGAACGTCGCGTCCGCAATCGTCTACTTAGTCGTGTTTGACGCCAGGATTGGTCACGGCACCGTTTTCAGCGGAGCCAAAGTCACGGCCGAACTTCGCGAGCACGCCGGTGTCGTAGTTTGGTTCTGGCTGATCCCACTCGTCGCGGCGTTCGGCGAGTTCGTCGTCGGTCAGATCGACAGCAAGCGTCCGTTCGTCGATGTCGATCTCAACGACGTCCCCGTCCTCTATGAGGCCGATTGGGCCGCCAGCGAAGGCTTCGGGTGCGACGTGGCCGATCGAAAAGCCACGTGTGGCACCAGAGAAGCGGCCGTCGGTGATGAGTGCGACGTCTTCGGCGTGGCCCTGGCCGGCAACAGCGCTCGTGACGCCGAGCATCTCACGCATGCCGGGGCCGCCCTGTGGCCCCTCGTTACGGATGATGAGCACGTCGCCGGATTCGACGTTGCCCTCCTGGACGTACTTCATCGCAGCTTCTTCCTCCTCGAAGACACGGGCTGGTCCCTCGTGGCGCAGGTCGTCGTCGCCGGTCACCTTGAGAACGGAGCCGCCGGGCGCGAGATTGCCCGTCAGGATACGGATCGCGCCCTGCTCGTTTTTCGGCTCCTCGACGGTGTAGAGGAAGTCTGCGCCGAGGTCCTCGATAGCCGGCACGTCGAGTGCCTCGAGTTCCTCGCCGATTGTGTTCCCGGTGACGGTCAGTGCGTCGCCGTGGAGCAGATCGGCCTCGTAGAGGGCGTTCAGGATGACCGGCACGCCGCCGATTTCGTGGAGGTCGTTCATCACGCGCGTGCCGCCGGGCTGGAGGTCGGCGATCTTCGGCGTGCGCTGGCTGATCTCGTCGAACTCCTCGATCTCGAGGTCGACACCGGCTTCGGCGGCCATCGCGAGCAGGTGGAGGACGGCGTTGGTCGAACCGCCGACGGCGACCTGCAGGGCGATAGCGTTCTCGAACGATTGCTTACTCAGGAAGTCAGAGGGTTTGCGCTGGGCTTCGACGGCTTCGACGGCGAGTTCACCGGCTTCGCGGGCGACCTCGTAGCGAGCCTCGTCTTCTGCTGGCGGACTGGAACTGCCAAGCGGTGCGAAGCCGAGTGCCTCCGAAATCGAGGCCATCGTGTTCGCGGTGAACATGCCACCGCAGGAACCGGCACCGGGGCAGGCGTGGCGTTCCATCTCGTCGAGTTCTTCGGCAGACATATCGCCGTCAGAGACGGCACCAACGCCCTCGAAGAGGTTCTGAACGGTGACCTCGCGACCCTCGTGCTCGCCGGGCATGATCGAGCCGCCGTAGAGGAAGACGCTTGGGAGATCCGTCCGGATCGCGGCCATCATCATCCCGGGCATGTTCTTGTCACAGCCGCCGATGGTGACCAACCCGTCCATCCGCTCGCCAAAACTGACCAGTTCGACGGAGTCGGCGATCAGTTCTCGAGAGATGAGCGAGGCTTTCATCCCTTCGGTCCCCATCGAGATTGCGTCCGAGATCGTGATCGTCCCGAACTCGATGGGCATCCCGCCGGAGTCGTCGACGCCGGCGAGTGCGGCGTCTGCGACATCATCGAGGTGGACGTTACACGGCGTGATATCGGCCGCGGGGTTTGGTACGCCGATCATCGGCGAGCCAAAATCGTCGTCGTCGAATCCCATCGCGCGGAACATCGCGCGATGTGGGGCTTTCTCTGCGCCCTCGGTCACCTCACGACTGCGCAACTGCTCGTCTTTGCCGTAGTCGAACTCATCGCTGCTCATGGTCGCACCTTGCGTCGAGGCATGATAAGTCACGCCTTCTCGGACGATGGTGCTCCCCAGAAGAAAACTGACGAACATGTTCGCCTGCAACGAGGGGATTGTCGTTCGAACGTTCGAGTCGCACTACTCGAGTCGATCTGCGGCTGCCTCGAGTGCCTCCCGCGTGTCGATGCTCTCGAAACTCGTCTCGTCGATGCCGGCACGCTCGAGCGTGTCCCCGTTGACGGTGACGTACTCGAGACGCTCGAGTGCGCTGAGAATGCGGCCGTCGTCGACTGCGAGTGCGTCACCACAGGCGTGTGCCATCGCATCAGTCCGGTACAGCGCTTGTGTCGTCTGATACCAGCCGTCCTCGAGTTTGACGAGGGCGGCGTCGGCACCGGCAGCGTCAGCACTGGTGTCGTGTTCGCGTGCGCGCTCGAGAAGCACCTCGAACAGCGCCGGGTCGACGAAGGGCATGTCGCAGGCGACGACGGCCGCGTACTCCCGCTCGAGTGCCTCGAGGCCGGTCCGGATGCCGGCCACTGGTCCCTGATCGTCGACTGGATCGAACGCGAATCGGATTTCCGGTGTACAGCCCTCGAGTGCGCCCCGGATCGCCTCGTGTTGGTCCTCGCGGCAGTTGACGACGACCGAGTCGGTGAGGAGGGCCAGTCGGTCGACAACCCGGCGGATCATCGGCGTCCCGGCGAGGTCGGCGACTGCTTTGTCGGCCTCGCCAAAGCGCGTGGAGTAGCCACCAGCGATGACGAGTCCGACAAGCGATGGGGTGTGAGTGGACGACACGGCTCTGGCTCGAGGTACCGCCGAGATCAGTATAATACTGCTGCCTCGAGTGTTCGCCTCAGTCGGAGTCGCTGTCCGTATCGGAGTCTCCGTCTGACCCATCGGTATCGCTGTCTGAATCCGTGCCTGTGTCTGGCCCGTCGCTATCAGTGTCCAGTCCGTCGCTGTCTAAATCTGCCCCGTCGCTGTCTGAGTCAGAATCCGAGTCACTGTCTGAATCCGTGCCATCGCTGTCTGTGTCCGAATCCGAATCGGTGCCGCCGGTCTCTGTTGTTGTCTCTCCCTCCCGTTGTCGATGCGTCGTCACCGATTCGGGACGCGCCGACTGGGTCGATCCAGTGTCCGATTGGGTGGACGCCGCCGGTCGTGGATGATTCGCGTCCGCAGCAGCCTGACCCACAGTCGCCTCGACCTGTTTTGAGTGGCGCAGGAATAACACGACCGGCGGGAGAACGTACGCCGCAATCGCGAGCGCGGCAAACCACGGATCGAGAAAGATGAGCAGTCCGAAGATCGCGAGTGCAGCCGTCGCGGCGGTGTGAACCGCCGTCTTGGTATAGCCGCGGTAGAACGCCCAGAACGCACTCAGCCGGCTCGAAACGCTCGAGTGAACTGCACACAGCGCGACCATAGGCGAGGCTACGGTCGCCAGCGAGAAACCCTTTGGTCGCCGAGGCCCTTTCAACAGCTATGAGAGAATTCGTCTTCGCCCTCGAGTACGAACCGGGGACGAACCCGGTGGCCGACGTGCTCGCGGACCACCCCGACGCCTCCATTCGATCGCTGTCGTGTCACGTCAGCGCCGATAGCCTCTGGCGGGTCGACCACGCAAGCGGCTCCGAAGAGGCTCTCGAATCCTTAGAACAAGCGTACAAAACGGCGGACTACTTCGCCGACTGTTTGGTCAAAGACGACTGCGGCGCAGCGTGTGAGGTACAGGTGTTAGATCGCTCGGGCGACACGCTCGTCGTCTACACCTACTGGGAGCGCACCGACGTGTGTACGTCAGTTCCCCACGTCGCCCTCGAGCACCTTGGAGAGGGGCTGCTGTTCGAAACCTATCGCGAGGGCCGGCGCTACCGCTGGCGGATCGTCCTCGGGAACGAGGCACCGATTCACGACTTTTTCGACGCGCTGGGCGAGGAGGTCGGCGAGTGTACGGGCATGGAAATGCTTCGGCTGACCGATGTCGACCCCGACCATAGCGACGACGATGTCGGCGCGACCGAGTTGCCCCGCGAGCAACAAGCGGCCCTGCAGGCGGCCGTCGAGCACGGCTACTACGAAACGCCGCGGCAGGTCGAACTGTCCGATCTCGCCGAGAAACTCGAGATTCCGCGCTCGACGCTCTCCTATCGACTCCGGCGCGCTGAAGCCGCGCTGGCGACCGAATTCGCCGACGAGATGGCGTCTCTCGAGGCTATGCCAGCGCGATTGTAACGCCCTAATCAGCCTGTTCCAACACTCGAGTTGGCGCACGCCAAATAACCCCTATCCGAGACTGGGTCCTACAGCAGCGTGATGAACGAGTCCACCCCCGACACGCCGCCGGACTCGAGTCGCACGCTCGAACTGCGGGTGCCCGAGATGGATTGTCCGACCTGTGCAGGGAAGGTCACGAACAGCGTCGAGCGCCTCGATGGCATCGACAAGATTGACCCGCGAGTAACCAGCGGGCGACTCGTCGTGACGTACGACGCGACCACGACGAGCGAGCGCGCAATTCGCGACCGCGTCGAGGCAGCCGGCTACACGGTCGAGGCAACCGCCTCGGAACTCACGCTGTCAGTCCCCGGCATGGACTGTGCCTCCTGTGCGAGTAAAGTCGAGAACGCACTCGCCGATACCGATGGCGTCGGAGCGGTCGAAACCCAGCCAGCATCGGGTCGGGTCACAGTGTCGACGACGGACGCAGACCGCGAAACCGTGACAGCGGCGGTTGAATCCGCCGGCTACGAGGCAACGCTGGTCGGCGACGACGACAGCGCACTCGGCGAGCGCGAGGCCGTTTGGAAGAGCCGCCGCGCCATCGGCACCGCAGTTGGTGGCCTCCTCGTTGCCATCGGGATGGCCCTCGAGTTCGTGTTCCCGGCTGTCGATCCGGCGCTTGGGACGCTTGCCGTGGGGCCGGTCGACCGGGGCTACGACCTCTCGCATCTCCTGTTCATTGTGGCCGTCGTCGTTGCCGGAACACCGATCCTGCGAAACGGCTACTACTCGCTACGCAATCGAAGTCTCGACATTGACTTCCTGATGAGCCTTGGCATCCTCGCGAGCGTCGCAGCACACCACCCGTTTGAGGGTGCCATCCTCGCCGTCCTCTTCAGCGTCGCCGAACTCTTAGAGCAGTTCTCGATGGACCGCGCGCGGGACTCCCTGCGCGAACTCATGGATCTCTCGCCAGACACCGCGACCGTCAAGCGCGCGGACGGGAGCGAAGAGACGATTCCCGCGGACGACCTCGAGATCGGCGACCGAGTCGTCGTCCGACCGGGCGAGAAGATTCCTGCCGATGGGACCGTTCTCGGCGGAACGAGCGCGGTCGATCAGTCGCCGATTACGGGCGAAAGCGTGCCTGAAGACAAGGCCGCGGGTGACGAGGTCTACGCCGGGACGATTCCAGAATCGGGCTATCTCGAGGTCGATGTCGAGAGCGAGGCTGCTGACTCGACTATCGCCCGGATCGTCCGCATGGTCGAGGATGCAGAGCGCGAAAAGACCGAGCGTGAGCAGTTCATCGACCGCTTTGCGAGCGTCTACACGCCGATTGTGGTCGTCCTCGCGGCCGCTGCTGCGTTCCTGCCGCCACTCGTCTTCGGCGCATCCTGGAGCTACTGGTTCATCGTCGGGCTGACGCTACTCGTTATCTCCTGTCCCTGCGCGCTGGTCATTTCGACGCCCGTCAGCGTCGTCTCCGGTATCACGAGCGCCGCGCGAAACGGCGTCCTGATCAAAGGCGGAAAACACCTCGAGGCGGTCGGCGATAGCGACGTCCTCGCCGTGGACAAGACGGGTACGCTGACGACGGGCGACCTCTCCGTGACCGATGTGATCCCACTTGAGGGAGCCGACGAATCGGATGTCCTCAGACGCGCTGCGGCCGCTGAACGGCGCAGCGAGCACCCAATTGGCCAGGCAATCGTCGGCTACGCTGACGAGCAGGGTCTCGCTGCAGACGACGAAGCCACCGTCTCCGATTTCGAGGCCTTGACCGGCAAAGGAGTCCGCGCTGATATCGACGGCGAGACACACTACGTCGGCAAACCGGACTTATTTGACGGCCTCGCCGACTTAGAGCACGTCCACGCGACGACCGACGGCGGCGTCGCGCTCGCGGAGATGGGCTACGGGACGACGCCCCAGCCCCAGTGTACTCGAGCGGGCTGTCTGGACGTCCTTTCTGACATCGTGCCAGATCTCGAGGCCGATGGAAAAACAGTCGTGATCGTCGGCACGGAAGATTGCCCGCTTGGTGTCGTCGCCGTCGCAGATCGCGTTCGGCCGGAGGCCGCGTGGGCCGTTTCGCAACTGCAGGATCAGGGCGTTCGCGTCGTGATGCTTACCGGTGACAACGAGGGAACCGCCCGCGCAATTGCGAGTGAAGTTGGCATCGACGACTACCACGCGGAACTCCTGCCCGACGAAAAACTCGAGTGGATTCGCTCGCTCGAAGCCGACTACGGTGAGGAGGGCGATCCGGCCCACGTCGCCATGGTCGGCGACGGCATCAACGACGCGCCCGCGCTCGCGACCGCAACGGTTGGCATCGCGATGGGCGCAGCAGGCACCGATACCGCGCTCGAGACGGCCGACGTGGCCCTGATGGGTGATGACCTCACGCGTCTTCCCTACCTGTATGAACTCTCAGGACAGGCAAATGGCGTGATTCGCCAGAACGTGTGGTCGAGTCTCGCGGTAAAAGCCGTCCTCGCCGCAGGTGCACCGTTCGGTATTGTGACGGTAATCCACGCGGTCGTCATCGGTGATATGGGGATGAGCCTCGGTGTGACCGGCAACGCGATGCGACTCGCGAACGTCGAACCTGAAACCCCTGACGACCCCGAAATAGAGCACTAACGCCCTACTTGCGGCCGAATTTCCGTAGTGGCTCGAGTCCCGGCTTCCCGTCGTGCCACCAGAGCGCCACGCCAGCGACGAAGATCACGGCCTCGAGCCAGAGTGTCGTGACCTCGAGGCCGGCAACGGTTCCGAGGTTCTTGACGCCGCTGTACTCCGGCATCGGCGTGATCGGCCAGAGGAGAAAGCCGAGTTCGTGGTAATCGCCGGCAAGGACGTGCCAGGGAATGTCCGTCGCGATGTGTGAGAGCAGTCCGATAGCGAAGGCAACGCCCAGAATTTCTCGGTCTCGAGCGCGCGCGTAGAGCCAGACGACGATGATGAGTGGGACGACAAACAGCAGCGAGTGGCCAATCGTCCGGGTAACTCCAGTGATCCCGGCGGCGGCAAGCGACTGATCTATCAGATCCGGCAGCGCCGCGCCGCCGATGGCTACGAGCGCCGGAACCTCGGCGGGCGGCCCGTCGAAACGCCAGCGTGCATAGGCTGCATAGCAGAGGTAGCCAACCACGAGGTGGACGATCGGTTGCATCCGTCAGTTTGGTCGCGTGTATGGACTCGAGTGACGTAAACGGTGGGCCGGCAAGTCCGCCAAACGGGTTCGACAGCCCCCTTCTCGAGGGAATTGCATCGTTCGGGGTGTGCCCTAAATACGGTCGCTTCTGAGGGTACATTGTACCATTATGCCTGCTGACGAACATGCTGATCCGGGTGAGGGGAATCGGCCGACGAGTGCGGCAAGCGGGCGCGGAGCCGGCGTCGAGAACCGACTCGGCCCGGGAACCGGCACGCCGTCAGCGAACGGCCTCGAGTACGAGGTTGTACAGACGCCAGTGCTCGTCATCGGTGCTGGTGCGGCTGGGGCGCGGGTTGCAATCGAACTCGCAGAATCCGGCCTCGAGCCGCTGGTGATCGGTAAGCGCAATCACGGCGATGCACACACGGTCTGGGCGGCCGGCGGCATCAACGCCGCGCTCGGCTCGCTTGACGAGGAAGACGACTGGACGATCCACGCGGCCGATACGCTCAATGAGGGCCACCACCTGAACGATCCGGTGGCGGTCGAACTCACTGCACAGGAGATGCCCGACCGCATCCGTGAACTCGACGCGTGGGGGACACCGTTCGACCGCACCGAAGAGGGTGCGATCAACCAGCGGTACTTCGGTGCCCAGTCCTACCGCCGAACCTGCTTTATCGGCGACCGCACGGGCGAGGCAATCCTCGAGACGTTGATCGACCGAGCACAGGCGCTCGAGATCCCCTATCGCGAGAACGTGATGATCACGCGACTGCTCTCTGACGGCGACCGCGTCTCGGGTGCAGTTGGCTTCGACATGGACACCGGGACGGGCCTGCTGTTTCGGTCGGACCACGTCGTCCTCGCCGCAGGCGGCTTCTCTGCAATCTATGATCGCCACTCCTCGAGGGATGACGAGAACAACGGTGACGCACAGGCGCTGGCACTCGAGGCCGGCGCTCGGTTGCTCGACCTCGAATTCGTCCAGTTTCATCCGACGGGGATGGTCGGCGAACGCTACGGCGAAGAGTGGGACGGCCGCCTCGTCACTGAAGCCGTCCGCGGCGAGGGTGGACGGCTCTACAATGTAGACGGCGAGCGGTTCATGGAACGCTATTCGCCCGACCAGATGGAACTCGACGCCCGCGATGTCGTCGCTCGAGCAATTGCCCAGGAGCTCCGCGAAGGCCGCGGAACAGACACCGACGGCGTCTACCTCGATATTTCACACCGCGACGACGAGTACATCCGCGAGCGCCTGCCAACGATGGTCGAGCGCTTCGACAGCCTCGGCGTCGATATCACTAGCGAGCCGATGGAAGTTGCTCCAACCGCCCACTACACGATGGGCGGCGTCGATATCGATTTCGAGACGGGCGAAACAGCCGTCGACGGACTCTACGCGGTCGGCGAAGCCGTTGCGGGCGTCCACGGTGCAAACCGTCTCGGCGGTAACTCGCTGGCCGAAACCGTTGCCATCGGCAAACTCGTCGGCGAGCACGTCGCCAACATGGTGACGGACGTGAATCTGGAGCCAACCGTCACCGCCGACCAGCGAGCACTTGCCGAGCGCGAACTCCGGGCGCTCGCCCAACTCGAGGCCGCAGACGGTCGCCACACACCGGAAACACTGCTCGGCGAACTTGGCGAGATACTGTGGGACCACGCCGGCATCCTGCGAGACGAATCGACCCTTCGAGAGGGCCTCGAACGGCTCACCTCGCTTCGAGATCGCACGGGTGCACTTCGAGTTGACGGCGACCGCACGTCGCGCTCGTTCGAGTACGCTGTCGATCTCTCGTTTAGCCTCACAGTCGCTGAGACTCTGTTCCGGACCGCACTCGAGCGCACTGAATCTCGGGGATCGCACTACCGGACGGATTATCCGGAGACGGACGCAGACTGGCGTGTCAATCTCGTCCTCTCGGCAGACGAACGCGGTACGGACGTTCGGCGTCGTGGCGTCGGTGAGCCGAGTGAGCCAGTCCAGCAGGCGCTGGATGTCGGATACGAACTCGACTATCATCATCTCGAGTGAGCTACTCGGGCTCGCTCGCAACTCGCCGGAAGCGAGACGCCTATCCGGATTCGGTCCTGTAGTTTGGTCACCCCCTATCGCATGAGAGACGAGGCAGAATCCGTCCTGCGAGATGATCCCGTCATGGCACGGCTGATCGACGACCACGACCCCTACGAGGAACCGGACTGGAGCGAGTACGAGCGACTCTGTATTTCGATTATTAACCAGCAGGTCTCGACCGCGAGCGCGCTGGCGATTCGCGAGCGTGTGTTCGACGTCCTCGGCGGAGACGTTGCGCCAGAGACAGTGCTGGCGGCCGATCAAGACGCACTCTACGAGGCCGGACTCGCCCGGAGCAAGATCGAATACGTTCGGAACGCCGCGCGTGCGTTCCAAGAAAACGACTACACGCGAACCGGACTGGCCGACTACTCGAACGAGGAGGTCATCAACCAACTCACCGAAATCAAGGGAATCGGCGACTGGACGGCCCGGATGTACCTCTTGTTCGTCCTCGAGCGGCCAGATATCCTTCCGCTCGGTGATCTGGCGGTCCGGCGCGGAATCGAGCAGTTGTACGCCGATGGTTCGGAGTTGACTCGCGCAGAAATGCGCGAGATTGCTGAGCCGTGGCAGCCGTATCGGAGTGTTGCGACGCGGTATATCTGGGCGGAGTACGAATCAGACTGATACCATCGGACAAAACGAGTAGCAGATTTTCGACCGAACGGGGAGTCGAAAATTTGTACTGACTTGTGTCCAGTAGTATGAGAGCCGGCAACAGTAATCTCTCACTGGCAGCTAGCGGCTACTGTTTTCGGAGCCGAAGACATGACAATACCAAAAGAAGGGCTTGCGCCACTTGCATAGGCACCTTCGAATACGTGTAGAATGACTACTCGAGAGCGCCGCTAGTGAGTTCAATCATCGATTACAGCGGACGTCGGCTCGAGTCGATCGTACATTGTAGGAAATCCCAGGCTGAATTGCAGAGACGGCCCTGTCGACTGAAGTGTGCGCCGCCTGCAGTGGGGGTCGATGACGGACGACACACCTGATCCCGACTCCAACGCAGACCACGCTGTCGATGACACCCAGTCGACGCGACGGATGACAACTGATCCAGATCAGATTCGTGAGTGGGCTGAAGAACGTGATGCTGTCCCGGTTTCAACCCATGGTGGTGAGGGCCATGGCCACACGTTCGCTCGTCGAAACGAACTCGAGCAAGACCACGAGGAACACACCTGGGAGGAGTTCTCGGAGACGTTTACGACGGAGGAACTGGTCTTCGTCTACGAAGATGATCGCGCAAGCGAACGCGAGGGACTCGGTTCCTTCGACCTCGTCGAACGCGACGCGGCGTTCGAACGGGCAGACCTCGGGCAGACCGAACTCGAGGATCGGCTCCGACAGGGTGAGACGGTCACGACCGAACTCGTCGAGACGCAGGTGATCGAACGCGAAATCGTCGAACGAGATACGATCGAAAGCGAGATCATCGACACCGAACTCGCCGACCGACACGTTGTTGACTCAGAGTTGCTCGAGCGCGAAATTACCGATACCGAGTTCGTCAGCGCCGACACGATCGACGTGACGACGGAGGAAACCCGACTCGAGACGATCGAGGAGATCGAACGCTACACGATCGAGAGCCGCGTCGTCGACGTCGACCTCCAGTCAGACGAGCATGTTGAACGCGACGACCTCGAGACCGATGTCGAACTCGAGACCGTCCAGCGCTCGATTGTAGAGAGCGATGTCGTCACCGCCGACGTGGCGCCGGATGAGGTCATCGAGCGAGAGGTCATCGAGAGCAAGCGCGGCGAAGGCGACACCGTCCGAACCGAACTCATCGAACGCCGCACGCGGGACGAAAAAATCTCGGAGCAAACGCACATGACGTTCATCCTCGAGGAGACTCACACCGTCGACACCGACGTAATCGGCAGCGACATCCTCGAGAGCGAACTCATCGCCCTCGAGGAGTACGAGACGGTTCTGGCTGGGGAACACGAGGCGGCCGAAGCCGGTGAAGCGACGGCCCACGACGATGAGACAGCGTCACCGCCAGCGACTGGACAGGGTGTTGACTCGGCGATGGACCCCGATACCAATAGCAGCGACAGCCAGCCATCGGTCGATCCGGCAGTGATGCATACGCCCTCGGCGGACGATCAGGGAAAAGTCGTCGTTGACGCCTCCGGACAGGAGGTTGGAATCGCCTCCCAAGTCGAGAATGAGACAGTCTACGTCGACCCGGAGGCCGGCCTCGCCGACCGGCTCAAAGCACGACTCGGATGGGGTGGTGACGGAAGCGACGAGTATCCGGTCGAACCCGCACAGATCGCAGAAATCACGGACGACGAAATCATCATTCGAAGCGAGTGACGAGAGCGGTAGCAGGGAGAAAAACAAAAAGACGTGTCGCGATTACTCGAGGTCGAAGCGGTCGAGGTGCATCACGGTACCCCACGCCTCGGCGAAGTCCTGGACGAACTTCTCCTCCCCATCGTTGGACGCGTAGACGTCTGCGATGGCACGCAGTCGGGAGTTCGACCCGAAGATGAGATCGGCACGGGTTGCTGTCCACTCAACCTCGCCTGTCTCGCGGTCGCGCAGTTCAAAGACCTCGTCGGTCTCGGTATCAGTGGTTGCTTCCCAACCCATGATGTCTGCCGAGTCTCCAGAGGCTTCCCACTCGTAGTCCATGTCGAGTAGGTTCACGAAGAAGTCGTTGGTCAGCGTCTCGGGCTGGTCAGTGAGGACGCCAAGGTCGGAGTCCTGATAGGTCGCGCCCAGCGCTCGCATACCACCGACCAGTACCGTCATCTCGGTTGGCGACAGGTCGAGCAGGTCCGCTTTGTCGACGAGCAACTCTTCTTGGGACTCGTTGGCAGCGTCGCCGTAGTAGTTACGGAATCCATCAGCGGCAGGCTTGAGCGCCTGGAACGACTCGACATCGGTCTGTTCCTGCGAGGCGTCGGTGCGGCCAGGTTCGAACGCCACCTCGATATCGTAGCCGGCGTCGGCAGCAGCCTGTTCGACGGCTGCGTTCCCGCCAAGAACGATCAGGTCAGCAAGCGAGACGCGCACGTCATCCGAGCGCGAATCGTTGAACTCAGCCTGAATCTCCTCGTAGGTCGCAAGTACCGACTCGAGTTCGTCGGGCTCGTTGACCTCCCAGTTTGCCTGTGGCTCGAGGCGGATGCGAGCACCGTTTGCGCCGCCGCGCTTGTCGCTGTCGCGGTAAGTCGAAGCAGCTGCCCAGGCGGTTTTTGCGAGTTGCGAGATCGAGAGATCGGTTGCGAGAATCTCGTCTTTGAGCTCGGCGACTTCCTCGTCGCCGATGAGGTCGTACTCTGCATCGGGGATTGGATCCTGCCAGAGCTGCTCTTCGTCTGGCACTTCGGGGCCGCGGAAACGCTCCGATGGACCCATGTCGCGGTGGATCAGCTTGTACCAGGCTTTCGCGAACGCCTGCTGGAACTCCCGTGGGTTCTCCTGGAACGTCTCGAGAATCTCCCGGTAGTCTGGGTCGCGTTTGAGCGCGACGTCCGTCGTGAGCATCATGACGTCTTCTTTCTCGTCGGAGCCGTCGGTGCTGGGGGCGGTCCCGTCGAGTTCGCCGTTCTGGGTGGTCCACTGCCAGGCACCGCCGGGGCCCTTTTCTGGCCACCATTTGTAGTTCAGCAGGCTGTCGATGTAACCCATATCCCACTGGATTGGCGTGGTATTCCATGGGCCTTCGATCCCGCTCGTGATCGTGTCGGCTCCTTTCCCAGAGCCGTGGCTGCTTTCCCAGCCGAGTCCCTGCTGGTCGATTGGGGCTGCTTCTGGCTCTGGACCGACGTGGTCGTCCGGATTCTCCGCGCCGTGGACCTTCCCGAAGGTGTGTCCACCGGCGATGAGTGCAGCCGTTTCCTTGTCGTTCATTGCCATTCGGCCAAACGACTCACGAATGCGTTCTGCAGACCACTCTGGATCCGGTTCGCCGTTTGGCCCCTCAGGGTTGACGTAAATAAGGCCCATCACGGTTGCGCCGAGTCTTTCCTGTAGTTCGTCCTCGTCCTCGAAGCGTTCGGAGGCCTCCCACTCGTTCTCTGGTCCCCAGTCAACGGCTTCGTCGGGCTCGAACTCGTCTTCACGCCCGCCAGCAAAGCCGTACGTCTCGAATCCCATCGACTCGAGTGCAACGTTGCCAGCCAGCACGATCAGGTCGGCCCACGAGAGGTTCTGGCCGTACTTCTGTTTGACAGGCCAGAGCACGCGGCGTGCCTTATCGAGGTTCGCGTTGTCCGGCCAGCTGTTAAGCGGCGCGAAACGCTGCCGACCGCCGGCGGCGCCACCACGACCGTCGCTGGTCCGGTACGTCCCGGCGCTGTGCCAGGCCATCCGGATAAACAGCGGTCCATAGTGACCGTAATCTGCCGGCCACCAGTCCTGCGAGTCGGTCATGACGTCTTCAATATCCGCTTTCACCTCCTCGAGATCGAGTTCCTCGAATGCCGCACCGTAGTCGAACTCCTCGCCGCGCGGGTCAATGCGGCGCGTATTCTGGTCGAGAATATCCAAGTTCAACCGGTTCGGCCACCAATCTTGGTTTGACTTTGTCATCATACGACAGTTGCTGCTTTTCCCTATTAAGATTGTCTACTTCGCGAAGGATGTCTTTTGCCAGTGAGAACTGAACTTTCCAATCTGCGAATTTTTGTTATCGTCGGTCGCGAGACAACCCCTCACAACAGCCAGACTGCTGACTCGAGTCACCATTCAAACGATCGTCACTCGATGATAGACTCAGGTGACAATATAGTCGCAACTACAACTGTCTGCACACTGCCACACAGCAGTCGTCGGTAGTGGCCTCAGTGACTTGGACGCTCGACGAGCAAGTAGTCATCGACGTCACACAGACACGCTGCGGGGACCAGTAACGACCCGTCGTCAGTACGGTCGAATCCACGAATCGTGTCGCTGGCTGGCGCAACGCGAACCGCCTCGAGCGCGCCGCTGTTGACGTCCATCGTGATATTTTCGACCGTGCCGAGTTCTTCGCCGTTCGTGCTCATCACGGGTTTGCCGGAGAGGGTGGATGCGAGGACCGTCGCCATCGTAGATTCATGTTCGTAAGAATAGTCAATAAACTAATCGGTGAAGCAGTCATAAGAGACGGCAATTACGATCGGTGTATTGTTGGCTCGAGCTTACTCCTCTTCTTCCTCGGGCATGTCCTCCATATCGGCGTCCGCGCGTCGGCTCACGTCGACCTGGTAGTTGCCCAAAATGTCACGTCCGAGGATGACAGGGTAGTCCATATGGCTGCGGTCTTCGACGCTTGCGGTTACAGTGTGTTGGTTGCCACCAACGCCGACGACAACATCGACAACTGGGCGGCTCTTTGCGGTTTTGCTGCTGCCCGAGCGAACACGTGTGATCGACTTGATTGGGCCGGCCCCGATCTCTGCCGCAAGTGCCGTATCGATACTCGTCCGGGTTGCGCCGGTATCTGACTTCGAGAGCACCGATTTCGAGCCACTTGTTCCCGACAGGACCACCTCTTCAGTGTAGCCAATGACGCTTCGTTCGCTGTCGTCTTGAATCGACTGAGGCGGTCGCGCCGTTGGCTGTGAGTCGTCTAATACGGTCGAGAGCTCCGACACGCGCTCAGTATCAACCGTGCCGCCTGCCTGCTCGATTGCGAGTTTCGCGATGGCCGGTGCAGGGCTGATACCAGTCGCTTCATACAGCCCTTTGAATCCAGCCGTCGGGTTTACCTCGAGGACGAACCAGCCGTCGTCGCTCTCGACGAGATCGACGCCGGCGTAGTCGAGGCCAATGGAGTCAGCCGCACGGCGAGCCATCTCGCGGGCTTCGTCGGGCAGGTCGTCAGTCGCATTTTCGACACTGCCACCCAGTGCAACGTTCGTGCGCCAATCGTTGTCAGGTGCATAGCGATACATCGCGCCGATAACCTCGCCGTCGACGACGTAGATGCGAATATCTCGGTGGCGCGCGTCGTCGCGGTCGATGAGTTCCTGTAAGAAAGCATATCGGTTGCCGACCTTGGCGTTGATCGGATCCTCGGGGCCGACCTTCCATGTCCCCCCGCCGTGTGTCCCAATTGCAGTCTTGTAGACCGCCTCCTCGCCGTAGCGGTCTCGAGCCGCATTGAGGGTGTCGCTATGTAACGCGAGGGTGACGTCGGGAACGATGACATCGTTGGCCGCAAGTGTCGTCGCCGTCGAGAGCTTGTGCATTGCCGTCAGTACCGACGACGGCTCGTTGAGCATTGGGACGAGTTGGGCAAACGTATTTGCGAGGCCGAGTTCCTCCGCTGGCTGCTCGGTGTTCGATAACAGCATTCGGTTCGCGATCACGTCGACAGTCGGCTCGAGGACGACGCTTCCGTCCTCAATGCTGATCGACGTGTTTTCCGCGCGTAGCCACGCGGTGTCGTGTCCCAATGCCTCGACGGCGTTGAGTATTGCTTTGGTCTCTTTGCTTGTGTGTAAACTTAGTACCCCAACGGTGACGGGCTCGTCGACAGCCATATTTCCTAGACATCGACTGCGAGGTTAAGTATTCGCCGTCATCTCTCTGTTTCTGCGGCTCTGAGCGGCTTGTAGGAGTTACCTGGCCGTCACGTTAACTCATCACGGAGCGAACTTCATTCGGGTCAACAAGACCACTGAGAACGGCCAGTACCGCCCAGATTGCCGCACCGAGTGCGACCGCGCCAAACAGCATCAGAATGTTCGAGACCATCGGCGTCACGAGGAGGACAGTCACAGCCATCACGCCAGTGATTGCACAGATCAGCCCCATCGACCGGGCAAGATAACCGAGTCGAAGCGACAGTTCGCTGTGGACGATGTAGACGTTGACCGCGACGTAGACCGAGTGCGTCGCAACCGTCGCAACCGCTGCGCCGACGACGCCCATCGTCGGAATAAGGATGATGTTGAGGACGAGATTCGCCGCGGCAGTGACTCCTTTTGCGATCGCGCGGGAGCGAGCGCGACCGAGGTAGTCCAGACTGTCACTGGTGAGGTTCGTGATCGCCTGCAAGACGACGAACGCGGTGAGCACTTGCAAGACGACGATGGCACCGGCGTAGTCGGCACCGAAGATCATCGTAATGAACGGGCCGGCGACGATTGCGAGGCCCACCGCAGCAGGAATGTACAGCAACATCGTGTTCAGCAGTGACGTTTCGTAGATCTGGCGCGCCTCCGCAAGATTGCCGTTCGCCTTGTACTCCCCAAAGTTCGGCGAAATCGTAAAGCCGAGCGATTCGGCGGGCGCAAGCACGAAATCCGTAATCTGCTTTGCCAGTGTGTAGAACGCAACTGCCGTCGGCGTCAGAAAGACACCGACGAGGACGGTGTCGATCTGTTTATCGACGACGTTCGCACTCCGGGTCGCTGTCAACGGTACGCTGTACTCGAGCAAGCGCCTCGAGAGGCCCTGCTCGTACTCTTCGGCCGGATCGTAGGTGCGATAGAATTTGAAATAGAGGATTCCGAGCCCGAACGCGGCGGCGATGGCGTAGCCGACAATGTAGCCAAACAGCGCGCCGAGTGCGCCAAAACCTGCCATGACGAAGATGACGGCGAAGATGAGACGCATCGCGCCGCCGATGGCTTGCGTTGCCGCGCTATACTGAAGATGATTGAAGCCCTGAAACGCGACCTGCGTAAAGGAGTTAAACGAGTTGACGACGATGTAGAGGACGCCTGCGGCAAGGAAGGGAGCGGCACTTGGCTCGCCGAGCATGACCGCAATCTGTTCGTGAAAGAGCAACAGCGCATAGGCCACGATAGCGATGATAACCAGTTTGTACGCGATGGTCGAGCGCAGCAGATGCGGGATCTGACCGGGGTCTTTCTCGCTGTATTCAGAAATGTATCTCGCGACGGACTTCCCGAGGCCCACGTCGGCGAACAGTTGGACGATAGCCAAGATGCCTATCGCCCAGTACAGCGCGCCGTAGCCGTCCGGGTCGAGCAGAAAGCGCGCGAGAACGAACATCAAGAGTGCGCTCGAGACCATGTAGATTGCTCGAGCGACGAGCGTTGCCTTGAAGCCGCGAACGATGTGATCCTGGGTACTCATAGAGATGATAGCGGGTGAATAGCACCGGACGATGGTCTCCGGTCACTGCGAGCTGACGACCGAACTACTCTGTCGGTCACGGAGTGGGACAATTGTAATGCAGCGTCAACAGGGACGAACTCGAGTCCACAGGGACGAAAGACCAAGATACTCCGGCGAAATAGCCTCATACAGGCGGTCTCGAGCGATTGTCGCCCAGTAACGCTCGAAGCCAAGCGAACACCGCCGCACTGCTATCCTGATACCATCGTTCCACACTAGGGATGCGTTACGTCCCAATTCGGTACTGCACAAGGACGTCGTAACCGTCTTTTTCCGGTGCACTCAGAGGTAGGAAGCGTCCCAGCGAGTCGCTTTTCGCTGATTACCACAGACGTTGCACTGGATTCTGCCCATCGTATCCATCGTATTATCGAGTGAGTCACACTGCCCGCAGAGCCAGGCGTACACCTCCTCACGGTCATCCGTCTCGTAGGCGCTGTAAAACGGCGATTTCGAGCCGCGAGCGGCCTCGCCGTAGTTGACGTAGACCGTTTCGCCATCTATCTCGAGTTCGTCGATTGCGCTCCAGCCCTCATCCTCGAGATCGCCTTCGGCGTAGACGTTTTCGGTGAACGTTTCCTCGCCGATGTCGACCTCGCGCTGGCCGGCCTGCTCGAAGCCGTGATTTTCATAAAAGGCGTTCCCGCCCTCGTTATCCGCGAGGACGAGGCCTTGAATGTGGTCGGCACCCTCCTCGAGCAGTCGTTCACGGGTGCGAACGAGCAGACGAACACCTGTCCCGCCGCCACGATGGTCGGGGTCGATGTGGAGCCAGAGGATGCGACCGGTGCTGTGTTGCTGACCGATCAGGTCACTTTGTGAGAAGCCGACGACGTCGCCATCGCGTTCGACCACGAGGACGAGACTGTCCGCGGTATCGAGGTCGTCGCTGAACGAGTCGCCGTACCACTGCTCGATAGCCTGATCGATCGTTTCGCTCTCAAGGAAGTCCGTATACGTCGAACTGAGCGACTGCTGGGCAATCGAGCGAATGGTTTCGGTATCCGAATCGGTCGCAGTACGGATCTCCATGCGAGGTGGTATCACGCCCTCCTACAAAACGTATGCCCACGGGGCGAGTTTCTCCCGCAGTTGCCCGGCGTTCGGACCGTGACAACTGCACCGAGTGACCCACTGCTCGCCGAATCCCCTGGCGATCAGGTGTACACTGACGTGCAGTGACTACTATAGCTAACGACAAGATTCACATTGCTGCCCACCCAGACGAGGGTATGAGCGACGACGGTTCGGACGTCGACGGTGACAGGCCCGTCTGTGATGGCGGGACCACCGCTGACGCCGATCCTCTCGAGGAGGCGTTTACCTACGACGGCGGGCGAGTTGATCCCGGCGAATCGGCGAACATTCGCTATGGGATTAGTGAGACGTATCTGGGCGATCCGGTACGGATTCCGGTGACAATCGTCAACGGCGAGCACCCTGGTCCGACAGTATTTCTCTCGGCGGCGGCCCATGGCGACGAACTCAACGGCATCGAAGTCGTCCGCGAGGTGGCCCACGATTGGGATCACAGCGAGTTACACGGCACGCTCGTTTGTCTGCCCGTGATGAACGTCCCGGGCTTTCTCGCCCAGGAGCGCTATCTGCCGATCTACGACCGAGACCTGAATCGATCGTTTCCCGGCCGGGAAGGCTCGACGAGCGCGCGGCGGATGGCCCACCGTATCTTTACGAACTTCATCGAGCCCTGCGATCTGGGGATTGACTTTCACACCTCGACGCGCGGGCGAACCAACATGCTCCACGTCCGAGCCAACATGGGCAACGGGCAGGTCGCCCGCCTTGCCAACGCGTTCAGTTCGAACGTCATCATCGGTGGCGAAGGCCCATCCGGGACGCTCCGGCGCGAAGCAACTGATGCAGGTGTGCCGGCAATCACCGTCGAGATGGGCGAAGCCCACCGCTTCCAGCGCCGCCTCATCGACCGTGCGCTAACCGGCGTCGCGAGTGTCCTCGCCGAATTTGGCTGTCATCCCGACTCGTCGGTCCACTGGCCCGGTTGGCGCACCGTCATCGACGACTCGAGCAAGAAGACCTGGATTCGCGCCGACGCCGGCGGGATCGTCGACATGAAACACGGCCGCGGCGAACTCGTCAGAGGCGGCGACGTCATCTGTTCGATTACGAACCCCTTCAAAGAAGAAGAGGACATCGTCTCCGTTGAAGCGCCCTTTACCGGCCTCGTCGTCGGTGTCCTCGAGAATCCGGTTGTCTACCCCGGAAACCCGCTCTGTCACCTCGTTGGGCTCTCGCCGGACACGCAAGTTGCCCTCGAGCGTGAACATACAGAACAGCGTTCACAGTCGAAGCTTCGACAGCGCGAGTAAGTGTGTCTCGAGGCCTGTCACTGGGTCTGGCACTCGAGCGCAATCGACTTGACACCGGTTGCGAATCACTGCCAATTATTCATGCGCGTCACACGTTCTCGGCGAGATAAAAGTAAGTTCTATACCCCCACGGTCAAACGGTCCACATGAGCGCATGAGTCAGTCTTACAATCGCGGCCTCATAGAGGACTTCGGGCGGTGGAAGGAGTTCTCGGCCGGGATGTGGGCGTGGATTTTCCACAAATTCACCGGGTGGATGCTGATCGGCTACCTGTTTACCCACATCGCCGTGCTGAGTACAGCTATTGGTGCAGCAGGAAACGAAGCGGCAATCGCTGACCAGACAGATATCTACACAGTAACGATTCAGGGTCTCGAGTCCCTCTTTATCATCCGAGTGCTCGAGGTCGGCCTGCTCGCAGTGGCCGTCTTCCACATCCTGAACGGGCTTCGTCTGCTGATGGTCGATCTCGGGATTGGACTTGATGCCCAAGATAAGAGTTTCTACGCCTCGCTGATCCTCACTGGTCTTATTACCGTGGCCAGCGTCCCAACCTTCATGGACGGGGTGGGCTTCTAATGGCAGAACGATACTCGTCGTTCACGCCAGGCGGGACGCGTTGGTTGCTCCAGCGCATCACGGCGGCATTTCTCGTTGTCGTGCTCGCGTTCCACTTCTTCCAACTACACTTCGTCAATCACGCCGCAGACGTGACGTTCGAGGGAACACAAGCCCGCATGGAGAACGTGGGCTACTTTATCACGATGATACTGTTCTTGGTCACCGCGGCGTTCCACGGCGTCAACGGCGTCTACAACGCGTTGGTCAATCAGGGCCTCGAGGGCACCCAGAAGAAGGTCGTGCTTGCGGTCCTTGTCATTGCCGGGGTAGCACTCGTCGCGCAGGGTACCTACGTTGCACTTGTCATGGGGGATTTCATCTAACATGAGTACACAACAGCAGCAACAAGAGCCAGAGAGCCAGGAGTCACCGAAAGACCCCGAGATGAAAGGGGCGGAGTCGCCACAGCAGCGCCGACTCAAAGAAAAAGAAGGCGGTATGGTCGACGAACACGCCGAGAAGGAGGCCGAACTCGCTGACGAGACGGTCCACCTCAAAGTGTTCCGCTACGACCCCGAAGTCGAAGCCAAACAGGAACCGCGCTTCGACGACTTCCACGTCCCCTTCACGAAGGGGATGACCGTCCTCGACGCGGTCATGTATGCCCGCGACGAGTTCGATTCCTCACTTACCTTCCGTCACTCCTGTCGCCAGGCAGTCTGTGGCTCCGACGCCTTCTTCGTCAACGGCACGCAGAAACTCGGCTGCAAAACCCAGATCTCCGAACTCGAGCAGCCGGTTCGCATCGAACCCCTGCCACATCAGGAGGTCGTCAAGGACCTGGTCGTCGATATGGACCACTTCTACGACCAGATGCACGCCGTCGAGCCGTACTTCCAGGACGAGGATACGCCAGATCCGGACGACTTAGAGGAGCAACGCCAGAGCCCAGAAAACCGCGAGAAGATCAAGATGTCTTCGCGCTGTATCTGGTGTGCTGCGTGTATGTCCTCGTGTAACATCGCCGCCGGCGACAACGAATATCTCGGCCCGGCCGCGATCAACAAGGCCTACAAGTTCGCGATGGACGACCGCGAAAGCGACGACATCAAAGAGCACCGACTCCGCATTCTCGAGCAGGAACACGGCGTCTGGCGGTGCCAGACCCAGTTCTCCTGTACCGAGGTGTGTCCGAAAGACATTCCGCTCACCGAGCACATTCAGGAGCTCAAGCGCGAAGCAGTCAAGAAGAACCTGAAATTCTGGTAATATGTACGAACACGACGTTATCGTGGTCGGCGCAGGTGGTGCCGGCCTCCGAGCCGCGGTCGCAGCGAGCGAGGCGGGAGCCGACACGGCCCTCGTCACGAAACTCCACCCGGTTCGCAGCCACACCGGCGCAGCAGAGGGTGGCATTAACGCCGCCCTGCAAGAGGGCGACGACTGGGAACTCCATGCCTACGACACGATGAAAGGCTCTGACTACCTGGGCGATGCCCCGGCAGTCGAGACCCTCGCACAGGACGCCCCAGAGGAAACGATGAACCTCGAGCACTGGGGAATGCCGTTCTCGCGCGAAGAGGACGGAACCGTTTCCCAGCGCCCGTTCGGTGGCCTTTCCTATCCACGAACGACCTACGCCGGTGCCGAGACGGGACACCACCTGCTGCATACGATGTACGAGCAGGCAGTCAAACACGGCATTCAGGTCTACGACGAGTGGTACGTAATGAATCTCGTCACCACCGACGAAGCCGATCCAAACGACCGCGAGTGCCACGGCGTCGTCGCCTACGACGTCCAGTCCGGTCAGATCGAGGGCTTCAAAGCCAACAACGGTGTCGTCCTCGCGACCGGCGGCCCCGGACAGGCCTTCGATCACACCACTAACGCTGTCTCCTGTACCGGTGACGGCCACGCAATGGCCTACCGCGCAGGCGTCCCCCTCGAGGATATGGAGTTCATCCAGTTCCACCCAACCTCGCTACCATCCACCGGTGTCCTCATTTCCGAGGGTGTCCGTGGTGAAGGTGGGATCCTCTACAACAACGAGGGCGAGCGATTCATGTTCGAACACGGCTACGCGAACAACTCCGGCGAACTCGCAAGCCGTGACGTCGTCGCCCGCGCCGAACTCGACGAAGTCGATGCAGGCCGCGGTGTCGAAGACGAGTACGTCCACCTCGACATGCGCCACCTCGGCGAAGACCGCATCCTCGACCGCCTCGAGAACATTCTGCACCTTGCAGAAGACTTCGAGGGCGTCGACGGCCTCGTCGAGCCGATGCCAGTCAAGCCCGGTCAGCACTACGCGATGGGCGGCATCGAGACCGACGAGAACGGCCAGACCAACATCAACGGTCTCTACGCCGCCGGTGAGTGTGCCTGTGTCTCCGTCCACGGTGGGAACCGACTCGGCGGCAACGCACTGCCGGAACTGATCGTCTTCGGGAAACGCGCCGGCCGCCACGCCGCCGGCGACGACCTCGGCGAGCCACAGATTCGCACTGGCTACGGCGACGATGTCGAAGACGACGACACCGAACTGCCCGTCCAGCCCGGTGAGGCCGGAATCGAGACAAGCGATGGTGTTGCCGCCGACGGAGGCGTCACCGCCGACGCTGACGGCCTCCTCGAGCGTGCCGTCGAACGCGAGCGAACGCGTGTCGACCATCTAATGGACAAAGACGATGGCGTCCAGCACGCCGAGATCCGCTCGAAGCTCCAGAACGCGATGACCGACTACGTCAACGTCTTCCGGACCGAAGACGGCATCAAGAAGGCACTGAAGGTCATCCGCGAGTGCCGCGAGGAGTACCAGAACGTCTACGTTGATGACCCATCGCGGACGTTCAACACCGACCTCCAGATGACCTACGAGACGCGCAATCTGATCGATGTCGCCGAGACAATTGCACTTGGCGCACTCGTCCGCACGGAGTTCCGCGGCGCTCACTGGCGTCAGGAACACCAAGAGCGCAAAGACGAGGAGTGGCTCAAACACACGCTCATCTCGTGGGACGACGGCGAACCAAACATCTTCTACCGCCCCGTCATCCTCGAGGGCCAGGACAAGACCTACGAGCCGAAAGTCCGCAGCTACTAACACCGCCTCTATTTCTCCTCGTGATATCGTTCGCCCACAGCGCCGCGTCCGTAACATCACCACGACTTTGTACACGCAGGGCTGCTATGCAGCTATGGGTCTCGAGCGGTTCATCAAGGCGAATCTGGTCGTGGTGCCGTTACTGCTGGCGGCCGGCTACGCGTTCTACGGGTCGCTGCCGGTCATCATCGTCCCGTTCGGTGTCGCCTACCTCACGTTCGTTGGACTCCTATCGTTCGCCTGGGGGATGTCCAAACTCTCACTGGTACTCGAGTCTTCCTGAACGCGACTGAAACCCGCACTGCCACTCGCTTACGGCATGTTCGTAGTGCTCCGGCACCCTGTGGGTATTGGTCACACGGAACGATATTCACGACGATCAGTGAAACCAACATTCTCGAGCGTTGAGTCCCAACGGCGGCAAGTAGGTCCGTTTTGAGGTTCAAAGAAAGTTCGAAGAGGCCGCGACACCCCGCTATCGTGGGCCAATCTTCGACAATCGTTGAAACATAGGTTTATTATCGTCGAAACAGTGACTCACGAGTATGAGTCCGACAACGGTACAGGGAATCGATGTGTCGATGCCGGAGGACCTCGCCTCTCCTCGTGCGAAGTTGGTCTATCTCTATCTCACCACAAACGGCAGCGCAACGGCGGATGAACTCCGATCTGCGCTTGACGTCAACAAGAGCACTGTCCTTTCGATCACTGGCACGCTCCGTGAGCGCGGCCACCTCGAGCGCCGAAACGGACGCTACGAACTGGTTTGATTTTGCGGTCGGAGTCGTAGTACAGTGCTTGTACGGGCGATAACAATGGCCGAGAGCGGAGTCGCCGCGATTGACGGCGACTCCGCGAACCGGGGGAGGGTAGGCCATCACACAGCTATCGACCGCGAGCGAACGAAGTGAGCGAGCGGGCCGACGACTGACCGAAAAGCCGCGCTGTGCGCGGCTGGCGGGGAAAGAGGAGTGCTTTTAATCGAATTTTTGCCGAGGGCGCGGCGTGCCGCGCCCGTGGTTCGAGAGAGCGGAGCTCTCTCGTCATCACGAAAGACGCGAGCGTCTTTCGAACGACAGAGCAAAACTTCGTCCCTAGAGCTCGATCCGTTCGACTAACTGCTCGTGGTTCTCGTTCGTGTTGACCGCAACGATCCGAATGCAATCCTCGAGTCCAGAGTTGTGCAGTTTTTCCTTCAGGAGGTTATCGACCTGATAGACACCTGCAGCGTTGGTCATCGCGATTTCGACCATTACGGGGCGGCTCTCGCCTTCGTAGAGTGAGACGCGTTTGATCGCCTGACTCGAGAGCGTGTTAATACCCCGCCCGCCGTGTTCGTAGGGGATGCGTGAGCGCCCGCTTTCCATATCTAGGGCATCTGCGACGCGGATGACGCCTGCTTCGTTCGTCAGCGGTGTTTCGGCCGTGTGGTGACACAGAATAGCGTGGAGGACCTCACCTTTGACACGGACCGTGTCTGCGATGTCGTAGAATTCGGGGAGCACGCGATCCATGATATCGGCCGCAAGCGGGATCGAGTAGTAGACGTGGTCGTCACGGTGGACGACGTGGCCAACGTCGTGAAGCGTCGCAGCAAGCGCGACGATGACCGCCTCGTCTTCTTCGGCGAGTCCCTGCTGATGTGCGTGAAACTCGACACCACCGGCTTTCAGCAGGTCGTATAAACACAGCGCGCGATTGCGGACGATCTCGATGTGTTTTGCACCGTGGTCGTTGTACTGCATCCGATCAACCGCATTGATGTTTTGGGCCTCGAGATACGTCTGGATCTCCTCGTCGGTTGTGATGAACTCGAGGACGCGGTTGAGTTTCTCGTCGGGGAAGTGGTGTGCAGCGTCGGGTTCGTAGATCCGTCCGGAATCCTCATCAGCCTCCTCGGGGAGATCATCGGCGGCAGAATCACTCATAGTGGATGGTCGACTGCGGTACAAAAAAGCGCTACGGCGCGGGTGGTGACGTCGCGCGCAACCCGCGTGGAATCGGTATCGGTTCGCGTCGTTAGGCTGCGTCCTCGACAGCGGCCTCGACCTCGTCGTAGTCCGGTTCGACGCCGGGGTCGTCGCTGACCCACGCGTACGTGACGTCGCCGTCGGCGTCGACGACGAAGACCGAACGCTTGGCAACGCCGTAGACGCCGAGGTCGTCGAAGTCCATCGCGATGCCGTAGTCGTCGATGATTTCCTTGTTGAAGTCGCTCAGGAGGCCGAACTCGAGGTCGTTCTGGTCGCGGAACTCGTTGAGCGAGAACGGCGAGTCACGGCTGACGCCGTAGACCGAGGCGTCGAGATCCTCGAAGGCCGAGAGGCGGTCCTGGAACGTACACATCTCATCGGTACAGACGCCCGTGAACGCACCGGGGAAGAACGCAAGAACGATTGGCGCGTCGTCTTCGAGTCGGTCCGAAAGAGTGAACGAGTCGACGTCGCCGTTTGCGAGCGGTGCGGTAAAGTCGGGTGCAGTGTCGCCAGTATCTACCATCGACTATCCCTTATGTCTAACCGGGAAAGATAGTTTCGTTCGCGGACGACTGCGCCGTTCTGTTCGTGGTGGGTTGTGAGGAGGTGCGTGAGCTGCATTCGACCCCGCCTCGAGCAGCAGTGGTTTTACTTATCGTACCACTTTCGGTCCCGCTCACAAGGCGTCTGCCGCGGAACGGTGGCGAGTTGCGCCTCGAGAGCGCTACCCGAGGAGAGGGACTGTGAGTTGCCAGTGCGTGAGAAAAACGCGTTTGCGTTGCTCTCCCGGAGGGTTTGTGTCCTCGAGTACGATGTGGCTGGCAGCGCCTCGAAACCGGACTTTCGATGTCTTGTACGTTACTAAGTGGTCCAAAAAGGTTATAATTGCCAGCCGGTAAGCCACGCATAGAGATGGTAGCCGAAATCGCACCGCTGTTCATCCCCGGCGCACCCGGGGGTCCGGAACTTTTGATCATCCTTTTCATCGCCATTTTGCTCTTCGGGGCGAACAAGATCCCGAAGCTGGCTCGCTCGACCGGTGAGGCTATGGGCGAATTCCAGAAGGGGCGTGAGAAGGTCGAAACAGAACTCGAGGAGATGCGCGACGGAGACTTCGAAGGGGACTTCGACGAGGACGAGGCTGACACCGACTTCGTCGACACGGAGCCGGTCTCTGCCGAGGACACTGACGCTGACGTCGACACCGAGACAGAAACGGAAACCAACTAACGCGGTTTTTGCCGGGGCGTGTGGCCTAGCGGAGAGGGCAGGAGGTTCCTAACCTTCTGATCGTGGGTTCGAATCCCGCCACGCCCGTCCGCGACGAACGGACGTGAGGAGTGGACGGGCACGGATTCGAATCAGGGAGTGAAACGAAGCGGAACGACCGTGGTTCGAATCCCGCCACGCCCGTTATCGTACCGAGTGAATACGAGGGCGATAACGGATCGTGCGGGATTCTTGAACTATGGAACAAGCGAGCGATAGCGAGCGACGTTCAGGTGGTTCGAATCCCGCCACGCCCGTTTTCCTGAAAATCAAACGATAGCGACAGTGCTAGCTGAGTGACACCGGGGGCATCATCGAACTCGCTTCTCGAGGCTGTTCCGTCCTCGAGACGATTTATCGAGCGCCCTGAACAGTCTGCGTGAGACAGTCCACCAGTGTCAGGTGTGGACAACGACTAGCATACCGCGTTTGCACTGTGTCATAGCCGAGTAACTCATATGCGAGTGAGTACTCGAGTATGGCACTACGAACGTGTGTATTTTCACACAATTTTAGCGAAGAAGATTATCAGATGTGGTAATGTATGGATGAGGTTTTTGAAGGGTGACTGATAGCGTGAATGTAATGGCTATTGACGAGGGCAAACAATCGGGCGCCGGGGGGACGTCAGCGGGTGACGCGTCCGATGCTATGTCGGAGGGCAATCGGGCTGCCACGTCGGGTTCGAGCCGGGTTCGCGTCGGCGACTATTCGTGGGAAGATTTTATGACCGAATACGGCTACGGCGAGGAGATTTCCGCGCTGTATCCGGACGATCCGACTCCCGACGAAGACGACCAGCTCGGTCTCGAGACTGGTGAAGCGAGCGTCTCGACGGTGCCACGTGGTGAGGACTGGGATCGCGTTTCGTTCGATCCGTCTGTCTATCTGGGCTATCATCCGGACGATATTCGTGACCACGTGCTTCCAACTGCAGGGACGAACAACGATATTCTCGAGCGATCGTTTCTCAAGTATGTCGATCCGGAGACAACGCCGGTCGTCAAAGACGTCTGGACCTGGGAGCACTACAAGTGGGAGTACTACTACGAGGAAGACGGCAGTCGACCGCGCGATAGTGACGGCAAGATCGTCCGCCACGACAAGGAAGAGGCGCTCGGATTCGATCCCGAGACGCTCGAGGAGCGACTGACTGTCGGCGCGGACCGGGCGATGGAACTCGACGATGTTGTCGAGGAACGGACGGTCAACGTCCAAGACGATATCGAGGAAGACGACTTCTTCTCGACGGCCGACGGCGCGACGACGCTCTCGAATCGCTACGATCTCGAGAAGTCGGTGCCGATGGACAAAAAGACCCACTACCAAGAGGTCGAGCGTTACTGGGTCAACAAGCCCTACGCCTACGTCGTCATCTTCCATTCCGAGAAGGAAAACGAGAAGAAGTACTACATGATCGAGCCGTACATCAACGAGATCGAGGGGGACTTACAGGAGTTCCTCTCGGGCAAACTCCGGACGGCAATCAAGTACTCCGACGACGGTATTAAAGAGAAAGCGAACGAGGACGGCCGGCGAAACGTCATCGAAGACGAGACACGCCGGCTGCTGAAACGCTACGACCTATTCGAGAAGACTGCGGGGAGCAAGACGGCGGGCATCATCGAAACCGTCCAGTCGCTCCTGAACGACGACGATGAGGATGACGAGGACGGTCCCGATGAACTCGAGGGAATCGAGGTCCGTCCCGAACCTGCTATCCTCGCGGACGATCCGGATACGTTGAACGAGTACCAGGTCGAGAAACTCCTCTATTTACTTAAACGGAACTTCATCGGCTACGAGCGGATTGATGGCATCAAACACGACATCAACGTGGAGGACGTTTCCTGTGATGGCTACAACTCGCCCGTTTTCGTCTATCACTCCGACTACGAGCAGATTATTTCGAACATCTACCACGGCGAGGACGAACTCGACGACTTCGTCGTCAAACTTGCCCAGCGCTCGGGCAAGGGGATCAGTAAACGGCTCCCACAGGTCGATGCGACGCTTCCCGACGGGTCGCGTGCCCAACTCACTCTGGGGAAGGAAGTCTCCGACCACGGGACCAACTACACCATCCGTCAGTTCAAGGACGTCCCGTTCACGCCAATCGACCTGATCAACTGGAACACCTTCTCACTCGACGAGATGGCGTTTCTCTGGCTCTGTATCGAGAACCACAAGAGCCTGATCTTCGCTGGCGGGACGGCATCCGGGAAGACAACCTCGCTGAATGCGGTCTCGCTGTTCATCCCAAGCAGTGCAAAGATCGTCTCCATCGAGGACACACGCGAGGTCGAGTTGCCACAGCGAAACTGGATTGCAAGCATTACGCGCCCCTCGTTCTCCGACGACGAGCAGGGTGACGTCGACGAGTTCGACCTGCTCGAGGCTGCACTGCGACAGCGGCCTGACTACATCGTCATGGGTGAGATCCGTGGTGAGGAAGGTCGAACCCTGTTCCAGGTCATGTCGACGGGTCACACCACGTATACGACGTTCCACGCGGACTCCGTCGACGAGGTCCTCAAACGATTCACGACGGACCCGATCAACGTCTCGAAGACGATGTTCACCGCGCTGGATCTGGTTTCGATCCAGACTCAGACACGTGTACAGGGGAACAAGGTTCGCCGGAACAAGTCCCTGACGGAGATTAACCACTACGAGGCCGAAAACGACGAGATCAACGTTCAGGACGTCTACCAGTGGCAAGCAGAAACTGACGAGTACCTCAAGATGGGGGACTCGAACACCTTAGAGGAAATCCAGTTCGACCGCGGCTGGAACAACGAGAAACTCCAGCAGGAACTGTTCAAGCGCCAGGTCATCCTCGCCTATCTCATCAAGAACGAACTGAACACCTACGCGGAAGTCGCCGCGACCGCACAGGCGTTTATCAATGATCCAGAGACGATTCTGACGCTCATCGCAAACGGGCAACTCGAGGACAGCCTCGATGATCTCCGTGAGATGGAGAGCGTGCTGATCGACGTCGATCAGGACAAGGAGGAACTCGTCCCCCGGCCGGACCCGACAACAGAGACGTACAATACGTCGACGGACATCCTCGAGCGAGCTGAGGAGTCGCTGTTCGAAGAGTATCGTGGGAAAGTTCCCAGCGGGCTTGCAAGTGCACTCGGGGATATCGAGGACGCAGAGACGATCGATGTTGAGGCCGACGATACCAGCGATGACGAGGAGTTCGGCTTCAGCGACTCGTTTAGCACCGGGAACGACTCGTGGTCCGATGCGAGTGGCTTTACAGTCGGTTCGGATGGGTCCAGTGACCAGCCGTCGTGGATCACTGACGACACCGACTTCGAGGTTGGGTTCGATGAATCAGGAACCACTGATACGGCAACCGCAGGTGCGGACACCGGCTCGAGTACGACGGCCAGTGCCAGTACTGCATCGGGGTCCAACGGTGGGTTTGGGCCAACTGACGAGAGCAGCGGTGCCGATTCAGATCCGTTCTCGAGTGCCGGAAGTAGTACGGATATTGGTGGCGTAGGTGGTGGATCCTCGACCGGGCAGTTCGATATGAATCCGATCGAGACCGCAGATGCAGAGCCGTCGACCGAGGATGCGGTCAACGAGCAACTCGGAGCGCGCGGATCCTCGGTCGCGCCCGATGCCGATGACGACCTCGGTGGACTCTTTGAAAATATGGGTGAGGCGCTTGCAGAACTCGATGAAGCCGAGACAGCGACTACGAATGCACCAGCGCCAGGCCATGAGGGGACCGACGGAGACGACGATTCCCCGGTCTTCGCTCAGGAATCGTCCGGTTCGATTTTCGATCCGGACTCGAGTGCAGGCGAAGGCTCTGGTGATTTCACCGCGCATCTGTCCGACGTTGAGACAGAGTCAGAAGAATCACCGTCGGCTTCGGACGCCTGGGAGACGAACGCAGGCTCACAGACCACGTCGACGTCGGAAGCCGAGACCGCGTCGACACCAGCGCCCGACCACGCGCCAGCATCTGAGACGGAGCCTGAACCGGATTCAGAAGTCGAATCAACACTCGAATCAGAGCCGGCACCAGACACAGAGTCATCATCGGACACATCGGCCACAGACGACGGCGCCAACTCGAATGAGGTATCCGAACAGAACGTTCCAACGATCGAGATCGACGAGTCGATGACGAGCGAGTCTGACGGCGAGGAGGCGACAGCACCGGACGATACTGGCGCTGAATCAGCGGGGAAAGATGAGCCAGCGGCGGAGTCAGCACCAGACAGCGACCCGCCGACGATTGAACTTGACGACCCGACACTCGAGTCACAAGCAGGAGACGCCGAATCTGCTGCGACCGAGGACGAGTCACCCGATGAAACTGGCGACGCGGTGACGGATGGCAACAATGAGGCGATTCCAGCAGAAAATGGAGAGTCACCAACAGACACATCGTCGATATTTGGTGACGAATCCGAATCGGTGTTCACGGAGACCGACGAGGAAGAGACCACGGAATCCGGTTCGTTATTTGATGAACGGGAAGAGACTGACGACGGGTCGATCTTCACCGACAACGAGGACGAGGCTGGCGACGCAGACGAAATAAACACTGAAGACGAGAACGCCGCAGATGCGGACAATAGCACAGACGCAGACAGTGAGCCAAACGAGAATAGTGAGGGTGACCAGCAAGATTCGAGTGACGAATCTGCGGAGCGTGACACATGAGCCTCCAGACCGATGATAGCGCCAGCGGGGGAACTGGGAGTCTTGGCTCCGGCTCAGACGTACTCGGCAACGCATTCTATCCCCTGTACAACCGCCTGTTCGGCGAGGGAAGCGAGTTCACTGCGGACGTCGAAACCAAACTCGCACAGGCCCGGATGACCGACCCGGTTGAACTGTATCTCTCGCGCGCACTTGGCATTGGGTTCATCGCCGGCCTCGCGCTGTGGCTTCTCGGATTGACCCTTGGCTACGCGCTCTTTGCGACTGGGCTCATCACCGTCGGCGCGTTTGGCATGCCACTCCAGAATGAGACGCTCATCACGGCATTCGAGACGCTTCGCGTGCCAGCGCTCGTGTTCATCACGGGTCTTGTTTTCGGGACCATCGGATTCGCGACTGGCTTTGGCTCGCTCGTCGCGATTCCGTACTCGAGGGCATCAGCCCGAAAGCGCGAGATCAACATGCTCCTCACCGACTCGGTCTCGTTCATGTACGCGCTGTCGGTCGGAGGTCTCAACCAACTCGAGATCATCGACGCGATGGCACAGGCTGACGACACCTACGGTGAGGTCTCAAAAGAGTTCCAGAGCATCGTCAAAGAGACCGAGTACTTCGACGTCGACTACCGGACTGCGATCCGCAAACAGGCACTCGAGACGCCAAGTGACGAACTCTCGCAGTTCCTGACGGATATGCTCTCGATTGTCAACAGCGGCGGTGACATGGAGAGCTTCCTCGAGGATAAAAAAGAAAAACACATGCGGACAGCCAAGCAGGAACAGGAAATCACTCTCGAGACACTCGAGTTGTTCGGCGAAATGTACATGACGCTGTCGCTGTTCCCGTTGCTTTTGATCATCATCATGGTCGTCATGCAGATGATTCCCGACGCGGAGGTCTCTAACGAGATGCTGTATCTGACCGTTTACGGGTTGATTCCGCTCACCAGCATCGCCTTTCTCGTACTCGTCTCGACGGTCAAACACGACGAACCTGGCGATGGCTTCCTGACGATGGGCGGTGACGACAAGCGGATCAAAAGTGCTCAGGAGCGCGGCCTGCTCAACCTCGGACTCGTCGAGCAGTTCACCGGCGAGCGCAGTGTCTTCGACCGCATCAAGAACCGCGAGGGAACCCACGAGACCATGCAGGTCCTCAAAAAGCCACATATTTTCTTCCGAGATAACCCCCTGTATACGCTTGCAGTAACGGTGCCAGTCTCACTGGTCGTCGTCACAACTGCGATGGTGACCGACTCGGCTCCGCTCTCGTGGAACGCCCTCCTCGAGAATCCGATCTGGGGGACGTTCATCTACCTCTACGTGCCGCTGTACTGTATTGCAATTCCACTCTCGATTTTCCGCGAGTGGAACGTTCGACACCGAAACGCAGTCGTCAACAACCTTTCGGAGAACCTCCGTAAACTCGGCAGCGCCAACGACACCGGCTTGACCTTACTCGAGTCGCTCAAATCCGTCTCTGATACGACCAACGGCAAACTAGCTCGTGAGTTCGAGATGATGCACACGAAGGTCAACTACGGCATGAGCCTCAAAGAGGCACTTATCGAGTTCAACAACAAGTATCATATTCCGCGACTCGCTCGCTCGACGCGACTGATTACCGAAGCACAGGAAGCGTCGAATCAGATCACCGATGTCCTGCGGACGGCTGCCCGCGCCAGCGAGAATCACGACGACATCGAGCGCGAACGCAAATCCCGAACTCGGATGCAGGTCGTCATCATCATCATGACGTTCATGACCGTCCTCGCCGTCATTGCAATCCTTAAAACTCAGTTCATCGATACGATGGCCGGACTCGAGGCCGGTGGTGGTGATGTTGACGCCGATGCTGCAGGTGGCGGTGCCGATGGGATCGCCGATGCAGATCTGAGTGAAAACATCGATGTCGATATGCTATCGGTGTTGTTCTTCCACGCCGTCGCGATGCAGGGGATCCTCTCCGGATTTATCTGCGGGTACATCCGTGATGCAGACGTCCTCAGCGGGCTGAAATACGCGGTTGCGCTCGCAACGATCGCACTCGTCGGCTGGGTACTGGTGGCCTAAGATGTTCCGGGATCGATTCGACACTCGAGACGAGACGACCGACCGCCCCAGCGAGCGCTCACGGACGGTCACGATTTCGTCTCCACTCGAGCGCGACCGCGATCGCGGCCAGACAACGCAGGATTTCGCCGTCGGCATCGGGATCTTTATCCTCGCCGTCGCGTTCGTCTTCTCGTTTCTGCCCTCGATCGTGACACCCTATGATTCGTCCATCGGCGGTGCAGAGACGGCACAGGCAGATCGGATTTCGGATAAGGCCCTTGACAATCTTTCGACGGGTGCTGACCCGAACGAAATCGATGCCGATGCTCTCGAAGAGTTCGAAGATGAGCACGATATGGTGAAGGCGTTTGGACTTCGAACAGCCAATAGTGGCAATAATATTGATCGTCTGAACGTGACTGTACAGGAACTCGATAGCGACGACGATGAGTGGTCGTTTGGTGATACGTATGACGAGGACCAACCAGCCGCGAGTTCGGCTCGGATCGTTTCCGTTGATGATGATGATGAAGACGCCTACCGACTCATCGTGAGGGTCTGGTGATCACATGCGAGGGAATACACCCACCAATGACGAGCGTGGACAGGCCTACACCCTCGAGGGATTCATCGGTGCGATGATCGTCTTGATGGCGCTGTTGTTTGCGTTGCAGTCGGTCGTTATCACACCAACAACCGGCGGGTTGGCTGACCGGACAGTACAAGACCAGATTCAGCAGGAGGCACAAGATGCGCTGTTGGTATCGACCCACGATGGAGATCTCTCAGAGACGATCCGATACTGGGATGGTAATAGCGGGTTCGAAGGAGCTACGGATCCATCTGCACCGGGTGAAGATCACAATACGTACAGCGTCTCCGAATTCAATGAATCCACACTCGGTGGCGTTCTAGAAGAGCGCTTTGCCGATCGTGGATGGAGCTACAACGTCGAATTACATTACGAAGACGAGGGCCACGGCCCAGCAAATAGCTCACTTGTCTATCAAGGGAGTCCACCGTCCGATGCGGTGACGGCGAGCTATACTGTTGCACTGTATGACAATCAGACTGTAACGTCTGATCCAGACGACAACAACATAGGGGAAGAGACACTCGAAGGTGCAGAAGATGACTACGAGGTTCCAATTCCGCGAGTAAAAGATGACCCACAACTATACAATGTCGTGGAGGTCCGGGTGATCGTATGGTAACCGAGGACCACTCTCGCGGGCAAGTCATCCTCATTGGGGCAATCGCGCTTGCGTTCATCATCCTCGGTGTCGTCGTCGTCTTTAATGGCGTTCTCTATACGGAGACCGTTTCATCGGGGTCCTCGAGTCAGAGCGCCAGTACGGCCGATGTGACAAACACAGAGGTGAATCAGAGCATCGGATGTCTGCTTGCAGCACTCAATGATGACGAAGATTTCACAGCAGATACTGACGACCTTGGAAACGAGATTGAACCACTGAGTGATCACTATCAGAACGTAACAGCGCAATCAAGCCCATCGGTTCAGACAATTACTTTGGATGAGTACGAACGTGATGGAGAGGAAATTGTCAATACAACTGTTTCGATTAGGTATGATTCATCTGACCTCAGTTACACGCAGGAACTCGAGGAGATTGAACCCGATGACTGTCCAGGAGGGCATCCATGATCGGGCCGCGAAACGAATCCCAAGCCCAAACACAGGAACGTGGTGTCTCTGTTGCGATCACGCACGTCCTGACCATCGGAATCACAACGATTCTCATCGCCATGCTGTTAATGAGCGGAAGTACGCTCCTCGAGTCAGAGACTGACCGCTCAGCGGATACCTCCCTCGAGACGGTTGGCGAACGAATCGCGGGTGAGATTGGAAACGTCGATCAGATCGCGAGCACTGATGGAACAGAGGACGTGACCCTGACTGTCGATCATCCGCGAACAGTTTCGAATTCAGGATATACAGTCACGTTACTCGAGAAATGCGGTGACGAGGAGGATGCACCGTTACTCGAGGACACCGAGACTGCCTGTCTCGAGTTAGAAACATACGATCACGATGCAGTCGTCCATGTACCGGTTGCTGTCGATTCGGCTGTCGACCATGAAAGCACGGCCTCCGGTGGATCAATCGAGATCAGCTACGACGAAGACGACGGAATCACACTTGAGAGGGCCAACTAATGCGAGACAATCGTTGTACTGTCGAGATAACATTTGCTCGAGATGACCGTGGTGTCTCTGAGGTGCTGGCGTTCGTCCTCGTCTTCGGGATTATTCTCACCTCGGTTGCCATTCTCTCGGTGACTGGTTTCCAGGCGATGGACAGCTATCAGGAAAGCGAACAACAGCAGAACGCGGACCGAGCGATGCAAACACTCGCGGACAATTTCAACGATGTTCTACGATACGACGGCCTCGAGGAACGCTACGGTGAATTGACGGTGCGTGGCGGGACGGTGACAGTCGATGGCGACGGTGGACCAGAACTGGACATCGAAGTCGATGGAAACCAACTTACGGATACCGACGGATTCGAACACCTCGAGAACAGTGGTGACTCAATCCCCCTCGGATCGCTGACTTACGAGTCCGGTTCGGACACGATTTCGTACGAAGGCGGCGCTGTGGCCCGAGAAGCTGAGAGTGGCGGTGGACTATTCCTCTCTGATCCGAAGTTACAGTACAATGATGATGTCGCCATCCTCTCGCTCGTCAAAATTGACGGTGACCGGCAATCCATTCAGAGCGATGGGAGTCAAGGATTCTCTGTTTCAGTTAAAAATCGAACGAGCAAATTGGTCAAAGATGATGTTGAGATAAGCGTTTCAGGTGGTGACGAAAGTGAGATATGGGAAGACTATCTCGACGAGGCCCACTGGAATAATGAAGATATGGATCGGATTCTTATCACAATCGTCGAAGTCGAAATCGACTACTAATCGAACGGTTCTGTTCTGGACTATTCCGGCGACTCCCAATCGCCCGTCAACATCACCCGCAACCCTGCTCGAGCGGCGAGTGCTTCTGCAATTCGGGCGTGAGACTCGGCGTCACCGGCAGTCTCGAGGGTGAGTCCGTTCGATAACTCTCGAGGCGAGGCCATTGGGTCGCCGGTGGCTCGCTGTGGGTTGTCGTTGAGAAGCGTTGGAACGGAGTCGTCATCAGGGCTCCAGGGGACGGTGATCCCAGAGAGGCCGCGCTCGAAGAGATAGTCGGCGACACTGACGAGTGCCTGTTCGGATTGGGAGTGGCCGACCGCGCCGATTGAGCCGCGGTCGTTGAAGAATCGCGCGACGTATTCGGTGTCGGGGTCGCTCTTAGTCTCGTCGGTATTTGCATCCTCGTCAGTGCTGTCTGTCGCAGGTTCGGACGGTTCAGGTTCGGTTGCTGACTCATTGCTGCTGGTTTCGGCTGTGTTCTCACCCTCGATCACGTCCGAATCCGTATTTGCTGTGGGTGCTGTCTCATCGACGGAGCCACCGCTCAACTCGTCTTCAGTGGGGTCTCGAGACACAGCGGCCGAGTCTGTCTGGGGGTGCTCTTGAGAGGAGTCCGTAAACTCGAGTGCGACATCGTCCGAGTCGGGTTCGAATCGCTCGGCGTCGTTGTCGGCAAAGGAGACGACGAGGCGGTCGAGCAGTCGATCCGCTGCAGTTTCGAACTCGTCGCGGTAGGTCTCGCCCCCAACAGTTACCAGTTCGTCCGTAATCGACTCCGTGACGCTCGAGCGATTGACCGCGAGCCGACGGGCAACAGCGTCTGCTGTGTCCGTCTCGAGGCGCTTGGATGCCGCGGCTCGAGTGTAGTGCTCGAGTGATGACTCGTGGTCGGGAAGCGATGTGAGAGGACACAGCAATCGGTCTGCGTCGGTCGTCCCAGCAAAGAACGCGACCGAGTGGCCGTTTGTGTAGAGGGCGCGGTCGACGCCCGTCCAGGCCATCGCCTCGAGAAGGGTACGAGCGCGCTGTTCAGAGAGGTCACGACCGTACGGCTCGACGGCGACGAACAGCGCAGGGGTCGATTCGACAGCGAGGATGTACTCGAGATGGGCATCCTCGACGGCTGTATCGGTGATCGTTGACGCAGCGTAGCGGTCCCAGCCGAGTGTCTCGAGGAGCGGATCGACGATCCACGCCCGAGTTTCGCGGCCGGTCGAGGGCGGGGTGGCAGAAATAAGGGCGGTTGTTCGTGAGACAAACGAGCGGAGATCGGAGCCGGTCATTACGCGAGTGTATTCGATCAGAGAGTATGTAATGTCAGGGTGTTATTCAGGGGGCGATACAGACGACCGCTCCAAGGAATATACGGCGAGCTACAGCGAGACGTCCGGATCTCGCTGGTAGATCCGCAGCCGCGCGTCATCGACTTCGAAGGCGGATTTGAGGTTCGGCGGGATTGTTTCGGCTTTCCCGATGACGAGATAGCCTTTCGGCCGAAGCGATTTCGCGATTGAGGCGAGCATCGATCGCTTGTACTCGTTGTCGATGTAGATAAACAGATTCCGACAGACGACGAGGTCAAAGCCGGATTTTGGGTCGTCATTGATCAGGTCGTGGCGTTCGAACGTGACGCGTTCTTGGATCTGGTCGGTAATGGAGTACAGTCGCTCGTCTTGGTCGACGTACTGTTCGTAGCGATCCAGAAAGGACAGTTGCTCGCTGAAATCAACCGTTCGGGACTCCTCGTAGACACCTTCTCTTGCCGTCTCGAGGGCGGGTTCGCTGATATCGCTGCCGAGAATTGAGACTGCCGATTCGTCAATCTGGCTATCGTCGTGGGCAAGCATCGACAGCGAGTAGGGTTCGCGTCCGTCTGCGCAGGCGGCACTCCAGATGCGAACGTCGTCGTTTGCAGTGGAGAGGGTTCGCAACACGTCTCGAATGCCTGCCCAGACATCGGGATTGCGAAAGAAGCCGGTGACGTTGATGCTCATCGCCTGCAACAGCGCCTCCTGTTCGTCGGGGTCTCCCTGTAGCAGTTCGAGGTACTCAGTATACGTTTCGTTTTGCGTGCGTCGCATGCGCGAGGAGACACGGCGGTCAAGATAGCTGTCGTTGTAGTGGCTCGTCGCGAAATTCAGTTCGTGCTCGACGTACTCGAGGAGTTCGTCGAACGACTCGTCGGTCACAATTTAGTCACTCCGTCTTCCCCCTCGTCGCTCGAGCACTTTACCAGAAGCGTTCCGGACTCGGGAGAGAATTCGACGGTGCGCCCGCGGTCGCCGCCGACGTCTTCGGCGACGATTGGGACGCCGAGGCGCTCAAGTTCCTCTCTGGCGGCGACGATGTTGCGCTGGCCGACGCCATCGCCAAAGCTATCGAAATCGAACATGTCACTGCCGCCAGCGAGTTTCGCTTCGACGGCTGTGTAGCTGGCTCCGCGTTCGACCATTCGACGGAGCATCGCACGAATCGCGGTGTCGGCGTACTTGCCGGGTTTGCGATCGCTGTGGTCGGCCGTATCGCCATCAGGGAGCATTGCGTGTGCGAGGCCGCCAATGCCGGTCTCGGGGTCGTACAGTGCAATCGCGAGACACGAGCCGAGCCCGTACGATTTGAGCGTCTCGTCGCTGTCTTCGGTGCCATCGCTGACGACCAGTTCGGAAATCCCGACCTGGACAGACGATGGCATGCCCGGTTCGCTTCCGTATGTTTTCATGTGTTGTTCACTTGCTGGAAGTCCGCTGTCGTCGGCGTCTCCTCGATTCGTTCGACATCGAGGTCGTTCAGCGCACGTTCGAGGTCGGATTCGTCGGGAATGGCGTACACTTCACAGTCGAACTCTCGGCCGTCGGCGGTGATGACCGTATCGAAGACGAACGCAAACTCTTGATTTTCTCCAAGTCGGATAACGACCGGGTCGACGGCTGCAGCACCGATGTCGTGGATGAACTCCGGTGTCGAGTGGTCGATTGTCGTATCAAGGACGTTTGCCCAGCCGTCGAGAAAGCCACTGGCCATGATGTTTCCGAGTTCAGTGATCGCGCTGCGGCCCATTTGGTCGTAGCCGTCCGTGTCGTCGTCTCCCGACGCCGTACCCGACGGAACCATTGCATCGATGATCTCATCGGCCGACTCCTCGTCGAACAAGAAGAGCAAAAAGCCACTCGGCGTGCCCTCAAATTCGAAGGCGACACCGACCAGTTTCTCGTTTGGCACCTGCTGGGGGATCGCCTCGAGCGAGACGAAATTCAGCCGGCGGATGTCGACGCTGGTTTCGATGCCGGTCAGCGTGGTCGCCGTTTTGGCGATCTCTTCGGCACCGCGTTCGGCCATGCGGTCGAAGCCGTCGAGTTTGTCGTACTCAATGCCGTTGCTTGCTCGCAGTTGCTCTAACAGATCGGCCATCGAGTCCCGCGTTGGGAACAGATAGTGACTGAAGCCGACTTCGGTGCCGACGGCTTCGATCTGGCTCTGAAAGAGAAGGGCGAGTTCATCGCCTGAGGCCGTTTCAATGTCGCCGAGGAACGGTTCTGCGGAGTCGCCTTTGATGAACTCGGGGGTCGAAACGTCGATGACAGTCTCGAGAACGTCGGCCCAGCCATCAATAAACCCGTTGTTCATAATCTGGCCGACTTCGGTGACTGCGCTGCGGTTCATCTCGTCGAACTCCTCTGCGTCGGACTTCTCGACGAGCGTTTCGACGATGCGCAAGGCGTTTGCGCGGTCGAAGACGATGACGGAGTAGCCGTCGATCGCACCGCTGAGTTCGACGCGAACGCCGACCTTCTCGCCAGCGTCCTCAAAATCGTGGCGGAGTTCGTGCCCGCGCATGAAGTTGAGTTTCGTGACGCCGACGCGCGTCTCGACATCGGTCATATGAGTGAGCCGACCGGCGGCTAACCCAGCACCCTCTCGGGCCATTCGGTAGAACGTCCCGAGTGCGTTGACGTCGAGTTTCATGCCGGTTTGACGTCGGTTTGGTTGACCATTTCAACGAACTCTTCGAGTTCGGGGAAGGCATAAATTTCGGCTTCGATCTGGTAGCTTGGCACCGACAGGTCCGAATCGAAAAACAGGGCGAGATCATCATCGCCCAGATTTGCCGTTCGGGTGACGATTTCCTCGGTTGGCGCGTAGACGAGCTGTGGTGCAGCAACGTCGATCACGCGCCCGAGTACGTCGGCCCAGCCGTCGATGAAGCCACTGGCCATCATGTTCCCCATCTCTTCGACGGCACTGCGTGCCATCTTTCCGGAGACGTCGGACATGTCGTCAACAACGTCGTCAAGCATGATCGCGGTGATCTTCTTGGCGCTTGCCTCCGGGAAGAGGATGAGAATGTGTCCGTGTGGCGGGTTGAGTAGTCTGACCCGGACGCCGACGCGTTTGCCACCGTCGAGTTGAGACTCGATATCGGCGACGTCGACGAAGTTTGTCTTCGTCACTTCCATCTGGGCGTCCTGCCCAGTCAGCTTGCTCATATTGTCGGCGACGCCGTTCGTACCGACTTTTGCCATTTCGTTTATAAAGCTCAACTTTCGAATATCGACCATCATCGTCATGGGTTCCTCCGTGGGTGTGATTGTATCGCTTCGTGTCGTTTCACGTTCATAGTGTTGTCACATCAAGGATATTAACTATCTCTCCTCGTCCGCGAACGGTTGCGCCACTGAGGCCCGGAATGCCGCTCATAAAGCCCTCAAAGGGTTTTACGACGACCTCCTGTTGGCCGTAGACATGGTCACACTGGAACGCGACCTGTCGAACGTCGTCGCGAATTCGCACGACGACACCGCTCTTGGTATCACCATCGGCTGCCGGCTCAGCATCCGTCTCAGTCTCAGCCTTTGTCTCGAGAACATCTGTAAGTGAGACGACTGGGACACTTCCAGCGTGCCCGGAGCCGGACTCTTCGGCGCCAGCACTGACAGTGGATTGTACTGCTGTCGCTCCGGAACCAGCACCGACGCCGTCGTCGGGTTCGTTGGAAACGGGCAACACCGGTTTGCCGTCTGCCGTCTCGATCAGCGTGGCCGATTCAACATCGTGAACCACGTCGATCGGGATGCCAAACTCCTGGCCTGCGATCTCGAGGAACAGCACGTCATCGATCGCGATCGAGACGGGCAGCATCATCGTGACGGTCGTCCCGTCGCCAGGGGTGCTGTCGACCGAGACCGAGCCGTCGAGTTCAGTGACGGTTCGTTTGACGACGTCCATCCCCACACCGCGGCCACTGACATCAGTGACCTCATCGGCTGTCGAGAGCCCGGGGTGGAAGACGAGGTCGTAGACCTGTTCGTCAGACATCGCTTCAGCATCGTCTTCGCCAATTACGCCTGCGTCGATCGCTTCCGATCGAAGGCGGTCCGGATCGAGGCCACTTCCGTCGTCTTCGACAGTGAGTTCGACGCGATCGCGCGTCCGCGTTGCAGTAACCTCGACCGATCCCGCTTCAGGCTTGTCCGTGTCCGCTCGCTCGTCGGGCGCTTCAATGCCGTGGTCGACGGCGTTTCGAACCAGATGCATCAGCGGATCGCTGATGCGATCGAGAATCGTCCGATCGAGTTCGACGTCTTCGCCCGTGATTTCGAACGAGACAGTTTTGTCCTGTTCGCGCGAGATATCGCGGACGACCCGCGGGAGACGGTTCGTGACGGTCCCAAGCGGGACGAGGCGAACGTCCATGACCGTCTCCTGTAACTCACCCGTGAGGTCCTCGAGTGCGTCGAGTTCACTCTCGAGTGCCTGGCGATCCTCGTCGGCGTCAACAGCGTGTCGGAGCCGAACACGGCTGGTCACCAGTCCCTCGACGAGCGTGAGCAGTTCGTCGATCTGTTCGACATCGACGTGAACGGATTGCATTTCATCGGGCCCGTCGTCGGTCTCGCGGACACGCGAATCGTCTGGCAGATCGATGTCCGGTATCTCGAGTGACGGCTCGTCGATGCGGATCTCGGGTTCAACCGCTTTGTCGTCGGCTGCGGTGTCCGAGCGGTCACCATCACGGTCGGCTGCGTCGTCGCCAAAGCCCTCGCTGTCGTCCGCTTCGAAGGTATCAGCGATATCGAACTTGCCGTCTTCGAGTTCGCCGAACGCATCGTCACCGAAGGTATCCTCGAAGGATTCCGCGTCATCGGTGTCGAGCGTATCCTCGAGCGACTCGAGGGAGTCCGCTGTGTCATCGAGTGATGCCTCCGTGTCGACGGACACCGCATCGGACTCGTTGAAATCGGTCTCGACAGTCGCGTTCGTCGACGCCTCAAGTGCATCGAAGGAGGCATCGTCATCGATTTCAAACGCCTCCGCATCCGAGGTGTCGCTAACGGCCTCAAACGCCGCCGTGTCGTCGTCTGGCGTCTCGAACTCATCGGCCGCGTCGTCGAAGCGATCATCATCGAGTTCCGATTCGACGCCGGACTCGAGGTCTTGGTCGAACGCAGCGGCGTCAGTGTCGACTGTCGTCTCGAATGAGTCCGAAAGATCATCATCCGTGAACGCCGATTCGTCGAGAGTGTCGGCATCGGTAAACGAGTCGACCGAATCAGCATCGGGTGTGGTCCACTCGTCGTCGGTCTCGAGCGAGTCGTCGTGGGTTTTACCGTCACCGAACGCTGTTTCGTCACCAGTCTCGTTAGCAGTCGACGCGTCTGCCGCCTCTGGATCGCCAGCTTCGTCAGCCGCCGACGCATCCGCTGTCTCCGTGTCGCCCGCCTCGAGGCCACCCTCGTCGGCAACGGTCGCGCCGATTTCACTGCCGAACTTGCTGAAGTCCACGATGTTGTTGTCGGTGTCGACTTTATCGTCCGTATCAGTCGTCACTGGCTCGAGACTGTCAGTCGCTGGCTCGAATCCACCGGTCGCGAAGTCGTCATCAGCATCTGACTCGTCAGAGTCGTCTTCATCGATCTCCTCGGAAACAGTGTCGTCTTCCTGCTCGACGACGGCAGCCGTGTCTTCGTCGCTTGTCTCAGTGAACTCGGACACGCTCGGATCGTCGCCGAAGCCGTCTTCGTCGACGTCCGTTGTGTCGTCTTCTTCGGCGGACGGCTCGTCCTCGATCGACTCGCGGTCGACGTCTTCCTCGAGTGAGTCGTCGCCATGTTCGACATCGTCGGACACATCGCTTTGCTCGGACTCGTCCTGACCGTCTGTCTCAGCATCTGCATCAGGTGCCGTCTCGAGCCCGGTTCCAGCCGTTCCAACGTCGGTCGCGCTATCGTCGGCGTCGGCATCGTTGTTGTCGGGTACCGGATCTCCCTCGTCTGCCGACTCGTCGCCGGTGACGAGGTCCTCGAGATCGTCCTCAAGGGCTGCGTCGGACTCGTCAGTCTCGACAGTATCGGAATCAGCAGGCGGCTCGCCGAGGAACGTCTCATCGCTGTCTGTTTCGAGGTCGTCGCCGAGCAGTTCGTCCATGCCGACCTCGTCGTCGGTATCGAACTCGTCAAACTCGAGCTCGTCGAGTTCTTCCTGCAGTTCGTCGAAGCCGACCATCTCGACTTCGTCTTTGAGTTCCTGGAACACCGCTTCGGCGTCGTCAACGGTTTCAGAGTCCTCGTCGGCTGCAGCCCCAGTGTCGGACGCCTCTGAGGCGGCACTCGAGTCGGTTGCGGCTTGGGTGTCCGCTGGAGTGACGTCCGCGTCGGCTGCCGAGTCGGCATCGGCGTCAACATCGTTCGCTTCGTCGAATTCAATTTCGACATCGTCGTCGCCGAGGAGGTCCTCGAACGACCCTGCTTTCCCCATGTTGTCGAACGCATCGAGATCATCGTCGTCTTCGACTTCCTCGACGAGGTTATCGAGGTCATCGTACTGGTCGAACTCGCCGAGGAGTTCGTCGACCTCGAGGTCTTTCGCTTCGTCCGCGCTAATATCTGGGTCCGAGAGGCTGGACTCTGATTCGTCCGTATCCATCGCGGCGATGTCATCGAACTGCTCGGTCACGTCAACGAGTTCGAAGTCAGCCACTTCATCAACCGGCTCGAGGCCGGAGGCGATCGCGGCTTTCGTCACCGCGCTCGCGAAGACAGCGTCGAATCGGCCGTTGTACGCGTGTGCTTCGATTGCGTGTCGTGGCGGAGCCGTCCCGATGAGGTCGAACGCGTCGATCAGGGCTTTGACAACCAGAATACCGGCGTTTTCGCCCTCGACTTCGCTCTCGGCGACCGAGATACGAACCAGATAGACGTTCTGGTCGCCGGCTGGCTGTTCGAACCGCGAGAGGACCTCTTCGATCTCCTCGTCGGTCGGCACATCGATCGGTGCTGGTCCCTCGAGATGGGAGCGCAACGATTGGATCGACGCAGAGGGCGCAGTCTGGAGCGCCGTCACATCGACCTCGCCACGCTCTTGGTGGTCAGCAACGCGCTCGACCATTGTCTCGAGGTCGTCGACGGCGTCGAAGATATCGTCCATCAACTCCGGCGAGACCTCGAGTCGGCCGGCACGGACAGCGTCTAATAGGTCCTCGATGGCGTGTGCGAGTTCGCTTGCGCCCTCGAGACCCGCTGCACCGCAGTTCCCTTTGAGCGTGTGTGCGATCCGGAACACTTCCTCCATCGCTTCGGAGTCATCTGGATTGCGCTCGAGGGTCAACAGTGCGTTGTTGAGTTCCGTAATCCGATCGCGACTTTCGCGAACAAAATCTGCCCAGTACTCAGTCATCACTGTCACCTGTCGTTGTGGTTGCTTCGACGAGTTCGTCGACGAGGTCGCCGGCGGGTGCGACTGTGTCGACGCACCCGGTTTCGATCGCCTGACAGGGGATTCCGAACACGGGACTCGTCGACTCATCCTGTGCAATCGTCTGGCCGCCGGCAGCGGCGATTGCCTCGATACCGGCCGCGCCATCGCTCCCCATGCCGCTCAAGACGACACCACAGAGCGACGCCGAAATCGTCGTGGCGGCGCTTTTCATGGTTACATCGATCGACGGCTGGATCGTCTCGCCGCCATCGACCAGTCGAACCCGAAACGCACCGTCGGCGTCGGTCGTAATCTCGAGGTCTGCGTCGCCAGGTGCGACAACAGCCTCGCCGGCACTGACCCAGTCGCCATCGGTAGCGTGGGTGACGTCGTACGTCGTCCGTGAATCGAGTCGTTCTGCGAATCGTGCCGTGAAATCCGCAGGCATGTGCTGTACAATGACCACTCGCGCACGAAGCGTTCGTGGGAGTTCTGCACAGACTCGTTCGACAATCTTCGGGCCGCCGGTCGAGGCCCCGATGATGATCGTCGGTGGTACAGCGTCGTCGTCTGCCACTGTCGTCTGGTCCTCGAGTGGCGCTGCTGGCTGTTCAACCGAGACGTCAGCGCCGGTTGGACCGGCCGTTCCAACGTCGGTCTGTGTCGAGCTAGTGCCAGCGGCCGAGGCACGCGCCGATGTCGGCGACGTCGCCGGCTCTGAGGACCCCTGCATTCGCGCACGGGTCAACTGTGCCGTCGCTGCGGTTTGCTCGAGTGCGAGTGCCGAAATATCCGCATCCGAGAGTCGCTCGATCGTTTCCTCGAGTTCGTCGACGAAGTGGGCGATATTTCTCGAGCCCGAGCCGTCGGGTTTCTCGATGACGTCGACGGCGCCGGCCTCGAGTGCATCGAAGGTCGCATCCGCGTTTGCTTCGGTATATGCACTGGCCATGATCACGGGAACCGGCGAGGTTTGCATAATTCGCTCGAGAGCGTCAATGCCGTTTAGTTCGGGCATCTTGACGTCCATCGTGATTACGTCGGGATCGAACGTTGCAGCCGTTTTGACAGCCTCGAGACCGTCGTCAGCCGTTTCAATCGTGTAACCGGTTTCAGTGAGCGCGTTGCCGACGACTGTTCGGAAGAACTGCGAGTCGTCGACAACGAGTACTCGCGTCATGCAGCAACGACGTCCGTGAGGGCTTTCCTGACGCTTGGCTCCTCAAAGGGTTTCGTCACGTAGCCGTCCGCCCCGGCTTTGACGGCGAGTTTCATCTTCTCGCGCTGTCCGACGCTCGTGCACATAATCACACGGGCGCTCGGGTCTATTTTCTTGATGGCTGCCGTTGCCTTGATGCCGTTGCATTTGGGCATGACGATGTCCATCATCACGATATCGGGTTCGTGTTCTTTGTACAACTTGACTGCCTCAGCCCCGTTCGACGCCTCACCCAGAATGCGGTGGTCCTGTTCGAGAATCTGCCGCAATAGATTCCGCATAAAATGTGAGTCGTCTACGATGAGCACCCCTGTCGACATTCACTAGTACACCAACTGCTGATTGCCATAGAACTACCATAAATGCTGTCTCTCAATTATCACCTCTGATAAGCGGCATAATTGCCGTCAGAGCCTGCTCAGACGTCCTATTTCGAGCGGTTGTTACCAAAAGAACTCTCGATGACTCCCGATCTAGAAGGCACTCCAGCACACGTCACTGTCACCCGGCCGCGTCCGCCGGGTGATTCCACTCTTGACTCTCCAATGAACTGCCTCAATCGCCATTATCGACTGTGGACTGTGGGCCCGGCCGCCGCAAGCAACTGATCCGTATCAATCACCGGCGTAACTTCGATAACCGTCTGTGGCCCTGTAGGTTCCCCTCGCGACACCGAATCATCCGTTTGACCGCTCTCGTCGTCTGTCGCTGTGATCTCCGTCTCTGACTCGTCTGCTGCTGTCGGCGAGACAACTGCCGACCCAAATCGACGCGACCGGCGGTGTTCCTGTACGACGAGCGACTGAACGAGTGGATGCTCGAGGGCGTCGGCAGAGAGGTCGCGTTTGGTTGCCTCGTCGGCGTCGAGTACGTCGCGTTCTGGGATCGACGCGACCTGTTGAATCTCGTCGACGCGAATTGCTGCTGGTTGGCCCTCACTCGAGCGGTCGAAGACGAGCAGTTGCTCGCGCTCGGAGCCGGCAGTTTCCGTTGGAAAGTGAACAGTTGGATCGATAACGGCTGTGATCTCGCCGCGAAGGTCAGTGAGGCCCTCGACAGCCTCGGGCGTTCGTGGGACTTCAGTGAGGTCGCCGGGAACGTCCATCGTCGTCCGCACGTCGTCGACCGGCACCGCGAGACGGTGGTCTCCGACCAGAAACCGGACGACGCGAATATGTTCCTCGTCAACGTCATCGTCGTCGGAACGATCTGTCTCGCGCGTCGATTGAGCCTCGTCGAGGTCGATACCGAGTAGTTTGTCGGGGAGGTCCGGAGCCATGTTCTGTTCGAGTATCCAAGTCCAGCGATAAAACATTGATCCCCTCGAGTTCGCTGTGGCGTGTGACTCGCTCACGCAATCTGGCAAAGCGAGGAGTTTATTTTTCGGCGTCTCGTTCCCGCTTTCGCAAACGATGCCCCCTGCTTCTAATACTGATCCACCTCCCGACGAGCAGTTTTCTGTCCTTACATTCGAGCTTGCGGATGACCGCTATTGCGTCCGCACTGACGCCGTTGCGACCGTTCGCGCCGTCTCAGAGACAACCCAACTCGAGAATGCTGATGATCCGTGGAACGCTGGTTCGGTCTCGGTTGGCGACGCTCGCGTTCGCATTGTCGACCTACCACGGGTGTTTGCCGGTGTGACAAAAACTACCGCTCGAATCGACGATCCAATGTTGCTCGTGCTGAGCGAACCTGATGATAGTGGTACGTACTACGGCTGGCTGGTCGACGGCGTCGATGTCACGAGAACGGTCCAGGCCTCGTCACTCGAGCCGACACAGGCACCAACCCAGTACATCGCTGGCCGGTTCGAATTCGATGACGGTGGCGCAATTTTACTCGACGAAACAGCAATTCACGGCTAATTCGGTCTGCTGTCGCGCCCTCGTTATTCAGTACAAAAAGGACCTATCGTGCAAGATGGAACCAACGCTCAGACTACCGGAGTCCGGGCGGCGGACCATCGTCAGAATCGTCGTCGATATCGATATCGAGGCCCATCTCTTTGCGCTCTTCTTGGAGTCGCTGTACCTTTCGGTAGTAGTAGGCGACCCCGATTCCGCCAAGGACCACAGCAGTGACGACCAGCCCGATGAACAGTGGGATATCCCGCGTCTGATAGAATCGCACTGAGAGCGTACTATCGACGTGATCCCAGGTCAACTGCTCGCGATTATCGCTAATGTCGCGGTCATAGCCACCCGGATTCACGTCGCCGAACAGGAAGTTCGACGTTCGATGGTCTTCGGGCAACGTGAGTTCGTACGAGCCGTGGGTGTACGCCGGCAACTGGAACGTCTGGCTGCCGCCACTCCCCGAGAACGCAAGCGTCCCGTTCCCATCTGGAACCTGTACGTCCGTACTCGAGCGGCCTTGATCTATCTCGAGGTCCGAGCCGGTTACTTCGGTGCCATTGTTAGGGTACCAATACCGGACGCTGTGGATGTCGAGTGCTTCGTCCCGATAGAAACTGGTCCGATACAGCGAGAGGTCGTCAGTTTCGTTGAGATCGTAAACGGCGCGGAACTCACTGCTGCTGATGAGGCCGCCACCTTCGATATCGATCGCCACGTCGGCGTCGCTGTCGCGCAGGTCGTCGTAGTCTTGCTCCTGATCGAGGTCCTCGTCGGAGATGCCGCCGAAGATCATCGAACAGCCAGCTAAGCCGACAAGGAAGCCGACCGCGATCACTGCGAGAACGAGTCGGCGATTCATATTACGGGACGACACACCGCAGTTCCGCAGGGAGGTACTCGCCGACGCTTGCGAGCAGCCCCGGCGGATCGGTGCCTTCGGTACAGATGACGCTCTGTTCTAAGAGGCCAAGTCGCTCGACGGTGATGTAGTCCTGTGCGTGGCCCGCGCGATTCAGTGTCGCTCGAACCTCCGCACGCGTTGCACTGTTGACGTTGAGTCGGCCATCACCGCGTGTCCACTCGTAGAGGCGGTCGACTTCCTCCTCAGCCAGCGTCGCCGGCCCGTCCTCGTGATAGACGAATCGCAGCGGCATATGCTGAACCAGTCCGTAGCGGTCGCGAATCTGGATGCCTGTCCCGGGGCCAAGCCCGAGGTCGTCCGTCGACAGTTCGATTGCCTGTCCGGCATCAAGGACGAAGCCGTCTTCGTCCCACGAGATCAGCGTGCCCGTATAGACTTCGCCGTCCTCGAGGTCGGTGACGATTTCGCCGAACTCCTCGCGGAGGACGTTTCGCGCGACGACGGCGTCGTCCCCGTCGATGGTGACGGTAGGGAAGTCATCGTGGCGCAAGCCGACCTCGTATTCGACATCGAGATCTGTAATTTCGTTTCCGACGAGCGAGCGCAGCGAATCGAGCGCTCGGTCCTGTGCATCACCGTCGACGTAAAGTTTCGTTGCGAGTACGACCATTAGGCGTCCGCGTTCGTATCGAGATTAAGTTCGTCCTCGAGCGCCGCGAGGCGGTCTTCCATCGCGGTGACGAGGCGGTCGTTATCCATCGACTCGAGTGGCGAGCCACATTCGGGGCATTCAAAGCCAAAGTCCATGGCTTCGCCGAACTCGAATCGGATGGAACAGATTTCACAGAGGTAGAACTCGTGGGTGCGTTCGTACTCCTGTCGATCGTCGAGGGCGTCATGGAGACGGTGCATCTCCTCCTCGAGATTCTCCGGGATGTTCTGGTACTGGAACGTCCAGAGGTAGGTGAGCCACCCCGAGTCTTCATCTCGCAGCCGTCGGTAGGTTGCGAGATCGTTCTCGTACAGGATAAACAGCGCCCGTCGTACATCGTTTAGCTCGAGATCCAGGTCTTCTGCAAGCTCCTCGTCGGTCACTTCCCCGTCAGGTGGTGCCGCTGCAACCGGCATCCCCTTGGGACCGACAAGCTCGTGAAGATACTTTTGAACGACCGGATCCTCGAGCAGGTCCTCAAAAGCCATTACCTACCACTAACGCCATGCAGCCATTAAGTCTTGTCAACTTCTGCCCGCACGGAAACCCAGTGCGGGTGGGTGTGTCACTCCGCCCCGGTGTCCTCAAGTTCCCAGCTGACGGTCACCGACACCGCCTCGCGGTTGCCACCGAGCATCGGCGAGCGCTCTTCGGCTTCGATTTCGTACTCGACTGTTGAACTGGGCTGGAGTGTCAGCGTCTTGTTGCCGATTCGGATGTTTGCATCACCGGTGCCACGGAGTTCGTGTGCAAGTCCCTGGAGGAGGTCTGCTGCTTCGTCGCGTGAGAGGTCGTCCGTGTTTGCCGTGGTTTCAGCCATAGGACATCTGCCACCGGATGGACACAAATAGATTGGCTACGAACAGGCAAGTCGGCAGGCAATTAGCCCCATCGGTCGCTCTGTCCGAGACTCGACTACTGTCCCTCGTCGTCGGCTGGCTCAACTCGTTTGCCTGTCTCCATCGGGATTACCTGCCGATCCGCATTCTCCCACTCGCGCTCGAGTTCGCGTCCCTCGAATAGTCGGTCGAGAAAGACGGCGAGGCCGGCCACTTCGGAGTGAGGTTGGTTAGTGACGCCGACGTTCCAGTCGGCCTCCTCGTAGACGTCGAAGGAGACTTTCTCGGAGCCGACGACGACGAGTAGGTCCTCGCCGTCTGCGTGTGCGTCGCGGATATCGGCTTCAACGTCCTGCACGCGCTCGCCGTACATCGTGAGGTGAACGACCCGCCCATCCCAGTTTCGGATAATTCCCTTCGGCGAATCCGTCAACTCCGCCTCGAAGGGACCCCCAAAGCGGTCCGTGATATCGCTGACCGTCTCGAGCGATTGGCCCGCGTTGTCCGGGATCCAGACCCGGTCAGCGCCGAGTGCCCGCGCTGTAAGTCCGACGTGGGTCGTCATCCGCTCGTCCCGGCCGGGCCGGTGGCCGAGTCGAAGGACGGCGACCGTCGATTCGGTGTGCATACTCGAGTGCAGTCCCGGCGGCGGTTAGGTGGTTTCGCTTTCGCTTGGGCGGAGTTTCACGGTCAAACCGAGAGTCCAGGCCGCAGTCAGTGACGGGCGTTCAATAGTTCAATGGTACCACACCGAATGGGTTCTGTATGGACAAACGCAACGAGCACGACCTCGAGTGGCAGCGATACGATCCCGAGGCCGACGATGAAACGGAGTTTCGCCGGAAAGAACTCTCGAACGCTGTTGACGCAGCCGACATCGGTTGCAGCCTCTACGAACTGCCGCCGGGAGCGCGGTCGTGGCCCTATCACTATCACACGGCGAACGAGGAAGCGCTGTACGTCCTCTCCGGCGACGGGTTGTTGATCGCAGCGGACGGAGAGCAGCCGCTCGAGACTGGAGACTACGTCACGTTCCCCGCAAGTGAACGTGGTGGCCATCGGATCGTCAACGATAGCGACGACCCGCTGCGATATCTCCTGCTCTCGACGATGAATGAACCGGATATCACTGTGTACCCCGAGAACGAGACGTTCGGGGTCTACGTCGGCTCGCCACCGGGCGGGCGTGATGAGCGCTCGCTTGAGGGCACCTATCGTCTCGAGGACGACGTCGACTACTGGGACGGCTGACCGGGTGCAGCCTGTCGCCAGCCGCTGTCGATAGCTTTTTTCGGTGGTGTGCGAAACAGTACCGTAATGCTCGAACGGGTGAGTGGCAGACGCAGTCACCGGGTGGGTGGCCAATGAGCGGCGTTCGCGAGTGGATCACAACGGCTCGAGAAGAGCGGTGGGGACTGCTCGTCGACCTCGCGTTTGCCGTCGCCTGGGTAACGATGGTCGATCTGCTCTTTCGCGTGCTCGAGGGCCCAGACTGGGCGTACTACATGTTCATGCTTGCCGGTATCATCGCGTACTTTGGCTTCTTCGCGAGCCTCGAGCTGGCACGCTCGTCGGAGCGCGAGCAGTGAGACAGACTGAACAATAAAAACGAAACGGCTGCGTATAGTTCGTTACTCTCGGTCGATGTCAACGACCAGTACTGGCTTCTGCGTCGAGCGCAGCGTTCGTTCAGCAACGCTCCCGAGCAGCACCCGGCGGACGCCGCCACGGCCTGCCGATCCCATGACGATCAGGTCGACGTCATGGTCGTCAGCATAGTTGGCGATTTGCGTGTGCGGGTTGCCAGCGATGATCGCCTCCGTGACGTCGATGCCGCTCTCGCTGACCTGCTGGGCGACGCTGCCAGTCGCGTCCGTGGCTCGCTGCTCGAGTTCGGGCAGGTCGCTTAGATTGCCTTGTTTAAAGCGGTCGATCTGTTCGGTGCCGACGGCGACGTCCATTGCATCCAGGTCGACGACGTACAGCGCGTGGATGTCGGCATCGTACTGTCTCGCGAGGTCGACTGCGTGGTCGACTGCGTTCTCTGCAACGTCGCTGCCGTCGGTGGGGACGAGAATGGTGTCGTACATCGTTACTCAGCCTCCGTGTCGGTGTCGACGCCGCCGTCAGTGGCGACGGAATCGTCGGTGCCGCCGTCAGTTGCCACGTCTTCGGCGGTTTCCATGCGGCTCATCGGTTCTGGGCTGTGACACTGCCGGACGAGGCGTTTGACATCCTCCGGTGGCTCCTCCGTGAGAATCGAGACGACGATGATCACGGCGAAGACGACCGGCACGCCCACGAGTGCAGAGGACGTGCCTGGGAGCCACGTCGCAAGTGCCGGGATCACGGCTTCTTCGACGCCCGTGTACATCGGAATCGCGGTGTCGTTGAGAATCGCACCGAACGAGATGACGATGCCGGTGAGCATGCCGGTGATAGCACCTTCTCGAGTCGTGTGCTCCCACCAGAGCCCGAGGAAGAAGACTGGGAAGAAGACGGAGCCAGCGATGGCGAACGACATCGCGACGAGTTCACCGATCAGCGCTGGCGGGTTGAGCCCGATGAGGGTCACGAGTACACCGATACCGAGGATCGTCAAACGACCGACGACCATCTGCTCACGCTGGGTTGCGTTGTCCTTGTAAAGGTTCGTGTAGATGTCGTGAGCTGCTGCCGACGAGGCCGTGATGAACAGCCCTGCGGTCGTCGCCAGCGCGGCTGCGACCGCGCCTGCTGCGACCAGACCAACGAGCCATTCTGGCAGTCCCGCGAGTTGGGTCGTGAGGACGACCAGCGCGTCGGCCTCCTCACCAGCCATACCGGTAAAGCCGTCGCCGCCGCTGACTTCGCTATCGTAGAGTAGCCCACCGAACGCGGCGTACGTCGCAGTACCCCAGTACAGCAGGCAGATGAAGAACAGGCCCCAGACGGTCGACCAGCGGGCGGTCCGCTCGTTATCGACCGTATAGAAACGCACGAGGACGTGCGGGAGTCCACAGGTACCAACGATCAGGCTAAAGGCCAGTGCGATCCAGCCGTAGTAGCCCACACTCGCGAACGGTTCAACGAACTGTGCCTCGAGGCTGGCTGCCTCAGCGACCTGGGAACCGGCCTCCAGATACGGAAGGGCAGTAGACCAGCCTTCCGTCCAGCCGGTCGCGTAGAGACCGAGCGTGAACGCGATGATGAGGATGATGTACTGGATGGCCATGTTCTTCGTCGTCCCCAACATGCCGGAAAGAGCGACGTAGCCGATGGTGACGGCCATCAGCAGAATCACGCCCATCTCGTAGGAGATGCCGAAGATGTACTGGGCCATCAGTCCCATGCCGCTTGCCTGCCCAATCGCGTAGGTAAACGCAATGGCGAGCGTGGTGAACGCGGCTATGCCGCGCGCCCAGTCGGAGTAGAATCGGTCGCCGACGAAGTCGGGCGCGGTGTACTTCCCGAATCGGCGGAACTGCGCCGCCATGAAGATCAGGAGGATGAAGTACCCTGTCGTCCAGCCGACGACGTAGGCAAGCCCGAAGTACCCAAGCGTCGCGATTAATGCTGCGACGCCGAGGTACGAGGCTGCACTCATCCAGTTAGCCCCAATCGCCATCCCGTTTTCAATCGACCCGATCGAGCGACCGGCAACCCATAGTTCGTCGACTGCAGCTACGCGGAAGAAGTAGCCAACACCAAGGAACAGTGCCAGCATTGCAGCCACCGTCAGCGCCGGAACGAGTTTAAAGTCACCAACATCGAGCGCCGTCTCGAGGAGCACTGGCTCGAGCAATCCTAACATCAGTTCTCACCTCCGTCAGCAGCAACGGTGCTACTCGAGTCGGGGTCATCGTCGTCGTGTGAGATGCCGTACTTGGTGTCGAGGCGGTCACGCTGCATGGCGTATGCGACCGAGAGCAACAACGCGCCAAGCGGCGTGACAATCGCCGCTAGGAAAAAGTGCAGCGGGAAGCCGCCCAACACCGTCGTCCCGGTCATCACGCTCGAGTCGAGGAACTCGGCTTCGATCAGTAGCGCGGTCGTCGGGCCGAAAACGACGATAGCCCACGCGGCAAACGACAGCCAGATCACCCGAAGATGGTCCCGCATGAACGGCGTCGCGGGCTTGAAGATGTTTATTTCCTTATCGAGGTACGCTTCCGTCGTGACGCCACCATCCGTCTCCGCGGCGTCTGTCGAATCGTGAGTGGTATTATCTGCCATAGTTGATTGCGTTTGGTTCCGTCCCAGTAGTCGGAAAACTGGAACGAAACAGCTCAGTTACTCGTCCTGTACCTTCGCTTCGATCTCGTCGACGACATCGGGATTGCGCAGCGTCGACGTACTCCCGAGGTCGTTGCCGCTTGCGATATCCTCGAGCAGGCGGCGCATGATCTTCCCTGAGCGCGTTTTCGGCAGTTCGGGTGTGAAGATCACGCTCTCTGGCCGTGCAATCGGCCCAATCGAGTCGTTGATCGCGTCTTCGGCCTTGGCCTCGAGGTCGTCGCCACCCTCGTAGCCGTCTTCGGGAATCGCGTAGACGTAGACCGCCTCGCCTTTGACCTCGTGGTCACCACCAACAACGGCGGCCTCTGCGATCCCTTCGACGCCGACAACGGCGGATTCGATCTCCATGGTTCCGAGGCGGTGGCCGGAGACGTTGATCACGTCGTCGACGCGGCCCAAAATCGTGATATAGCCGTCGTCGTCGATTTTCGCGCCGTCTTCGGGGAAGTACACCCACTCGTCGTTGTCGGGGTCTGAATACTCCTGCCAGTACTCGTTGATGAACCGCTCGTCGTTGTTGTACAGCGTTCGGAGCATGCCCGGCCACGGCTTATCGACCGTCACATAGCCCGCTTTGCCGGCCTCGACCTCCTCGCCTTCGGCGTCGACGACCCGTGCGTCGATGCCCGGCAGCGGCGGGCCGGCAGAGCCGGGTTTCATCGTGTTGATCGCCGGCAGCGTCGTGATCATCATCCCGCCGGTTTCGGTCTGCCACCAGGTATCGACGATGGGGCAGGACTCGTTGCCGATGTGTTTGTAGTACCACTTCCACGCGCGCGGGTTGATCGGCTCCCCGACCGTCCCGAGCAGCCGCAGACTCGAGAGGTCGTGTTCGTCTGGGTACTGCTGGCCCCACTTCATGAACGCGCGAATCGCGGTTGGGGCGGTGTAGAAGATATCGACGCGGTTGCGCTCGATGATCTCCCACAGCCGGTCCTTGTCGGGGTAATCGGGCGTCCCCTCGTACATCATCGTCGTCGTCCCGAGTGCGAGCGGGCCGTAGACGATGTAGGAGTGGCCGGTAATCCAGCCGATATCCGCGGAACACCAGTAGGTGTCCTCAGGCTTGATGTCCAGCACCGAGTGACTCGTCCAGGCGGCGTACGAGAGGTAGCCACCCGTGGTGTGTTTGACACCCTTCGGCTCGCCCGTCGTTCCCGACGTGTACATCAGGAACAGCATGTCCTCGGCGTCACGAGAGACTGGCTCGACCGATGCGCCAGCATGCTCCGCAACCAACTCGTCGTAATCGTGCTGGTTGTCCGCGAGCGAATGCGTCAGCGCATCGCCCAGTCGGTCGACGACAACGACGTCGGATACCTCGTGTTCGACGCCAGCGAGGCCTTCGTTGGCCTTCGAGATGTGGTCGAGTGCGTCGCCGCGGCGGTAGTACCCATCACAGGTAACGAGATACTCGCTGTCTGCGGCGTTCATCCGCGTCGCGAGCGCGTCCGCCGAAAAGCCGGCAAAGACGACGCTGTGTGGCGCGCCGATGCGGGCACACGCGAGCATCGCGACCGGCAACTCGGGGATCATCGGCATGTACAGCGTGACGACGTCATCTTCTTCGACGCCGAGGTCACGCAGCGTCGCCGCGAACGATTCGACCTCGTTCAACAACTCGCCGTAGGTGTACGTCCGCGTTTCGCCCAGTTCGCCCTCCCACTTGATCGCCGCCCGATTCTTTGCCCCATCTTCGACGTGGCGGTCCAAACAGTTCGCAGAGGCGTTTAGCTCCCCACCTGTGAACCACTCGTAGAACGGCCCATCGTCGTCATCGAGAACGGTGTCGTAGTCGCGGTCCCACGACAGCAGGTCAGCCGCCCGCTCCCAGCACTCGGGCCAGTTCTCTTCGAACTCCTCATACACCGCCGGATCCGACACGTTTGCCTGCTCGACGAACGACTCGGGCGGGTCGAACGCCGCCTGCTCTTCGAGTCGTGCCTCGAGACTAACTTCCTCCTGTGTCATGGTACACACAGTCAATGAATAACCATGATACTAAAAGGGCGCTCTAGGTGTGCAAAATTGAGCGCGTGAACGAAGCATGAGTGTGCGGCCGAGCACCGGTTTATCGGGCTACCTGTGCAAGACAGTCCGTCCACGATCACTCTCATATCGAAAATGCCTGTCCGAAAGCCGTTTGTTTCGCCGCTGTAAGGGCAGATTACGCGCTCATCTAGAGAATTAGTATTGGCTTACAGACGAGTTGCCTGCCTCGAGCACTGTGTCAGCTCTGGGTAGCTGTGTCAGCTGTCGATTCAAGGCGCTCGCGGCCGGCCTCTCCGTCACCTGTTGACCGGTCGAAAAAGGTCTGGAGCAACTCGTGTTGGGCCTTTCGCAAGTGATTGTGCAGGGTCGGTGAGGAGACGTCCATCGCATCAGCGATCTCTTCGGCCGTACTCTCGCGTGGCCAGTCGTAGTAGCCGCCGTAGTAGGCCGCTCGAAGCGTTGCCTCCTGCCGGTCAGTAAGCTGATCCTCGAGTCCTGTCCGAAACTCTCGAGCCGTCTGGACGGTACGTTCGGTCTCGCGTTTGCCAACAAGTTTGCTGTCGGGGAAGACGGCTCGCAGCCCGTCAACAACGGTTCGAAGTTCGGTATCGGCTGCACACTCGCCGGTGATCGTCGCTGTTCCGTCTTCGATGACTGCCTCGAGGACGGTCACGCCGTACTCCGTTAGCGTCAGCGTCGGCGCAGCGCCGTCGACGACGAACTCGAGTCGCCAGCCCTCGGCATCGGTTTCGACTAACCGGCAGTCAGCGATGCCCTCGGTGGCCTCCGCACGTTCGAAAACCTCGGCTGGCGAACTCCCCTCGAGTCGAACGTAGTACAACTGTGTCGACTCGGCGACGGGTACCAGCGTCTCGAGTTCGAATCGACAGCCGAGGCTCCGAGAGGTCTCAACGAAGAACGAACCGCTGTCTTTGCAGACAATCTCGAGTTCGGCGACCCGATCGGAGAGCAACAGGTTGCGACGACGAACGGCTGCGATTGCCGCGCCGATGTGGCGACCGATCGTCTCGAGCCACGCGCACTCGTCGTCGTCAAACGCCTCGGGACGGGACGTCACAACTGCGAGAGTCCCATACGTCGTGTCGCCGTAAGTGAGTTCGACAGCTGCAAGCGTGCCGGTAAACGAGGTTTCATCGATCGTCGCCTGTACGTCGCGCGTGAGCACACCCGTCGACGCAGTAGTCGGTCCGTCCACGGGCCACTCGTCTGGAGTAAGTCTCTCGGCTGCTGCTGCTGCAAACCCCGCAGTCGTCCGTTTCCCCTGGCGCTGTGCGATCGTCGTCCGGTCAATCCAGGCACCGACGTAGGGGTCACCCGCTGCCAGCGCCCGACAGGCCTTTCGTTCGACAGTCTCGTGGTCTGTTGCCTCGAGCAGCCCCTGTGTCAGCGCTCGATACCGCTGTGCGATCGTCTGTCGGGACGCCAGCGTATCTCTCTCGGCACGCATTTCCTCGAGTTCGTCCTGTGTGGCGGTTCCGTCACGGACGAAGACGACGAACCCGCGGTGGCGACCTCGATCATCTCGAAGCGGCGAGACGACCTCTGTCGCGCGAAATCGCGAGCCATCCTTATGGACACGCCAGCCGTCGACTTCCGTTCCAGCATCCTCGAGTGCGGCTGACAGCGTTCGGTCGGGGTCGCCCGCCTCGACGGCGTCGTCGGGGTAGAACGTCGAGAGATGCGTGCCGACGATTTCGCCAGCCCGGTAGCCGAAGAGACTGGCTGCACTGCGATTCCAGCGCTCGACGTAGCCCTCCGCATCCAGGCGGATGAGGGCATAGCGATCACTCGCAGCGAGCAACAGTCGAATAACGCTGTCACCGAGGACGCTCTCCGTTCGTGACTCCTCGTGGCTCTGTTGCTCGCCCGGCCTGGGCCGTTCGACAGCCCCGAACGCGTCGACGAGCGCGGTATCCGTTGGCTCCTCGAGATAGCGCTCAAGCGCTTCGAAACTCTGCCAGCCACCTGCGGCTTTGACGATCCGCGGGTTGATATCGTGCTCAACGAGCGCTTGAGCCACAAAGTATTGCCGCAGATCGCTTGTCGAGACGTCAGCAAGCGCGGGGTCGTCGGTGTGTTCGGCCGCTCGATCGCTGACCGCTGAGACGAGCATCTGGAGGCGACGCGGCGTCACGCCGAACAGCCGGTCATCAGCAGAAAGGTCGTTACTGCGGGCGTAACGTCGCAGCTCTCGCTCGACAGTCGTCGGCAGGTACGCTGTTCGACCGTCACGATCCTCACCGTCAGGAATCCGAACGAGATAGCGCGGCGGGTCCATTCGAACTTGCTCGATATCGCCGACCGTGAGCCGCGCCAACTCGGCCGGTCGAAGGCCAACTGCACCGCAAAGTTGGACGACGAGCGCCTCGCGATAGGTTTCAGCAGCGTCGAGTAGTGACTCGTACTGGCGTTTCGAGAGTCCCACTCGCTCTTCGCCTGCCTCCTCGAGCGACATAGTTCGCGGTTTCAGCAGAGACGAACATAATAGTATCGACAGAGAGACCCAAGAATGTGCGTTTGAGGCTCTACAAAATATTGACTAATCGATCCAGTTTCGCGTGATTTGAAACGCCGAATCAGTCGTCGCTGCGTTCGGCCTGAATCTCGCCGACGATTTCTGGGTTCCGGAGCGCGCTCGTATCACCTAACTCCGCGCCGTTGGCGATATCCTCGAGCAGGCGGCGCATGATCTTGCCCGAGCGTGTTTTGGGCAACTCTGGTGTGAACACAATTTCGGTCGGTTTGGCAATCGGCCCAATTGTCGCGTCGATGTTGTCGATGATCGCCGCTCGAATCTCCCCGTCGGCTTCGTAGCCGCTTTCAGTCGAAACGTATGCGTAGATCTCCGTGTCGCCGATATCGCTCGAGCGCCCGACGACGGCGGTTTCTGCGATGCCGGCAACGTCGGTAATTGCGCTCTCGATCTCCATCGTACTCAGTCGCCGCCCGGAGACGTTGATCACGTCATCGATGCGCCCAAGCACGGTGATGTAGCCGTCGGCATCGACCGCTGCGGCGTCGCCGCTTGCGTAGCGCCACTCATCGTCGGCTGGGTCGGAAAAGCGCTCCCAGTACTCCGTGCGATAGTGCTCGTCGCCGTCGTACAACGTTCGAGCCATCCCTGGCCATGGCTGCTCGAGAACGAGATAACCGGTTTCCCCCGGGTCGACGGGGGTTCCGGTGTCGTCAACGACGGTGGCTTCGATGCCAGGGAGCCCCGGTCCGGCCGAGCCGGGTTTCATCTCGTCCACACCCGGCAACGTCGAGACAACGACGGCTCCCGTTTCTGTCTGCCACCAGGTGTCGACAACCGGACACTCTCCGTTGCCAATATGCTCGCGGTACCAGCGCCACGGGCGTGGGCTAATCGGTTCCCCGACCGACCCAAGCAAGCGCACACTCGAGAGGTCGTGTTTGTCAGGGTACTCTGAGCCCCACTTCATGAACGCACGAATCGCGGTTGGGGCGGTGTAAAAGATGTCGACAGCGTTTCTGTCGACGATTTCCCAGAGCCGATCCCGGTCAGGGTAGTCCGGTGTCCCCTCGTACATGACCGTCGTCGTCCCCAGTGCAAGCGGCCCGTAGACAATGTAAGAGTGGCCGGTAATCCAGCCGATATCAGCCGCACACCAGTAGGTGTCTTCGGGCTCGATATCGAGGACTGCCTGACTCGTCCAGGCGACGTGGGCCAGATAGCCACCGGTCGTGTGCACCACGCCCTTTGGCTCGCCCGTCGTCCCCGAGGTATACATCAGAAACAGCATCTCCTCGGCGTCTCGAGCAACCGGATCGACCGTCTCGCCGGCATGGGCGGCCTGCAACTCGTGATAGTCGTGTTCGTTCTCACCGAGGACGTGCGGGAGATCATCGCCGAGTCGGTCGACGACCACCGTTTCGATGTCCGCCTCGAGTGCAAGGCGTGCGTTATCGACCTTGCTCTTCTGGTTGAACGCATCGCCGCGGCGGTAGTAGCCGTCACAGGTGACAAGAAATTCGCTGTCTGCGGCGTCCATTCGCGTCGCGAGCGCGTCCGCCGAGAGTCCTGCAAAAACCACGCTGTGTGGTGCGCCGATACGCGCACACGCGAGCATTGCAATCGGTAACTCGGGGATCATCGGCAAATAGATCGTCACGACGTCGTCTTCCTCGACCCCAAGTCCACGCAACGCAGCGGCGAACTCGTTGACTTCCACGTACAGATCCCGGTATGTGTACGTCTTGCGCTCGCCGTGTTTGCCCTCCCAGCGAATCGCAACCTGAGTTTTTCGCCCCGACTCGAGGTGTCTGTCGACGCAGTTGTACGCGGCATTCAGTTGCCCGCCGGAAAACCACTCGTAAAACGGCGCGTCGTCCGTCTCGAGGACGCTGTCGTACTCACGGTCCCATGACAGCAAGTCAGCCGCCTGTTCCCAACACGCTGGCCAGGAGGTATCAAACGTCTCGTAGATACTCGAGTCAGCGACGTTTGCCTGTTCGGTGAACCACGCTGGGGGGCTGTGTGGCGACCCGGTCGGAACGGTCCGATCTTGTCCCCACCCGCTCCGATCAACCATGTCTCATTCGAACCGACGAGAGTCAGCCGAATAAACGTTCCTCCGGAGACACCGCCATAGGGGCTAGCGATTTTCGACTAATTCACCCGAACTGCAGGAACTGTCTGTTATCCTCGCGGTCGCTGCTTGGTGGATAGACGAGCATAACTGAACCAGGTGCGTGCTGGACGAGTCGAAGCGGAACATCGCGTAATTCGGGATGCCAGCCCGCTGCTCCGGAGCGCGGACACACCCCCACGACAAGCGTCGTCGCCTCGAGCGAGTGAAGCCACGCCTCGAGTGCACGCCAGCCGTCGACGGCATCGACAGTCACTGACGTGGCCGGTTCAATCAGGTCGAACAGTTGCTCGTAGCGGTCGGGTTCGTGGCCGACAGCGACGGCATGGATCGACGCACCAACGCCGACCGCGAGGTGCTCGAGCATCCGAATCGTATCGTAAAACCCGTCGGTGCGGTTGATCGCCGGCGGCAGGATCACCGCAATTTTGGTCGTCGTATTGAGCGGTTGGCGGAGCGTCGTCACCAGCACCTGTTGAGTCGTCCGGGCAAGCACGTCGTCGATAGTAGTGCTGACCTGTCGCCCGCGTGGTGGCGACGCGCCATCCCACCCCAAAAGCAGTGTCGTCGCGCGGTTTTCGTAGGCTGCACGAACGATGCCTGATGCTGGCCGCTCGGCAATGCGTGTCTCGCGCTCGATTGGAACCTCGGCACCAGCAGCAACACCAGCCGCATCCTCGAACGCCTCCTCGATCGCCGCCAACTCTGTCGTCGTCTCTTCGCCGGGTTGTGCGACGCTCAGCAGTATTAGTGGCTGTTCTTCCCGCTGGTCACGGACGAGTAGCCCACACTCGAGAAGGCGATCGCGTTCGACGGTCGGAAGCGTACTCGCGAACGGAACCGCGACGCGCTGGGGTACGGTTCGAGGGTCATATGCGGTCCGATCGGAGCGACGCGCGAGGACGCTCCCGTAGCGGTCGACGACAATCGGGCTGAGCACGCTGACAACCAGAATCATGAGCACGACCGCATTGAGCATCGCCTCACTGAGAAGACCCGCATCGAAGCCGATAAGAACGATTGCCAGCGCTGCAGCGGCCTGCCCGACCGAAAGTCCGAACATCGTCATCGTCTCTGCATGCGAGTAGCCGAATTTCCGAGCCGTCAGCCACGCAGCCGCGTACTTTGTCGTGATGACGAGAACGAGCAGGGTGACGGTGAGAACTACCGTCTCGAGGCCTGCAGCGAGCACGCGAACATCGACGAGCATGCCGACCGACAGGAGGAAAAACGGGATAAAAAGCGCGTTTCCGACGAATTCGATACGATTCATCAGCGGCCCGCTTTCTGGGATCAGGCGATTGAGCGCAAGACCAGCCAGAAACGCCCCGATAATCGGCTCGACGCGGGCAAGTTCCGCGAGATACGCACAGCCGAACAGGACAGCCATGACAAACAGAAACTCAACGTAGCTCTCCCGCTCGACCGTCCGAAAGAACCAGCGACCGAGTCGCGGCACAATCACCCAGACACCGCCGAAAAACAGCGCCAACCCGACGCTCAACTCGAGCCAGAACGTCGGCCCGAGCGTCCCCTGTTCAGCGGCAATCACGACCGCAAGCACGAGTAATGCGAGCGTATCGGTGATGATCGTCCCCCCAATTGTCGCCGTCACGCTCTCGCGAGTTGCAATCCCCAACTGGGCGACAACCGGATAGGCCAGCAACGTATGCGACGCGAAAATCGCCGCAAAGAGCGATGCTGCTCCCAGCGACAGCCCGAGTACGCTGTAGCCAACGACCATCCCCACTGTCTGCGGGACGAGAAACGACAGCACCCCAAAGACGATGCTGCGGTCTGTGTACCGAATAAACTGCGAGAGATTGATCTCGAGGCCGGCCACAAAGAGCAGGTAGACGATTCCAACCTCGCCGAGCAGGATAATCGTCGCATCGCGCTCGAGCACCCCCAGCCCGTTGGGACCGATAGCTGCACCGACAACAATAATACCGATAATTCCTGGCAGTCGAACCCGCCGGATCACAAGCGGTGCCGTCAAGAAAACGACGATCGCAATACCGAAGACGAGTATTGGATCGTCGACCGGCCATCCCGACACCATCGCTTAGTACACCGGCTCTGTACCGCCTATTACTGCGATTCGCTTCGCTTGCACACGCCTGTCCACGAACACCGCGTTCGTGTCGCCGCAAAAAAAGGCGTTGACGGTTCCAGCCGTACGAACGGCCTATTCAGACCAGTACCGCATTATACACGCACTCAAACAGGTGTTGCGGGCAGTATGGGACACACTACAGCCGGACGAGACCACTCGCTCGAGTCGGTCGCGCCTTAGAACTCCGCTGTCGACTCGAGATCGCTTGCGTCCGTTTTCGTACTCTCACGAACGACGTACACATCGTATCGTTGGTCGTTTGCCACTGGGCTGCCAACGCTCGATTGGGGCGCAATGACCGAGCCCGCGTTTTCTGACCCGATAAACAACACTGTTGGATCAATCTCGCCAGCAACGCGACGAATCTCTCGCACCACGTTCGTCGTCGACGTCGCCGTCGGCTCATCGGAGCTGACCCGAACCGTCCGCACCGTCGCCGCCGGAGCCACATCGTTCGCTCGAGCTGTCAGTCCCGACTCGATGGCATCCATCTCGAACGGCTCACCCTCCGTGATCCAGCCCCGCTCTCGAGCGTAGGCCGGATCATCGGGAATTACAGTCAGCACAACAACATCTTCCTCGAGTACCGACCCGAACATTACGGCGCGCTCGAGTGCAGTCGTTGCGAGCTGGGAGGCATCGAAGGGAACGAGTAGTGACATACACCGTTCTCTGCTGACCGACGAGGTAAAGGTTCGGTCCAGTTGCCATCGGCTGGCGATTCTCGATAGCCGCTGCTCGAGCGGTGCACGGGTGCTCGAATGGTGGTAAGATACTCGAGTAGAACTTGATCCTCGAATCTGGACAGTCAGTGTCCGCTCGAGGAGGAACTTCTGGTGTCCGCTCGAGTCTCGACGGGGCGTTGCGCTCGAGTGAACGTGTGAACAGTCGACGGTGTGCGGGACCGGATTCGAACAACGCGAAGACGTGCTCGCGGTGCTGCGCGCGTCTTCTCTCGTTCGAATCCGGCCTGCTCTTCACTCACTTCGTTCGCTCATGCGCGGGACCGGATTCGAACCGGCGGACCCCTACGGGACAGCGTCCTAAGCGCTGCGCCGTTGGCCTGGCTTGGCTACCCGCGCGCATCTGTTCGTTTTCACGAATCGAGTAAGAACCTGTCGATCCGAGCTATCCGCTGCGAGAGACAATTACTGATGCTTGACCGGCTCCTCAGGCGACCAATCCGGCGGCACAATAAACGTGATGTGCTCTGGATCTCGAAGCTGATGCAGCTCCGCAGCCTGTTCGGCCAGCGAACGATCTCGGTATGGCATCTCGAGGCCGCACCCAGTACAGACGAGTTTGCAAGTTGGTTCCTTCATGGCGAACAGGCCCGATCGCTGCCGGGCGGTGGCATATTCATCACTGGGTCGTCAGAGGGCTTTAGTAGTCGTCTCCTAGCGGAACCGGACGAGAACGGCCGGTATACCGACTCAGTACTAGCTGAACGTTGGATTCGGTAGCACAGTATTGGGTATCGCTCGGGACGGCGTACACACAGACAGTGTTCAAATACGGCGATATATTCACCCCTGCTGGTGACAGTCTCACTTGAACGTCGAGGCGATTGTTCACCACAGACACATGATAGATACTCTGTTGAATCTGCCGACAAGAGAGCGCATCTACGCCGAATTATCTGCTCCAGAGAATACAATATGGCAGTTAGACAAGCCAAACAAACGGCCTGTGTGATCGTTTTAAGCTAATTTACTCGTTGGTCTGAGAATCAATGACTGAATGGGAACAATTCGATAATCAGATGCTAGGTCCATACACCATCACCAATAGCTACTACGTGTACCAGTACACAGCCACGTATGTTTATGCGATGCGAGCACTTACAGCAGGTATGCACAGTGCACGAGACCGCCTCGAGTACGAGCCCTGGCTCGAGGATCTCGAGGAGATCGCAACGGAACTCGAACTCGAGGATGATGCTCGCTCGTGTGCCATCGACCTCTTTCTAACCGACGTTCCAGACGCTGACCGCTCCAAGCGGGTCGTCCTCGCGGCGAGCGTCTACGCCGGGTCGCTCGTCGCCGGCGATGGGCGCACCCAGCGTGCCGTCGCCGACGCTGCCGACGTCTCACGACTGTCGATCCAACAGCGCTGGAAGGATATTCTCGAGCGGGCGGGCCTCGAGCCGCCACGCTGGTAACTCGCAATGGACTCTATCGGATGAGTCGTAATTCCGCCTCGAGCCAGTTCTATCTCGGCCACCCGTAATCGCGGTAGGCCAGCCATATTCAGCCCAAAAGGATCCTACAGGAGTGTTTGAAACGATGTACACCCGGTCGCAACGCCGTCCTGCGATCGGGTAAGTGACTTGAATCGCTACGTTCTGTGCCCGGCCACCGAGACGTGGTCACCCAAGGATGTCGTGGGACACGTTGAGCGCGCGCAGTCCGTCCTCGATCTCGACTGGTGGCTCCGTCCCGGCAGCGACCGACTCGAGGAAGGCAGCAGTTTCGCCCTGATAGCCCATTGCTGTTGCAACGTCGCTGTCGTACTCGGTCATCGTCGATTCGCCTCCGCACGCGTACTCGAGGCGGTCGAGTTGCCACCAGCCGTCGCCCGACGCAACGGCGGTGCCCTCGGTGCCGATGACACCATGACAAAACGCCTCGACGTGAGCCGTCCAACTGTTGAGTATCGTCCCGATCGCGCCGTTCTCGAAGGTGACGTGGGCGACCATGGTGTCGTCGAACGCCTCGAGTTCGGGATGTGTCACGTTGGTCGTTGCGCCACCGGCGGTCTCGATATCGCCGCCAAGCCAGCGCAGCAGGTCGATGTTGTGGGAGGTGGATTCGATTGTAATGCCACACGCGTGCTCAGGATTCGTCCGCCAGTTATCGCCATCGGGGACGCCCCAGCCCCGCCGCGTGCTGAACAGACAGATCGGCTCGCCGACTGCACCGTCTGCGACGAGCGAGTGAAGATCCTGCAGTGGTTTCGCAAAACGAAGGCAAAAGCCCATCATGAACGGTATCTCGGCTTCTTCGACGATATCGGCGATCTCGCGGCCGTCCTCGAGCGTCGTCGCGAGCGGTTTCTCACAGAAGATCGCCGCACCCGCCGCTGCAACGTCTCGGATCACGTCGACTCGAATCTGGGGTGGAACCGTGATGTACACCGCGTCGAGTGCCAACTCTGCGAGTGCGTCGCGGTAGTCCGTGTAGACGGTGGCCTCCGCACCGGCTGCCTCCGCAACCGCCTCGGCACGGTCACGCTCGAGGTCGCAGACGGCTTGCAGCGTCGCGTCTGGATGTGCGTCGATATTCGTCGCGTGCGTCTCGCCGATGCCGCCAGCGCCGATGAGTCCGACTGAAAGCGTCATTGGGTTATTCGCACGGATAACACGGACAATAACGGTTCTGGATAGTGATAGCTGTCGGGCGCTTCGTCGTTTTTCACGGTTCGCTCACCTCGTACTGCGCCGTTGCGAGCCAGTCAGGATCGAGGGTGACACCCCAACCCGGACGAGACGGAATCTCGACAGCGCCGTCTTCGACAGTGAGTTCGGGGTCGTACAGCCCAGTCGCCCAGTGGTCTTCGATCGAGAACTCAAGGCGACCGCCGTTGTCAATCGCGCCGAGTAAGTGCAACGCGAAGACGGTCACCAGCGAGTGGTTCGCCGAGTGGGGGACACAGGGGAGTCCGGCGTCAGCGGCGAGTTCTGCGACGCGTTTCGCGCGACTGAGCCCGCCGATATAGCACACATCCGGTTGGGCAACGTCGACTGCACCCATCTCGAGCATCCGTCGCCACTGCGCGAGGTCGTTGTCCTGTTCGCCCCCTGTCACTGGAATGTCCAGTCGCTCGGTAACCACGGCGGTCTGCTCGAGTTCCCAGAACGGGCAGGGTTCCTCGTAGTGGACGACATCGTTTGGCTCGAGAACCTCTTGCCCGATTTCGATTGCCTTTTCTGGCGTATATGCGCCGTTTGCGTCGACGTAGAGGTCGACATCGTCACCGATTGCCTGCCGGACGGTGGGAACGATCTGCTCACTGCGCCCGTCCCATTCGTCTTCGTCGTCGCCCAGCGAGTTGCTGCCGCCGATGCGGATCTTGAACGCGTCGTACCCGTCCTCGTCGCGCAGACGCACAAGCCGGTCAGCCTCGGCTTCAGGCTCGATATCACGGCGCATGCTCGAACCATAGACAGGGACCGCGGTCGGTTCGCCACCGAGCAGCGAGACAACTGGTTCCTCCTGCCGCTTGCCGCGAAGATCCCAGAGCGCCGTATCGAGCCCGCAGGCCGCCCGACAGACGTAGGACCAGGGAAATTTGTACTGGCCCGTGATGATTTCCTCGACCAGTGACTCGATCTCGAGCGGGTCGCGACCCAGCGCCTGGGGAGCAATTTGTCGGTGAAAGACAGTCGCGGCGATATCGGCGTTGTAGGGTGAGAGTTGCCCGATCCCAGTGTCACCGTCCGATGTGTGAACACGGACGAATCCGACTCGACGGCTGGTAAACGTCTCGAGTATCGTAATTTCCATAGCTGTCGTCTTGCGATGGTGGATGTTAGTCCTTCGCACGAGGAACAGTTGTGCCGGTACTGACCAGCGAGATGGCTACTCGACGGTGATACCGCGAAAATAGCGCAACCACGAAAGCGAACAGGCAGTCTATACGTTCAGTTCCTCGAGCAGCGTCTCGGCTGCAGCACTCGAGGATTCCGGCCCTCTGGCGGTCAGGAGGTCGCCGTCGACGGTGACGCTCGTGTCGGCCTCGAGTTCGGCGTCCCAGTTGCCGCCGGCGGCGATGACTTCGTCTTCGACCCAGTAGGGAAGCTTTCGCCCGGTGGGCATCAGATCGTCGTCATCGACGATGCCCTCTTCCCATTCGTTGGGGAAGCCGGTTACGTCGCGACCGTTGACGATAAACGCGCCCTGGCTGTCGCGCGCGAACGCGAGGATGCCAACGGCATGGCAGACGACGAGTGCTTTTCCACTGTCGCCTTCGACAGCATCTCGGAGGAGTCGTCGCGCATCGTGGTCCTGATTAATGTCCCACTCGGTGCCGTGGCCGCCGGGGAAGACAACCGCATTGTAGTCGTTGGCATCCGCTCGAGCGGTCGGAATCGGATCGTTCAGTCGCTCGTCGTTCTCGTGGACCTCACGCACGTGTTCGGCAGTCTCCTCGCCGACCTCGTCTGGATCAGCCGACGTTTCATCAAGGACGGGTGGATCGCCCGAGGGCGTCGCGACAGTGATCTCAAAGTCGGCATCTGAGAGCGTCTCGAGCGGCTCGATACACTCTTCTCCCCAATACCCTTCTTCGCTGACGATAAACAATGCGCTCGTCATAGTTCCAGCTACGAACGGCAACGTCAAAACTCCCAGCCCTGCCATCGATGCTGCCGGTAGTTTCGCCTGACGGGTCGGCCTTCGTGAGAGTCAGGCCATCCCCACAGTGGCTTTTTCGCGCTTGCACGCCTCTACTCGCGTATGACCGACCGAACTGGACCGTTCGACGAGTTGCGAACAGCTATCCAGCGACTCACGCGACGTTTTGAGGCGATGGCTCGATTGCTCGAGGGCGATCGCTCCGATCACAGTGATCGACGGATCGGCCGTCACACGTGGAGGCGAACGCCGATTCCGTCGCTTCAGTCGGGACTGACGAGTCTCGATCTCGTCGACGAGGGAGATGAGTTTCGCGTCACGGTCGACGCACCCGGCTACGAGGCAGCCGACCTCGAGATTCGTCTCACCGGCCCGTCACTGCTCATTACGGGTAATCGCGAGCAGGAAGCGATTCATACTGACTCGTCCCCTGAGCACGCTCGCACCGAACGGTCGGTTCAGTCGTTTAGCCGGCAGGTGCCACTGCCAGCACCGGTCGAAACGGACGCGGTGACGGCAACCGTGAACAACGGGATCCTCACGGTTCGACTCCCGAAGCGAGAGTCAACGCACCCGGATGAGACGACGCCGATCGATATCGAGTAAGACGAAGTGGTAGTACGTGTTTCCGGTGATTGAGGATCCCATCCGGTGGATCATCGATCTCGATCGTCGTCGAGATTTAACGATTCGAAGAATCGTTTAGTGACGCGTTCGCCGACGAACTCGAGCAGTGCGTCCTCGTCTCCAGCCGTGTCTGCGAACAGTCCGAGCCCAATCCGACCGCCGGCCATATCATGGTGGCCACCAACGGCACCCAACTCGTCGAAGCCATCGGCAATCGTCTCACCAATATGTACGCGTGGATCGATCGAGCGACCGCTTAGCCGGATTGCGTCGCCGACGATGCCATAGGCAAGGACGGTATCGACGCCCTCGAGATTGAGCAGATAGTCTGCCGCCTGTGGCAAGGCATCAGTCTCGCCAGTCACCCCGACGCTCGCAACCATCGAGGAGCCTCGTCGGTCGCGAGACGCGATTGCTCGCCCGATTGCGTCAATCGTCCCCGGTGAGAAGGCGCTTCCATACAGTTGCTCGAGCATCTCGAGGTCGGCATCGGGATAGACGGCGAGGGCGGCTTCATACTCGCGGCGGGTCGGTTCGCGGACGAAATCGAGGCGTTCGCGATGGAGTGCAAACAGCAAGGCTGAGGCGAGTCGCGTCGTGAGATGGGTCTCGAGTTGCTGAAGGTACTCGATGAAAATAGTTGCTGTCGCACCGTATTTCGTTCGAACGTCTTGGAACCGCGCGTCGCTTGGCTCGCCGGGATGATGATCGACGACGATATCTGGGTCGATGTGGGCGGCGACTTCCGTATTCGCACCAGGTTGTGTGTGATCGACGAACGCGATACAATCAAACTCCTCGACCGCCGAATCCGTGACGCTTTCTAACGTAATCTCGAGCATGTTGACGAACGCCCGATTCTGCTGGTGAGAAATCTCACCCCCGTAGACGATTGTCACCGACGAGACGTCGGCCTCGAGTGCAATCGCTTCGAGAGCCAACGCGCTCGCGAGACAGTCAGGATCGGGATTGTCGTGACAGACAATTGCCAACGAATCGGCCGTCTCGAGGACGGACACGAGGTCGGCCGCGCGGGTCATACCGTCGGCTACAGCACCGAGACGCTTGAATCACGGGCGAGTACAGCATCGTAAGGACAGCCAACGAGCGAGTGTGACCAGCTATGGCGACCATACAGCCGGCCACTGAGTCGGTGAAAGTGAGTTACTCGCCAGTCAATGCCTCACTCGCCGGTGCAAACTCAATGTCCGTGCCAACGCCCGACTCGAGTGCGCGTTCGTACAGCATGTGTGCCGCGGCGACGGTTTCGATCCCTGTCCCGCCGCTATCGAACACCGTAATCTCGTCATCGCTCGTCCGACCAGGTGCCTGTCCGGCGACGACCTCGCCGAGTTCGGCGTGAATGTCCGCCTCGGTAATGGCGCCGTCCTCGAGCGCTGCCAGAAACGCCCCCGCGTCGAACGTCGCCCGCTCACGCAAATCCGGAACGTACGTCGCACGCTCGATCGTCGTCGTATCGAGTTCGCGCCTGTCAGTCGCGTACTGGCCCATCGCCGTGACGTGCATGCCTGGCTCGAGGTCCTCGCCATCGAACACCGGCTCGCTGGCCCGCGTCGCCGTGATGACGATATCGGCACCCTGTAGTGCCGCTGCACTCGAGTCGACGGCTCGAACCTCGGCCTCGAGGCACTCGTTGAACTCCTCGGCAAACGCCTTGCGGTTGGTCGGCGTTGGCGAGTAGACGCGTACATCAGTCAGCGATCTGACTGTCGCCGTTGCGCGCAGTTGGCCGCGAGCCTGTGCACCACTGCCGATGATCGCAAGTGTTTCGGCATCTTCTCGAGCGAGGGTGTCAACGCCGACAGCGCCAGCAGCGCCGGTTTTGAACGGGTTCATGCTTGCGCCATCGAGCAGGGCGAGTGGCTCACCGGAGTCGGCATTGAAAAGTGGTGTCATGAACCAGGCATCTTTGGCACCAAATCCGGCACTGTACATGTAGCCGCCCATGACACCGGTCTCGGGGAGAATAGCGGCGTAGCTGGTCAGCATTCCGCCGGGGTCAGCGCGGACAAACTTCGACCGTGGCTGGGCGGGTGCACCCGCACCACGCTGGCGATAGCCGTCACGGACCGCGTCAACGTACGCTACTGGCGATGCAAGGTCGGTAACGTCGTCGCTGGTGAGAAACAACGCAGTGGTCATACCGGGACGTTCGGAGACAGGAAAGGAAAAGCTAGCGCCAGAAGGGAAACAAACAGGGAAAACGGCACACAGAGCGCAAAGAGAGAGAGACTGGATTATGCCTAGTCCGCGTTGATTGGTGGGCGTGCCGAGCGGGCGTCGTCGGAGGCGTCTGCAGGTGTATTGACGAACATTGCGTGGCCAATAATTGCCATTGCGACGAACGCACCGACCGGAATTGCCGCTGTCAACGACAGGCCAACGACCGTAAGGGCAGCGCTGATTCCGAGCAGTGCGACCGGGATAAGACCAAGAACAATGTCGTAATATCCAGTCATAATGTATCCTATAGTATGACGAATAGGCATATAAGTGTTTCCCATAATTAGCCGATACTGGATTCGTTCGTAACCCATATTTAGAGCACTGGTTACTCATAACTTACGAGAATGTTATTTGGCGCAAATCCGCCATCTCATTTATGAGCCGTACACAGTAATTCAGGGATTGTTGGACAGATATTAGCTATTTTGACGGAAATTGTGAAGCACATGTTTCTATTCCTCCTTTACTTTGGCCATAGTGGAACTAATGGCGGACGAGAGTGGCTCGCTCGAGGCGCGAATTCCATCCACAAACATCTTTCAATTGTGAGGTGTTGGTGATGTCTCTGGTATTTTAGATAGACAATTGGTGCCATTACCCGAGGGTGAAGTTAGCATGAGGGCGAGTGAACAACTCGTTCGAAAACTAACACTGATCGCGGGCCAATCCATCGACGCCGGGCTACAGATCCCGCTACGGCGATTCCGAACCAACCAGTGCCGCGTAACCGACGCGCCAGATGAGCAAGACAGCCAGCCCAAGTCCCGTCATCACGGCGTTGAACTGCCAGGCGGCCCCGCCATCGAACAGCGGCGACGACCGCAAGAGGAGTCCGACGTTCATCGCCGCGAGCCAGGCAACCGCAACGATACGGGCAGCGTGGCGCGGCGAGGTCGCGACAGTCCGCGTATAGACGCCAGCAAGCACGCCTGCAACCGCCCAGCCGAACAGAAACGGAATCATCGTCTCGAGCGATGTCAGCGGCTCGAGGAGTGGATTGGTTTCGTGTTCGTAGAGACCAACTGCCAGCAGGCCAACGAGCAAGAGACTATCGCCCGCAACCAGCCGGAGCGTCGTCTGCGATCTCAGTGCACCCGTCTGCTCAGTGTGAACGCCAGCAGTCATTGCTGTCTCTTGGGATGGGAGGGTCTAGTACTCGTTGAAACCCGCGGCTGTGTCTGTGACAACGGTCAGCCAGGGCGACAAACGTGACACCGAACACAAATGACGGTAGAAATAAAGGGGGCGACTACAAATTACAGCGCCGATGGCCGCGGGTGAAATTGGCTGTGATGGCTGTGGGTGTACGATGGCGAGCGAGGAGTCGACGACTGTCGTCTTACCCACCGGCGACCGAGTCTGTTGTTGCCCGGAGTGTGAGCCACACGCTCGTTCGATTGGTGGCGATGCTGCGGAAACAACGACCGACAGCCAGTCCACACTCGACCAGCGACGCAGCGCCTGTGATGGCTGTCGTCGCACCGTCCTCGAGTCCGAACTCGAGCAACTCGTGCTGCAAGACGGCACCGTCCTCGCGTGTTGTGCTTCGTGTGCAAGCGAAGCGCCTCGAGCCGACACAGACGAGACGACGACAACGACTACGAACACTGAGACGGACGACTGCGACACCACCCAAGATGCGGCACAGACACACCGCTGTAGCCAGTGTACTGAACAGGTTGGCGCTGAACTGTTTCGCGTGACGACCGTCGATGACCGCAGTGAACAGCTCTGTCCGACCTGTAAGGACCGCTTTGCAGAGAACGGAATCATCAAACACGTCGAGATGCGGGCCGCGCGAGCGCGTGAGGTGCTTGATGTCGAGCAGGACGCGACGGCAGACGACGTCCGGGCAGCATACCACCAGCAAGTCAAACGCGCACACCCCGACCGCCCGAGCGGCAGTCGATCTGCGTTCCAGCTCGTGACCGATGCCTACGACCGGCTGCAAACGGACTCTTCGGAGTAGTACGCTACTTTTCGCAGTACGCCAGAGGTACCCGCCTCAGTGACGCTGGCGATGTCGGTCCTCACGGCCCACGAACCCGATCGTTCCCGGATCGAAGTAGTATCGCGTCTCACACTCGGCACAGTCAGCAGTGAGGTGGCGACCACGCCGGTGGAGTTTCCAGAGTTTCGTCTGTGCACGCTCGATCTCGAGTGTCACCGAGTGCGTACAGCCCGGGCTGGTACACGGGAACTCGACATACCAGTTCGGTACCGAAAGCGCCCCGAGCGGGGCGAGTTCACTGCGAAGTCGACAGAGCAAGTTGAACACCGTCACCGACAGATTCTGGCGATCAATCGTCACGCCTTCGATATCGCCGACGAAGCCGCCTCGAAGTTGCTCGTGATCGTACAGTGGCAAAATCGGAATTCCTTTCGCCTGTGCGTAGCCGATTTCCTGATTGACCCACTGATTCGTCGCCGACTGCTCTGTCAAGACAACGGCGACGACATCACTGTTCGAAATTCGACCTGTGAGTCGCGTCCGCGAGCGGCCAGACTCGATCTCCTCGAGGGCGATGTGGACACCAATCGGGAAATTCTTCACTGTGGAGAACAGCTCTTGGACGAGCTCGAGGTCGCCGGGTGCGTGTGAAACGTATAGCTGTTCCCCCGTCATCGTCTCCGATACGTAACCGATGCACTATTAATTTACCTGGTTTCGCTTGACCAAGACATCTGTTCAAGGGACGATTGTTAGAATTCAATAGCCGTCAAGTTCCCGTTGAACCGCGGTCTGTGCAGAACAATAGGGATGATCGACGAGTGTGGTCTGAGGCTTACAGCGGAGCGACCAGGTCCTCGAGTGCGGCTTCAGGGTCGTCGGCTTTGGCGACGCCGCTTGCGAGTAAGACGCCCTCGCTCCCGAGATCTCCGGCTGCGACGACATCGTCGCCGGTGCTGATACCGGCTCCACAGAGAACAGACACGTCGCTATCGACGTGTTCAGCTGCAGTAACAGCGTCTTCGACGACATCAGGGTCTGCTTGACTGACCGGCGTGCCAGTGCCGATGAGTTCTGGTGGCTCGACGGCGACAGCATCCGGGCCGAGAGCTGCGGCCGCGCCAATCTGTTCCGGGTTGTTCGCACAGACGACCGTCTCGAGGCCGGCGCGCTCGGCCGCGCGAACAGAGCCGTCGATGTCGGCCAGTTTCAGGCGCTGCTCGGAGTGGTTGATGAGCGTCCCGACCGCGCCCGCGTCCGCGGCGGTTTCTGCGAGCGTGTGTCCGGTGTTGCTCCCGTAGTCGATTGGGTCGACGTGCTGGGCCCACGTCTCGACGCCCGTTTCGGCGACGCGCTCTAAGTGGGCTGCCTGTGGAGCAACCGCTAGTCGGGCGTCAGTGGTATCGTTGACATCGCGAACGGCCGTTGCGACCTCGACCGGGTCACACGGGTACGTCTTCAGGTTGACGAGAACGAACATATATGCAACCCCTGCCCCGGCAAAGAAATAGCTTGCGAGTCAGTGTCGCGTCGACAGCAAAAAGACAGCCGATACCGACGCCGCTGGTGGTGGGCCAGCAACCAAACTGCTGGCGACACCTGCTCGATCTAGTCTTTGCGTTTAACGACATCGCCCAGCGTGTAACTGCCGGAGGACGACCCGCCCGACCACTCCGAGTCATCACCGGAACTGCCCTCCGCGCTCAGGGAAATATCGAGGTTGCGCTCGAGTTTCGACTGCACGCCGTCACTCGGAAGGGTATCACCGCGTTCGATTTTGCGGATGAGACTTGCTTTCTCGTTGAGTTCGTTCGCGAGGTCGGACTGACTGAGGCCCTTGCTCTCACGAGCCTGTCGAACCCGCTCATCATAGTCCGTCGCGAGTTCGTCCATATCGTCGAACATATCGGTTCGCGATTGGCTGGAGGAACTCGAGGAGGATGCGGAGCTTCCAGCGCTCGTGCCGCTTGCACCCCCACTTGAACTTGAGGACCCCGACGAACTCGAGGTAGTTGAATATTTGCTCGAGGAACTCGAACTCGAGGTCTGTTTCACTTCAGTGCCGAAGTCCGTACAGTTCGAACACACGTCGAGTTCTGCTCCCTCGACTTTGATGGTCTTCGGAGACGACGTCTCGGCGCCACACATCTCGCACTGAACCATGCACGTAGCTATATCGTGACGAGCTATAAAGCATGCGGCGTGCTCTCGAATCGACAGAAACTCATTCAAGCGGCGGCGGCTTACTCGAGTGCCGACCAGGAGTGCGCAAATCGCTGGAGAGCGGTCAGGTGGCCGACAATGGCGAGGAAGACGAGCAGCCAGCCGATCACGGTAAGTCCGCCGGGATCCATGGCTGCAAGCGGGTAGGCCAGAAAGCCGACGATGCCGATGATCGCCAGTCGGTCGGCACGGCCGACGAGGCCGCCGTAGACGCGGTCGAGGCCGACAGCTTGGGCCTGCGTGCCGAGATACGAGGTCATGATGACGCCCGTCACGGCGAGAAAGCCGAGGAAGTAGTTCTCGACGCCCGCGGCGAGCCCGGCGATGATAACAATATCCGCGTACCGGTCGAGAACGTGATCAAGCAGGTCACCACCGGCGGAGGCGACGTTCTGCTCGCGCGCGAGTGCGCCGTCGACAATGTCAAGCCAGCCGTTCAGAAAGACCAACGCAGCAGCCACGACGTACCAGATTTCGTGTGCCTGCCCGCCAAGGAAGAAGGCAACGGCAGCGAGCACTGCCATGCCGAACGCGATCACACTCACGCCATCCGGCGTCAATCCAATACGGTCGAACCCATTGACGAACGGGTCAAGAAACGGTGAAACGTATGGTCGCAGTTGATCAAGCGTCATCCGAGATACCCCACAAAGTCAACGCCACCAGCACTCGGTTCGCGTGCGCCCGTCACAACCGCCTCGAGCGCATCTGCAACGGCGTCGGGTTCGCGCTCGGTCGTGTCGATTTCGTAGACCGACTCGAGGCCGTGTTCTTCGGCTGCTTCGGCGAGGATGACATCGAGCGCTTCGCTTTCTGCGTTCTCGCGGGCTTTGGCCTCGGTCTCGCCGCGTTCGAGTAATCGCTGCTCGAGTGTTGCAGGCGCACACCGGAGAACGGCTACGCGGTCAGCGTCGAAGTGGTGTGCGAGGTGCGATTCGATGACGACATCGTCGCGGCCCTTGAGCCACTCTGCGAGGGCCTCGAGGTCGGCGATCTTACTCTCGCGGTCGGCGTCGACCTCGGTATAGAGCTTCTCGTCCTCGAGGACTCGATTGAGGTGGATGACTTCGAACTCGCCGTCGGCAAATCGCTCTGCAAGTCGCTCGGTTGCGGTCGTCTTGCCGGTTCCCGGCGTGCCAGTGACGGCGACCCTCACGCGTCGGGCACCTCAGGGTTAGCGTCTGCCGCCCTGCCGCTGCCGTCAGTTGCGAGTCCAGGGTCGACCTCGAAGTCCTCGAGGACAGCGTTGAGGGTTTCGACGGCGCGTTCGGTTTCCTCCTCGGTGCCACAGGTGATGCGGATACAGCCCGGTAGGCCGAAACTCGTGCAGTCGCGGACGATAACGCCGCGTTCCTGTAACTCCGCAGCGACGGCACTGGCATCGCCAACGTCGACGAGAGCGAAGTTCCCCTCGCTCTCCCAGACGTGGCTGTCGATGTGCTCTCGCATGTACGCGCGGGAGTTTCGAGCCGTTTCCACGGTTCGGGCGACATGTTCGTCGTCGCCGATGGCAGCCAGTCCGGCCCGGCAGGCAAGTTCGCTGGCGGCAAAAGGTGTATTCACACGCGCGTAGGCGTCCGCCCACGCGTCGGGAACGACAGCGTAGCCGAGTCGGACGCCGGCGAGCCCGTAGGCTTTCGAGAACGTCCGCAAGACAGCGATATCGTCTCGTGCGTCGAAGCCATCGCGACCCTCGAGCAGCGAGACGGCGCTGTCGACGTTGGCGAACTCCCCGTAGGCCTCGTCGACGACAACAAGCGTCTCCTCGTCGGTTTCCTCGGCGATTTGCTCGATTGCCTCGAGCGAGATCGTCGAGCCGGATGGGTTGTGTGGACTCGTGAGGTAGACGATTCGGTCGCCATCGTAGGCCTCAAGAACGGCCTTGGCCGTCTGTTCGAAGTCCTCGGTGCGCTCGAGACTATACTCGCGGACGTCGCCGTGGTGATAGCGCGCGCTCATCCCGTAGTAGGCGAAACCGGGTGAGGGGACGAGCACGGTGTCGTCAGGCTCGAGCATGGCTCTCGAGAGGTAATCGAGCGCGCCGTCGCCGCCGTTTGCGAGCCAGACTTGACTCGAGTCGACAGCCCACTGTTCGGCAATCGCATCGGTGAGGTCCGTATGGGTGGATTTCGGGTAGGAACTCACACTCGAGGCGGCGTCGCGAAGGGCGACAGCGGCCGCCGGTGAGGGGCCGTGTGGGTTCTCGTTCGAGGCGAGTTTGATGAACTCGTCGGGATCGCGCCCAAGTTCGCGGGCGACTTCCTCGATGCCCCGACCCGCCTCGTAAGCGACGTGATCGGACAGGTCGCGCGGTTGCATACGCCAACCCAGTTCGTCGCGGCTCTTAAGGTTGCTTACCTGTTCCGGGCTCGAGACCCCTTCGGAACGTGAACCGATGGCGTTGAAAACACCGCTGTCGAACACCGTCGCATGGAACGCACGGGGACGATTCTACGCGGGCGGGAGTTCGAGCCAGTCGAGGGACGGATCGTGATCGATGAGGCGGGGCGAATCGAAGCCATCGAGGAGGCGTCCGTCGAGAGTAACGACATCATCTGTCCGGCGTTCGTCAACGCACACACGCATATCGGTGACTCGATTGCGAAAGAGGCCGGACGCGGGCTCTCGCTCGAGGAGTTGGTTGCGCCGCCGGACGGGCTAAAACATCGCCTGCTTCGCAGCGCTGACCGCGAAGACCTCGTCCGCGAAATGCGTCGCTCACTGCGATTCATGCAGCGAAGCGGAACGGCGGCCTGTCTGGATTTCCGCGAGGGCGACGTGGCGGGCGTCGAGATGCTCACCGAGGCACAGCAGGGACTGCCGCTCGAGGCGCTCGCGTTCGCCCGGGGCTCGGTCGACGCCATGCGCGCCGGCGACGGCTTCGGTGCCAGCGGCGCGAACGACAACACGTTCGACGCCGAACGCGAGGCCACCCGCGAGGCGGGCAAGCCGTTCGGGATTCACGCCGGCGAGGTCAACGCGACCGACATCGACCCCGCGCTTGACCTCGAGCCGGAGTTTCTCGTCCATATGGTCCACCCCGAAGAACACCACTTCGAGCGCGTTGCCGACCAGAACGTGCCCATCGTTGTCTGCCCGCGGTCGAATCTCGTCACGAACGTTGGGCTCTCGCCGTACACAGAACTTTCCGAGCGGACGACGCTCGCACTCGGCACGGATAACGTGATGCTCAACTCGCCGTCGATGTTCCGCGAAATGGAGTTCATGGCGAAATGCTCAGATCTCCCAGCCGACGAAGTGTTGCGGATGGCGACGATCAACGGCGCTGAAATCGCCGGCCTCGAGTACGGCGTCCTCGAGCCGGGTCGCGAGGCACGACTGCTGGTGCTCGATGGCGACTCGCACAATCTTGCGGGCGCGCGAGACCCCGTTCGGGCGGTCGTCCGCCGCGCTGGTGTCGATGACATTCAGGAGACGATCCTCGAGCCAGCCACGAACTGACCAGTTACGGATGAGAACACACTGACTCGAGTCGTGTGCTCAGTTTTTCTCGAGCGGTTCCGGCCGGAATGAGCAGGGCAAAATTAGTCTTTGTTCGGACTATTTGCGAATCGCGTCCTGACTGATCAGTCAGAAGGAACCGTTTCGAGTCCTATCACGCCAGTTGATGGTCGGTCAGAACTACGACAACGTTATTATAGGTGGGTGAGAAACGTTATCACATAACCATGTACGATTGCATCGTCGTCCCAACTGATGGCTCACCGAAGGGTGAACGTGCACTCGAGTACGCGTTCGATCTTGCACTCGCACACGACGCGACGATTCGGGCCGTCTACGTCGTCAACGCAGCAGGCTATGGTGGCCTCCCGATGGAGACCGCCTGGGAAGGGATCAGCGAGGCGCTGCGCGAGGAAGGCCGGTCGGCAGTCGAGCGCGTCGAAGAACTCGCTCCGGAGGGCGTCGAGGTCGACACCAAAATCCTCGATGGCTCACCGAGTCGCGTCATCGTCGAGGAAGCCGGCCCCGACGCGTGTGATCTCATCGTCATGGGAACACACGGCCGCGGCGGCATTGACCGCCTCCTGCTCGGCAGCGTCACCGAACGCGTCGTCCGCTGTGCCGAGGTTCCCGTCCTCACCGTCCAGGTAGGCACGAACGCACCCGAGGAGCCGATGGAGGGCGAACAGCCACAGGTCGCCGTTGAGTAGGGCCCACGTCTCACCGCTTGTGAGCAGGGAGACTGTCCTCGAGCGCCAGGAACTGTCACGATAGCAACTGTACTGGTCGGAATGGATCAATACGCCTTTTGGCATGCCCACTCGTGACTCCGTGAGTGACTCGTAGATGACGGGGGACGATGCAGCGGCGGCGGGGAATCGCGACGGTTCATCAGGGGCCGTCGAGGAAAACGACGACATCGAGTACGGGATCGACGACCGGCCGCCGATGGGCGAATCGGCGGTGCTTGGCATTCAACACTACCTGACGATGGTGGGGGCGAACATCGCAGTCCCGCTGATTTTGGCGGGTGCGATGGAGATGCCGGGTGATGTTGCGGCGCGATTTATCGGCACCTTCTTCGTCGTGAGCGGGATCGCGACGCTCGCCCAGACGACGTTCGGGAACCGGTATCCAATCGTTCAGGGGGCACCGTTCTCGATGCTCGCACCCGCGCTGGCGATCATCACGGTCGTGACTGCGGGTGGCGTCGGTGCTGGTGACTGGGAAACGGCCCTGTTACAGTTACAGGGCGCAATCATCGTCGCCGCGACGGTGCAGGTCGCGATGGGGTATTTCGGACTGGTCGGGAAGCTTCGTCGCTTCCTCTCGCCGGTCGTGATCGCGCCGACGATTGCCCTGATCGGACTGGCGCTGTTCAACGTCGATCAGGTAACGCAGACGGACCAGAGTTGGCTCTTGCTCGGCTTCACGCTTGGGCTCATTGTCCTCTTTTCGCAGTATCTCGACGTCAAACACCGCGCGTTCCGGCTCTATCCAGTTATCATTGCAATTGGTCTCGCCTGGGCTGTCGCTGCGATGCTCTCAGCAACCGGCACGATTGGTGACGGCCACCCCGGCTACATCTCCTTTGGCGAGGTGACGGACGCCTCGTTGCTCATGCCGATCTACCCGCTCCAGTGGGGAATACCCGAAGTGACTGCAGCGTTCGTTATCGGCATGTTCGCCGGCGTGCTCGCCTCGATTGTCGAAAGCATTGGTGACTACTACGCCGTCGCGAACATCACCGGTTCAGCCGCACCGAGCGAGAAACGAATTAACCACGGTATCGGGATGGAAGGGCTGATGAACGTCTTCTCGGGCATCATGGGCACCGGCGGCTCGACCTCCTACTCCGAGAACATCGGCGCAATCGGGCTCACCGGCGTCGCCTCGCGCTACGTCGTCCAGATCGGTGCCGTCTTCATGCTCATCTTCGGCTTCATCGGCTACTTCGGCCAACTCATCGCAACGATTCCCGACCCGATCATCGGCGGCCTCTTTATCGCCATGTTCGCCCAGATCGTCGCCGTCGGTATCGGCAACCTCAGACACGTCGACCTCGAGTCCTCGAGAAATGTCTTCATCATCGGGTTTGCGCTGTTCGTCGGGCTCGCAATTCCGGCGTACATGGGCAACTTCGAGACGACGCTCGAGTTCCGCGACGCCGTTGGACTCGAGGGGGCGATTGCGTCGCTGGTATCGGTGCTCGAGCCGCTAGGGCTCGTGAGTGCGGACGCAACAGCGTGGCTCGAGGCTGCCGGATACGCCGTCGTCGATACGGTCTACATCATCGGCTCGACGGGCATGGCAGTTGGCGGATTGGCTGCACTCTTCTTGGATAATACGATTCCCGGGACGCGCAAAGAGCGCGGCCTCGCAGAGTGGAATCGAATTGCTGAGGACGATGCGGAGTTCGAGCCGTTCTGGGAGCGCTGGGTCGGCAGTAACGACTCCTCGAAAGAGCAGGACAACTGATCGGCGCGCTTTTTGAAATACGCATATAGTTGTGGCGCTTGCAGGAGACGATTACCAACGTTCAAGTGGCTATGACAGTCACGAGCGGCCGTACCAAAACAGGTTGGAGGAATGGTGATACGATCATAGCATGTACCAGTTGTCGTGAGCAAGTCATCAGCGCATTCGAAGACCGTCGTCATGTGTCGCTCCTGTGAGTCGGTCTTCGTCTCCGAGATCAGAGCAGATGGATCGATTCGGCCAATCGGCGTTTCGGAGGACTGTACGTGTGGTGACGGCGAATTCCGCCCAATCACCAAAACGGGCACGTCGGAATAAGTCGACCTAATTTGCGGTTAGTCACTGGTGTAGCGACAGCCTCGAGGCGTGACACCCCTCGTTCAGAGCTGATTGGACACTGGGATTGCCCAGTGAACGATTCATTGGGTGTGCTCGAGCACTGAAACGATTGCACCGTTCGATACTTCCGTCTCTGAACTAATTAAACTCGAGTGAACTCGTTGAGAATCGGCAGACACATGTCAGACACGTCCATAACGCTTATTCGCGCGCAAACGGGTTGTATGAGCAATGGCCGGGTTAGACGACGTGTATGGGGAACTCTTTTCGGGAGTCGATGCGGTCATGCTCTTTGCACCGAGTGGGTCGTACTATGAGCAGATCGCTGCCGTTGATGACCTCGACGTGATCGTCGTCGGAACGGAAAACGACGTCGGCGCAGAGACGTTCGTGGAACTCCCCCTCGAGTTCAGCGATGTTTCAGAGCGAGTTCGATTCGCACTCGAGGGCGCTCTCGGGCAAGGCGTCATCGACGACGGCGACGACTTGCTGTGTGCAACGAACATTTTTGATGACGATATTGATACGCTCTCACGCGTGCGAGCTGATGCCGGCGATCACACTGGCATCTACGATCTCTTCGCAAAATCCCGTGCAGACCCCGAGGTCGTCAAATCTGTCCTTGAATTAGTACTCGAACTCGGGCAGAAAGGACAGAAAGGCAAACCCGTCGGTGCGCTGTTCGTCGTCGGCGACGCGGGCAAGGTCATGAACAAATCGCGCCCGCTGTCGTACAACCCATTCGAGAAGTCCCACGTCCATGTTGGCGACCCAATTGTCAACGTCATGCTCAAGGAGTTCTCGCGGCTCGACGGTGCGTTCGTCATCTCCGACGCTGGCAAGATCGTCTCGGCGTATCGCTACCTCGAGCCCTCCGCAGAGGGAGTCGACATCCCGAAAGGTCTCGGGACGCGTCACATGGCCGGGGCGGCGATTACGCGTGATACGAACGCGATTACGATCGTGCTATCGGAAAGCGATGGACTCGTCCGCGCGTTCAAAGCCGGCGAGTTAATTTTCGAGGTCGACCCGGAGGCGTATTGAGATGGACTGGCAGACGTTTCTCGACGAGCCAGCAGTCATTGCCGCCGCGGTGTTAGCGCTTGGCTTTGTCGTGGGCTACCTCGTTGGCCGACTGAACCAGGAACTGCTCTCTGCCTCGGGCGTGCCGGAAGCGGTCGAAGGGACGCCGTTCGAGCGGACTGCCCAGTCACTTGGGACGTCGACGGTCGAAATCGTTGCTCGACTGAGTTCGTGGTTCATCTACGGCATCGCCGTACTGACGGCAATTCATATCGCGCAGTTGCTCGACACCGACCAGTTCTGGTTTCGTATTACCGAGTTCATCCCGCAGGTGTTCATCGCCGTTCTTGTCGTTATTCTTGGCTTCATCGTTGCTGATAAGGCCGAACTCATCGTCAGCGAGTATCTCCGTAGCGTCAAACTCCCGGAAGTTGCAATTATCCCGAAACTCGTCAAATACACTGTCCTGTACGTGGCCTTTCTGATCGCACTCGGCCAGATCGGCGTCTACATTCAGCCACTGCTGATCCTGCTGCTCGTCTATACGGTCGGCGTTATCATCCTCGGCGCAGTCGCGTTCAAAGACTTCCTCGTCTCGAGTGCAGCGGGGATTTACCTGCTGTTGAACCAGCCCTACGGTATCGGTGACGAGATTCGAATCGGCGAACAGACGGGCATCGTTCAGGAGGTCGATCTGTTTGTCACGAAAATCGAGAACAACGGCGAGGAGTACATTATTCCCAATCGGCGAGTGTTCGACGACGAAATCGCGCGCGTCCGTGACTGACCAGCTACTCGAGTGAGAGTCCGGCGTGCCATCGGTCGGCACCAACCTCGCGCTTTTTGGCATCCATTTTCGCGAGCAGGTGCGTTGCAAGCGTCGCAGTTTCTGCGGCGCGCGACTCGCCTTCGGTTCGGAACTCGCCGGTTTCCCGGTTTGCATACACTGAACAGACTGCGCCCGCGCGAAGGCCGTAGATGTTTGCGAGCGTCAGGATGGCGCTCGCTTCCATCTCGATGTTCGCGACGTTCGCCTCCTTGAGGTCGTCGACGAGCGTGTCAGCGCCGGCGGCCTCGAACCCGTCGAATCCGGGTCGGCCCTGGCCCGGATAGAACGAATCCGCGCTCATCGTGATCCCGGTGTGATAGTCATAGCCTAGTCGCTCGGCAGCGGCGATGAGTGCGCTCACGACTTCGTAGTCCGCGCTTGCTGGATACTCCTCGCGGACGTACTCGTCGCTCGTGCCCTCCTGTCGAACCGCGCCAGTCGTGATCACGAGGTCGCCAACAGCCATCTCCTCCTGAATCGCGCCGCAGGAACCCACGCGGATGAACGTCTCACAGTCGACGCGCGCAAGTTCCTCGAGTGCAATCGCTGCTGAGGGGCCGCCGATACCGGTCGAGGTGACTGAGATCGGCGTTCCCTCGTAGCTTCCCGTTGCCGTCCGGTACTCGCGGTGGTGAGCGCGCATGTCGTGGTCATCCCAGTGGGCGACGATCTTCTCGAGGCGCTCGGGATTGCCCGGTAAGAGCACGGTGTCGGCGACGTCGTCGGGACCGACCTCGAGGTGGTACTGTACGTCCGCGTTCGGGTCTTCGCTGTCCCCTGGCATCGGTATCGAGACGCGACGATTCGCACTGGCGGCGTATATAAATGCGGGGCGACCGTCACAACACGTATGGCTGCCGAATCGGATTCCGGGCGCGGGACGCTCGCGGATACCTACGTCGCCGCGCTCCAGCACGACCTGGCAGACCTCCCCGCGGACGCGACGCTCGTCGGGGTCGTTCGCCAGCCGACCTCGTGGTTTCACGCGGCCGTCAACGAGAATCTGCCCGAACTTGGGCCGCCGACAGACCTGCTCGAGGCTGTTCACGAGACCGAATCGGACATGAAGATACAGGGACTCTGTGAGGAAGGCGCACACAACGCTGCCTGGGAACAGGTGGGCTTCGGCGAGCAGTATCGCCAGTATCTCGAGGAGTCAGCCGACGCGCGGGCGGCACTCGAGTCGCTCGAGAATCGTCTCGAGCGTGGTGAGTCGCTGGCACTCGTTTGCTACGAAAACACCGAGAAGAAACGGTGTCACCGGACGATCTGTCGGGACCGACTCGAGTGCACACCCGATTCGTAGCGTTTTTGCCGGTTGTCGGGAAACGGGGCGGTATGACTGCTCCCTGGTCCGACTGGGATCACATTCTCAAAATCGACCCGGACAAGGACCTCCCCGACGGCATTACCTATGGCGATCTCTGTGCGACTGGCACTGACGCGATCGAAATCGGTGGCACGATGGGCATTACCGAGGAGAACACGGCCGACGTGCTGAGCGCCTGTGCCGAACACGATGTTGCACTCTATCAAGAACCCTCGAGTCCTGACGTCGTCATCGACGATGACGCACTGGATGGCTATCTGATTCCGACGGTGCTCAACGCCGGCTCGCCGTTCTGGATCACCGGCGCACACAAAGAGTGGGTGCGCCTCGATACTGGCCTCGACTGGGATCGAACGAGCACGGAAGCGTACATCGTGATGAACCCCGACGCCGACGTCGCGACCTACACCGAGGCCGATTGCGACTTAGACGCCGACGACGTTGCAGCCTACACCGAAGTCGCAGAACGCATGTTTGGCCAGGATATCGTCTATCTCGAGTACTCCGGCATGCTCGGCGACGAAGCAATCGTCGAGGCAGCAAGCGACGCAACCGACGAGGCAACGCTGTTCTACGGTGGCGGCATCCACGACTACGACTCAGCCTATCAGATGGCCCAGTACGCAGATGTCATCGTCGTTGGTGACCTCGCACACGACGAGGGTGTCGAGGCAGTTCGTGAAACCGTCGAGGCAGCATCGGACGCCTAATCCGGATTCGTTCTCGAGTGGCGGCCGTTTTCGATTCTTCCGTCTATTAGCGCTTATGGCCCTGCTGACCAGAGTGGCCTCAACAGTTATTTTGATAGACTCGTTGGAATGGCTATGTGCCTTCGTGCGGAGTTCGACGTGACATCGCCGGACCTCGTTCTCGGTCCCACGCTGCAAGCGATGCCGTCGGTCGAACTCACCATCGAGCGCCAGTACGCTCTCGATCCCGCACAGCCGATTACGTTCTGCTGGGTGCGCTGTCCCGACCGTACCCACCTCGAGCAGTTGCTCACGACGGACCGAACAATTACTTCGTTTCAACAACTCGAGCAAACCCCAGACCAGACGCTCTACCGGGTCCGACACAGCGATGACGAGAGTCTGTCAGCCTATCGCGAGTGGGTGTCTGTCGGTGGCCAACTGCTCGAGGGCCACGGGAGTGATGGCCGCTGGTCGATGACGATGCGATTTCCGGATCAAGAGGCGTTTGCACAGTACCACGCATATCTCGAGGATCATGGCGTCGAGTTCGACCTGCATCGACTTGCAACTGGAGCCGAGGTCGAGCCACCACAGGCCGCAACTGAGACGCTCACTGAGTCCCAGCGAGAGGCGCTGATCCTTGCGTTCGAGTACGGCTTCTTTTCAGTACCGCGAGAAACCGAACTGTCGGCGGTCGCGGACGCGTTCAATATTTCGGAACAGGCAGTCAGCGAGCGACTCCGGCGTGGGCAAGCCAGGCTCATCGAGGAATACGTTCTTCCGGCTGCACCCGGTGTCGATCAGTAGCGCCAGCGACTCTGTTCTATAGTAACAACTGCAACGATTTACACACTGATCGCACAGCCGACTCACGGGCACATCGTACCCGTTCGCTTTTCCGCGGTTCTCGTTCGCTTCGCTCACACCGAACCGCGCTCCCGTCGTGCGAACAGGTGCGCATTGACTTGCAGTGGCTACTATACTGCCAACTGTCCCTTACTCCGTACTCGAGGACTCGCCGGTGACGAGCGCCTGCAAGTGCGGGAGTAGGTCGGTCACGTCTTGCTGGCAACACACGTCGGCCACGTCATCGAGTGGCGTCTCCTCGAGCGTCACGATGGCAACGGTCGCGCCCGACGAGGCGGCGGTGCGGGGCAGCGAGGCCGCAGGGGTGACGATGAGTGACGAGCCAATCGCGAGGAACACGTCGCTTTCGCGGGCGAGTGACTGCGCTCGCTGTATCGCGGCCCCCGAGAGTTGCTCGCCAAAGAGGACGACATCGGGTTTGTAGATGCCGCCACAGTCACAGGTCGGCGGTAGTTCGCCGTTCTCGGCACGGTCGTAGATCGGACCTGCTTCGGTTCGTGCGCCACAGTCCTGACAGCGAACACGCCGAGCGTTGCCGTGGAGTTCGAGCACTGTCGTCTCGCTTCCGGGTACGTTTGCGTCGGCGCTCGAGTCACTCACACTCGAGTCGCCGTTCTCACCGACCACAGCCGCTGCATCGAGGTGGAGCCCGTCCGTGTTCTGTGTGCAAATCGCCTCGAGATGGCCGTCTCGGCCCAGTTCGGCCAGTGCCTCGTGGGCGACGTTTGGCTCGTACTCCTCGCCGAACAGTTCGCGATGGAGGGCAACGCGGTCGTCCCAGAACCCTTCCGGATCGCGCTGAAATCGACCATGGGTGAACTGGCCCTCATCGAAGTGCTCCCAGACGCCGTCGTCGCCGCGAAACGTCGGCACGCCGGAGGGAGCGGAAATACCCGCCCCAGTCAGTGCCACCACCGTTTCTGCCTCCCTGATTTCGTCCGCGAGTCGCTCGAGGACTGCGTCCATACCGACTCCTCGAGGTGGATCGACAAAAGCGAACAGGTCACTCGATTCGTCCGCTGCCTCGAGCGAGCGGCGGCTATAAACGCGCCCGCGTTGACCTACGGACGAAACCGATGGCTTTCAATACACCGTCACTTCCCGAGGATCATCCGCCGGGTCCCGATGGGTTGCCGCTGGTCGGGAACCAACTCACGTTTTTGCGCGAGCCCTATCAGTCGATGACACGGATCGCCCGCGAGCACGGCGATATCGCGGCCTGGGAGGACCCCGGCGGGCCGGTGTATCAGCTCAATCACCCCGACCACATCGAGCAGGTGCTGGTCCAGAAAAACGAACAGTACGTCAAAGGCGAACAGTTCCAGCATATTCTCCGGCCGATCACCGGCAACGGCATTCTGAACAGTGAGGGCGAAATCTGGCGGCGCAATCGCCATCTCATCCAACCGGCGTTTCATCCCGAGCGCATTCAGGAGTACGCGACGATGATGACTGACTTCACCGAGTCAGCACTCGAGGACTGGCAGGGCGGCCAGACACGGGAGATCCACGAGGATATGATGGAACTGACGCTGCGGATCGTCGCCCGCGCGCTGTTCGGGACGGACATCGACGACTACGTCGACCGGATCGGGGATGCCCTCGAGACGTTCATGGCGGCGACTGAGAACCTTGGCCATCTCGTCCTCCCACCGCAGGTGCCGACGCCCGCTCGCCGCCAGATTCAACGCGCTCGAGAACAACTCGATGAGGTCGTCTATCACCTGATCGAACAGCGCCGGGCGAATCCGACCGACCACGATGTGATTTCGAAACTGGTGGACGTCACCGACGAGACGGGGGAGTCGCTGTCAACCGAACAGATCCGCGACGAGGTTGTCACGCTCTTGCTAGCCGGTCACGAAACGACCGCGCTGGCGTTGACGCTGACGTTTTACTTGCTTTCGACAAATCCCGCCGCCGAGAAGCGACTCGTCGAGGAGTTAGACGACGTTCTCGAGGGCGAGGTACCGACGATGGCCGATCTCAAGGATCTCACCTATACGGAGCAGGTGGTCCAAGAGTCAATGCGACTCTATCCGCCGGTGCCGGGCATCGTCCGCGAGCCGACTAAGCCGGACGTAATCGACGGCTACACGATTCCGCCGGGTGCGACCGTGCGCATGCACCAGTGGGTTGTCCACCGCGATCCGCGCTGGTACGACGATCCACTGGCGTTTCAGCCCGACCGCTGGAGCGACGACATGGAAGCCGACCTGCCGAAACTGGCGTACTTCCCGTTTGCTGCCGGGCCACGGCGCTGTATCGGCGACCGCTTTGCGATGCTCGAGGCACAGTTGTTGCTTGCGACGATCTATCAGCAGTATCACCTCGAGTTGGTTCCCGGAGTCGACCTCGATCTGCGGGCGACGATCACTGCGCGGCCAAAACACGAGATACCGATGACTGTTCGCGAGCGATAGCCCTGCGTTCAGGCAGAGAGAATCTCCCTCACTGTAAGTCCATCATACAACATTTATGATGATGGCATTCCTATGACGGAGCGTTCAATGGGAGACGAGACTCACACCGATGCCGAGGACAATCCGCTTCGCGAACTGATTGGGTTCGTCGAGGGGGACGAACTCGAGGCAGTCAAACGCGAATCACACATATTCCGCTCAAAACTTCGGGGCGAGAACGACCAGCGCCCGCAATCCGTCGACCAACTTAAATCAGAACTGCTCGGAGGCGACGATGGTTCTGCTTGATGGGACGTTTCTGTTCGACCTGTTCGATGAGGACAACGACGCAATCGCCGCCCTCGAGACGTTCGACTGGCGCGATGCCTCCGTCTCGTTGATCACGGTCACAGAGTTACGACGCGGCCTCCCAGAGGAAAGACACGAGGAGTTCGATTCGATCCTCCGCGAGGTCGGTGTCGTGCCGTATACGATCGACGAGGGCCACTGCGCCCTGCAGGAACACAAGCGACTCGCTGAGGACAAAAAATCCGTTGACAATCTCGATCTGATGGTTGCTGCGACGGCCATCATCGCCGACGAGCCGATCCTGACTCGAGAGCCAGAGACGTACGAGCCAACGCAGGCAGAGACCCAGTCGTACTAACTGGGCACACTCGACAGCCACGAGACTGCGACACACGCTGACGAGGCCGAACGATTGCGCTTAAGTTCCGCCTGCGTGAAGCAGTGGGTATGCAGGATAGAACCTACACTGCGGACGCCGAGCCAGGCGACGACGCAACCGTCGCTGGGTGGGTCCACGAGATCCGCGACCTCGGCGGCATCGCCTTTCTGATTCTCCGCGATACGACCGGGAAAATCCAGGTCAAATTCGAGAAAGACGAGATGGACGAGGACTTAGTCGAGACCGGCCTCGGCGTCTCTCGTGAAAGCGTCGTCAAAGTCTCCGGCGCTGTCGAAGAAGAACCGCGCGCGCCGACCGGCGTCGAAGTGACTCCCGAGTCGCTCGAGGTCGTCGCACCCGCTGACCCCGAACTGCCACTCGACCCCTCCGGAAAGGTCGACGCCGAACTCTCGACGCGACTGGACAACCGCACGCTCGACCTCCGCAAGGACGAGGTCCAGACGGTCTTCGAAATCCGTTCGGACGTCCTGAGCGCCGTTCGCGACCAGTTCCGTGACTTCGAGTGTACGGAGATCAACACGCCGAAAATCGTCGCCACGGGTACCGAGGGCGGTACGGAACTGTTCCCAATCACGTACTTCGGCGAAGAGGCGTTCATGAACCAGTCGCCACAGCTGTTCAAACAGCTCATCGCCGGCTCGGGCGTCGAACGCGTCTTCGAAATCGGCCCGATCTTCCGCGCGGAAGAACACAACACGCCGCGACACCTGAACGAGGCAACCTCGATCGACTTCGAGGGCGCGTTCTGTGACCACACTGACGCGATGGACGTCGCCGAAGGCGTCGTCAAATCCGCCTACGAAGCCGTCGAGGAGCAGTACGGTGACGTACTCGAGGACCTCGACCTCGCCGAGGACTTCGAAGTGCCAGAAGGCGACTTCCCACGCATTTCCTACGAGGAGGCCCTCGAGCGCATCAACGCGACGGGCGAACTCGACGAGCAACTCGTTTGGGGCGACGACCTCTCGACGCCAGCCGAGGAGGCGCTCGGACAGGACGTCGGCGGCCACTACTTCATCACGGACTGGCCAAGTGAGATCAAGCCGTTCTACATCAAGGACCACGACGACGATCCCGACCTCTCGACCGGGTTCGACCTGATGCACCCGCGCATGGAACTGGTCTCCGGTGGCCAGCGTGAACACCGCCACGAGAAGCTTATCGAAGGCTTTGAACAGCAAGGTCTCGATCCAAGCGAGTTCGAGTACTACACGAAGATGTTCAAGTACGGCATGCCGCCTCACGCCGGCTTCGGCCTCGGTGGCGAGCGCCTCATCATGACGATTCTTGGATTGAGCAACATCCGAGAGGCTGTGTTGTTCCCACGAGATCGCCAGCGTTTGTCGCCATAGGCGACAAACCTGGGAGCCAGCAAGGCGTGGCGAACGGAGTGAGCCCCGTCTTGCAGGACCGACAGCGCCTCTCGCCATAAGCGAGAGCGCTGTTCGTTGAGTGGGAGCTCGTTGGACGAGCAGCGCGAGTCCAACGGTGTTCCCGCGAGATCGCCAGAGACTGAGCCCGTAAGGGCGAAGTCTCTGGGAGCAAGCGAAACGAGCGAAGCGAGTTTCGCGTGATCGTCAACGTCTTCGTCATAAGCGAGAACGCAACCAGTTCGAGCATCCTCGAGACTGCGAACGACACCCACTTTTTGCAGAAACTGACTCGCGAGTAGCAATGTGACTGCTGTCTGTAGCCGCACATAGATCGCTAAGGCCTATCTGCGGGGCACACCTATAGGACGTATGACTACGCGAGTACTCGTTCCGATGGATGGCTCGGAACCGGCCGAAACCGCCCTCGAGCATGCCTTTGAATTCCACCCTGACGCTGCGGTGACGGTGTTACATGTCGTCGAACTCGAGGGCTCGACACTGTCGGTCGGTGACGGCCTCGGGTTTGACAGCGACGTCCAGCAGGATATGGAGAGCCAGGCCGATGAGGTGTTTGATAGAGCACGAGAGATTGCAAGTGAGGCGAGCTACGAGGCGGCACTCGAGACGAAAACGGGCGTTGGCGATCCGACGCGGTCGATCATCGATGCCGCGGATGACGTCGATATCATCGTTATCGGCAGTCAGGGCCGACACGGCGCAGCGCGGTTGCTACTCGGCAGCGTCGCCGAGACGGTCGCTCGGCGCGCGCCGGTGCCCGTGACGGTTGTCCGGTAAGCGGACGACGACGACGCTCCAGATCCTTTCTGTCCCCGTCGATACCGATCAATTATCGCACCGATCACCGGAACTATTTTGGTAAATTCGTTTCACGTATCAGTAATGAATGATTTGACACCGGCGCTGCTCACCGACGCGAGTGCGCTCGTTCCCGGCTCGACCGCATTTCTTGCAGTCGTGCTGATGGCCGGAACGGTCGCGGTCGCGCTCCGAACGGTCTCGTGGGCGGTCGCCGCACAGGCGGATCGGCTATTTCTGGGTGCTGCGTACGTCGTTGGCGTCGGCGGGTTCGTCGCGACCGGCGACGCCGCACTCGTGTTCGCGCCGCCAGCGCTGACGCTGGCCTGGCAGTTCGTCGGCCGGCACACGGACGGGGGGACACAAACGCGCCAGATACAGGGAGCACCGGGCGATGGCGACTCGTCGCACGCTCGAGACGACAGCGAGGACGAAACTGGAACCGCACTCGCGGGCGACGACCTCGAGACAGAGCCACCGGGCCACGACTTCTCGGACGTCGGCGGAATGATGGAGTTAAAAGAGACACTTCACGACCGGGTGATCGACCCATTGACGCGCGAGGACGTCTATGACTACTACGGGATTGGGGCGGTCAACGGCGTGCTCTTTCATGGCCCACCGGGCTGTGGGAAGACGTTCGTCGCGAGCGCGCTCGCGGCTGAAACGGACTACAACTACCTCGAGGTGACGCCCTCGGATATCACGAGCAAGTACATCGGCGAGGCCGCAGACAACGTCGCGACACTGTTCGAGACAGCCCGCGAGAACGAGCCCTGTCTCGTCTTTATCGACGAAATCGACGCCATCGCGGGCGACCGTTCGGGGCGGATGGCAAACAGCGAACAGCAGATGGTCAACCAACTTCTGACCGAACTCGAGTCCCAAACCGACGCCGACATTGTCGTCTTCGCGGCGACGAACTACGTCGACGATGTTGACGACGCCATCTTGCGATCTGGCCGGTTCGACGAGCGCATCGAGATCCCGCCGCCGGACCGACGGGCACGTCTCGAGATGCTCCGACTCGAACTCGCCGATGCGCCGGTTTCCGAGGAGGTAAGTCTCGAGGCAATTGCCGAGGCGACTGCGGGCTACGCCTCGAGCGATGTTACGCTCGTCGCGGATGTCGCAATCAGACACGCAATCGGCGACGAATCGCCGGTGGAACAGGGCCACCTCCAGCAGGCCGTCTCAGAGATTGACACCAGCATCGCGGGCTGGCTGGATCGCTACGAAGATCACTTCGGCGAAGAACTGGGCCGGTCGTCTGCCGATGAGCCGGTTGCGCTCGATTCCTTACCCGGGATGGAGGATATCGGGGCCGAACTTGAGCGGCGGGTTCTCGAGCCGGTTCGAAATCCCGACGGCTACGAACGGTACGAGGTGCCTGCGGTCGATGGCGTTCTGCTGTACGGCCCGCCCGATGCAGGGAAAACGTCGCTTGCACAGTCGCTCGCGGCAGAACTGGATCGGCCAATCGTCGAACTGAGTACGGCCCGATTCCATCAGGAGGGCGTCGACGAGCCGGCAGACCGCGCAGCCGAGATCATCGAAGATGCACGGTCGCTCGCCCCGTGTGTGCTCATGCTGGATGACCTCGACGAACTCGCTCCTACCTCAGGCGGTTCGAGAGCGACCAGACGAGTTACGACGCGCCTCGAGACGCTGTTACCGACACTCGGCGACGATGTGCTCGTCGTCGCAACGACGCGCAGCGTGGATGGCGTCAACATCGACGTGCTCCATGCGGGGACGTTCGACGAGCGCATCGAGGTCCCACCGCCAGACGGGACGACACGAGCGGCGATTCTCGCCAAGTCGCTGCCGGACGGTTTTTTGGCGGCAGATATCGACCTCGAGACAGTGGCCGAGGCGACGGCGGGCTTTAGCATTCGAGATGTTCGCCATCTCGCCGGACGGGTCGCTCGCGAGGCGCTTCGACGGGAAGAACAGATCACAACCGACAGACTCATTGCAGAGGCAGACGGTGTCGAGGCGACGCTTGCTGGCTGGCACGAGTCCGCTTCCCAGCGCGGCGAGATGGGGTTGACCGAGATCCCCGACGTGATCGAACGCCAGCGCTGATCAGCGACAGTACGACCAGTCCTGTGGGCTGTGTCGGTGGGCCTTGCTCGAGGTGTCAGTCTCGCCGATGTCGGCCTCATCTCCGTCTGGCGAGTGCCCGCCGGGGGCGTCGTCCGGGAGACAGTTCTCGCTACAGTAGTGGGCCTCGAGTGTCCCCTGACCGCCTTTCTGTCGCCAACTGATGCGGTACTCTCGAGGACCAATTGACGTGCCACAGGTTCGACAGCGGTCGCTCTGGGGTTCGAATCGGCTGGTCGCTTCGGAGAGCGCTGTGTTCGCGGTTGCTGAGTCGGTCGCGTCTGGCTGTGGATCGACGCCGTCGTGACTGACTGTCTCGAGTGTTGCTTCGTGCTTGAGGTGGGCACCGTCGTGGAGTGGACTAGCGGAGTCACTTGGGCTCGAATCGGGGTCCGTGTTCATACGTACCATCCAACGCAGTTACATAAATACGATGTCGTGAGATTCACTGTGTGATGAGAGTGTACCCAAACAACACGTCTCGTTAGTGACGACCAGTCAGGTGGCGTCGATGCCGACTCGAGGGCCGAAATCTACACTGTTATACCGTTCGGTCCGAAACGGCAGGTAATGCGCGATGAGGCGACTGCGTTCGTTCCTGGCCACATTACGGGCTTTTTTAGCGCCCATCCGGCCGACGATCCGACGAAAGCGGGCTCTCGAGGAGCCGGACTCACACTCACCGACGGCGTTACCGTGACGGTTGAACCGGCCGCAGAAACGACGATTGTTCTCGACGGTGAGGAACTCGAGATCGAACCCGTCCAGACCGTCCTCGAGACGCTCGAGGCGACGGCCCACGTCGAAGCGGAGTCAGACCTGCCGCTCGGGGCAGGATTCGGCGTGTCGGGGGCGATGGCGCTCGGTACCGCACTCGCGACGAACCGGGTATTCGAGCGCACCCTCTCGACGAACGAACTCGTGACGATTGCACACGGCGCGGAGGTACAGGCTGGGACCGGTCTGGGCGATGTCGTCGCCCAGGCTCACGGCGGCATTCCGATCCGCCTCGAGCCTGGCGGCCCTCACGAGAACGTATTGGATTCGATTCCGGCTCGCGCCCGCGTCGAGTACGTTACCTTCGGCGAACTTTCGACGGCCGACGTGCTTTCGGGCGACACAGAGCAGTTGACTGCTGCCGGCAAAGAAGCGCTGTCTCGAGTGGTCAAAGAGCCGACGCTGCTGTCGTTGATGTATGCATCCCGACTATTCGCGCGGGAGGCTGAATTAGTGACTGAGCAGGTTGCCAGAACGATCGGAGATGTTACGGATGTCAACGGGCACGCGTCGATGGCGATGCTCGGCGAGACGGTGTTCGCGCTGGGGACTGGACTCTCAGATGCAGGCTACGACCCGAACGTCTGTGCGACGCATCCCGCTGGAGCCATGTTGCAGTAACAATCGACAGAAACCAGGCCATATAGGGTCCTAAACGCCCGATTCCAGCCTCCTCTTTTGTAGACCTGTTCAGATTGGATCCCAGTCCCGTCGTGTGATTACGGTAGTTCACAGGGTAGCAACCGGCGAATACATCTATCGATACACATAATTTAGCAAACGCTTGGCCGAACCTTTATCATATTACGTTCGAGTTATGCACTCGAATTTACGAATGTCATTCACGAGCGAAATTAATCGCCGGCTCTACCGACTGTACGAACACTACGTCGGAGAACCGGATTCGGGGAAGGATGTGTACGGGTACTGGTTGTTTATTTTGGGGTATGCAATTGCCGCCGCGGCGCTGATCACATTTGTTATCGGCTACGCGGGCGGCGTCACTGAGGAGACGATTATCAGAATTTCGGGCACCGCCGCAGCGACAAGCCTGGCGATTTGCCTGTTCGGCATCGGGTTGATGCTGCCGGTTCGAAAACGCGGGATACAGGCGAGTTTCGTCGGTCTTCTCGTAGCACTCGGCGGCGTCGGCTGGTTCGCGTCCGTGTACCCACACGATTGGCGACACCTGGGTCAGGGGCTTGACGTGGAAGTGATCGTTGTCTACACGGCCGGGGTCGCGATTATTGCGGGTGTAATGGCACTTGTTCCCGTCCTTACCGGCCAGAAAGGGATGTTCGTCGAAGAGGAAGGAACGACCGATGACCCACCAATTTTGACGGGGAACGCACTCGAGGACGCCCAGTTTGCGGTGTTCCGAGACGAGAACGGTGACTGGAAGTGGAACGTGCTTCACCGGGAGGCGCTGGCGACGAGCGATGGGAGTGCGGTCACGCGACCGGAAGCGCGCGAAGGAATCGAGCGCGTTAAAGCCCAGATCAGTTCTGCGGGATTGATGGAGTTGACGACCTCGGCGTTCCGGCTATACGAAGGCCGAGATGGGACCTGGCAGTGGACGCTTGCACGCGATGACGGGAGTGTCGTCGGTGCCTGCAGCGGCGAGTTCGCCGAGCGCGATGGTGCAGAAGAGTCCGTGAGCTTCCTGAAAGATCGCGGCCCAGACGCAGACGTCATCGAAATCGAAGGCGCGGCGTTCACCTACACCGAAGAGCGCGACCGCTGGTACTGGCAACTGGTTGATGACGACCACACTGTGTTGGCAACCAGCGACGAGAGCCACGCGGACCAAGCCGGTGCTGAGGAGGCTGCCCGATCGTTCGCCGAACGGTTCGAACAGGCTCGAGTGCTCGATATCGAACACCTCGGCGTCGAACTGTACGAGCGAGATGAGGGATGGACGTGGCGATTTGTCGACGACACCGACAGCGTCGTTGCGACCGCGACAGCGACCTACGATGCTCGCCGTCAGGCTGAGGAAGCCGCTGAAACGCTCCTGCCAGACCTCGGGTCGGCACCCGTAACGGTCGCTGGCGAACCCACGTACGAACGCTATCAATCCGGTGAAGAGTGGCAGTGGCGACTCATCGACGGTGCCGAACGTATCGTTGCCCGCTCGCCGGACGGCCACGCGAACCACGCGATTGCAAGCGAGGAAACCGACAAATTCGCCGAGCACGCAACCGACGCGGATGTCGTCGAAATCGACGGCGCAGAGTACGAACTCTACCCTGCCGGAGAGATGTCACTCGGTGACGGGATGACGCCAGACGATGATCTCCCAGCGACGGCCGATACGTCGACAGCGACGACCGACGGTGGCGTCACCCTCGAGCACAACGAGGACGAAATGGAGCCACAGACGCCGTGGCAGTGGCGTCTCGTCACCGAAGAACGAGACATCATCGCAGCGAGCAACGAGCGACACATGGGCACGGAGACGGCAAAAGATGCGATCCAGCGCATGCGCGAGCAGGCTCGCGAAGCGGATCTCATCGAGTTCGAAAACGCAGCGTTTCAGGTCTACGAAGCCGACGACAGTGAGTGGCGCTGGCGGCTGATCGACGAGGATGGCAACGTCCTCGCAGACAGCGGTGAAGAGCACACGAGCCGCGGCGAGGCCGCCGAGGCCATGATGACGCTTAAAGAGCAGGCACCCGACGCCGAACTGCTCGAGATCGAAACCGCCGCGTTCGAACTGTTCGTCAACGATGACGACGAGTGGGGATGGCGGCTCATCGACGAGGGCGGAAAGCTCGTCGCCGAAGACCCGACAACCCATCCAACTCGCAGCGCCGCGCGAGACGCGATGAACCGACTGCTCGAGCACCTTGAGTCCGATGTACGGACGATGGACGACGCCATCTTCCAGCTTTCTGCGGCAGAGGACTGGCACTGGCGATTCGTCTTGCCGTCGGGACAGACCGTTGCCGTCGACGACGAACCACATCCAACTCGAGACGAACTCACCGAGCGAGTTCCGGAGATCAAGAAGGCTGCAGCAACGGCACGTGGCTGTACGATTGGCGACGTAACCGCCCAGCTCTACGAAAACAGTGGCTGGCACTGGCGCGTCCTCGACCGCGACCGCGAGGAAATCGCCGACTCGAGCGTCTCCTACGACACGCGTGAAGACGCTCGCGAACGCGTCGCAGCGTTGACTGACCACGCGGAATCGGCACCGATCTTCACAATTGAAGACACTGTCGTCCAACTCGAGCAGGGTGGTGACACCGAGGATGGCTGGCGCTGGAATCTCATCACTGCTGACCGCGAGGTTGTCGCTGGCTCGGCTGACACCGAGGCGACCAAAGACGACCTCTATACGGTTGTCGAGGAGGTCCGCCAACTCGCGCCGATGGCCGGCCGTGTCGACTTCGACGTGGCGTCGTTCGAACTCGTTTCCGACGAGGACGACCGCTGGCAGTGGCGCTTGCTCGATGCTGATGGCCGCGCGGTCGCAACCGGCACAGAGTCGTACGAGTCGAACGACCGAGCCCGCGAGGCACTCGAGAACGTCCGTGAACTGATCGACTCCGCGAGCATCCTCGAGATCGATAGCGTCTCCTTCGAGTTGCATACGGCCGAGGATGGCTGGGTCTGGCAACTCATCGATGAGTACGGCTCGACGATGGCCGAAAGTACGCAGACCTACGAGAGCCGAACGGACGCTCGCGAGGCAATGAACGACGTCAAGAGCCACGCGCCGGACGGCTGGATCACCTTCACTGAGTAAGGCAAGACGTCAGCTATCTTCTTTTTGAGTTATAGTGGATAGACGGCACTCAACACAGCTTCCTGTAAACGTGTGAATCGATACTGACAGTACACGTAACTGTACATACAGAATCATGTGTGAAACCATTAAGGATGTGATCGGCATACGGCTGATATGGGCGAGAATAACACTCATGTCGGCCGACGAACGGTCCTTCGAGGAGCAGGTGGCGGACTCGTCGTACTAACAGGTCTGGGAAGCGTCGGCGGGGCGAGCGCACAGGAAGCGATCACCGTGACCGCGGTCTGGACCGACGACGAGGAAGAAGACTTCCTCGAGGTCGTCGACTATGCCGAAAATGAAACCGGCCTCGAGATTTCGTATGCGCCTCGAGACACTGAAACACTCCTGACGGAGACGCTCATGGACTACGAAGTCGGCGTTGCAACCGCCGATATTGTCGTCTTGCCAACCGAAGGGCGTGTTCGACTGGATGGAGCCGCAGGCCACCTCGAGCCACTGGGTGACCTCTGGGACGAAGACGACTACACGACTGACTACAGCGCGGTCGAAGTCGACGGCGAGGTGTACGCAGCCCCCTTCGGCGGGGACATCAAACCCGGCTTCTGGTACCGCCCGTCGTTTTTCGACGAACACGATCTCGAGGAACCCGAGGACTACGACGAGTTTCTCGACTTGCTCGACGAGATCGACGACATCGATGGCGTCGAAGCGCCCCTTGCATCGGGCAACGGCGACGGCTGGCCATTGAGCGACGTGGCAGAGGCGTTCATCCTTCGGCAAGAAGACGGTGCCGAGTTACAGGTTGATCTCATCGAGGGCGATGCCTCGTTTACCGACGACCGCGTCGTCACCGCCTTCGAGGAGTTACAGGAACTGCTCGAGGAGGGGTACTTCAGTGAGGTTCGGGACTTTGGCGTCCAGTACGAGTTCTTCTGGGAAAACGAGATTCCGCTGTACTTTATGGGCTCGTGGACGCCAGCGTTTGGCGCGATTGAGGATCCGGAGGACTTAGACTACTTCATGCTGCCTGGCTCGGAGGCGATGGTGACGAGTATCAACTGGTTCACTGTGCCTGCCTACGCACCCGACGTTGACGCCGCGACTGAGGCCGTCGAGGCGATCATCTCACCCGACGGGCAGGAAGTCTGGACCGAGCTCGGCGGGTTCGTCCCCACCGCGCTCGACGTGCCCGACGATGCCTTCGACCTCGAGGTCATGCAAGACATCTCCGAGCAAGCAGACGACGTTGAACTCGTGCCCGACTTAGATGACGCACTCGGTGATCCGTTCCAGGCGGAGTTCTGGTCGCAACTGCTCGGCCTCTGGGCGGAACCCGAACAGGACATCGAGCCGATGCTCGAGTCGCTTGACGACGTGTTACAGGAAACCGTCGACGAGGACGACGAGGCCTAACTGACCCGTGGCGACACCCACCGACGGCAGCGACGGCGATGGCAGCGAGCAGACGGGGCCGGAGGCAGCCACCGGGGACAGCCGTGGCCTCCTCGAGTCGCTCGTCATCGTCGGACAGGAGATTCGCCGAAGTAGTGCCAACGCCGTCGCCGTCGACTTCCTGTACGTGTTCACGACGGCGTTTTTCGCGACGCTCGCGATTCGGGGCACCTGGCCGGCGCTCATCGCGTTGCTCCCCATCGCCGTCTTGCTCTCGTTCGCGTGGATGTCCTCACGGCTGTTTTTCCTCACGAACATGCTCGTGATTGGTGTGGCTGTGGTCGTGACTCGAGCCGGGTACATGCCGCTATAGTGCGCGTATTCAGCACCACGGATCCCCAATGTATGATGGTGTCAACCGGATTTGATCGCGTTAGCAAGCGTCAGTAACGTCAGCAGACTTGGAGCGAAAGACACCAGGCAGAGGCGTTACCGCTGCAGTCGAGTCGCAAGCGTTGCACCCGCGAGCGACCGAAAGCGCGGCGCTTCGCGCCGTGAGTCAGGGAGCGAGTGGCCTTTTTCATCGAAGTCCACAAACCTTCGCGTTTGTGGGCCCATCAGATCTTCTGAGGACGTTTTGCGCCGAGAGGTGAGCGAGCGGTACGCGGCGCGTAGCGCCGCGGAATTGTGAACGGGGAGCGTGAGCGACCCGTGAGCACCGCGAGCGAACCCGAGGCGAAAAAAGTTCGAAGTCAATCCGCCACGGCAGCCACCATTCCGCGCGTGTAGTACCGCTGGAGCACGAGGAACAGGATCACGGGCACTGCCATCGTCATAATCGAGCCGGCCGCGATCATCCCCCACTCGACCTGCACGCGCCCGCTCATCAGCGGGAGCACCTGCGGCGCGAGGTACAGTTCGGGCGAGCGCATGAACACCAACGGGAAGAAGAAGGCGTTCCAGACCCACGTGAACTGGATCACCGCCACCGACACCAGCGCCGGCGTCGACAGCGGCAGGATGATCGTCCGGAAAATCTGGTAGCGTGAGGCACCGTCGATTCGCGCAGCCTCCTCGAGTTCTGTCGGAATGCTAAGCAGGAAGTTGCGCAAGAACAGCACGACCCAGCCAAGGCCCCAGCCGATGTGGATCAGGATCAGCCCCATGTAGGTGTCGAACAGGCCAAACTCGCGTAGGGCGTTGTAGTTGCCCATCGCAACGAGTTCTGGCGGCGCGGCCATCACGAGCAAGATCAGGAAGAACAGCGTCGTCTTCAGCGGGAACTCGAAGCGAGCGAACGGATAGGCGGCCATTACGCCGAGCAGCATGACAACTAACACGGCTGGAATCGTCACGATGAACGTGTTGAGCAGCGCCTGACTCATCGGTGCCGTGCTGTAGTTCCACGCGCCGTAGTAGTTCTCGAGCGTGAGCGTCATCCCCTCGACGTGCCACCAGCCGCCGATGATCTCCGAGAGCGGCCGGAACGAGGCCATGAGTAAGCCGATAAAGGGAACGATCCAGAGGAGTGCAATCGCGATGGCGAGCACGTATTTGAGCGCGCGTCGTTTCGTCGGGATGGCATCAGCGAGTCGCTCCTGCCAGGTGAGATCCGCTGCTGGAGCCGTCTCGGGGATGTCCTCGACGCGTAGATAGCGGTCTGTGCCTGCCGTGTCTGCGTGTGGGCCGGTGCCAGTCGGCTCGAGTGGGTCGTCGTTACTCATGATTACCTCATTCGTGCGATGTACAGCGCGAGCGGGGCAACGATGAACAGTTGCAACAGGGCAACGACCATCGCCATCCCGTAGTCGATATCCGGCCGGAAGGCCGCGCGATACACCTCGATTCCGAGGACCGAGTAGGCGTGATTCGGACCGCCTGCCGCGCCGCCAGCGGCGTAGACGATGTCGAACATGCGCATCACCCAGATGATGCCCATGATGACGACCACGGCAGTCACCGGCTTGACCAGCGGCCAGATGATATCGCGGAATCGCCGCCACGGGCCGGCTCCGTCGACTTTAGCCGATTCAATCAGGGAGGGATCGATTGCTGAGAGCGACGAGCTATACAGCAGCATGCTGAAGCCGGTGTGGACCCAGATGCCACCCGCGATGAGAGCGTAGATTGCGACCTGTGGCGACTGCGTCCAGTTGCGAACCCACTGCTCCTGGCCGATCACTCGAAGCAACTCGTTGAAGATCCCCGCCTGCGGGTCGTAGATAAACAGCAACACCAGCCCGATGACGATTGGCGGGACGGTAAAGCCCGCAAACACCATCGCGCGGAGGATTCGTCGCCCGCGAAGGTCCGCAAAGAGCAGTGCTAAACCCAATCCGAGGAAGGTACTCGCCGGGACGTGAATCACGACCCACAGCAGGTTGTGCGTCAGCGCCCCCATCGGATACCGTAGCTCTTGGATGTTCGACCAGTGGACGATGAGCGGGTCAGTGAGTGAGTCAATCCAGTTGTCCAACCCGACGAACTCGCCCATCGTGAACGTCTCCCACGAGTAGAAACTGCCAACCGCCGAGTAGGCAATCGGCCCGACAGAGAAGATACCAAACAGCGTGAGCCCAGGAATCAGAAACACCGCTATCGCGAGCGCTTTCTCCCGGTCGAACGACAGCATCGCCCCCTCACCGCGGTCGGTATCGAACTCGAGGTCCTCGAGTCGGTCTCGGAAGCTCATCTCGGCTCACCCGACCAGTTCGCCGGTTTCGTCGTACAGGTATGCATCGTCGTCCTCGAACGTCAGATAGACCCTGTCGCCGCGACTGACCGTTGCAGACGCCATTTTCGCGTTGACCAGTTGGTCGTTGACGGTGACGTTGATCAGGTCGTACTCGCCGAAGGGTTCGATGGTGTCGACGGTGCCCTCGAGCGCGTGACCAGTGGATGGCGGCGACGTCGTCACCGTTAGATCCTCCGGCCGAACACCGAGCGAGAGGTCGCCCGTCGCCTGAGATGCGTCCGTGACCATGCCCGCCGCGCCTGCATCGGGTTGGCCGGCTTCGACGACGGCTTCCTCACCCGGTTGTGGGCTGGACTCTGCTGTCGGTGCAATGCTAGTCAGGTCGACGGCTCCCGCTGACCCGACCTCGAGCGAGCCGTTTCGGCGCTGTCCCTGAAAGAGATTCATCGGCGGCGAGCCGATAAAGCGGGCCACCCAGGCCGTCCGCGGGCGCTCGTACAGTTCGCCCGGCGGGGCAATCTGCTGGATCGTTCCCCGGTTCATCACGACGACCCTGTCGGCCATGCTCATCGCCTCTTCCTGATTGTGCGTGACGTAGACCGTCGTGATCTCGAGTTCGTTCTGCAGGCGTTTGAGTTCGACTCGCATCTCCTGGCGGAGTTTGGCGTCGAGATTCGACAGCGGCTCGTCGAGCAAGAAGACGGTCGGTTCGCGAACGATTGCGCGGGCGAGTGCAACCCGCTGGCGCTGGCCACCTGACAGCGCACCCGGTTTCTTCTCGACTTGGCCTTCAATGTGGAGCAACTCAGTTACCTCTTCGACCTTCGTATCACGGTCGTCGGGCGTCATCCCGCGGACTTTCAGCGGATAGCCGATGTTTTCTGCGACCGTCATATGCGGGTACAGCGCGTAGTTCTGGAACACCATCGCGACGTTACGATCACTCGAGGAGCGCCCATCGACGCGTTCGTCGCCGAAGTAAATCGCTCCCTCCGAGGGCTGCTCGAGGCCTGCGATGAGCCTGAGCGCCGTGGTTTTCCCACAGCCGGACGGGCCGAGAAAGACGAGAAACTCGCCGTCTTCGACCTCGAGGTTTAGCTGATAGTTCGCAACGGTGTTTCCCGCATCGAAGTATTTGCTAACATTCTCCATGCGGACAGATGTCATAGTACTCTCCTACGCCAGATTCATCCATTAAACCCGACCGTACCGCCTGTTTTCTTGATATAACTGTCTGCCAGAGAACCAGTTCGAAGGGACTGTTCACTGATAGATACTGTCTCGAGAGCAGTGTCGGGACTGAGAAGTTATGAGAGATCACACCTCGAGTGACGGATCGGTCGTCTTTTTATCGCCCCACGCTATCGCTCGAGCGTGAACGAGGACGAGACCGTTCCGGCCGACGTGGCACACGAGGAGGAGATTCCCGAAGACCACCCGCGCTATCAGGATCTGCTCACGCGCCATCGGATCGAGACGGGCGTCGAGAAGGGGATCACGCACCTCCAGGGGATGCACGCCGAAGGCCGGGGCAGCGCCTTCGATTACCTGCTGGGCGAGGAGACGATTCCAAGCGCCGATGCCGCAGAACGTGCCGCAGCGGCTCATCTCCTGCGTGCTGACCACCCCGTGCTCTCGATCAACGGCAACGTCGCCGCCCTCGTCCCCGGCGAGATGGTCGCCCTGGCCGACGCCGTCGACGCAGCCCTCGAGATCAACCTCTTTAACCGGACTGACGAGCGTATCGCGGCCATCGCCGACCATCTTCGAGAGCACGGTGCCGAGGACGTCAAGGGACTCGAGGCCGACGCAAGGATCCCGAACCTCGACCACCAGCGCGCAAAGGTCGACGAAGACGGCATTTACACGGCTGATGTGGTGCTCGTGCCACTCGAGGACGGCGACCGTGCCGAGGCACTCGAGGCAATGGGCAAGACAGAACTCGTAATCGACCTGAACCCGCTCTCGCGCTCGCCACAGGTTGCCGAGGTGCCAATCGTCGATAACATCATCCGCGCCGTGCCGAATATGACAGCGCACGCGCGGGAGTTAGCGGACGCGTCGGCAGACGAACTCGAGGAAATTATCGAAGACTTTGACCGGGAAGACGCGCTCGAGGACGCAGAGAATCGGATTCGAAGCGGCCTATAACAGGGACCCTGATTCTACGACGCATCGACCTGCCGATAGCGTCTGAGCAGGTAGACGAGCACGGCGAGCCAGAGTGCGCCCGCGAAGGCATAGATCGCATCTCCGGCCGGATTTTCGGAGGTGAACTGGGCGGCTGCAACAACGTAGGTGAGGAGCGCAACGCCTGCTGGGCCGCCAATGTACCACAGCCACTGTGGCTGCCACGACGTCCTCGCCGCGACGGCCCGCATATCGCGGACGAGCACGCCCGGTGTAAGTACCGACGTGAGAAGGACCGCCAGCACGAGGCCAAAGCCACCGAAAAACATCGAGTCGTTTTCCATCCATGACTCGAGAATTTCCCCGGCGAAAAACGCTCCCAGTAGCGGTGTAATAAGCAAGTGTGGAACGAGGAGTCGCCACCAGCGAACATCGTCGCCAGTTCTCGCTGCGAGCCAGCCAACGAAATCTGGTGCAAGCGGGTATGACCACGCCGTTCCAAAGATTGCTTTCCCCATCGCAATCAGCCCGAAGGCGACGTTGACAAAAAAGAACAGCGACGATCCGAACATGACGATGGCCGCGCCGACGATCAATGCCAGTCCGAGATACTGAACGGCCGACTCTTCAGGAAACGTAGAATCAATCGCGATTGCACCGCCGAGAAGGCCGAACATGAGCGTGAAGACGCCCGTGACGATCACCTGCCAGTTGAATGCGTTCCGGGCGTTCTCGCGCGTGAACTCGTTCTCGGCGACCAGATAGACGAGTGCGGGGAGTACGACTCCAGTCCCGAGTCCGAGAAAATGGACGAAGATTCCCGAAAGCGTCCGCTCCTCGAGAATGCGCGGTCCTGGTTGTGTCGTCGATGCCGTCGGATGGTCGTGTTCGTTGGACATATGTTGGGTAGCGTGGGAGGCGGTGTTCGCTGGTGTCACGACTGATTGTTTGGCGCTGGCTCACTTCGACTCCGGCGTACTGGGGCGAAGGCCACCCGCCAGCACGCCGTCCGTCCGGATTTTTCGGGCGACTCGCTCAAGGACCAACAGGACAACACAGAGGACGAACAGGTTCCCTGCGGCTTCCCAGTAGGCGTTCGAACTCTGGACGACCGGATCGCCCGCAATCGGCGCGGCAACGATTCCGAGCGCGAAGAGTACGAGACCCAACTGAAAGCCCGCGAGCACCAGCGTTCTGATCCCTGCCGGGTTCCGCAGGCGGAGAAAGTCACCGACCGAAAGCGTCTCGAGCGGTGTTTCGTGTACCAGTGCGTCTTTTCCTTCGGGGCTCAGCGGCCAGTGTGAGTCGGGGTGGTTGATGTAGTACAGTGTGATCGACTCCGGGTACGTATCGGCTGCGATGACGTCGATCTCGAGGAGTTCGTTGAGTCGAAGTCGGACGGTCTCTTTGCTCACGTCCGGGCGGACCCGTGCGCGGATCTGTTCTGCCGAGAAGTACGGCCGGTCTGCCTCGAGCATCGTTTCGACGACGTGTCGCTGTGTCAACTTCTTGTTCAGGCCGTCGTCGATGCGGGTGTCGATCCAGGGAGGGAGCGAAGCCATCGCGTTAGTGGACTCATTTCGGGGAGGGGTGTTAAACCCACATTCGAATTTGGCGGCCGCCAAACAGCACGAAACAGTTTATTAGAGGGGATTTCAGCCGTGTTCCGGTGTCGTTGGAAACCCGATCAGCGGTCGGCGATCCGCGGTGACACGCTATCGCGTTCCCCATCGCGGTCGATATCGAGGTCCTCCTCGTCATCCAGTTGTGGCACCCGCGAACGGATCGCCGCGAACACGTCCTCGAGCTGGTAGTACGACAGCGAGAGGTACTCGCTCAGACGACGACTCGCAGAGCTATCGATTTCGTACTCGACAGCAGTTCCCTCGAGTTCGTCGCCGCCGTAGTCGGTGAGCCACCGTCGAGCCAGTTCCACGCCAAGATCGGCGTCGTAGCCCCGCGCGACGTAGTGTTTGTAGGGGTGGCGAATCCACGAACACTCCCAGTGGGCGTAGACGTCGACGCCCGACTCGTCCTCGAGTTCGTGGAGGACGATATGCAACTGGTTATCTGCAAGCGGTGACGCTCGCCAGACCCACGACCCCTCCGAGGTGTTGCCGTCCATGCGCACCTTCAGCGAGGCGATTGGATTCCGCGAAAATCCCAGTTTTTCGAGGATATCCTCGAGTTGGTCTTCGGAACAGCGTGCCGTCAGCGCGTACTCCTCTGCTGTGGTGTGGCTGACGGCGTAGCCGCCGAAGGTGCCCCGAAGTAGGTAATGGATTTGCGGAACGAAGCTTCGCCGGACTGCGTTGATGAAATCCTCCGTGTACCCCATAGACGCCCGAAGGATACGGCCCCAAACCGGATGAGTGTACGGCAGGCAGGTCCCGATCTGTCATGGGGCTGTCTCTCGAGCGGAGCCGAACGATTATTTCGGTCCCGAACGAAGCGAGGGCTATGCCATCACTCGAGCCACCGTGTCTGCGGTCAAAACATGCCTCCGAAGGCGCAGCGAAGGGCGCGAAAGTCGGCGGCAAAGTCGGCGGCGTCGCCGGTCCAGCTGGCGGTGCTGTCGGAGCGGGCGTCGGCGCAGCGACCGGCTATCTCGCGGGATCGGCCCGAGACAAACTGCCGTTTTGAGCTGACCGACACGGTCACACAGTTCAAGAACACATAAACCCGTCCGCTGATTTCACTCGGATACCAATGGATACCTACGACCTGATCATGCGAAACGCCGAGGAGGTCGTGACCGACGAGGAAGTGCGCGATCTCGCCGCCGACGCCGACGGCAAGCGCGCGTACGTCGGCTACGAGCCCTCTGGCGTGCTCCACCTCGGCCACCTCCTGACCGCGAACAAACTCATCGACCTGCAGGATGCGGGGATGGAGGTCGTCGTCCTCCTCGCAGATGTCCACGCCTACCTGAACGGCAAGGGCACCTTCGAGGAGATCCGCGAGACCGCAGAGCAGATGAAAGCCCAGTTCATCGCCTACGGCCTCGATGAAGAGAACACCGAGTTCGTCTACGGCTCCGAGTTCCAACTCGAGGAAGACTACACCCTCGATCTGCACGAACTCGAACTCGCGACGACGCTCAATCGCGCCCAGCGCGCGATGGCCGAGATTCAGGGCGGCGAGACCGCAAAAGTGAGCCATGTCGTCTACCCGCTGATGCAGACGCTCGATATCGAGTACCTCGACCTCGATCTCGCCGTCGGCGGTCTGGATCAGCGCAAGGTCCATATGCTCGCCCGCGAGGAACTCCCAGGGCTGGGCTACGACGTGCGTCCTGCACTGCACACCCCTATCGTCGCCGACCTCACCAGCGGCGAGGGCAAGATGTCCTCGAGCGAGGGCGTCACCATATCGATGGAAGACTCCACCGAGGAACTCGAGGAAAAGGTCAACTCGGCGTTCTGTCCGCCGACGCGTGATCCTGAGGGCGACCTCGAGAACCCCGTCCTCGAACTGTTCGAGTACCACGTCTTCCCGCGATTCGACGAAATCGTCGTCGAGCGCCCCGAGGAGTACGGCGGCGACCTGACCTACGACGACTACGAGACGCTCGCGGCCGATCTCGAGTCCGGTGAGCTTCACCCCGCCGACGCGAAGGGGACGCTTGCGAGTTACCTCGACGAACTGATCGCACCGGGGCGCGAAAAGCTACTCGAGATTCGGGACTGACTCGAGCAGTCAGGACGTTTCACTATTGATTCGTGACTCTGTTGAATCCTCAGCGACTAGTACAAACCGTCTGTTAAATACAGAGGGTGAGTGCAGCACTTAGTCATCGTTACTTCCGTACCGGTTCACGTAAACCAAACAGTCAGTGGTTGTGTGAGACCCCTGGTCGCAGAAGACTTTTATTCTGCCCGATATTTTTATTTATATGAACTCAGATAAAATTCTCTTAGGTATTCTTGGGTTACAAATTACTCTTGTTACCGGATTATCGGCACTCATTGATCTGATGAAACCTCAAGAATTGTTCACGGGTGATGGGGCAGTATTTGCTGCTCTGATGTGGCTCAGTATTTTCATCACGCTTTACGGAATTTTTAGAGTACGTTCCGATCATTAGCACCCATTTTATATCATTAGTTGGATGGTAAATAATCATTCAACAAACCAGGCCGTCGTGCAAGACTCGCACTCTGTATCCAGCATGGCTACTGAAATACATGACCTACCAAGGAAGTTCACAGAGCCCGATCACATCCCTTTAGACACTAACGACTCCAATCAGGACCTGAATCAGAGTCATAGCAATCCTTCCGATTGAAGTGCGCGCGCTCCCCTCGTGTTGCTATGAACGAGACGCGACGAGCCATCCTCGAGGCGCTCGACGACGGGCCGGTCTCGGGTCCCGACCTGGCCGAGTCACTCGAGGTGTCCCGCGCTGCGGTCTGGAAGCACGTCGAGGAACTTCGGGAGGCTGGCTTCGAGATCGAAAGCGGGCCAGCAGGGTACGAACTGCTCGAGGTTGCCGCCTACGGCAGCGATGCCGTCGAGTTTGGTCTCGAGGCACCGTTTTCACTCGAGTACCACGACTCAATTGGGAGTACGAACGCTCGAGCGCGCGAGGTGGCAGTCGACGGCGCGACGGACGTTGCGGTCCTCGCCGATGAGCAGACGGGCGGGCGAGGCCGTCTCGAGCGCGAGTGGACGGCTCCCGCGGGTGGTGTCTGGATAAGCATCGTCGACCGACCAGAAATCGCGCCCTCGCAGGCCACTCTATACACGCTTGCGGCCGCGGTGGCGACGGCACGAGCGGCGCGTGAGGCGGGCGTCGACGCACAGATCAAGTGGCCAAACGATGTGGTCGTTCCCGTCGGCGATGATGGCGACTACCGCAAGCTCTCGGGAATTTTGACGGAGATGGAAGCCGAGATGGATCGCGTGGAGTGGCTGATCGTTGGCCTCGGAATCAACGCGAATATCGACGTTGAGGACCTCCCAGAGGGAGCCACGAGCATCCGCGAGGAAGCAGGCGACGTCGACCGGCGACGATTCGTCCAGTGCCTGCTCGAGGAGTTCGACGCGTACCGTGCTGACCTCGAGTCGGTCGTTCCCGACTGGCGCGAGCTGGCGTTGACGCTTGGCCAGCGCGTCCGCGTTGATCGACCCGTAGGCGAGGTCGTTGGTGACGCTATCGACATCACCGAAACGGGAGCGCTCGTTCTCGAGACCGACGATGGACGGGAAACGGTTGCGGCGGGCGACTGCGAGCACTTGCGGCCAGTGTGAGTGTGTGATCGCCGGTCGCAACTCGCGGAACGTGTCGGTCACTGAGTCGAAACCCGCGGCTATATTCGGGTCGCTCCCGTCTAGCGATCTATGGACGTACTCGATGACTCCATCGTGCCCGAGCACGCACACGACATCAAGCAGGAAGCCCGCGAGTTCGCCGACGAGTACATCGCACCCAACGCCCAGGAGTACTTCGACGCCGGCGAGTACCCCCACGACATTCTCGAGGCGGGCCAGGAAGCGGGACTGGTCGCTCAGGACATCCCCGAGGAGTGGGGTGGCCGTGGCTTTGATCTGCCACAACTGCTCGCGCTGACTGAGGAGTTCTATCGTGCGGATGCAGGCATTGCGCTCACGCTCCAACTCGCAAGTTTCGGCTGTGAAATCACCTACGAGTACGGCACCGACGAGCAGTGCGAGGAGTACATTCGACCCGTCGCGGAGGGCGAACAGCTATCGGGACTTGCCGTCTCCGAACCCGAAACCGGCAGCGACCTCGCGGGCGTTCAGACGCGCGCAGAGAAAGACGGCGATGAGTGGGTCATCAACGGGGAAAAGTACTGGATCGGCAACGGTGTCGAGGCCGACTGGATCACTCTCTACGCCCGAACCGGCGACGATGAGACCAACCGCTACGGCAACCACTCGATGTTCATCGTGCCGACCGACACCGAGGGCTACGACGCCGAACACATCCCCGAAAAGATGGCCATGCGCGCCTCGAAACAGGCCCACATTGAGTTCGACGACTGCCGGATTCCCGAGGAGAACCTGATCGGTGCCGAGGGCGCAGGCTTCTGGATGCTCGCGGACTTCTTCAACCACGGCCGCATCGCCGTCGCCGGACACGGCCTCGGCATGGCCGCGGCCGCTATTGAGGAAGCTTGGTCGTTCACCCACGACCGCGAGCAGTTCGGCCGCTCGATCAACGAGTTCCAGGCCGTCCAGCACGGTCTCGCAGACATGCTGATGGACTTCGAGAGCGCACGCGCACTCACTTGGCGCGCCTGCGAAAAAGTTGCAACCGACGACAACGCCGGCTACTGGGCGGCACTGGCGAAGACGAGCGCAACGGAAGCCGCGGTCGACATCGCTGAACAGGGCATGCAGTTCCACGGCGGCCGCTCCGTGCTCAACGAGCGCCGGATCGCTCGAGTCTATCGCGACGCCCGCATTCCGGTTATCTACGAGGGCGCAAACGAGATTCAGCGTAATCTCATCTACCGGCAGGCCCCGTAGCCGCGTGGCCGCCGTAGCCACATAGCCGTCGTTCGCTCCCTCGAGCGACTCACAGACGACTGTCGACCGAATCTATTGCGTTATCCTCGAGCGCCAGCACCGGCGCGATCCGGCGTGTCGGCCTTGCTGTTCGCGTAGGCGTTGTACGCCGAGAGGATGGCAACGAGGAGCCCGGAGATCGCGGTTCCGGTCGCAAGTTCGTTGCTACCCATCTCGATGACCGCTGGCGAAACGAGCGCCCAGAGACCGAGCAGGGCTGCAAGCGACGCGATACTGACGTTCGCCAATCGGTTCTTCGAGAGCAGGTAGAAGTTGTATCCTGCGAGCAGGAAGATCGCTGTCCCGACGAGCGTATCATTCCAGTACGCTGCATCTGTCGCCTCGAAGAGGAACGGCGAGGCCACGAGATAGAGGCCGATCAGTGCGACGAGCGCACTCAGCCATTGCATGGCGTCCGTATTCATTGTCTCACGGTCCTGGTTCGTCTCGGTGTTTACTGTGGTATCACTCATGCTCTCGAGCGCGGTAGTCGATGGGCGAGTAAAACGGCGGTGCCTGCAATTGTCGCTATGATAACAAAACCCTACGTAACCGAACAGTCGGGCGCGATAGAGCGCCTCTCGTCGGTTTTGCTCGCAACATAACTGATTACAGATACGCGACCCCATATCAATAGTTCGCGGTCGAAAGAATCAACCCTGTTGGCGCGAACGGTATGTGCAAGACGCAGCCCCCCGTCGAATCGCTAATCGAGATCCAAACCGAGCCATGAGTCGTCCACGCGTTCTCTGTGTCAGTGACGATCGAGCGACGCGAGCATCGCTGACGCTCGCTCTGACGGACGAACCCGTAAACGTCGTCTTCGCACAGCAGGCCGACGACGCCGGCAACCGACTCGAGTGCGAGTCGATCGATGCAATCGTTATCGATGCGAGTACAGTCACAGACGTACCGCGGGTGATCGCGGCGGCTGAGGCCAAGACACCGAAGCTCCCGACGTTCGTCTACTGGGAGACTCCGAAGGAATCCGCAGACGAGTCGATGGCGGTCTTGAGTCAGGTCGTTGCCCGAAGCACCGACAAGCAGCGATCGAATCGCCTGGCCGATACGATCACCGATCAGCTAAACGCCGGAATCGGCAACGAGGCAGTTGCCGGCCGAATTATTGCGAACGCTCGAGTGGATACCGACGGAATTGCAGCGACAAGCAGTGATGCAACCGGTGCCGGCTCCGTTCAGCGAGCGAGTCTGGCTGGCACACCCGCTGACGCCGATGTAGACGGGGATGCAAACGCAGACAGTGACACCGCCGAGTGTGAACTCCCGCCGGATCTCGCCTGGATCGAAGAGAGCGTTCGGCGGCGACTGGCAGATGCAACCTCGCCCGCCGTCGTCGAGCACGTGCTTCGCGAGGAGTTCGTCGCCAGCGACCGGTTCGTCTTTGCCTGGGTCGGCGAGTACGACCGCGGTGAACGTGAAATCGTCCCGTGGCTCACCGATCCAGACGCGACGGAGTGGCCAATGCAACGGACCTTCTCTGTCGGCACCGACGACGACTCGAGTTCGCTTCTCGAGCAGGCACTTCACGACCGAACGCTCCGTATACTCGATCTATCGACGGGCAATTCGGCGCTCGTTCCGTTTGCTGAGCACGCACGCGAGCGCAATGTTGGGACGGTCGCTGCAATGCCGCTCGCGAGCGACGACGAACTGTACGGCGTGTTCGTCATCTATGCACGCCGTGGCCTATCGCCTGCTGATCGACGTGTCATCCGCTCGAGCGCCGCCGTCGCGTCGCACGTTCTCGAGACGATTGCGGCCAGTGGGCAACTCGAACAGCAAGCACGCGCACTCCACCGATACGAGCGACTCGTCGAAACGGCCGGTGACGGGATGTACGTCTTCGATGAGGACGGCAACTTCATGACGGTCAACGACGCGCTCGTCGAGATGACCGGCTACAGCCGCGAGGGACTGCTCGGCGAACCCGCGACCGTCCTGCTAAGTGACGCCGACGTCGAAGCGGGCGAAGACACAATCAAGTCATTACTCCGGTCCGACCGCGGCACTGACACCGTTGAGGTTATCCTCGAGACGAAAGACGGAGAGACAATCCCCTGTGAGATCCAGATCGCCGTGCTCACTCACGGCGGAACGTTCCACGGGACGGTCGGTGTCGTCCGGGATATCACCGACCGAAAGCGACGCGAACGCAAACTTCGCGAGCGAAACGAACGCCTCGACGCGTTCGCTCAGATCGTCAGCCACGACCTGCGAAACCCACTGGGTGTCGCACAGGGCTATCTCGAGTTGATGGATCAGACAGACACGCCTGATCACATTTCCAATGTTCGTGATGGACTCGATCGGATGGAGTCAATCATCGACGACGTGCTCGCGATTGCCCGTGGCGGTGAGTGGGCAGCAGACACCGAGCCGGTTGACCTCGAGGCTGTTGCAACCGACGCCTGGGACCACGTCGAAACGCCGACTGCAACCCTGTCCGTGACGACATCGACGACCGTCGCAGCCGACCGGTCCCGTCTCCTGCGATTACTCGAGAACTGTTTCCGAAATAGCGTCGAACACGGCGTTCCGGACGACCGCTCACGGACCACGGCCAAGGCTACCGCTGACGCAGATGGTGAAACCGGCGTCGAAACCGCTGAGTCCATAACGATTCAGATCGGTACGCTCGAGAACGCTCAGGGATTCTACGTCGCAGACGATGGCTGTGGATTGCCCGAAGAGATTCGCGACGAAATTTTCGACCCGTCGGTGTCGACGTCATCAACCGGGTTAGGAATCGGGCTCTGGGTCGTCAGAGAAGTCGCTACCGGACACGGCTGGTCGGTCACTGCGGGGGAGAGCGAGGCGGGTGGAGCCAGATTCGAGTTCGAGACAACCGATGCAAAGCGGCGACTGCGGTAATCGGTTCAGTAGTCAGTTTTCCGTCTAGAGGTCCTGGAAGGCACCGACGAAATCGTCGTGTGAGGACATGCCGGCGACAGTGTCGTCGACTTCCGTCTCGAGTTCGGCGACACGGGAACAGAGTTCTTGGTACTCGCCGTGGTCCTCGAGTTCGCGATCAGCTTTCTCACTCTCGAGAAGTGCCTTCTTCGAGACCAACGCGTAGTAGTCCTGGATCGTCGCAGCGTACGCAGAGCGCGTTGAGACGTTTTCGACCATTGTGATCAGTTCGTCTCTGGAGACCGGCTTGACGAGGTAGTCGTCAAAGCCCATCTCGATAATATCAAAGTCGGGGTCGACTGCCGTCACCATTACGACCCGGCAATCATAGCCCCTGTCGCGGATCTCTGAAAGAACCTCGTCGCCGGACAGTCCCGGCATTCGACGGTCGAGAAGGACGACATCGACGTCGTTGGAGATCGTCTCGAGGGCCGAGTCGCCATCGTACGCCGTTTCGACGGTCCAATCGCTCTGGAGCCATGCGGCGAACAGGTCTGCGAGTCGGGATTCGTCATCGACAACGAGAACGTGCCCCTCATCACTCATTGGCTGACCCCTCCATACCCTTCGTCGATTACAGCCACGCGTGTGTAGTCGCACCTCTGGTTCATAAACCTCGCGACCATATGTCATCTATTCAACATTCGTTTCGGGGCAGTACAGTCGCTGTCGCCGACCGGGCCATCGAGATTACTCGCCGACATCGAATGCAGCAAGACGCACGAAACACACACGGAACGCCCACGAGAAACGAACGCCTTACCCACGATGCGTTGCTAGCCACCAGTATGACCGCCGTCGTCGAAGCGACAAATGTAGCGAAGGCCTACGGCGAGACAGTGGCGTTGTCGGACGCGTCGCTGTCCGTCGAATCCGGCGAGGTCTACGCCCTCATCGGCCCAAACGGTGCCGGAAAGACCACGCTCGTGCGCGCACTGACCGGGACGCTTGACCCCGATTCCGGCGCTGTTCGCATCCTCGAGCAGTCGCCGACCGAAATCGATCGGGATCGACTTGGGGTGTTGCCACAGGACTTTTCGCCGCCGGATCGACTGACCGCACAGGAACTGCTGACGTACTACGCTGGACTCTATGATGACCCTCGTGATCCGGCGGACGTGTTGGCTGACGTGGGTCTTGTCGATGCCGGCGAAACGTGGTATGAGAACCTCTCGGGCGGCCAACAACGACGCGCCTGCGTCGGAGCGACGCTGGTCAACGATCCAGACGTGCTCGTCCTTGATGAGCCCACGACCGGTATCGACCCCGCCGGGCGACGAACGATCTGGCGACTCATCGAAAACCTTACTGCGGCAGGAACGACCGTCCTGTTGACGACCCACGATATGGCCGAAGCCGAGCGCCTCGCAGACCGCGTTGGCCTCCTCGCTAACGGCTCGCTTGTCGCACAGGGCACGCCCGCAGCCCTCATCGCCGATCACGCCGGCTCGAGTCAGCTGACGATCGAAACGCCAGCGCCAATGAGTGCGTTCGACGACCTTGCATTTCCCGTCACGGAATCAACCGGGACCGGCCGCCAAAGCCAAGCCAACGGCGTTGTCGTCCGCGATATCGAACCCGCCGAAATTGCCACAGTCGTCACCTATCTCGAGACGAACAACCTCACGTACTCGGGGCTAGCGTGGGCCGAACCCGACCTCGAGGACGTCTATCTCACACTGGCGGATGCGACTGAGCGCGAACGGACGGCCGCCGAAACGGAGACGGATACAGATACGCAGGATGCCAATGCCACACAGACGGGTGAAACGGCATGAGCCGGCTGTCACGCATCCGTGCGGAAACCGGGGCTGGCTGGCGCTCGTTTATCCGCCGGCGGACAGCCGTCTTCTTTACCTTTTTCTTCCCCGTAATCTTGATTGTCATCTTCGGCGCGCTGGTTCGGACGGACCCCGGCGACGGCGGCCTCTTCGCAGAACCCGCTGCCTACTACGTGCCTGGCTATCTCGCCGTCGTCGTCCTCTTTACACCGTTCTCGAGGATGGGAAGTGAGGTTGCGCGCCACCGTGAAGGGAGTCGATTCGAAAAACTCGCGACGACACCACTATCACGACCGGAGTGGCTGCTCGCCCAGACGCTCGTCAACGCCGTCATCATCGCTATTGCCTGCGTGTTGATTCTCGCACTCGTCGTTCTGCTGACGGGCGCGGAGATTGCGTACTCGCCGCTGTTGGTCATCTACGTCTTTGTCGGCGTCGTTGCCTTCTGTGGCATCGGCTCGATGCTTGGCAGCTACACCGACTCTCGAGACGGTGCAGTCACTGCCAGTAACGCGATTGGACTACCGTTGCTCTTTCTGTCTGAGACGTTCATCTCGCTCGAGCAACTACCCGGCTGGTTCGAGCCGCTGGTGAACCTCTCGCCATTGACGTACTTTTCGCGTGGCGTGCGTGCGGCGACGGCCCCGGAGACAGCAGAAACAGCGTCAATCGCCGGCATTGACCCCGCCATTTCGAATCTCGGGATACTGCTTGCAATCGCTCTCGTTGCGTTCGCACTCGGTGCGCGCTCGATTCCGCAGACGGATTGAGTGGAGGACGCGGTATCGGTGGAGTTGTGTCGACTAGGCGGAGTCGATGGATTCCGCCGGTGCATTGCCCTCGAGTGTGGGAAGCGTCAGCGAAAATGTCGATCCCTCGCCCGGTTCGGAGTCAACCCAGATGTCGCCACCGTGGCGTTCGACGATTCGCTCACACAGCGCCAGCCCAATGCCGCTCCCAGAACCCTCATCGTCCGCGTGTAGCCGCTGAAAGACGCCAAAGACGCGCGCTGCGTCTTCGGGCTCGATCCCGATACCGGCGTCACTGACGTCGATCCGCCACCAGTTTCGGCTGTGGCGCTCGCTCGAGATTTCGATTTCCGGCGGCTCGTCACCGGCGTAGGTAATCGCATTCGAAAGCAGGTTCTGGATGACCTGTCGCAACTGATTGCCGTCGCCGTAGACAGTCGGCAGCGAGTCGGCTGTAATCGTCGCCTCTTGCTCGTCGATCTGGACACGCAAGTCGCGTCTCACATCTGCAAGTACATCGTTCAGATCGACTGGTTCGAACGGTGCTCCCTGCGTTTCGACTCGCGAGAACGCAAGCAACCCATCGATCATCTCACGCATCCGCTCGGCACCGTCGACCGCGAAGTCAATGAACTCCTGTGCGTCGTCGTCTAACTCATCGCTGTAGCGGCCCTCAATCAACTGCAGATAGCTCGTCACCATCCGCAGGGGCTCCTGTAAATCGTGACTGGCCGCATAGGCGAACTGCTCGAGTCGCTCGTTTGACTCCTCGAGTTGGCGCTGGGACTCTTTGCGCTCAGTGATATCACGGAAGTAGACCGAAATGCCAGTTTCAGACGGGTACAGAGTCACTTCGAACCAGGCGTCGACAGGTTCGTAGTAATGTTCGTAACTGGTCTGCTCGAGGGTCTCGAGTGCCTCTTCGAAACTCTGCTGGACGGCTTCGTCTTCGGTCGCCTCGGGAAACCGCTCCCAGAGTCGTTCGCCAAGCAGTTCCGATTCGGACTGCTGAAGGAGTTCCTCGGCGCGTTCGTTAACGTGTGTATATCGCAGGTCCGTATCGAGCGCACAGATCGCATCGTCGACGCGGCCGAGAATTTCCTCGAGTTTGCTCTCGAGACGTCGTCGCTCGGTGATGTCCCGAAGGGCGTAGACGGCACCTTCGAACTCACTACCGTGGATGACTGGCCCACAGTGTGCTGAGAGCCAGACCCGCTCGCCATCGGGATGTTCGATACCGACGGTTTCGTCGTACACTGGCTCACCCGTTTCGCGGACCGTTGCGAACGGCAGGTCCGCTTCAGCGAGTTCCTCACCGTGTTCGTCGATGAGACTCCACCGATCGTCATCGTGTGCGTATGTCTGTAACTCTGGATTCGACCGTCCAAGCAACGCTTCGGCACGCTCATTGGCAAACTCGTTCATCCCATCGGCGTCGATCAGCGTGATTCCGAGTGGGCAGGTCTCGAGAACCGTCCGTCTGAACGCTGCCTCTTCGTCGTGTTGTCGTGCCGTGCATTCGCGCTGGAGCGTCGATGCGAGGATATTTGCGACGTTTTGCAACACGGGGACGCCAGCGGTGACAGCCGGTTCACTCGTCGTCGAATGTGCACAGAGAACGCCCCACGGCTCTGTTGTGGGCCCGATGCTGACAGCCACACCTGCGATTGCCTCACCGTCAAAAAACGGATCCGCTGCCCGAAACTGCGGGTCAGTTCGGAGATCCTCGACAACGACAGGGCCGTCAGCCTCGAGTGCGTAGCCGGCTTGTGTTTCCGTTTCTATTGGGCTTGTCGTCTGTGGCGTATCCGTTGCATCCGTTCCAGCGACCGTTCGCAGAATAACCTGGCTATCGTTGTCGTGGCCGTCACTACCCGCCCGATACTCGAGAATCGCACACCGATCCACCGGCAGTATGTCGAGCACCGTCTCTGTGGCGTCTTGAAAGAGGTTTTCAAGGGACTCCGTCTCAAGGGCGCGACTCCCCAGATCGGCGAGAACCTGTTGCTGGTGGAGATACTGCTCGGGTTCGTCGGTCGATCGGTGGTTCGACGGCCCCATCTCACCGCTAGTACCGCCTTCGCAGGGGTAAAGGTCATTCCAAAGCTGCTGACAAGTAGAGAACGCTATACGTTATTCATGTTAGGGCAGTCCCACGATCATCGCGAACTCGTAGTCGTAGATGTGATTGAGCATGAGGTACGTGACAATGCCGAGAACGAGACTCAGAATCCACGATCCGGCCGCAATTCGACCAACTCGAGCGTGGGCGGTCTCGCGCAGTTCTGCGGGCGTGTGGGTCAGCCCAAGGATGAGTGCGTAGAGGACGACTGGAACGGCGACGATCGAGAGGATGATGTGGATCGCCAGCATGATGAGGTAGGCGTTTCGCACGAGTTCGTCGCCGACGAACTCCTTCGTTCCGCCGCCACCAACCCGAATGAGATAGACGACCAGAAAGAGTAAAATCGTCGCAAAACTCCCCAACATTGCCGCGCGATGTTTTTCCGTTTCGCCGGCACGAATCCAGTACCAGCCACAGAGTAACAATACCGTTGTCACCGCGTTGATCACCGCAATCGCGTGCGTAAAGAGATTCACCTGTGCGTTCGTCAGATCAGGATACAGCGGAACATCCAGGACGAACGTGCCGATGACGAGTGTGTAACCGACCACCGTCAACAGCAGTGTGATGCCGACAGGGCGCTCTCGAAGCTGCCGTTTCGCGTCCACGGTTGCCATTATCGAACCGTTGGAGCGATGGCGTATTTGTCTTCTTGTTCTGCGGTTGCCCGTCTCCGAACACGTTCGCCACAGCGCCCCCGTCGGTCTCACCGGCTATTGACTCGAGTCGCTGTTGGTCAGGCCCTGCCAACTTATTCTTCGTCCGTATCCGACTCGAGAGTGACGTTGGCGTCTGCCGTCACGATGACGTGATAATCGCAGTAGTGAAACGAGACAGAACCACCAACTCGAGGCGTTCCATCAGCCTGGCTGTCGAACAATCCATCGAGCGATTCGGGATCAATGGCCGCATGTAAGGGTTCATACTCTGGCGGTCGTAAATCGACCGGAGAGACGCCTTCTGCATCTGCAACCGCTTCGATAACGGCTCGACTCGGTGGTTTTCGAACTGCCCCATCGACGCTATCGCCACCACTCTCCATACACCACATACTTCCAAACCGTATCGAATAAAACTACTCATATCAACTACCCAGGTTGACAGATACATTCAGATGACCTTCGATATCGAAGGTGAGTCGAAGCAGGGCGCTGTCTGTTGATTCTGGGCATCCATCTGTTGTAACTCCCATGAGGTAGCCAACATGTACTAGTAATCAAACAAATTCTTGTAGCGATTGTACTCAAGGAGATGGATACTCCGTAAAACCCCTACCCGAAGTCGGTATTATCGGCCAGAAACGTTGTAATCGACGTGAACGTTCGGTGTACTCGACGATTCTGGTGCGGGGACACCGTTCCAGTCGACGACGCGGACGTTTGCCATGTCGCCTGAGAACCGGAATCGTTGCACACCGACGTCGATTGCCCCTTCGGCAACGTTCTCGGAGACGACCGTCGCTTCCGCAACGGGGTCGTCTGCGAGCATCTCGATTTCACCGTCGACGGCGATCTCGAAGTTCGAGGGAACGCCGCGACCAACGATGGTCACGAGATTCGGGAGGTGTGAGTCGTCTGTTGATGCTGTTTGGCTCCGACGTTGGACCGGATTATCGCGTGCCATAATTGCAAGAGTTGAACCGTCCGGTATAAGCTTTCTTGCTCAGCAAACGGTTAGATTGGTCGAATTACCCACAGAGTGTATAAAATAGCGTGAGTAGTTGGAATAACTGATCCAGAAATAAATATCTGTACACCACACCGTCCGGAGCACACTCATTTGTGTACACCAATTCGCAAACGTATTTCAGGATTGGTGACGTTCAGGACCGGATTGAACGGGTTCTCGTTAGAACCCTTTGCCGAGCAACTCTCGAGCGATGATGTTTTTCTGGATTTCGGTCGTGCCCTCGTAGATCTGGGTGATCTTGGCGTCGCGGTAGAATCGCTCGACGGGGAAGTCGTTAACGTAGCCAGCGCCGCCGTGGATCTGGACCGCTTCGTCTGCGACCTCGACGGCGACGCGGGACGCTTGCTCTTTGGCCATCGAGGCGAGTTTGGTCACGTCACCGCCCTGATCGACGTTCCAGGCAGCCTTATACGTCAAGTTGCGGGCGGCCTCGGTGTCAGTTGCCATCTCGGCGAGTTTGTGCTGGATGGCCTGGAACTCCGAGATCGACTTGCCAAACTGTTCGCGGTCTTGGGCGTACTCGAGGGCGGCCCGAAGTGCGCCTTTTGCGATGCCGACGCCCTGTGCGGCGACGGCGGTTCGGGTTTCGTCGAAGAACTGCATCTGTTGCATGAAGGCGGCGTCTTTGGTGCCGATGAGGTTCTCCTCGGGAACGCGAACGTCGTCGAAGACGAGTTCGGCGGTGTCGGAGGCGCGGATGCCCAGTTTGCCGGTGATCTTCTCGGCACTGAAGCCGTCGCGGTCGGATTCGACGACGATCTGGCTGAAGCCGTTGTAGCGACCCTCGGCGTCGGGATTGGTCTCACACAGGACGACGAAGAAGTCCCCGATAGAGCCGTTCGTGATCCACATCTTGTTGCCGTTGATGACCCACTCGTCACCGTCCTTTTCGGCACGCGTGGAGACGGAGGAGACGTCGGAGCCGGTATCTGGCTCAGAGATTGCTGCGCCCGAAATCTTCTCGCCCATTGCAACGGGCTCTAAGAAGCGCTCTTTTTGTTCTTCAGTGCCGAAGTTCATGATTGCCTCACAGCCGAAGGAAGTCGAGACGATCGAGAGCGCAATGCCAGGGTCGTACGCGAACAGTTCCTCGGTGATGATCGCTGTATCGAGGATGGAGTAGCCAGCGCCGCCGTACTCGATTGGGATGTACGCGCCGGTCAGGCCCATCTCGGCTGCCTTGTCGATAATCTCGTGTGGATACTTCTCTTCCTCGTCGTATTCGGCGGCGACGGGAACGATTTCGTTCTCTGCGAAGCGCTGAATTTCGTCGCGGATCTGTTCTTGTTCGTCAGAAAGGCCAAAGTCCATGTGGGACTCTAACTATGGCTATTGATAAAGACCTTTGTAACCAGACATAAACCTAAACATAGTTTTTCCAAGGGAATGGGGAAACGTTCAAACAGCTCCCCATCGCATTACGACGTATGGACGTCGAAGATATCAACACCGTCGCAGTTCTCGGTGCCGGAAATATGGGTCATGGAATCGCGGAAGTTGCCGCGATTGCTGGCTATGACGTGGCGATGCGTGACATCAAAGAGGAGTTCGTCCAGAACGGCTACGAGCAAATCGAGTGGTCACTCGGCAAACTCGCCGAAAAAGACCGCCTCTCGGAAGACGAAGCCGACGCCGCCTTAGCGCGCGTCACGCCGCTGGTCGACATGGAAGAAGCCGTCGGCGACGCCGACGTCATCATCGAGGCCGTCCCCGAACAGATGGACATTAAGAAAGACGTCTACGGGGAGGTCGAGGAGTACGCCCCAGACCGCGCGCTGTTTGCGACGAACACCTCGAGTCTCTCGATTACGGAACTTGCGGGAGTCACAGAGCGCCCAGCGCAGTTCTGTGGCATGCACTTTTTCAACCCGCCAGTTCGGATGGATCTCGTTGAAGTGATTTCGGGCGCTGACACGGCCGAGGAGACGCTCGAGGCCGTTGAGGAATTGGCCGAGGCGTTCGACAAGTCGCCTGTACGCGTACACAAAGACGAACCGGGCTTCATCGTCAACCGGATTCTCGTGCCGCTGATGAACGAGGCCTGCTGGCTCGTCAGCGAGGACGAAGCCTCCATCGCCGAGGTCGACTCCACAACGAAGTACGGCATGGGCCTGCCGATGGGCAGTTTCGAACTCGCCGACCTCACCGGTATCGACGTGGGCTATCACGTCCTCGAGTATATGAACGAGGTCCTCGGCGAGGCCTACGAGCCAAGCCCGCTGTTCGAGTCGAAAGTCGAGAGTGAGGAACTGGGCAAAAAGACTGGCAAAGGGTTCTACGACTACGACAACGGCGGTGTCGACATTCCGACCGACGAGCAGTCCGACCTCGTCGAAAAGCGCCTGCTCGCGGCCATGGCGAACGAGGTTGCGAAACTCGTCGGCGGCGACGTTGCGCCACCGAACTCCATCGACGAGGCCGTCCAGCTCGGTGCCGGCTTCCCCGATGGTCCCGTGAAACTCGTCGACGACTACGGCCTCGAGGAGCTTCACGACACGCTCGAGGAGGCCTACGAGGAAACGGGTCACGAGCGCTACGCACCCGCAGAGTATCTCACCGAGCGCGCCGACGAAGGCGGCTTCTACGAAAGCGACGAGAGCGACGACGGCGTCGAGTTCGAGGCAATCCGCGTCGAGTACCCCGGCGACATGGTCGGCCACATCGTCATCGACCGTCCACACCGGATGAACACCATCAGCAACGAACTGCTCGCCGAGTTATCCGAGGCGATTGACCTGCTCGAGGAAGACGACGAGGTCCGCTCGATCCTGCTTACGGGCGAGGGCGACCGCGCGTTCTCGGCCGGTGCTGACGTCCAGAGCATGGCAAGCGGTGCGGATCCGATACAGGGCCAGGAACTCTCCCGGGAGGGCCAACAGACCTTCGGCAAACTCGAGGCCTGCGACCTGCCTGTTGTCGCGGGAATCGACGGCTACTGTCTCGGCGGCGGCATGGAGCTTGCGACCTGTGCTGACCTGCGCGTCGCCAGCGAGCGCTCGGAGTTCGGCCAGCCCGAACTCGATCTCGGCTTGCTGCCCGGCTGGGGCGGCACCCAGCGCTTGAAACACATCGTCGGTGAGGGCCGCGCGAAGGAGATTATCCTCACCGCAGAGCGCTTCGAGGCCGAGACCATGGCCGACTACGGCTTCGTCAACGACGTCGTCGACAACGACGACCTTCTCGATGCAGCCCTCGAGCTTGCGACCGACCTGGCCGGTGGGCCGCCAATCGCCCAGAAGTTCACCAAGCGCGCGATGCTCGCCGGCCGCGACGACACGGATGCCGGCCTCGAGTACGAAGCCTCCGCGTTCGGACACCTCATGGGCACGGAGGACCTCATGGAGGGCATGACGGCGTTCATGGGTGACGGCGAGCCTGAATTCGAAGGGAAGTAACGAAGGAACGTTTTCGCGGCTCGCGTTTCGTGCTTGTTTTCGTGGGGTTTTGTTGGTTGGTGCTCGAGGTAGCACAGCTCTCGTATGGGTTGTGGCTCACGGGAACTTCGCGCCCGTTCGCACGGTTCGTGAGGTCGCTGATCCCGCACTATTCGCAGTAATGCGGTTCTCACTCCGCGGCGCACGGTTCACTCCGTTTACTGTCCAAGTGGACATACTTCTTGCTTGGGTCGCGGCTCACGGGTCGCTTCGCTCCCCGTTCGCTTTGCCGCGGTTCTCACTCGTTTCACTCGCTCGAACCGCGTACTCGCAGGCTCAACCATTACCCCAAAATCCGTGGTAGCGAGTCAGGAATGACACAACTCGGATACACCCTCTCGAGCGAGGAGCACAAACCGATGGAATTGGTTGAAATGGCTAAACGAGCCGAAGCGGCTGGCTTTGACTTTCTCTCAATTTCGGATCACTTCCATCCGTGGGTCTCAGCACAGGGCGAATCGCCGTTCGTCTGGTCCACACTTGGTGCAATCGCCGAGGCGACCGACGATATCGAGGTTGGCGTCGGCGTTACCTGCCCGACGATTCGTATCCATCCGGTCAACGTCGCCCACGCAGTCGCCACAGTCGATGAGATGTTCGGTGACCGATTCACGTTCGGCATCGGAACCGGCGAGAACTTAAACGAGCACGTCACCGGCGACCGCTGGCCCGAACACGACGTTCGCCTCGAGATGCTCGACGAATCACTCGAGGCCATGCGGAAACTGTGGACTGGCGAAACGGTCAGTCACCACGGCGAGCACTACACGCTCGAGAACGCGCGCCTCTACACCTGTCCCGACGAGCAGCCGACGGTGATCGGGAGCGCCTTCGGCCCCCAAACTGCCGAGTGGGTCGCCGAGGAAACTGACGGGCTCTGGTGTTCCGGCCCGAAAGAAGCGCCAGTCGAGGCCTACGAGGACGCCGGCGGCGACGGGCCGGCGTATACGCAACTACATGGGTGCTACGCCGAAACCGAGGCAGAAGCCGTCGACACCGTGTACGAGTACTGGCCGAACGGCTCGATTCCGGGCGAACTTGCCCAGGAACTTCCGACACCGGCACACTTCGATCAGGCCGCCCAGCTGGTCGATAAAGACGATATCGAAGAATCCGCGACAATTACCAGCCCTGACCCACAGGCCCACATCGATAGCTTCGAGCAGGCCATCGACACTGGCTACGACCACGTCTACTTCCACCAGATCGGCCCGGAGCAGGGGCCCGCACTCGAGTTTTACGAGGAAGAAGTGCTGCCGTCGCTGCGGTGACTACATCGACCTTGTTGTTCTCCCCCATATTCCTACGAACGTCAAATTAACTAGCCACAACTCGCCCAAATGCACTTAATCGAGGGAAGTCTATAATAAGATATTTTCCATTTTATGGGTGCATAATTGGACGATAGTAATCTAAAATAACAAGCTAATATCCTCCCAACTGGTAATACAATATAAGAAGAAGTCTTTTTTAACTCCGTTATTGATTGACAGACGGTACTAATGAGGCACGGAGATATTTCATCATCCCCGGATACCGTCGGCGTCGCAGTCCACCAGACGGATGCACCGAGTCCAGAGACGAAAGAAGAAGTTCTTGAGCAGTGTCACGCCCTTGCAGACAAAATAGAGGGGATCAAAGCGGGCGCACCTGGCGTTGATCTCGTTATATTTCCCGAATACAGCACGCAAGGGATCAATTACGACGAGGAACAGATGATGGATCTTGCGACGGAGGTACCGGGTCCTGAAACGGAGATTTTCTCGGAAGCCTGCCGTAAGAACGATGTGTGGGGTGTCTTCTCGCTAACCGGCGAGAAGCATGAGGAACATCCTGACAAAAACCCCTACAACACACTGTTGCTTATCGACGACGAAGGAGAGATCCGACAAAAATATCGCAAAATCATCCCTTGGTGTCCGATCGAGGGCTGGACCGCAGGAGACCAGACGTATGTCACGGAGGGGCCAAAGGGACTACAGATTAGTCTGATTATCTGTGACGATGGTAACTATCCTGAAATCTGGCGTGATTGCGCCTACAAGGGAGCCGAACTGATCGTTCGCTGTCAGGGATACATGTACCCTGCTGCTGAACAACAGGAGATCGTCGCTCGCCACTCCGCATGGGCGAATAACGCCTACGTCGCTGTCGCGAACATGGCGGGTCAGGACGAAGTGTACTCGTTCTTTGGGAAGTCAAACATCGTCGGCTTCGATGGCCGTGTCTTAGGCGAGTGCGGCTCCGAACCCGGCGTCTGGCAGTACGCGGAACTTTCCGTCTCAGCTATTCGCGACGCTCGAGAGAACTGGCAGAGCCAGAATCACCTCTATAAACTCCTCCACCGGGGCTACACTGCGACTGAGGACGCGGGACTCGGTGATGGGGAATCGGCGTGTCCGTTTGACTTCTATGAAGACTGGGTGACCGATCCTGAATCGACCGAAGAGCGCATCGAGAAGATCACCCGGGAAACGACCGGCACTGAAGCTGTCCCGCTCGAGGGACTGACAACCTCAACAGAGACTGAGGTTCCTGACCCCGCGGACGACTAACCGTTTGAGACTCGTTGAAGAACACCTGGCACTCACTCATCGGATTTCGTCAGCGTCGCACTGGGTTATTTAGTCATCTACGCGAGAGAGTCGTCCAATGGTGCAACTCGACGTGCAGATTCTCCTCGCAGTGGGGGTGGTGGTGGGAATGGCCGGCGTCACCTGGGTCTATCAGGACGCTCGGAGTCGTGGCATCGAAAGCGCCGATATCTGGGCGATGGCGTTCTTCGCTGGCTTCGTTCTCGTGCCGGTGATCGGTGGTGTTGCCGTTTTGGTCTTCTACCGACGAAAACGCCCGCGCTCCGATGGACCCACGCAATCACAGTCGCCCGATTAGTTGTCCCCTCGAGGCTGGCCGAAGCGATTGCCACGAGGCAAACCCATACCCGCCACCAGCCCAACTAACCACGTATGAACCATCGACGACTCGGTTCGACCGGTCACACCGTCTCGGAAGTCGGCCTCGGCACCTGGAACATCGGCGGCAGTTGGGGCGATGTGAGCGACGAAACCGGCCGCGAAGTCGTCCGCACCGCCCTCGAGGCAGATATCGACTTCATCGACACCGCAGACGTTTACGGCGATGGGCGCAGCGAACGCCACATCGGCCACGTCCTCGAGGAAGAAGACGCTTATGACGACGTGTTCGTCGCGACCAAAGCAGGGCGACGTCTCGACCCCCACGAAGCGGAGCGCTACACCCACGAGAACCTCGAGGGATTCGTCGACCGGAGCCGCGACTACCTCGGGATGGAGACGCTCGATCTCCTGCAACTGCACTGTCCGCCGACCGAGGCGTACTACCAGCCAGAGACGTTCGAGGCGCTCGAGCAACTCAAAACAGACGGCAAAATCGCCCACGCGGGCGTCAGTGTCGAGAAGGTCGAAGAGGCGCTGAAAGCCATCGAGTACGATGTCGTCGAGACGGTTCAGATCATCTTCAATCCGTTCCGCCAGCGTCCGAACGAACTGTTCTTCGAGCAGGCCCGAAAGAATGATATCGGCGTTATCGTCCGCGTTCCCTACGCCTCCGGCTTGCTGACGGGCGCACTCGAGCGCGACCAGGAGTTCGCCGAAGACGACCACCGCAACTTCAACCGCGAGGGGGAGGCCTTCGACGTGGGCGAGACGTTCGCGGGCGTCCCCTACGAGACTGGCCACGACGCTGTCGACGCACTCGAGGCACACGTTCCCGAAAACCTCACAACCGCCGAGTTCACGCTGTGCTGGATTCTCGACCACGAGGCGGTCTCGAGCGTGATTCCGGGAACGACCTCGCCCGAGCACGTCCGTTCGAACGCGGCAGTATCGGACCTCGAGTCGCTTTCGAGTCAGGCCCACGGCGCGACCCAGGATGTCTACGAAGAATACGTCGCAGAGCACGTCCACCACCGCTGGTAGCTCGGTCCGCTGGAAACGTCTTCGTCGTCCATCTGCAGCGGTTAGGCAATGAATCACCAAGGTGGCGGTCTAATACGGCCGACCACGTCGTGTCAGTATGACCGTCATCGCCGAAATTTCGATTCAAGCCGACGAGTTTCTGCTCGGGCAGATCATCGCTGAACACCCCGGCATCTCCGTCGAACTCGAGCGCGTCGTCCCCGCCGAAAAGCGGATCATGCCCTACATCTGGGGGTATGGCTCCGACTTGCAGGCCTTCGAGAATACGATGTCCGACAGTCCAAACGTGCGGTCGATTACCGTCCTTGACGCGTACGACGACCGCGCGCTGTATAAGATCGAATGGGAGGATCCCGCCGAACAGCTCATTACCGGAATCACGGATTCAGAGGCATCGATTCTCGAGGCTCACAGCGATGACGAGTGGCTGTTTCGAATTCGATTCGACGACCACTCTGGGCTCGCCCAGTTCAACCAGTACTGTAACGCTCACGGCATTTCGTATCAACTCAATCGCGTCTCATCACTGAGCGACACGAATCGAGACGGCCACAAGTACGATCTGACCGACCCACAGTACGACGCACTCTCGCTCGCCGTCGAACAAGGCTACTTCAAAGTCCCGCGTGAGGTGACGTTCGAGGAACTGGCGACAGAACTCGACGTTTCGGTACAGGCGCTCTCAGAACGGGTTCGGCGCGGGGCCGACAAAGTGCTTCAGAGTGCTTTCGATCACCCCAATTCCCGAAACACTTAACACGGATATTCATCGAGACCAGTATAATCGACATAAAGGCCATGAGCAGCCCGGCGGTCGAGCTTTCGTGCTCACCTGTGAGTGGACGGCCATGGTTGAACAACTCCGACTCGAGCAGGCAGGGACACCTGCGTTTCTCGACACGCTCTATGAGCTGTTGGCCGATTCACGGCGGCGGGACGTATTGCAGTTCCTGTTGCAACACCGCAAGTCGGTGTCCGTCACGCGGTTAGCAGCCGAACTTGCGGCCGCTGAAGACGGTCTCAACCCGGCGCACGTGACTGTCGATCGGCAAAACGACGTGGAGCTTTTATTGACTCACGCTCATCTCCCGCTGCTCGCCGATACTGGCGTCATCCAGTGGGATCGTCACGCAGAACAGGTTACGCTCACGCCACTGCTCGAGCGACTGTCGATTACAGCCCCAATGGAGAACGGGCTGCTCGAGGTGACTCTGAGAACCCGTCCGAACACGTCCTAAATTACCACTCGAACTGGTCCGGATCGCGTGTCGCGAGCGCCGTCCGTACCGCAGCGACATTCTCGGGCACGTCGTGTACGCGAACGATATCTGCGCCGCGGTCCGCTGCCAGTGCGCTCGCCGCGACGGTTTCTGCAAGGCAGTCACCAGCCTCGCCGCCGACGTATCTGAACATCGACTTATGGGAGTGTCCAACGAGGATGGGACAGCCGAGTGCGCGAAACTCGCCGAGTCGGTCGAGCATTTCGAAGCTCTCGCGAGCGGACTTGCCAAAGCCAATACCGGGGTCGATGATGAGTCGGTCGCGGTCGACGCCAGCCTTCTCGGCCAGCAACACGCGCTCTGAGAGTTGGTCGATGACGTCCTCGACGACGTCATCGTAGGTCACGTCCTGGTCCGGCACGACGGGCGCGTTGATGCTGTGCATGACGATCAGGCCGGCGTCGTACTCGGCCGCGACAAAGCGCATTTCGGGGTCCTCGAGTCCGGAGACGTCGTTGATGATATCCGCGCCAGCCTCGAGTGCGGCCTCGGCGACGGCGGCTTTGCGGGTGTCAATCGAGATGTGGCTCTCGAGGTCGCGAATGCGTTCGATGACGGGGACGACGCGGTCGATTTCGTCCTGCGTCGAGACGGGGTCTGCGCCGGGACGCGTGGATTCGCCGCCGACATCGATCACGTCCACGCCGGCCTCGACCATCGATTCGGCTTGCGAGAGTGCAGCCTCGAGGGCGTCGTACTCGCCGCCGTCGTGGAAACTGTCGGGCGTGACGTTTAGAATGCCCATGACGGCGGTACGGTCGGTCCAGGGGTACTCGGGGTGGCTCGTCGACGCACCGACACCGGGCTGGCCGGTATCGAACGCGAGCGTTCGCTGCAACTCTCGTGCGACCTCATCGAGACCATCCGAGGCCGACTCGAGTGTGTCGACGAGGCGGTCGAACTGTGTGAGCGTGCCCATCAGGACAGCTTCGACGCGCTCGCCATCGTACTGGTGGTCGGCAATGGCACAGTCGCCGCCGACACGCAGCAGTTCCTCCTGCAATCGGTCTGCCTGTCGGGGCTGCAGCGTCGTTTTCACAACACGGTGGACGCCGTCGCCCTCGAGTCGCCGGGCGGTCGCTGGCGTCACATCCGCGTCCTCGAGCGTCTCGCGAGCCTCCGAGCGGTCGCGAATGCGTTTCGACACGTCCGTTCGCGTCCAGCGCGAGCGGGCTTCGGCGACCGCAAACAACGACCCAGTGACGAGCACGCAGTCAGCCGCCCCGGCGTCCGAGAGCGCGGTCTCGAGCGCGTCGACAACGGCCGATTCCGTTTGGACGGTCGAAACGCCCGCGTCGTCGAACACGTCAGCGAGAACGGCCGGGTTTTCGGCGCGCTCGAGAGACGGCGCTGCTGCGATAACGCTGTCTGGCGTTGGCAGGGCGTCGGCCATCGCCCGGTGGTCTTTGTCGTGCATCGCGCCAAAGACGAGCGTGAGATTTTCGTATTCATACTGCTCGAGCGTCGCACTGAGTTGTTCGCAGGCACCCGGATTGTGTGCGCCATCGAGGACGACCAGCGGGTCGGTCCCCATCACTTCGAACCGGCCGGGCCAGTGGGCATTTCGCAGTCCACGGGCGATTTCGGCGCTCGAGGCAGCTGCGACCTGTCGGGCGAGTGCTGCGGCGATGCCGGCGTTTTCGGCCTGGTGTGCGCCCGGTAGCGGAATCTGCGTCTCGAGGTCCCAGTCATCGGCCGTGATCGAGACTCCCGCTTCGGCGTGATTCGCCAACCCGTCGTAGGTGACGCAAACGTCGGGTCGTGTTCGGTCGTTCGCTTCGGTTCCCTCGCTTGCAGAACCGACCGTTACCACCTCGCCAGCCACGTCGCGAATTGCCTCGAGTGGGGACCCCGTGACGCCGGTCACCAACGGCGCGTCTGCGGGGGCAACGTGGGCCTTATCCCGCGCGATTTCCTCGACTGTCTCACCCAGAATTCCTGTGTGTTCTAAGGTAACGCTCGTCACTGCGCTCGCAATCGGATCGACGACACTCGTGGCGTCGAACTTGCCGCCGATACCGACCTCGAGGACGGCTACGTCGACGTTCTCGCGGTCGAAGTGCCACAGCGCCATGGCTGTCATCGCCTCGAAGAAAGTCGGTGACTCGCCATCGGCAGCCCGCTCCGTCAAATACTCCTGAATGGCTGTGACGTACGCACAAACAGCCGAACGTGGAATTTTGCGTCCATCAACCCGTACCCGCTCGCGTAGATCCTCGAGATGCGGCGAGGTGTACAGTCCCACCGAGAGCCCCGCCTCGCGAAGCGTTCGCTCGAGCATCCGTGCCGTACTTCCCTTCCCGTTCGAGCCGGCAACCTGCACGAAATCGACGCCATCGTGGGGGTCCTCGAGGTGGGCGAGAAGTCGGGCCGTCGACTCCGTGCCCGGTTTCGGACCGAACCGCCGTAGCCCGAAGAGCGCGTCCGCCGCCTCGTGATACTCCATATCCGAACCACAGAGTCCGCGCGCTTAGGGATGTCGGACTCGAGTCCGCCCGCACTGTCTCCCCTATGCGGCGTTGTGGTCAGTGAACCGGCCACCGTCCCAGCCTCGCAGCCGCGACCGGAGCAGAGCCTCGAGCGCCCACGCGAGAGCGAGGACGACTGCGTAGGGTCCGAACAGGAGGATGTGGACCGGGCTGTCGGTGGTGACGAACACCTCGTAGATCAGCAGATATGGAACGGGTACGAACAGCATGGTTGGGAGGACCATGCCTCGAGCGAGCAACGCTGCGAGGGGGACTGCGGCGACAGCGGTCGCGAGAACGGCGATGGCCAGCGCCGTTTCGAGGTGTGGCAAACCGGATCGAATCGTCAACAGCATCGTTGCGACGCCGACCAGTGCACCGAAACCGACGACGGTGCGTGCGAGGTCCGCTCGCGACAGCGGCAGGTCGGGAAGGTTTCGGAGAGACTGCTCGCCGAGCCCGTAGCCGCGTCGAATGCCAAACTCGAGGACGCCGACGAACAACGCGAGCGCGAGCCAGACGTACCACGTGTTGGCGTAGCTGGCAACGTGAGTCGGACCCTCGACGATGACGTGCCCATCCAGTTCGCCCCAGTCAGGCATCGGCGTCGTCAGTTCGTAGTACGCGGTGCCCGCCAGTGCCGCGATCCAGCCGAGTGCGGGCGTAAGCAATCGCGTGTACGCCGAAGCGAACACCGCAGTCGCGCCGACTGCGAACAGCGCCACCGCGAGGACGGCGATATCGCCAGTCGACTCGAGGATGGGGTACGCCGCGCGGACGTAGAGCGTGAACACGACGGCGACGTTTACGAGCCCGCCGACGGCGGCGAGCGCGAGCGTCGTCGCGGTGGGCCGAGACCAGTACATAGTAAATATGACAGCACACCACTATTTATGCATACCTCCAAAAATAGAAACAGAATTGATAGTACGCGGCCTTACTCAGGCGACGCTTCCGCCGACCGCCTCGAGGCTTCCTCGCCGTGTTCCTGCGTGACTTCGAGGAAGGCATCCTCGAGACTGCGGGCTTCGCCGGTTTCAGCGCGGGATTTGAGGGTTTCGGGGTCGCCCTGTGCGACGAGTTCGCCGCCGTGGAGGACGCCGATTTCATCCGCCAGTTCGTCGACCACGGGGAGGATGTGCGTCGAGAGGAAGATGGTCATCTCCCGGTCGGCCAAATCGGCGATTGTCTCGCGCATCGTCCGTGCCGCACGCGGGTCGAGTCCGCTCGTCGGCTCGTCGAGGAAGGCAACGGCCGGCTCGTGCAACACCGCCTGAATCACGCCGACTTTCTGGCGCATCCCCTTCGAGTAGTCGCCGATGCGCTTGTCCGCATCCTCGAGCAGGCCAAAGCGCTCGAGCAGCGACTCGATGCGCTCGCTTGCATCCTCGGCTGGCAGATCACGCAGTCCGGCGACGTACTCGAGTTGCTCGCGCCCGGAGAGTTCGTCGTAGATCGGCGGCTCCTCAGGGAGATAGCCAATGTGGGGCGTGACAGCCTCGCGGTCAGTGATCGGGTGGCCGGCGACGCGGGCCGTCCCCGAAGTGGGCTGGGTGAGCGTCGTCAGCATCCGCATCGTCGTCGTCTTTCCTGCGCCGTTCGGGCCGAGAAAGCCGTAGACGGTTCCACGGTCGACCTCGAGTGAGAGTCCAGAAACGGCAGTGGTCTCGCCGTATTGCTTCGTGAGGTCGGCAGTCTCGATCACGGTTGTCCCAGCGCTGGACGGCGGTCCTGACGGCGCTGCAGGCGACGACGGAGACGGAACCATACCCTCCGTTGCGCTCGCATCCAGTTAAATCCATGACACCGTTGTCAGGCTCGGATGCAGCCTCGAGTGCGGACAGTCTGGGACCCCAAACGAAAGCGATTAGCGAACGACGGTCACGCCGTCGCGAGTCGCAAGAAACAGCCCGTCAGCGGTCACCGCGGGTGCGCCAACAATCGTCTGTGCTGCCGACCAGCGATGAGAGCCGTCGTCTCGGTCGACGATCACGATACCGTCACGACCGGCGAGGATCATCGTCTCGTCGGTGATCAGCGGCGGGTAGCACGTCGACGGGTCGCCGACGAAGTCCTCGAGTGAGTCCTCGATATTTGCGGACCAGACCTGTTCGCCGTCGGTTTCGTCGTAGCCGTGTACCACGTCATCAGTGTGTGGGAGATACACTGTCCCGTCTTCGTCGTGCGATGGCGCACCGACCGTATCGGGGACGCTCGTTTGCCAGCGTTCTGTACCCGTCTCGAGGTCGTACGCTCTCAGTTGGGCCTCCCGAATTGACAGCGCTTTGGTCCCCTGACTAATGGAAACGAACGCACGCCCGTTGTGGATTGTGGGGCCACCGCGAATACCGCTTGGCGTCGGTTCTTTCCACTCGAGAGACCAATCAGCTGTATTGTAGGCAATGACACGGCCGGCCCCATAGCCGGAACTAGCGACGATATAGTCATCAGAAACGGCAAATCCGTACAGGATACCGGACTCACTGTCGTGAACGCATCCATCTAAAGAACCGGTCTGTGGATCAATCCGACAGAGACTATCCGGGTGGTAGATCGTGTCTCGGTTGCCGATCAGGGCACCACCACGTATCGACGTTGTGTCTTCCCACACTGTCGATCCATCGAGAATGTCAATACGACAACGACGGTCCTTCGTTTGGAGAATCACAGAATCACAGACAGCGAGCGGCGTCGACGTGTGCTGGAACTCGCTCGTTCGAATCGGTTCGTCCTGCTCTCGAAGGACGTGGTTAAATCGCCAGAGCAACCGTCCGTCAGTTGGATCGACAGCGAGTGGTTCGTGGTCCCAATCAAGAGTCGTCAGACAGACAGCGTCTTCAGTAACCGCAACACCGGGCGTTACTCGTGTTGACCGTTGCGGAATCGACAGCGGCTCAGAAAACTCAAAAATGGTTGTGTCGTCATATGGCGGCTCAACTGAGACGTGATTGCGCCCCGTCTGTGCCATATTCCCTCGATAGCACGGCCACGCTGTGGACTCGAGAGGGCAGTTCTCGAGTACAGTCCCTTCGGCGTCAGTGGACGTTGTACCATCGCTGCTAGTAGTCTCAGAATCGACGACCGGAAGGCTACAGCCGGCAAATAATACCATCGATCCTGTACCCAAGACCGTCCTAAGTTTCATTTTATTGTATAATTCACAGTGACACATAAGCGTTTTATTCTGTTTCTCTGCCCTGAATCAGTGTCCGCAGCCCTGTTCGTCCACGCAGGTCGAAGGGATCCAGTCAGAACCACGCTGCCTTGAGCACACGCCAGCAGATGAATCGCAGGTTCTGAGTGTGACAACGGTCCAAACGGTTTACGTAGCAGGCGGTCTGATATCAGATATGAAAATGCCGGGAGAGAACGTTGTTCGTGGCGGTGAGACCCAGTGACGAACGCGGCTCTCAGCATCGCCGGGATGGAGTGTCGCCGGACGATTCGTGCGGTCACCGGCGACCGGACGAAGATTCTCGTCATGGCTGCCATCGGCGTCTTCGCGTTCGGACCGTTGACGGTCGTTGCGCTGCTGTTGCTCCCGGAACTCGGCGAGGAGGTCGCAGCGGGGGCCGTCGATTCGGAGATGGCGTCGATGATCCTCGAGATCGTCCCAGGCGTCGTTGCCGTAGTCTGGCTTTTTGCGGTTCTCATGGCTGCGATTCGGACGGTGACGACGGCGGCGAAGATCGACAAGCCCGCCTGTCTGCTCATTTCGACGCGGCTCCGGAACGTCGTCGTCGGCGTGGTTGGCGCGGAAATCGTGCTCTTTTCACTGTGGGTCGTCCCGCCCGCGGTGGTCCTGTCGTCAGCTTTCGCCTCCGGCACTGGGACGATCCTCCCCGTCGTCATCGCCCCGCTCGTGGTGGTCCTGCTTCTCGTAACCGCAGTCCCGGTCGGCTTCGTCATCGGCGTCTGCTTCCGGCACCTGATCACCGTCTACGAACCGATTGCCCGCTATCGCACCCCGCTGCTTGCCCTGCTTGCTCTTGCGTACTTCGGCTCGATTGCAACCGGCTGGTTCAATGAGATCACGGCCGTCCTCTTTGATTTGCTCGGTGATGGCCCGCTCGGTTGGCCCGGCCACCTGTTGTTGGTTGCCATTCCGGGAATCTCTCCCTCGAGTACGGCTGCAATCGGCGCGCTCGTCGCCACGGCGGTCGTCGCCCCGCTTGCCATTTTCGCTGGTGAGGCCGTCGCTCGCGTCCACTGGTATGCGGACCCGGCACGAACGGGTGACGAGACTGTTTCGGACGCGGACTCGTCGAACCGCCTCGCAGAACTACTCTCATACGGGCTCGCCCAGCCGACGCGGACCGTCGCAGTGACGGCGATTCGCCGGACAAAACGCGCGCCGATCCGACTGGCATACGTTGCCTATCCCCTGTTCGGCACGCTGTTTTTCGCCCAGGAGATCATCCAGACCGGGACGGTCCCGACGTATCTCGCTGTCCTGCTCTGTCTGTACGTCGTTTGGGGCGCGGGCGTGCTGTTCACGCTCAACCCGCTCGGCGACCTCGGCCAGGCGTTGTCAGCCGTCCTCACGTCGACGCTCTCCGGCACGGATGCAATCAGAGGGCGGATGATCGCCGGTTCGCTCGTCGGCGTCCCCGTCGCCATCATCGTCGCAATCGCGATGGGACTTGTGAGTCCGCTCTCACTCGAGGCGACGGGCGCGCTGGTCGTTGGTTCCGCCGTCGGCGCGCTCGTCACCCCAGGACTCGCGGCCGGCATCGGCTCCGTGTTTCCCCGCTTCGGGACCGTCAAGGTGACGAACAACAGCGAGGCAGTCATGCCGAGCAAGATGGCCTTTCTCGTCTACACAGTCGCGATCATGCTGCCTGCTGGTGCGGCGACCGTCCTCTATACCGACTCGGCGGCGTTGATCGCCGAGATCGCCACGATGACGGCGACGATCATCCCGCAGGTCGAAGCGACGTTCGAAGCAAGCACCGTCACGACGCTCTCGTGGACGATTCTCGTCATCGGGCTGATCGCGCCACCGGTCGCTTACCGCTACGCCGTCGAACGGTTCGACTGGTACCGACTCGAGTGAATTCCTACCCCCTTCCACTCGCCGCTTCCCGATTTGTTTTACCCGTTGCTTGCCAATCCTCGAGGGAGTATGGAGTACACGACACTCGGCAACACGGGGACAACGGTCTCGAAACTCTGTTTCGGCACCTGGCGATTCGCGATGGAAAGTGGCGGCGTCGTCGAGACGGACCGGACGGCGGCTCACGACTTGCTCGATACCGCCTGGGAGAACGGTGTCAACTTCATCGACACCGCGAACGTCTACGGCAATCCAAACGGCACCAGCGAGGAGTGGATCGGTGAGTGGCTCGAGGACCACGACCGCGAGGACTTCGTCATCGCCTCGAAGGTCTACTTCCCCTTTGACGGCTGGGGTGAGCCCGGGCCGAACGACTCCGGCCTCGGACGTAAGCACATCCGCGCCCAGATCGAGGGCACCTTAGAACGCCTCGGCACCGACTATCTCGATGTCTATTACATCCACCGCTGGGACGAGAACACGCCGATTCGCGAAACGCTCTCGGAACTTACCCAACTCGTCCGCGAGGGCAAAGTTCGCTACCTCGGTGCGTCCACGATGGCTGCCTGGCAGCTGACGAAGGCGCTCTGGCAAAGCGACGTGAACGGCCTCGAGCGCTTCGACGTGACCCAGCCGATGGTCAACGCAGTCCAGTACGACGAGGTCAACGACTACCTCGAGGTCTGTGCCGATCAGGACCTCGCCGTCTGTCCCTACTCGCCGCTTGCGGGTGGCTTCCTCACCGGCAAGTACGAGCGCACTGACGGCGGCGGCGTCAAAGCGCCGAACGGTTCGCGGGGCAGTCTCGACGAGATGTTCGACGACTGGTACGTCTCGGACCAGGCGTGGGACGTGCTCGAGGCAGTCGAGAGCGTCGCCGACGAACTCGACGCCTCACCGGCACAGGTGTCGCTGCGCTGGCTGATGGACCAGCCGGACTATACGTGCGTCCCAATCGTCGGCGCGCGAAAACCAACCCAACTCGAGGAGAACGTCGGCGCGGTCGAACTCGACCTGAGCAACGACCAGTTCGAGCGCATCGCGGCGGCTCGAGCGCTCGAGGAGTAAGCGTCAGTGGGGAGTGGGTGAAATCGGCCGTTTCGGTACGAATGTCGCGACCATCCCGAAGGCGGACTGCCCCCTGATCATGAACATATTTATTTCTGTGATTTGATCGTTTGGCTATGTCTCCACCGCAGCCGACTGCAGTCGATCTCTACCGATACGGGATCCTCGTCCTCGTTTTCGTGGGTTTCGTGATCCTCTTCGGGTTGTTATATGGGATCAATTTCCTCGTCACCGCAGGACTCGTACTGGATGGAATACTGGTCGGTGCCGTACTCGCCTTCGTCTATCTGCTCTATCGACTGGTGCAGGCGATTGAGCGGATCGCGGAGAAAATGTAGCAAATCTTTCAGGTTCGTTCCTCGAGCGGGCCGTCACCGTCGCTGTAACCTGTACGGTATCGGCACCGTTACCGCCCCCATTACTCGAGGAACGATTCAGGATCCGTCTCGTACAGTTCCCACATCGTCACCTCGGCATTTCGGATCTCATCCGCGCGCGGGTGGTCGTCACTCGTCAGGTCGCTCCACTCGAGTACACCGGGGAAAATGAGCGGAATCGTGTACGTCGGAAGCTCATCCCAGTCGGGAGTCTCGCTGATGACCTCCTGAGCGATGAGTTCGGTCGTCCCGCTGGCGTGCTCCTCGCCCTGATACGTTGGCTTGACGCCCAGCCCGAGTTTGTACGGGTAGGCCACCCAGTGCCAGCGCTTGCCCGCGCCGTGGTGGATCGCTGGCGACCACGTGTAGACGCCGCCGGGCTCGAGTTGTGTCGTGTCTGTGGGGTAGTCAGTTTCTAAGTCCCGCCACATCTCGACGGTCCACGTTCCGGCATCCTTGTCGTAGACCCCATCCGCCTGCCAGTCAGCGGCGCTCCCGTGGGGTTCCTGCAGGGGCCGGCGCGGGATCATCGCGCCCTCCCACTCGGCGACCTCGGGATCGAACGGGACCGCATCCTCGAGTTCGAGAGCATAGGTGCCGTCCTGTTGATCCGGGAATTCGCCGGTTCGAATTTCGGCATAATCGAGCGCCCCACCCTCGAGCACCTCGGGATCCCACATGTACTCGGGGCCGTCCTCGGGGTCCCACGCCTGCGTCGTGTACGTGTTTCGCCCCTGGTCGCCATGGCGGTAGTCCAGTACGTGGTGGTCCGTGCCGTAGCCCTTTGGCTGGCTGCGGTGAGCGCGCCACATCGGCAGATCGAGAAAGACCCCGTCGGCCTTGAGCGCCTCGAGTTCCGCCCCCGAGCGCACGTCGCGCCAGTCGTTTTCCCACCACTCGCCGCCGCAGGCTTGTGGAATGTACTTTCGGATATCGGTCTTCTCGAGGCCGTCGTCTCCGAAGTGGTCGTGGGCTCGAACGGCCTGTTCGGAGACCTCACTCGGCAATGACCGCATGCCGGTGTGAACGGTGAGCCAGCCGCCGAACTCCTCGAAGCCGCGCACGGAGCCGTCATCGAGCAGGAAGCTCACGCGATCTTCGTAAAATCCAGTGTGGTCGTGGTCGTCACCGGCGGCCATCCACGGGGAGGGATCGCCGAACTGGGTCCATTCGCCGTTGTGGTAGACCAGCATGTCGTGAATCCAGCCGCCGGGATTTGGCTGGTTCCACTGAAATCGGAAGTGAATCTGCTCCGCGGTATACGCGATCTGGGTCTGCAGTCGCTTCGTGTGTTCCTCGGGTCGCCAGTACTCCGTCATCCGTCCTCGAGACGCCGTCGTTCGACAATTGCTTCCATGGCAGTGAGTGCAGCCTTCGCCTCCTGACGGTTCGTCGCGAGTTCGGTCGTAATCTCGTCAGGAAGATCCAGATCCGTCGCCAACAACAGGAGGCGATCAAGCACTGTGATCTCGAATCGCTCGTTCATCATCCCCGTACTGAGAACATCCAGATCCCGAAGCTCCGGCGGGACGTCCGTGGAGACGATTTCGTCCTTTTCGGTGAGGATACCTTCCATGACCGGACTCCCCTCGGCTTCCGGCGGTTCGTCTAACTCCTCGAATATCCGTTCGATCCGGTGAATCTGCTCGACCGTATCCGCTTCGTGATCCGTAAACAGCGCCGCGACATCGTCGGTCGCCGCGGCCGCCGCGAGATCCGCGTGCAAGTCGAGAATCTCGAGTTCGGCGTGATAGAGCTTCTGCAGTTCGCGTTCGAACATCTCGGTGGGTGTCGTGGTCGTCATTGAAGTAGCTCCTGTATCGTGTGTCGTGATCGGGGTCGTCTTCGCAATGCTGTCCCAGAATTGCTAGCGGCCCAAACGAGGCGGTGGCGTCTGAATAGCGTCATCACTCCTCGAGCAGTTGCCGCCGAATGTGTTCTTGCACCGCGCTCGTGTCGACGTCCTCGATCTCGAGTAACACCCTGAGTTCGGACGGCGAGAGGTCGTTGCCGGCCTCTAAATCCGCGAGCAGCGATTTGCGGGAGAACGCCATCGCGTCGACCTCGAGATCGACATTTTGGACCAGATAGCCGTCTTTCCGGCCTGCGCGATAGAGCGCTTCGGTGAGCAAGCGCTCTGCGAGCGGGTTCGAATCGGTGGCCGCGCCATCGTGCATGGCGTTGATTCCCGTACTCCGAAGCACGAACGCGAGCGCATCGCAGATGCCATCAGCAAGTGCACTGTCGTCAGTTACCTCTGTCTGGTCCGTCCCCGGCGTGCCGAACAGTTTCTCGAGTTCGTCCTCTTCTATATGCTCGAACAGTACCGAGAAATCAAGCAGCGAGTTCGAGACGCGTTCGCGGATATCCCGCCGGCGCTGGTAGCGCTGCTGCTTCGCGTGCTCGCCGTCGTAGCGTTTCTCACCAGTCAACCACCGCCGGTCTTCCGTCGTGAGCATCGCGTTCTTCCGGCCGGTCATAGTTCCCTATACTTTGAGGTCGAGGCCGCGAGGTAAATCGATACCGGTTGACTGTATTGGGTAATGTATATACCTTCGACCCATGATATGTGCGTATGACCAAACTGGCGTTCGTCTGCGTCGGAAACGCCGGTCGCAGTCAGCTCGCGACCGCGTTCGCCGAACAGGAACGGGCAAACCGGGGCCTCGAACACGCCGTTGAGATCGTCACCGGCGGTGTCGATCCGCGAGACCATGTCCACGATGACGTGCGTACAGTACTCGAGGAAGAGGGAATCGACATCGGCGACCGCGAACCGCGTCAAATAACGTCGGCAGACGTCGTCGACGCCGAATACGTCATCACAATGGGCTGTGCGCCCGCCGAGTTCGTCCCCGACGATTGGGACGGGGAGACGGAGACCTGGGACCTCGAGCATCCCGGCGGCGACGATCTGGACGCGACTCGAGCACAACGCGACGAGATTCAGCGCCGCGTACGCGCCCTGTTCGATCACCTCGAGACCACACACGAGTAACCATCTAAATCAGGACTATCAATGTCAAACGAAGAAGTCACGGTCGACACAGAGGAGACGAGCCCGCTAGATACGTTCAAGCAGTTCTTCTCGCTCCAGCGGGACGTTCTCATCCTGTCGCTGGCCATGTTCGCGTTCAGCTTGGGCTTCCAGATGACCAACCGATTCCTCGCGGAGTACCTCGAGTTACTCGGCGCAGGCGCACTCATCGTCGGTACGTTCGCCGCACTCGGGAATATCATCGGCGCTGTTTATCCCTACTACGGCGGCATCGTCTCCGACCGGGTCGGCTCTCGGTACGCATTGACCGTCTTCGGCTTTCTTTCGACGATTGGGTTTGGCATCTGGCTGGCCGCCTACTACATCGGCTCAATTGACCTCGGGATTATCGTCCTCGAGCCGTGGGTCTGGATTTTCGTCGGCCTGTTGCTGGCTCAGTGCTGGAAATCCTTCGGCATCGGCGGTCACTACGCAATCGTCAAGCAATCCACGGACCCGAGCCGGCTTGCGCAAGGATTCGCCAGCACGGAAACGTTCCGTCGAACCGCGTTTCTGATCGCGCCGCTGATCGTCACCGTACTGGTTGCAGACCAGTTCCTGCCCGGCTTCCTCTGGGTGCTCGTCATCGGGATCGTCTTCGCGTTTCTGGGGACGCTCATCCAGCACGTCATGTACGAGGCCGACGAGGATAGCGTCGGCAAGGAGTTCGAAGGGTTTGGCCAGATTGCGGACGACTTACGGGCGCTTCCGGGCCCGCTGCGACCTCTGTTGGTCGCGGATACGTTCGTTCGCTTCGCCAACGGGATGGTCTACATCTTCTTCATCTGGGTGATCACGCAGGAACTCGACATCGGGCTCGCGGTCACGCTCCCCGCAGTCGGCGCGGTTGATCTCGCACCCGCTGCCTTCTTCGGCCTCCTGCTCGGTGTCGAGATGTTCGTCGCGTTGCTCACCATGGCACCGGCTGCGAAACTCGCGGAGTCGATTGGGCTCAAACCGGTCGTCAACTTCGGCTTTTTCGTCTACGCTGCGTTCCCCGTACTGTTGATCTTCTCGCCCGCAAACGTCTGGGTCCTGATCGCCGTATTCGCCTTCTCCGGCCTCCGATTCGCTGGATTACCTGCTCACAAGGCGCTGATCGTCGGTCCCGCAGAACGGGGCGCTGGCGGTCGGGTAACCGGCTCGTACTACTTCGTTCGCGGTGCAATCGTGATTCCAAGCGGGTTCATCGGCGGCCTGCTCTGGGCGTACGCGACCCCAGAAATCGCGTTCACGGCCGCATCAGTTATCGGACTCATCGGCGTCGTCTACTTCGCCATCTTCGGCCAGGAGTTCGAGGCCTACCGCTAATCTCGAGCGGCCCTCGAGTTCACTGCGCTTCCGCAATCGCGTCGACGACTGCATCCGGGTCCGTCGGCTCGTCGACCACCTCGCCGTCGACGATAACTGTCGGCGTCCCCTCGACACCCTCCTCGTCGCCGTGCTCCCAGTCCGCCGCGAGTGTTGGGTAGTAGGTCTCGTTCTCGAGTGCGTTAGTCACGACCTCTGGGTCGACATCGACCTCATCTGCAAGCGCGGCGATTTCGTCGCCGCTGTCGGGGTCTGCCGCCATTACCGCTGCTTTGTACGCGAAAAACTCTCCGTTCGGATCGTCGTCGGTCCCCGTCTCGTCTTGAATTGCACGCGCGGCGTTTGCCATGGCGAGCGACGCGTCTGATGCCATCACAACGAAGTCGTGGTGGCGATACTCGATTTCGTCCTGGTCAATGTACTCGTCCTCGAGCACCGGAAACACGTCCGCCTGAAAGTCTTGACAGTGCGGACAGCCCATATCTTCGTAGACCTCGACCGTTACCGCCCCATCGCCACGCGTCGGCGTTGGCAGCTGCTGGTCTGGGTCAACATCCTCGAGTTCGTCAGGTATCGAGGCCTCGAGCAGCGAGGTACAGCCCGCTGTGGCGACGGTGACGGTGCCAACGGTCGTCGCGAGAAACGAACGGCGATTCATTGGCGGTGCTAGGGATTGCGGGCGGTTAGGAATATCGATGACGGCGATGACTGAGTAATACTCGAGCGTTAGACGAGGACGAGTGCGTCGACGAGGACGGCCACGAGAACGGCTCCGAGGAAGGCGTTCGAGGCGTGGAACGATCGGAACGCAGCGGCTTCGGTTTGCTCGAAGTGGAGCACAACAGCGGCCCAGAGGAAGATGCCGCCAAAGATGGCGACTGTCGCGGCGTAGAGCGCGCCGAGATCGGTGAGCCAGGCGAGTGCGACCGTAGAGACGAGCGTCGCGGCGAGATAGTAGATGATGTGTTTGCGGGTTTCGGTTTCGCCGCGAACAACCGGCATCATCGGGAAGCCGCCACGGGCGTAGTCGTCCTTGTACGCCAGTGCGAGGTTGTAAAAGTGCGCTGGTGTCCAGAGGAAAATGACGCCCGCGAGCGCGAGCGCGGGCATGCCGATTTCGTTCGTGACTGCAGCCCAGCCGATCAGCGCTGGCAGCGCACCCGCAAGTCCACCGAGAACCGTGTTCTGGACCGTATTCGGTTTCAGCAGGAGTGTGTAGACAACGCTGTAAAACAGGATGGCGGCGAGTCCGAGTGCTGCTGCCAGCATGTTGATCGTCGCGAACGCGCCGAGCGAGGCAACCGTCAGCAGGCCGCCGAACGCGAGTGCATGCGAGACCGGGATCAGGTCGTTCGCTAGCGGCCGGTCCGCAGTCCGAGACATCTTCTGGTCGACATCGCGCTCGAGGACGTGGTTGAACGTTCCGCTCGCACCGATTGCGAGGACGCCGCCGCCGAGCGTCGCGACGATGGTGTAGCGATCGAGTGTGGGGCCGGCAGCGAGTGCCATTCCTGCGGCGGCGACGAGACAGAGCAGCCACATCAGCCGCGGCTTCATCATCTTGAAATACGCAAAGGCGGTGAGGCGCGCTCGAGCGATGCCACCGGCGGGGAGAGGGCGCTTGCCCGCTGCGTCGGGAGTGGCTTCGATCGGCTCGGGTTCACCGCGCATGTCGATGGTATCGTTCTCGTCGCCGGTTGCACGTTCGAGATCCCAGGCGAGTGCGAGGACGATGCCGGTGAAGATGGCGACGCCGAGTCCGAGATGCAGTCCCGGCGTGACTGCGGCCGGGCCGAGCGTCGCGGTTGCCGCGCCGACGCCAATCTGGACGACGTAGAGCGCGCTCGAGGCGAACAGTGTTCGGCGCACGCGACTCGAGGCGTCGCCAAGAGCGCCAACGACGGCGGTTGCAGCGACGAGCAGGCCGACGACGACAGCGGTGAGGCGGTGGCCCCAGGCGATTGCGAGTTCGGTCTGACTGACTGGGTCAGTCGGTGCGTGACAGACTGGCCACGTCGAGCAGGCCGACGCGGCGTTTGTGATCGAGGTCGTCGCCCCGATGATCAATAAGAGATAGACGCCGAGTGCAGTCGCTGCAAGCAGTGCAGAAAAGCGTCGATGAGTCCGGATCGGCCGGGGGAACGGATCAGTTGCCACGGCTAGTCTTGTCTGGAAGGTTCGACTCTGTGTATTTATGATTCCCGCTTTTGACCCCCTGCTGGGAACGCTGGCTCGAGTCCTCTTCGATCTGTCACATTCCCATGTCCGCAGCAGCGTCCGGCACCGGCAGGTCGTGCGGTGACACGCCGAGTAGTTCTCCCACGTGATCGAGAGCCATGTCGAAGCCGTAGTAGCGCTCGAGTTCATCGCCCTCGGCGGTTGGACGTACCTTTAGCATGGCGTAGCCGTCGATGTTCTGGGCGATTGCTGCAGTGGCGCTGGCGCGGGCCGTTTCCGAATCGCCGGTTACAACGAACTTGAGGATGCGTTCGGACTCGGTTTCGTCGTAGGTCGCCGTAATGCCATCCTGTGTGGCGGTTTGCTCGCTTTCGGAGGATGTCTCGGTATCCGGCTCGTGCGTCGGATCGGTCATACGCACGTTCGGGAGTCCAGTACCGGGAAGGTGTCGGTTTCGGACGACCGTCGATGTGGGGACAGACCGACACCAATTTTGTATCCCCGCCGGGACTGGCTGTCGTGTGTCGCATGGCTTCGGACCCAGCGGATAACGGTGGTGCGGATCGACCCGGAAGCGACGCCACCGAACCGGTTGCGACGGTCCGACTCACGCGCCGCGTCGCCTGGCAGTGGCTCGCCGGCGCAACAGCCGCGTTTTTCGTTTCTGCGTACGCCTTCGCCGCCGTGCAGGCGATGATTCGTGGACGGCCTCTCGAGCCAATCGTCATCGCGGCCACGCCGACTGGCATCAATCGCGTACTCGTCATCTCGTTGGTGTTGATCGCGCTGGTCGTCGTCCTCCACGAGTTACTCCACGGCGTCTGCATGGCCGTCTACGGCGGGGAAACGACGTACGGTCTTGGCGTCTCCTACTTCGTCCTACCCTATGCCTACGCCGAGACCGACGCGAGTTTCACGCGCACACAGTTGCTCGTCATCTTGCTTGCGCCGCTGGTCGTTATCACGGCCGTTGGCCTGCTCGCGCTGGCTGTGGTCCCCTCGAGCATCCTGATCATCCCGCTCGCTGCGAACGTCGCCGGCTCCGTTGGCGACCTCTGGATGGCCGGCACCCTGTTGCAGTACCCCACGAACGTCCGTGTGAGTGATCCGCCGAGTGACGTGCAGGGGCTCTCGATCTACCCGCCTGCAGATAGCGACTCGAGCACCGACACAATTACCCGACGGCGCGGCTCGGTCGCCCTCGCTCGCGTCGTCATCGGTGCAGTTGGGACGCTCGCTGGCCTCATCGCTGTCGGCATCGTCGCCGTACTCGGCTCGCTCGCCGTCGGCTCTGGCGACGTGATTTTCGGCGCGTCTGAGGGGTTCTGGCTGCTCTTTCGCCACGAACGCCACGGCTCGAGTGCCTCACTCGAGGTTGGAACCTCACTCATCCTCGCGCTCGCAATGGCTGGCGGCATATTGTGGGCGCTCGTGGGGGCGACTCGAGACAGCATCACAGCAACGAAACCGTAACGCTCGAGCGCCTGCCCACTCGAGAGAGCCGTATGACCAAGTGGCTTCAGAGCGGGCGACGACGAGACATCTGTTTCCTGCTCGTCGCAAGCGAGGACGGTGAACTGCGTAGCCAGCAGTTGAAATCGCAACTCGAGGCCCACTACGACGAGCATATCGAACCGAAATCGTTCTACGGGACGCTCTCGGCGCTCGAGGATTCGGGCTTCGTCGAGAAACGGACCGCGGGACTGCACGATGTTTACGCGCTAACGGACGGCGGCGAACGGCGCGTTCGGGAGCATTATGAATGGGTTTGTGAGTGTCTCGAGGAGTAGCGAGGACGACTCGAACAGCAATTTCTGGAACAAGAGTTTATGTTGGCTCGACAATAGTATTCGGTATGGGACGACGACTTTGCCATCGGTATGGGCCGGGTCGGCTTCCGTATGCGAGTCGACGCGATATTGGCGGTGGGATTGCGATGGCCGCGACGGGACTGCTCGCAGCCGTGCTCTGGTTCGGCGGAACGTGGACGCTCTTGCTCGCAGGACTCGAGTCCGATATGCTCGGATTCGTCCTCGTCGGCGGCATGTTCGCGTTCCCAGTTTCGATTGTGAGTGCGTTTCTCATCGGGACGCTCTGTTGGCGAACGATCTCGTCCGAGACGCGCCGCCCGTTCCACGGTGCGATCCTCGGGGCCGTCACGGCAATGGGCAGTCTCATCGCAGGGGCGCTCGGCCCCGCCGTCGTTCTCGCCATTTCGAACGTTACAACCGGCGAGATGGCCGTTCTCGAGGCGATCATCTTCGGATTCATCATGTTTCCTGCCGGCCTCCTTTTCGCAGCGATGGCTGCCGGGTGGCTGATTCTCCCGCTTGGTGTCTTCGGCGGTTGGCATCACGAACGGGCACACTCGAGAACGTGAAAATCAAGATGTGGTCAGACGGGTCGTCAGTACTCGTGGCTCACTCCTCGAGCAACTGATCCCCAATCGTATTCCGCAGCACTTCGCTCGTGCCCTCGTAGATTTCGTTGAGTTTGGCGTCGCGGTAGAATCGCTCGGCGGGGAAGTCCTTCGTGTAGCCGTAGCCGCCGTGGATCTGGATGCCTTCGTTGGCGACCTCGCGGCTCACCTCGGAGGCGTAGAGTTTGGCCTGGGCGGCGTCTTTGATGTAGTTCTCGCCGCGGATTTTCTTGTCTGCGGCCTTGTGCATGAGCAGCTTCGCGGCCTGAATCTTCGTGTCCATATCGGCCAGTTTGTGCTTGATCGACTGGAACTCGCCGATTGGCTGGCCGAACTGCTCGCGCTCGTTGGCGTAGTCGCGGGCCTCCTCAAAGGCTGCACGGGCGATGCCGACACCGCGAGCGGCGATGGTTATCCGGCCGCCATTGAGGGTCTTCAGCGCGTGAACGAATCCATCGCCTTCCTCGCCGAGCAAGCGGTCCTCGGATAGTCGAAGCTCATCGAACCGGAGTTCGGCGGTCGGACAGCCCTTATCGCCGAGTTTCTCCTCCGTCCCTTCGACGATGAAGCCGTCGTCTTCTTCGGGGCGGACGACGAACGACGAAATGCCCTTATTGCCTGCCTCGGGGTCTGTCTTCGCAAAGACCGTGACCGTGTCCGCGACGGAGCCGTTCGAGATCCAGAGCTTGCCGCCGTTGACGACGTACTCGTTGGCGTCTTTCTCTGCGGTGGTCTCCATCGCCGGCACGTCACTCCCTGCACCGGCCTCCGAGAGCGCAAACGCGCCGATGTCGCGTCCCTCCGCAAGCGGCGTCAAGAATTCCTCTTTCTGGGACTCGTCGCCGAACTCGTAGAGCATGTTGCCCGCAAGCGAGGTGTGGGCGGCGACGACCGTCCCGAGTCCACCGGAACCTCGAGAGATTTCTTCTAACCCAATCGCATAGGAGTGATAATCCAGGCCTGCACCGCCGTACTCCTCGGGGAAGGGCATTCCCAGCAGCCCGAGGTCGGCCATCTCGCTGACGAGCTCCGCGGGGAACTCGTCGTCGTGGTCGATTTCGCTCGCAACGGGGACGATTTCCTCGTCGACGAACTCGGCGACCATCTCGCGAATCTGTTCCTGTTCGGCCGAGAGTGCAAAGTCCATATACGGGCTAACGTGCGGGCCCTCCTTTACTGTTCGCGCCCGAAAACGACCACCTCAAGCCAGTTTACTTCCGTTTGAAGAATGCATAACGAATGACGTGTACCTGTTCGTAGCCAGAATAGATCGGTGATATTGACGGTTATTATATGGCCATGTTACTGGCCGAGACTCCTGCGTTTATCGGATGAGTGATGGGGAACGCTAGAATAACAGTGGGAATATTTTTGTTTGATCCCCACATAAGACCACTATCACATGAGCAAAACAGCAGAGGCTGATGATCGTGGTCGAATCGTCATCCCGCACGAGATTCGAGAGAAACACGGTGATCGATACCGAGTCGTTGAACTCGAGGATCGAGTCGAACTAATCCCACTTGCTGACGATCCAATCGACGGCCTTCGTGAGGCTGTCGGTGATGCCTTCAACGATAAATCCATCGCAGAAATCAAGCGCGAAGCGCGAACGGCCGCTCGAGAAGATGCAGTCGATAGCATGGAACCGTGACCTATCGATGATGTACGCAGATACCGACTTTTTTCTCGCATTAGTGAAAGACGACGACTGGCTCCAAGAGCGTGCCGCTACTATCGCACTCGAAAATCAGGGTGAGATTTACACCTCGCGAGCGACGCTGCTCGAGTTGCTTATGATTTCAGACCGATTTGAATTTGATCGGATGGAGGCGCTCGCGTATATTCTCGAGATTGCAACGGTTCCCGAAGAAACTGACGTACTGTTCCAAGCAGCGGATTTAATGGATCAGAACGGACTCACTGCGTTTGACTCCTATCATATTGCCTACGCGGATGAGGATTCGGTCATTTCCTCGGACAACGCGTTCGATGCGGTCATAGACGAGCGTATCGCTATCGAAGAGTACGAGCCAGAATCCTAATTTTGTCGCGTAAATCGAGCGCGGGTTACGACGATCCGATCTCCTCGAGTGCGTCTTCAATCGCCGTCTTACCACCCAGTATCTCGACCGTTTCGCCGAAGACAGGATCGAACTCGAGGGCGGTAACGAGCACTGCGGCGACGTCTTCGTGCGGAATGTCACCGGCGTCCATCTCGAGGCTGTCGGCTGCTCGAATGTCGCCGGTGCCGGCGTCAGTCGTTAGTTCACCGGGGCGGACGATGGTGTAGCTGAGGCCGCTCTGCCGGAGGTACTCGTCGGCTTCGGCTTTCGCGATGAGGTAGTCTTCGAGTGCGTCGGGGGCGGCTTCGGGATCGTCGGTGCCCATCGAACTGAGCATGACGAATCGGTCGACGCCTGCGTCTTCGGCGGCGTCGATCAGGTTGATCGCCCCGTCGCGGTCGACGCCGTAGACGTCGTTGCCGTTCGATCCCGCAGCGAACACGATGCCATCGCAGCCCTCCACAACGGACTCGAGCGAGTCGGGTTCGGTGAGATTAGCCACGACCGGATCGCCGCCGAGCGATTCCAGTTCGTCGGCCTGGTCGTCGTCGCGGATCATCGCACGCACCTCGTACTCGTCACGTGCTGCAAGCCGCTCCGTGACGTGCTGTCCTGTTGCGCCGTGTGCGCCTGCGACGAGAAGTGTCTCCGTCATGGAACACCATTCGCCGCCGACAAGAAAAGCCGTTGGCCTGGGTGGTGCCGGGGCACCCTCATCGAGCTACTGGGGACCAAATTTGACCTCTCGAGGAGGACAGACAGTGTATCACGCCGCGACCACGATATTTTTCCGGGATGACCCCTAAGTAAGAGCGAGTAGATGACCACCGGCCAGCCCGAACTCACAACCGACGCCGATCTCGAGTGGTGTTACGACGCGGTACACGGCGTTTCGCGGACTTTCTCGATCACGATCGATCGCCTCGAGGAGCCGATGGCGAGACACATCTGTCTCGGCTATCTCCTATGTAGGATTGCAGATACGATTGAGGATGCGGGACATATTCCCCCATCTGAACAGACCGAACTGCTCTCGACGTACGATCAATTACTCGATCCCGAGACCGACCAGTCTGTCGAGACGTTCATGGACGATGTCAAACCGTGGATTCCAGACGACCGAAGCCCAGACTGGGAAGTCGTCGCCCAGACGCCACGCGTCCTTCGAACGTTCGAATCACTCGAGGAAGAGCCACGCGAGATCATGCGCGAACCGGTACGCGAACTCGTCGACGGGATGGCGATGTTCACCGACCGCTACGCCGACGAAGGCGGGCTGCGCCTGCAGACACTCGAGGAACTCGAGGAGTACTGCTGGTACGCTGCTGGCACGGTCGGCACGCTGATTACGGGGTTGGTCGCCCGGGGAGCCTCCGAGGAGCGAGCCGCAGAGATGCAGGCGAACGCTCGCTCGTTTGCGCTCTTGCTACAGCTGGTTAACATCGCCAAAGACGTCGAGGACGATTATCACGAGGAGAACAACGTCTATCTCCCCGCCGAGTGGCTCGAAGAAGAAAACGTCGACGTCGAGGCCGTCACGGACGAATCGCACCACACTGGCGTCACGAACGTCATCCAGCGCGTGACCAATCGCGCGGAGACGTACCTCGACGACGCCCATCGCTATCTCGAGGTCGTGCCGGAACGTCACGGTAATCGCCTCTCGGCGTGGGCTATTCCGTACCTGCTCGCGGTTGGAACGATGCGCGAACTCCAGGAACGACCCGAGGATGTCGTCGAAGAGGGTGACGTGAAGGTCCCACGCGCCGAGGTCTATACCCTGATCCAGCAGTTCGAAGAGGGCGTCTCACGCGCCCGACTCGAGGAGTTACGCCAGATTATGGCCGAACAGCCGCTCCACCAGTAAGCGATTACTCGCGTTTCTCGCCGAGTTCGTCCCGAACCATCGTCTCGAGTCGATCCAGTCCCAACTCGAGCCGTGTGTGGTCGTTCGCGAAACTCAGTCGCAGGTGGCCCTCGCCGCCAGCGCCGAACGCCGCTCCGGGCGCAGCGACGACACCGTAGTCGTACAACAGACGCTTCGCAATCTCCGTACTCGAGCCCGAAAGCGCGCTCACGTCGACGAATGCGTAGAACGCGCCTTCGGGGTCGGCGACCGAGATGTGGGGAATCGACTCGAGGCGGCTGATAACGAACTCCCGTCGCTCGCGAAAGGCAGCGTGCATCTTCTCGAACGGTTCTTGGGGACCGGTCAGGGCCTCGAGTGCGGCGTACTGCGCGGGCGTGTTGACACAGGAGGTTGTACTCTCATGGATCTTTGTCATTTCGGTGACCACGTCGTCGGGGCCGGTGAGCCAGCCGACGCGCCAGCCGGTCATCGCGTACGTTTTTGAGGTCGAGTTGACCGAGAGCACCCACTCGTCGTGGTCAGTGAGGGCAACGGCTCGAGGCGGACTCTCCTCGTAGGTCAGCTCTCGGTACACCTCGTCGGCGATGACGTAGGCCTCGTGGGAAACGGCGGCTTCGATGACGCGCTCGATGGCAGGTTCGGAGAACACGCGCCCAGTTGGGTTCGACGGCGAGGTTAACATGACGGCGGCTGTCTCCGGGCCAATAGCGTCGATAATGCGATCCGGGTCGGGCTCAAATCCAGTCTCAGCGGGCATGGGAACCTCGACAGGGACGGCATCAGCAAGTTTCGCCTGCGAGATGGGATTCGGCCACGCGGGTGTCGGAATCACGACCTCGTCGCCGAGATTGGCAACTGTGTGAATCGCGAGATGTAACGCCTCGACGCCGCCGTTCGTGACGATGACCTCCGAATCGGGATCGACCGGACGATCTCGGCCGGCGCTGCAGCGCTCTGCGATGGCCTCCCTGAGTACCGGGAGTCCCGCGTTCGAGGTGTACTTCGTCTCGCCCTCGCGTGCTGCCTCGAACGCGGCTGCGACGACGTTTTCGGGCGTCTCGAAGTCGGGTTCGCCGAACTCGAGGTGGACGAGATCGGCGTCGCCGTCAGCTTCGGATTCGACCGCGCTGGCGAGTTCGAACATGACGCGAATCTGCTGGGGTTGGATCTTCTGGACCCGGGCGGACACGCGCGAGTTGGCTTCCGGTTGGCCGCGATCCGTCCCAGCATCGGACGAGTGTTCCATTGCTCGAGTCCTCGGCTGTGAGCGCCAAGAAGATTTGGAGTGAGGTGCTCGAGGCTTACTGCGCCTCCGCGCTCGAGTCGACTCGCTCGAGCGTCTCGTCGAGCCAGTCGAACAGGCGCTGGTGGAACACCGCCTGCCCCATTCCCTCGCAGTGGCCGCCAGCCCCTTCCGCGTCGGTAAACTCGATGTACTGCGACGGCGCAGTGAGTGCGTTGGCGAAGTCTGCCGACTGGACAGCGAGGCGATCCGATTCGTTGCCGGTGACGAGCGTCGGGCACGTGATCGACTCGAGGCGGTCCGCGAGCGTATACTCTTGAAGTTCGCGGACGTACTCGCCGAGCGAATCGACGCCGTGGGCGGCCATCCGCGACCCGAAATACTCGAGGGCGTGTGGGTCCTCGAGTTGGCTCTCGAGGGCGGCATCGGCGTCGCTATCGCCGGCGAGCACGCCCTCGCGTAGCTCCTCGGGAACGAGTGCAGCGACGAGGCTGCCAAGATCGTACAGGCCGGGATCAGCGACGAGCGCGGCTAAGCGGTGCTCGCCGGTGGCTGCTCGCGGCGCGAGGTAGCCGCCGAAGCTCCGGCCGATCAGCGTGAGGCGGGCGGCGTCGACAGCAGGTTGGCGAGCGGCGTAGTCGACGACGGACTCGAGGACGGTCTCGTAGTCTGGTCGGAAGAACTGGCGTGTTTCATAGAGTGCCCCTCCTTGGCCCGGCCCTTCGAACAACACACAGGTGTAGCCACGCTCGAGGGCGGCGCTGGCGAGCATCGGGTACGACTCCTCGACTGGCGAATCGTAGCCGGGAAAGCCGATCACGGTCGGTCGGGGCTGTCCGGATGCGTCCGGGGCGAACAGATACCCATCGAGCGTCGTCTCCTCGAACGGAATCTCGATGATCTCGCTGTGGTGGTCGAACAGTTCCATGGCTGCGCGAAAACACTCACGTTGGCGACGCCAGGCCTCGAGCAGATCGGGATCTTCGAGATCGTGCCGGCGAAAGTAGTACGCCGACCGGTAGTATTCACATGCTCTGGAAAACGCCTCGCGAGCGCTGACGGGGTGGCCACTCGACTGCGCAGACGCGCCGACCTGCTCGAGGCGCTCGGCCGTCGCGAACCACTCATCGTACCAGCTGTCGTAATCGCCATCCATGATTCGGTCAGCAGTTGCGAAACATTCGCCGACCTCGGCACAGCCGTAGTACACTTTTCCGAGCGCGCGCTCGAGTTGGCCCTGAAACTCGTCGCTGTCGAAGACGCGGTGAGTCATGGGTATCGAACCACAGCGATGATGATAAAACTGCCACGCAGCCGAGCCCAGTCCCGCAAAATCGCGGCATTTGACTACTCGTACTCGTAGAATCCTTCGCCCGTCTTCTTACCCAGGTCGCCGGCTTCGACCTTGCGCTTGAGTAGATAGGCGGGCTGGTATCGGTCGCCGAGTTCCTCATGGAGCGTCTCCGTGGCGTGCAGACAGACGTCGAGGCCAATGTGATCGGCAAGTGTCAGCGGTCCCATCGGCACGTTCGTCCCGAGTTCCATTCCCGCGTCGATATCCTCCTTCGTGGCCACATCCTCGTCGAAGGCGCGAATCCCCTCGTTGATCCAGGGCATTAGAATCCGATTCGTGACGAAGCCCGGCTTGTCGTCAGCCTCCCAGGTCGTCTTCTCGAGGTCTGCAGCGATGTCGTGCGCTAACTCGGTCACCTCATCGGTTGTCTTCTCGCCGACGACGACCTCGACGCCTTCCATGATCGGCACGGGGTTCATGAAGTGCAGCCCCACGACGCGCTCGGGGTGCTCGAGGTCGCTTGCAATCGAGGTGATCGAGAGCGTGCTCGTGTTCGTCGCGAGCACTACGTCCTGGTCACAGACGCGCTCGAGGTCGGCGAAGACGTCCTGTTTGATTGCGAGGTCCTCGAGAACCGCTTCGATAACGAGGTCGCAGTCTGCGAACGTCTCGAGAGACGTCGTCCCCCCGATGCGGTCGATGATTGTGTCGGGAGACTCCTCGAGATCATCGCGGGCCTCGAGCCTCGAGAGGCTGTGCTCGATGGTTTCGAAGCCGTCCTCGACGTACGCCTGGTCGACGTCTCGGAGGCGAACGTCGTAGCCGTTTATCGCGGCGACCTGTGCAATGCCGCTGCCCATCGTCCCTGCGCCGACGACGCCGATTCGGTCGATCCGGTCGCGAACCATGGCTCGCATTCGACGGGTTGCGTGGTAAACGTGATGGAGGATCACACGGTCTGCTGCGCAGTGGGTGGTGTCGCCACGAACAGGGGACAAGTTTCAAGAGTGGACAGTGAGAGCTACTGATAACAGGTGGGTCGTGTGAGTAATAAAGAGGTCGTCACCGGGGCACGGACAACGGGGCATACTGACGGCAAAAACGGAGACAGCGGGCTCGAGACAATCGATATCGGCATCAAAGTTGACGTCAATACCGACGCGAAAGTGGACGCTGACAGCGGCGTTACTTTCTCATTCGACGAGGCTGACGTTCCCGATGCAGACAGTGCCACAGCAACGGCGGATGCGGGCCGGGCGCATGACACCGATAGCGACCGTCGCCTCGAGATCACCGAGGACGAACAGGCAGCGCTCGAGGCAGCCGAGATCGAGCCAAAGACCGTCCGCGAGAAGGACTGCTCGTACCGCGAACTGCTCGATTCGTCGGTCGACGATTCGCTTGCCGATGCACTACGGCGACGGTTCTCCCTTCCGTGGTCGCTCGAGGGTGGCAGTGACGGCGACCTCGAACGGCGCTCGAGTGAGATACGCGGCCTGGGCGACGCCGAGCGAGAATGGATCGCAGTCAGCGACGACGAAAGTTGGCAGGCGTTCGAGTACGCCCATACGCGCGCTGTCGAGACCGAACCCGACGAAGCAACCGAGCGGCCGTGTCCGCGCCCGACGCCAGTTCAGGCGGTGACCGGTGTCGGGCCCGACGATGCAACAGCACTCGCCGACGCCGGCATCATCTCGGCTGAGCGATTAGCGACGATCAACGCCTTCGACGTTGCAAAGGTCCTCGAGTTGAGCGTATTGCACGTCCGGTCGTGGCGACACAACGCCCGGGAATTGCTCGAGTGAAGTGTCACTGCGGACGTGTTATTGATGTTCGAATCCAGTCGCTACCGAACGGTATACACTCACTTCCAATCGACGACGAAATCGACTGTCGAGATCATTACTACTAAAATAAGTAATTTCGATAATTAGGATCATCAGAGATATATAGCCGACTGTTGGAGTGAACACCGAATGCTACCCATCGACGACTCTCCTATCGTTCGCGACGGCAAGTCATTGATTCTCGCGATGGACCACGGATTGGAACACGGTCCGGTCGACTTCGAGGACGTCCCGGAAAAGCTCGATCCGGCGACTGTCTTTGAGACGGCGACCCACGACGCGGTCACGGCGATGGCCGTCCAGAAAGGAATCGCCGAGGGCTACTACCCAAGCTACGAGGACGACGTCAACCTCCTCTTGAAACTCAACGGCACCTCCAACCTCTGGATGGGCGAACCCGACTCGCCGGTCAACTGCACAGTCGATTACGCCGCCGAACTCGGCGCTGACGCCGTCGGCTTTACCGTCTACAGCGGCTCGAACCACGAAGTCGAGATGTTCGAGGAGTTCCGCGACGCCCAGGAATCTGCCCGCGACCACGACCTGCCGATGGTCATGTGGTCCTACCCCCGCGGACAGGGCCTCAAAAACGACACCAAGCCCTCGACCATCTCCTATGCGACTCGTATCGCTCTCGAGATCGGTGCAGACATCGCGAAAGTCAAGTACCCGGGCAGTCCCGACGCGATGGAACACGCCTGCAAAGCCGCCGGCAACATGAACGTCGTCATGAGCGGTGGCTCGAAAACCTCGGACTACGACTTCCTCTCGACCGTCGAAGCCGCCGTCAACGCCGGCTGTACTGGCCTCGCCGTCGGCCGCAACGTCTGGCAGCGCGAGAACCCGACCCACATCCTCGACGCCCTCGAGAAGGTCATCTTCGAGGAGGAAACGGCCGACGCCGCACTCGAGGCAGCCGAATAGATGACGGTTTCCGATCCAGTTGTCGAGTCCATCGTCGCGACAGTCACTCGCTCAGCGACGGAGATTCGACAGGGGCTGGTCGGCCGCCGTAACACCGTTGACGACGAGGAAAACCCAAGCGGTGAGACCCAGTTCGCAGCCGATATCTGGGCCGATGAGTTGCTCGCCGAGCGACTGTCGACTATCGACGGCGTCGGGCAGTATGCAAGCGAAGAACAATCCGACGTCCTCGAGTGTGGCGCTGCTCCGGGATCGTCCGACACCTACGCGGTCGCCGTTGACCCGCTCGATGGCTCCTCGAACCTCACGTCGAACAACGCGATGGGGTCAATCTTCGGTATTTACGCTGATTCCCTCCCCGCTCGCGGCGACACGCTCGTCGCAGCGGGGTACGTCCTCTACGGACCGATCACGACGATGGTGATCGCAACCGACGAGACCGTCTCAGAGTACGAACTCAGCGGCGGCGAGCGCCGCCTTATCGACCAGGACGTGACGCTTCCCGAAGACCCCGTCGCGTACGGTTTTGGCGGACGCGTTCCCAACTGGACCGACACGTTCGAAGCATACGCCCGAGAAATCGAGTCCGAACTCAAACTCCGCTATGGTGGCGCAATGATCGGTGACGTCAATCAGGTCATGACGTATGGCGGTATCTTCGGATACCCCGCCCTCGAATCCGCACCCCAAGGCAAGCTTCGATTGCAGTTCGAGGGGAACCCGATTGGGTACATCGTCGAGCAAGCGGGCGGGGCCTCCTCGGACGGCGAGCAGTCACTGCTCACGGTTGAGCCAACTGACGTCCACCAGCGGACACCGGTATTTGTCGGCAACGACGGACTCCTCGAGCGCCTCGAGGCGAGTCTTGAAGAATCGGTGTAGGACAGCAGGGCTCGTCCAGACGCGGATACCAATGCCTTGCGGGTACAGGCACGATGGTTTTCCGGACGGAGACGAACCTCGAGTAATGATCAGGCCGTATTTTCTGTTGCTTGCGGTTGGCGTGACCGTCATAGGCGTCCTGATTGTGGGCTGGCTCGGCGTTCTCGCCGTCCGTGCGTCGTCATGGTTGCCGAACGCAGTTGGCTATCTCATCGCCGCAATCGTCTGCATCACGCTACTCGTGCTGTTCTGGAAACGAGAACAGCGCGGCGAGGCTGTGTGAGTTGGCTGTAGAAGCCTGTGACAAGACATTAACGCCTCCACGCAGCCGTGATCATGACGTAGCCGGCAACGCCGCCCAGTAACAGGGCATAAAACGCCCACCGTGGCCACGCGGTTCCGAGAAACAGCAACGCGAGGAATACAACCCAGAGTGTGACGATGAGCAGGTCAGCGATGATCCGGACGCTGGCGCTGAACAGAGTTGAGAGTCGGTCACCGTCGCGCGTGGAATCTGTCGTTGTCATCGTTAGAAGTGATAGCCCTGCATTTCAGTCAGGTGGTACGCACTCACACCCCAGACGTAGCTCTGCCCAGGCCACCAAGTGCGGGCGTTGTTGAGTCCAGCAACGAGCACGGTGTCGTCGGCACCTTCCGGATCCGGATAATAACTCACGGAGCCGCTATCGCCGTCTGTGAGATCCATCTCACCACCCCAGCGAATCTGGCCACGCCGACAGAAATGATCTGTAAAACAGGTCACCGCATCGATCCCCTGTATGCGTCCCGTCGTGTGTCCGGTCAACGCGCCGACTTTCTCGAGTTCCTCGTCGCGGGCAATGAGGTCGGCAAGGCCGAACTTCGTGAGTTGCCCGGTGACACGAACCGGTTCCGGCGCGTCGATCCAACTCGAGGGCTGAACGCCGTCACCGTCGTCTGGAGAGACTGCAACGATATCCTCGACGGGGAACGCCTGTTCGACGGCCCCGAGTGTGAGCAGGTCGCCGCCTTCGACGGGCAGCGTCACGCGCTCACCGATGGCCGAGTCCGCTTCCTCGAAAGCGTGTTCAGCCGTCGCAAAAAAGGCCTGTTCATCCGTGGGATCGTACAGCGCCGGCGATAGCGTTGCCATGCTCGAGGATGTTTCACAGGCGACGCCGCTCGGTGGGCCATCGGCGGGGATGTGACTGGCGAATCGTGGTTCCGCAGTCGTCGGATCCGGGCCCTCTTCGATCGACTCTATCTCGATGAACGTCTCGGGGTTGATCGAGATATCGTCAGCGAACGCCGAAATCGCCTCCGGAATCGAGTCAGCATCGCTCGAGAGACCGATCGAGACGGATGCCGTGGCACTGTCGTAGCTCCCAGGGACGACGGCGCTGCCGAGGTAGCCAGTAAATGCCAGTCGTGCCAACCGGTCGTTCAGTTCGGTCGCGGTCTCGACGGCCGCGTACCAGTCGGCAGGAACGGTCTGCGTGCGCTCTGTCAGTGAGTACGGATCGGATGGATCCTCGCGTACTACCGCCGTGACAACCGGCACCTCTCCGTCGGCAGCCGAGAGAAAGTCTTCAACACCGAGAAAGTGGGCCATCCCGACCGCGTACCCGCCAGTGACGAGGGTCCGTAAAAACTCTCGCCGGTCCATCCCTGCCTCGAGACGGTCACGGAGTGAGGCGAGCCGCCTGACGGTACTCTCGGATTCAGTGTCTGACATACACTCGACTGGGTTAGGTGCTGGTCCACCCCGTTACGACAAAGCTAATGTTCACGTACACGCGGTAGTCGAAAGCTACCAGACCTACGACAAATCGCCGTATAGCGGTGCTGCTTGCAGGTGCGGGCCAGCTAGATAAGAGCAGCGTAGCACGCCCGCAGTCGATCTGTGAGGGCGGTCGATTCTCGAGCCATCAGCCGGAGAATGTGTTGTCGAGATAACAGACCCGATATAAAAACGCCACGCGTGAACGCAAGCGTTCGTGGCCGCACCCATCAGAGCACTATCTGTCTCCGTGCTGGTGACCACGGAGGCAGTGACACCCGACAGGTTCGCGCCATCTCCCCGACACGCAACCTCCTCATCCGTCCACTCCTCGACCACCGAACCGTGGTGATCGACTCGGCGCGAACCACTCTCCTCTCTGCTCGATACGCACCACTGAAATGTGCGTTCGCACGCTCTCAACGCGACACACTGCGCGCTGGCTTTTTGAGCAATCCCCACACACCATGTGGTATGCAAGTCCGTATCGCACCGGGGGCAAGCGAGGAAGAAGCCGCAGCGATCGCAGCCGCGCTGGCCGAACACCTTGGTGACTCCGTCGACGTCTACGTCGGATCGGCAACTGAGCCGACAGCCAGTCACGAGTACGACGGACACGCGGATGGTCGTCCAGGTGCAGCAGACGACGCCACAGCAGCCGACTCAAGTGCCGCAACCGACGAGCCACTCGGCCCGACCGACCGTGAGCGCGCGCTCGAAGCAGAAATTGAAGACATTCTCGAGGGTGGTCCCGAGAAGTACCGCGAGGGGTTAGACGAGAAACTGTTCGTCCGCGACCGCCTCGAGTTGTGGTTCGGCGGCGAAGATGATGCGTTTCTATTTGAGGATGGAACGTTCGCGGCGTTTGATGACTGGCATCCTGACGGGGCGGGCGAGGAGACGGACGACCGCCTGCCGGCGGATGGGCTCATTACGGGCGGCGCGACCTTCGAGGGCCGGGACCTGCACTTTATGGCCAACGACTACACGGTCAAGCGGGGCAGCATGGCCGCCAAGGGCGTCGAAAAGTTCCTCCGGATGCAACAGCGCGCGCTGAAAACCGGCCGGCCAGTGCTGTATTTGATGGATTCGTCGGGCGGGCGAATCGACCAACAGACCGGCTTCTTCGCCAATCGCGAGGGGATTGGAAAATACTACTACAACCACTCGATGTTGTCGGGTCGCGTCCCTCAGATCTGTGTGCTCTACGGCCCGTGTATCGCCGGTGCCGCCTACACGCCCGTCTTTGCGGACTTCACCATTATGGTCGAAAACATGTCCGCGATGGCTATTGCAAGCCCCCGAATGGTCCAGATGGTCACCGGCGAAGACATCTCACTCGAGGAGTTGGGTGGCCCACAAGTCCACGCTCGAGAGTCCGGCTCTGCGGATCTCGTCGCACGAGACGAGGAACACGCCCGCGAACTCGCTGCCCAGTTGCTGACGTATCTGCCGGACAACGCCGACGAGAAACCACCACAGCAAGCCGGTACAGCACCCGCAAACTCGCCGGACGGAATCGACGCGGTCGTACCCGAACGGCCAAACGAAAGCTACGACATGACTGACGTGATCGACCGACTCGTCGATTCAGGCTCGGTCCTCGAGTTGCGCCCAGAGTACGGGAAAGAGATCCTGACCGCGTTCGCTCGGATCGACGGCCGACCAATCGGAATCGTCGCGAACCAGCCAGCACAGCGGGCGGGAGCGATCTTCCCCGATGCCGCCGAAAAGGCCGCCCAGTTCATTTGGACGGCGGACGCGTTCAACATCCCGCTGCTGTATCTCTGTGACACGCCCGGCTTCATGGCTGGCTCACAGGTCGAACAAGACGGCATCCTCGAGCAGGGCAAGAAATTGATCTACGCAACGTCGGCTGCAACTGTCCCCCAACAGACTGTCGTCGTTCGCAAGGCCTACGGCGCTGGCATTTACGCGATGGGCGGGCCGGCCTACGACCCCGAGAGCGTCATCGGACTCCCGTCGGGTGAGATTGCGATTATGGGGCCGGAAGCTGCCATCAACGCCGTCTACGCGCGCAAGCTTTCAGAAATTGACGACCCCGAGGAGCGAGCCAAACGCGAGCAGGAACTGCGCGAGGAGTACCGCGAAGACATCGACGTCCATCGGATGGCCAGTGAAGTTGTCATCGACGAACTCATCCCGCCGAGTCGGCTCCGAGGTGAACTGGCCGCTCGCTTTGCGTTCTATGAAGACGTCGAGAAATCCCTTCCTGACAAAAAGCACGGGACGGTGCTGTAGCCTCGAGTCAGCGCATTTCTGGTGGTAAGTCACTCCCTTCTTGACGGTTATCAGCCCTTACTGCGAGCGCTCGCGTTCTACGGCTGCCATAACAATACTGTCAGTACTGGAACCGATGCGTGCGGCCCTGTCGCACGCTCTGTTGGTTCCCGCCACCTGTTCGTGGCAGTCCGGTTCGATTCCGGACGAGCGCGTATGAGTTCCGACGGTGCCTACAGACACCACTCACTGCCAATCGACGTGACACCGGTCCAACTCGAGCGCGCGCTCTGGGTGCTCGTCGCCATTTCACTGGTCGGCGACGTCGTGACGACGTTCGTCGGCTTGCACCTGGGGCTGGCCGAATCGAATCCAATTGCGCGCGGTGCAATCGAGGGCTACGGACTCGCGGGAATGCTGGTCCTGAAGGCGTTCGCAATCGGCGTTGGGCTTGTCTGTCGCCCACTGCTGCCTCGCGCATACCGACCGATCGTTCCAGCCGGGCTTGCCCTGCCATGGCTGCTCGCTGTCTTTATCAACATGTACATGATCTCGCTGGTCATCTGAGGTCAGTCGCGAAACTGCACCGTCAGATCGCTTCGATTTGCAACCCACTCCTCGCTCGAGATTGTATACCGATAGCAATCAACCGGCTCGCCGTCGATCACGATATGGTTTCGCAGGCAGCCATCACGTTGGCCGCCGTGCGCGTCGACGTACTTCTCAATCGCGCGATTCGATTGCTCGTTATCGACGTGTGCAGCGGCTGCGACGACCTCGAGATCGAGGCGGTCGAACGCAAGCTCGAGGAAGGCAGCGGCGCGTTCGCCGGAGTAGCCCCGACCCCAGAATCGTTTGCGGAGCCAGACGCCCATCGTCATTGTGCGTTTCTCCCAGTCGATGCCGAAGCCGCCGGTGCCCGCAATTTCGCCGGCACCGGTTTCGCCGGCATCTGTTCGCGGCCGAATCAGGTACGAGACACCGTCGCCGTCGTCGTACTGGTCGCTCACGCGCTCGATGAACTCCTGGGCCTCCTTTGGCGTGTCGTGTGGATCCCACGTCATATACTCGGTAATCTCGTCGATTCCGGGATCCGACGAACAGATCGCATAGAGGTCGAAGACGTCGACCGACTCGGGACGGATCGCGTCGAATCGTAACCGGTCCGTCTCGATTATTTCGGGAAGCAGGTCACCCATACCGTCCCAGTTGGCCGGTCGTATAAAAATCGTGTCGGTAGTTTGTTATTCGGTTACACACCACGAGCCGGTCAGTTCGAGCGCGTCTGCTCGAGTGCTCGTCGCCAGCCTCGGACCTCCTCGAGTACGGCCTGCCACTGTGCGCTCGAGCCCGGAACGGCAGCCGGGTCCTCGATGTCGCCGTTGCCAGACTGGGTCACGGACTCGAGTGAGGCCTGCACCGACGCTGGCTCCTCGACGTTCCAGAACGTCAGTATCGAGCCACTTGCGGTTTCAATCGTCACGGTGCCGTAGCCCGCCAGCCGGCCGAGTGCGTGTTGTTTCCGGGTCGTGTTCTGGACGCGCTCGAGGCCGACGACGCGAACAGAGCGTCCAAAGACGCCGCTGCGGACCGCAACACGGTGCGTTGTCACGAGGAACGCCGTCCGCGTCACCTGTGCGTACTGCCAGATAGCGGGGGCGACGAACACCGGAATCCAGAGCGCGCCGAGCAGCGAGATAACCTCGATCCAGACGGCGATGCTGACGACGGCCACGCCGACAAGCGCAATCGCAAGCCACGGGTACACAGTCTGGATTCGCGGACCTGTTCGGACGCGAATCTCCTCATCGGACTCGAGGACGAGCCACTCGAGGTCGCCTGCGTCGACGGGGTTCCCACGCCCCTCGCTGGTGTCGTCTATCATCGTGATCGGTGGCCACTCGAGGACGTTCGCGTCGTGGAATCATCCGGGTCAGCGGGTGATCCTGATCGCTGCTGTGTTTCTGACTCCTCGAGCAGCGTCCGAATCTCGCGCAGTTCGGTGACGATTTCCTCGAGCACGTCGTCAGCAGGTCGGTCAACGTCGTCACCTCGAGAGCCAGCACTCGAGCGAGAGCGCTTTCGCTGCTCGCCGATCAGGTGCTGGACGTCTCGTGGCTCCGGAACGGACGAAAACGCCATTTCGACGCCAGCGCCACCCGCCGTGCTGACTTCGACGGTGCCATACCCAAAGTGGTTCCCAAGTGCCGACTGCGTGTAGGAGATATCTTGGACTTTCTCGTGTTCAATTCGCTTGACATCACGCGAGAGTACACCGGATTTTCGGTATACTGCGCGGGTTGTGACTACGTAGCTCGTGTTCGTAATCCGTAGGTACTCGCCGACGATGATGAGAATCCCGATCAGGACGATTGCAAGCGGGATGCCAATCAGAAACGCTGGCAGGAGCGTTCGTCGATCTGGCCCGCCGGCCCAGACGATTTCCTCGCCATCCTCGAGCGAGAGCCACTCGAGGTCGCCGGCGGTCGCGTCGCTCTCGAGTGTCGCAGGCGTTTCAGTTGCCATCGCCCTCACCACCGGTTTCGGCGTGTTCCCGTTTCAGTGAGAGGACAGTGCGCTCGAACGAGCAGACGAGGTCGTCGTCCTGATTGAACACTTCGACGGCCATCGTGACGATGCCACGCTCGCCGTCGCTGGTTTCGCGTTTGTCCGTTACCGTCGACTCAGCGCGGATCGTATCGCCGTGAAAGACAGGCTCGGGGTGTTCGACGTTATCGTAGGAGAGATTCGCGACGATTGTGCCGTCGGTCATCTCGGGGATCGAGATTCCGACCGCAAGCGATAGCGTGTAGAGGCCGTTGACGAGTCGGTCGCCGAACTGCGTCTCGGCGGCGAACTCCGCATCGAGATGCAGCGGCTGCTGGTTCATCGTCACATCACAGAAGCGCTGGTTGTCGCTCTCGGAGATGGTCCGCCGGCGCTCGTGGGCAATCGTCTCGCCGACCGTGAATTCTTCGTAGTACCGTCCGGTCATGTGTTCGTCGTCGCAGATCCGAACCAAAAAGCTACTGCCGGGCTACTGGGCTGGAAACGTCGTCCGAATCGTCTCCAGGTATCCGAATCGGGCCCAAGGACGGCGACAATCGAAACGACTTTTCCTCCCGTCTGTGAGTGTCACTACACAAACACTCGAGGCACTTCCCATGGCACTGCAGTCTCTCTTCGTCGAGTCCGTGTTCAACCCCCTGCTTCTCGAGTCCGCATTTAGTCCCGTCCCTGCCCTCGTCGAGGCCGAAGCAGACTCGCTTCTCGAGGAGACAAGCGGCGTCTGGCAGTACCTGCTCGTGTTCGTCCTGACGATGGTTCCCGCAATCGAGCCGTTCATCGTCATTCCGGTCGCAATCGGCCTTGGTCTGGACCCAGTCGTCACCGGGCTGGTGGCGTTCGCTGGGAGCATCACAATCGTCAGCGTGATCGTCCTCGCCCAACACCGATTGCTTGCGTGGTGGTCCCAGCGAACTGCCAATGAGGGAGAGGACTCGAGTGGGCGATACGCACGTGCCCGCCGCATCTGGGAGCGATACGGACTCGTTGGCCTATCCTTTGCCGGTCCGATTTTAGCCGGGATTCACCTCACGGCGATGTTGGCAGTGTCCGCCGGCTCGAGTCGGAAGACGACGATTGGCTGGCTCACGGTTGGTCTCGGCGCGTGGACGCTTGCACTCGTCGCGGCGTCACTCGCGGGTGTGTCGTTACTTGGCATGACGTAACGCAACCAGCGCCGAAGCCCACCCACACCCCTTGTTCAGAGTGAAAACAGCCCGACGGCGTGTGGGGGAGACAGACGTTAGGAGAACGTCGACAGGTCAGCGTCGCGATTCTGGAGTTCGTTACTCCGTTCGACGAGGTGGTCATACGTCGGCAGGTCCTCGAGCGAGGAGTCTCGGCGAACGGCTTTGACGATGTGTTTTGGATCAGTGACGAGCCGATGCAGGAGATAGCTGCCCTGCGAGCGGCCGCCGCCGGTCTTTTCGGATTCGATGACGCCGAGGAAGGCCTGTTCTTTGAGTTGGCGGTAGAGCCCGTTCTCGGTGATCGGATCGTTTGCGACCAGTTCGCAGATGCTGACATAGCGCTCGAAGATCTCGCGAGTCTTGTACGTCTCACGGTCGCCAGTGATGATGCGACTTGCGAGCGCGTAGAGAGCGAGTTTTGCATGAACTGTCGCCCCGCTCGTGAGTTCCTCGATGCGGTTGATTTCGGCGACCTCCTGGGCCTGCTGGATATGATCTTCGGCGACGAGTTTGGAATCGGTTCGTCGCGCAAGTTCACCCGCTTCTTTCAGAATCTCGATTGCCTTGCGGGCGTCACCGTGTTTCTTCGCGGCGAGTGCCGCACAGAGTTCGATTGTTCCGTCCTCGAGGACGGATGGCTGGAAGGCATCCTCACGGTTGCGCATGATCTCACGCAGTTGGGAGGCGTCGTAGGGATGGAAGAAGAGTTCGCGATGGCCAAAACTGCTGTCGATGCGCTCGTCTAAGGTTTCGCGGTATTGAATCTTGTTACTGATTCCAATGACGCCGATGTAGGCGTCGGTCTTCTGGGCCTCTCGAGCGCGCGAGAGTTGCATCAAGATGTTACTGTTGTCGAGTTTGTCGATCTCGTCTAAGATGACGACGATGGCGTCGAAACATTGCTGGAGAATTCCCCAGATGTGCTGGTAGTATTCCATCGTCCCAACGCCACGAAGCGGAATGTGTTCCTCGTAGCCAGTCTCTTCTTTCAGGCTAAGTGCGAGTTGACGGGTAGCTCGCGTCTCTGTGTTGGCTTCGGAACAATCAACGTAGAGGACGCCACAATCGATGTCGTTGCTCCGGGCGGCATCCTGTGCTCGCGTCGCGACGTGGCGGGAAATGAGACTCTTTCCGGTCCCAGTTTTCCCGTAGATCATCACGTTGTTCGGTGGATCGCCACGCGTAATCGCCCCGACTTCGGCCGCGACGGACTGAATCTCGTCGTCGCGCCCGACGATGCGATCTTCCTCGGGAACGTGGCCAACGTGAAGCAGTTCTTTCCGATTGAAGATCGGATCGTGGGACTGGAACAACGGATCCCCACCAGCCTGCTCGGACATATCCACATCCTCGCGGACGTGTATTATAATATCATCGATGCAATGCAGACTGATAAAGACTCGAGACGAAGGCCAACGGTGGAGAGTGCGCATAGTACGTCAAACGGGGGACACCGCTTGCAGAGTGAAACTGCGGATTGAATTATAGTAGGAGTTAGAAATAATTACTCACTTCTGGTACAGAGAGCTGGTCAAGAGCTGTATCAATCGCCGTTGTAAGATCGTCGAGTGACTCAAAGAAGCGGTTGCTGAGAGCGGCTTGGAGTTGTC